>JBNKGB010000059.1:0-27985 GCA_050289605.1 Roseibium sp. | reverse complement strand
CTCCTCCACGGACTACACCGACACGACCCTGAGCACCGGCCTGAACCTGTCGGATCTGTCGGAAGCCACCTCCGGTACCTCCACGATCACACTGACCGCGGGCACTGCGACCACCGCCCTGACCGCCGGCAGCCTGCTCACCGCCGATTCGGAGTTCACCGCCGGAGACACACTGTCCTTCACGGACGCCAACGGCACGGAAATCGCGACCTTGAAGATCGACGCGACCACCACGGTCCAGGATCTGCAGGACACGATCAACGGCATCTCCGGCTCCAGCTCCTCGCTGAGCGGCAGCGCCCTGACCGTCACCTCGGGCTTCAAGCTGTCGATTTCCTCGTCCAACGCGGGCTTCAACGGCGGCTCCGCCCTGACCACCAACGGCACCGACTCGGGCTTCGCGACGGACAGCGCGATCGACGCTGTGGTCTCCAAGCTGAAATCGGCACAGGATACCCTGCGTTCGCAGGCCTCCACTTTCGGTACCAACCTCTCCATCGTTGAAAACCGTCAGGACTTTACCCGAGCCCTGATCAACACGCTGGAAGAAGGCGCCGGCAAGCTGACCCTGGCCGACACCAACGAGGAAGGCGCAAACCTGCTGGCCCTGCAGACCCAGCAGTCCCTCGCCTCCACCTCCCTGTCCCTGGCAGCCCAGGCCGACCAGAACGTGCTGCGGCTCTTCTAAGCCTCGGTCAATTTATCAAGACAGAAAGGCGGGCTTCGGCCCGCCTTTTTTGATTCTTCCGCTCCCCTTTCCCAGAACCGAACCTTTTTCCGGCGGCTTTGCGCGCAAACTCAACGAGTTAACACCTCGTTAACCCTAAAATGCGATGCAATTAACCAATGATTAGGGTTAACAGGAGATGATCCTAATCAACCTGCTCAGGACGAGCAGAAAAAATTTGTGACCCAGGAAAGGGATAATCAAATGAAGGACATCACCCTGTCAGCTGCCGTGCGGCAGAACCTCCTCACCCTCCAGTCCACCGCCGACCTCATGTCCGGCGTCCAGAACAAGCTGGCGACTGGCCTGAAGGTGAACTCCGCTCTGGACAATCCGAATTCCTTCTTCACCGCCTCCGGCCTGAATTCCCGCGCAAGCGATCTGAGCAACCTGCTCGATGACATGGGTCAGTCCCTGCAGACCATCAAGGCCGCCGACAAGGGCATTCAGACCATCACCGACCTGGTCGAAACCGCCAAGGCCAAGGCCAACCAGGCCCTGCAGACCCAGAGCCAGTACGAGCGCAAGAAATACGCCGAGCAGTACAACGATCTTCTTGAGCAGATCGAAGACGTTGCCCGTGACAGCTCCTACAAGGGTAAGAACCTGCTGGCAGGTCAAGGTAATGACCTGACGACCATCTTCAACGAAGATGCGACGTCCAAGCTGACCATCGAAGCAGTCGACTACACCGACACCTCCCTTTCCACCGGCCTGAACCTTTCCGATCTGGCCGAAGGTCAGGGTGGCGCGACCTCCTTCACGCTCCGGGGCGGCAAGACCACGATCACCCTGGAATCGGCAACCGGCGGACCGACGCTGAACTCCAGCTCGTCCCTCGGCGATTCGAACCTCATCGCGGCAACGGCAACGATCACGCTCTATGATACGTCCGCAACGGCGGCAGCCATCACCGGCGGCACCCTGTCCGTGTCCGGCGCCACCGTTCAGGACCTTATCGACAAGCTGAACGGCATCTCCGGCGTCCGCGCGGAATTCGACGAAACCAACGGCAAGCTCACCATCTACAGTGACGAGGATCTTGCGATCAGCACCGGTACCGCCGGCGCGGCCTTCGGCAACGTCAACGCCACCGCCTTCTCGACAGCTTCCCAGCTGCTCGTCGACTCGGGTTCCTTCGCTATCGGCGATACCCTGACCCTGACGGACGGCAATGGCTACGAACTGGGCTCTCTGGAAATCGATGCCGACACCAGCGTCGACGACCTTGAAAACTTCGTCAAGGATTTCAACGGCGTAAGCGCCACCTTCGATGCGGGTTCCGGCCTGCTCTCCATCCAGAGCGAAACCGACCTCTCGCTGACGAGCAACAACAATGACTTCGCTGCTCAGAGCTTCACCCAGAACACCACCGGCGTTTCGGTTGCGGCGCTGTCGGACAGCGGGTTTGCGACGGACACCGACATCAGCCGTGTCGTCGACCGACTGAATACGGCCCTGTCCAACCTCAGGTCCCAGGCCTCCGAGTTTGGTACAAACCTTTCGACCGTTGAGATCCGTCAAGATTATACCAAGACGATGATCAATACTCTTCAGGAAGGCGCGGGTCTTTTGACCTTGGCGGACACCAACGAAGAAGGTGCAAACCTGCTCGCCCTGCAGACCAGGCAGCAGCTTGCTTCAACCTCGCTGTCGTTCGCGTCGCAGGCGGACCAGACGGTGCTATCCCTCTTCTAATTCAGCTAGAATCAGTCAGACGCACGACTCACAAGCTGACAACCAGACACGGCGGGCCACTGGCCCGCCGTTTTCGTTTGCCCGCCAAATACTGTCGCAACCCGTTTTCAAAAAGCGTGAAGTTTCAATGAATTAAAAGAAAGCTTTTGGTAACTTTTATTTACAGCGCGTTAATTCGTGCATCACCGATTAACTTTCCATTTAGATTTACGTCAAAGGTGCGCGCTCCTCCTGGTTCGCAATAAGGGCCGCCCTGACATGTGCTTAATAGGAAAAGCGGTGAAGTCTGATGCCTGATATTGTTCTTTCCAGCGCGGTCCGGGACAATCTCCTGTCGCTCAAGCAGACAGCGGACCTGCAGTCGAAAACGCAGACGCGGCTGGCGACCGGCCTGAAGGTGAATACGGCGCTCGACAATCCGAACTCGTATTTCACGGCACAATCCCTGAACGACCGGGCGAGCGACCTGTCCAACCTCCTGGACAACATGGGCCAGGCCGTTCAGACCATCCGCGCCGCCGACAAGGGCATCACATCCATCACCAAGCTGGTGGAATCGGCAAAGGCGATCGCCAACCAGGCGCTTCAGACTTCGAGCGAATATGAGCGCAAGCTGTTCACCAAGCAGTACAATGATCTTCTGACGCAAATCGAGGACATGGCCCGTGACTCCGGTTACAAAGGCAAGAACCTTCTGGCCGGCCCGGGCAACGCGCTCGAGGTTATTTTCAACGAGGATTCGACGTCCAACCTGACCGTCAACGCGGTGGATTTCACCGACACCTCGCTCGACGACGGCCTCAATCTGGACGACCTAGATCCGGGTGGCACCGGCACGTCCTCCTTCGCCATCTATGGCGGCCAGACCACCTTGAGCCTGACGGGCCTGCAGGCTTCGTCCAACCTCACCGATCTCGGCGCCTGGTCGAACGGCGACGTTATCTCGATCACCGACAGCTCCGGCACGACCAACCTGACGGTCGGAACCGACATCACCACGGTTCAGGACTACGTCGACGCCCTGAACAGTCTGAACGGCATTCACGCAAGTTTCGACGAGGCAACCGATTCCATCACGATCACGTCCGGTCTCGACAACACTCTGTCGATCTCGAAAGACGCCTCCGGTGGCGGCACGGCCACGAACGGCGGCGCGTCGGCAACCGGCACGACGACGCTCAGCGTCACCCCTCTGACCGCGGGCGCGACCCTGATCACATCCGGCGGCTTCCAGGCAGGCGACACGATCACGATCACCGACGGCACCGGGTTCGTACCGGCCTCTCTTGAAATCGATGCAGAGACGACGGTGGACGATCTCGTCAACTTCATGAACAACGTCAAAGGCCTGGATGCCACCTTCTCCGGCGGCAGCATCAGCCTCATCGGTGAAGTGTCTTTCGATATCACCAGCAGCAACGCCGACTTCAACCGAACGACGATTGGCAGTACAAGCGGAACCGTGGCACTTTCGGCGGCAGCATCCGAGTTCAAGACCGATACCGATATCGACCGGACGCTTCAGGCGATCAACGCTGCGCTTGATGAACTCAGGAACGCCGCAAGGTCCATGGGCACCTCGCTCTCGACGGTGGAGATCCGGACGGACTTCACGAAGCACATGATAAACACGCTCGAAGTCGGAGCAGGCAACCTGACCATTGCCGACATGAACGAGGAAGGCGCGAACATGCTTGCCCTGCAGACGCGGCAGCAGCTCTCGTCCACCGCATTGTCACTGGCGAACCAGGCGGACCAGAGCGTTCTGAGCCTATTCGGTTAACAGCATAGGTGAAATTCCTTAAAGTATCGCGCGTCAGCGTTAACTATTTCGTTAACGATTCGAGTCGATACTCAACTGTGGAGGTCACGGAATGGCGCTCAAGGTCGAGCTGAAACCGGGTGAGCGGATCATCATTGGCGAGAGTGTCATCACCAATGACAATCAGCGAACCCGTCTGTTTATCGAAGGCCAGGCTCCCATTCTGAGAGAAAAGGATATTCTCACGCCGGCCACCGCGGATACGCCAGCAAAGAGGGTCTATCTGGCCGTTCAGCTGATGTACCTGTCAACGGACTTGGAGAGGATTCAGGAGAGTTACTTCACCCTCGTCAACGACATCGTGAAGGCTGCACCGAGTACGATCCCGTACGTTACAAGGATTAGTAACGCCATTCTAACCGGCGCCTTCTATAAAGCACTGAAAGAAGCACGAAAGCTCATTGAATACGAAGGGACGCTGATCGGTCATGTACAAACAGGCAGCGCAGGCTTACCAGAAAACAAGCCAGGTGGCGGTGTCGCCAAGGGAGCTGGAAGCGAATCTGCTGATGAAAGCCGCAGCCCGGCTGCAGCTGATCAAGGATGAATGGCAAGAGGCGTCGCTTGCCGAAAAGGACGAAGCTCTCGTATACAATCGCAAGCTCTGGAGTATCCTGGTGACCTCGGCCACCAGTGAGGCAAGCCAGTTGCCGCAGGACATCAAGAACAACATCGCCTCTCTTGGCGTGTTCGTCTTCAAGCAGACAATTTCTGTGATGACCTCGGACGATGAAAACAAGCTCAACTCCCTCATCAGCATCAACAGGTCCATCGCGGAAGGCCTGAGAGCCCAGCCCGCAACGGAATAAGACCTTGCCGGGGAAAAGAATTCGAAAGGCCGGTGCGCGCTGCGCACCGGCCTTTTCATTGTGTCCTGATAGCTGTTTCAAGCTGCGGCTGACGTTGTTTGCCTGACCGCTGCGCCGGCTCTGTCCTCGCCGGACGCACCCGGGAACGGCCGGAACGGCCCGCGCGAGGTAACCTTGCGCTGAGACCGTTTAGAGATAATCGGACAGGGTCAGGTTGAAGACGATGGAAGAAGCCCGGTAGGACACTTCGATATTGTTCTGCAACGTCAGGATTTCCGCCGCGAGCTGGTCCTTGTCGACGCCTTCGATATCCGCGATGGTGCCTTCGTAGCTGTTCTTCATCTGCAGATGCCGATCGTCCGTCAGGGAGACCGTCCGATGCGTGATCGCTATGTCGGAGGCAATGTTGACGATCCCCGACTGATCGATCCCCGGGGGCTGGAGAATGGATCTCAACTGCGTGGTCAGCGTGTTGTAGTATTCTTCGTCCGTCTGGGTTCCACCGGAAAAATCCGCAGCGACAAATGTCGCCAGAGACTTCACCAGCTCCATCAACGGTTCCTCGTTCGCCCTGACGCCGTAGCTGACGGTCAGATTACTGTCGATGACGGCATTCTTGTCGCCTCTCGGGTCCGTTGTGGCGGTATTGCGTCCCGAATACCACTCAAGCGTCGTCGAGCCGCCGCCGGTCAGCGCCGTTGCCGAGTCAAAGGGAGGGCCGGCCACGCGCTGGGGTTCAGTGCCGCCATAGGTGTTGAAGAACTGCGAAGCCGCCCAGGCGTCCGAAGCAGTCCGAAGGGTCGTCTGGGCCTGGTTTTCGATCTCGGCCGCAAGGGCGTCACGCAGGTTCTGTGCGGTTTCTTCCAGATCCGCCCCGATAGCGAACGTGCCGTCCGACCCGGCAGAACTTGCCGCCGTCAGTTCGATGGTAACCGTCTCGCTGTGCGAGGGCGGCAGGCTCAGTTCGACCTTGATCGTCTCGCCCACCGCGGGCTGGCCGGTGAACTGGACATCGAAACTGTCCGGATCGGTGCCGCCTGGCCCGGTAATCGCGACATTGCTCAAGGTCGTCGTGGCCGAGACTATGTCAAAGCCGAAATCATGGGCCCCGTCCTCCGCGATCGTGAAGGTCGAGTCGGTCGGAACGGCGCCGGCGTAATTCGTGGTCAGCGCGGAAGTTGTCGTGCGGCCGGTGTTCGCGGCGCCCAGATTGGCCTGAGCGTACTCGCTCATGACTGTTTTCAGGCCGTCCCGGCCGTTCGTGCCGTTGAGGAGCGCGTCGATCGAGGCGACCGGGTTGGTGACGGAATCTGTGCCGCCGAAAAGGTAGAACCCCGCCACTTCGGTGTTCAGGATGTTGAGCGCCTCGTCGAGCAGCAGCTCCGCGCGGGACTGCGTCTGGGTCTGGCCGTCGTCCTGAATGATGAAGTCGTTCGTGTCGAGCGCGGACTTCCCGTCCTGACGGATGTCCTCAAGCCGATCGAGCGACATGGACATCGATTTTAGGTGCAGATCCGCGATGCTGATCGTCTGCTGATAGGTCTCGATCATGCTGACCTTCTGGGTGAGCTGAATGTCCAGCAGGCGCCGGTCACCGACTTCCCCGTATGTCGTGCCGACTTTGCCCCGCGCGAGCTGCGTGGTCTTTTCGGCCAGCATGTCGTTCAGCTCGCTGAGCTGACGGGTCAGATAGGTCCTGGAGGTGGTTATCGAAGAAATCGCCATGGATCACCTCACACGCTAAACGATGTTCAGGAGCTCGTCGAAGAGCTCCTTGATGGTCTGCATCACCCGGGCATTGGCCGCATAGGCGTTCTGAAGCTGAACCATGAATGCCAGCTCCGTATCCACGTCGACCGCGTAGCTTTCCTCGTAGCGGATGGCCAGGTTCATTGTCAGGGCTTCCTTGGCTTCCGAATAGGTCGCCGCGTCGTTGGCCTGGTTGCCCTGGAAGGCGACCGTATGGTTCACGAAGTCCAGAATGGAGCCCTGGAAGGGCGCGCCGGGACTGCCGATGCCGGAGGACGGGTCGAAATAGGTGGTCCTGTCGCTCAGGGCGTTGACGAGATACTCCGCCCTGGCCGGATCATTGGTCGTGTTCGGCGCCGGCGTTGTCTGGTAGTTGACAAGCAGCGAGCTGTCGGCAAGAAGGTCCGGATTGACGCGGATCCCGCTGGCATAGCCGAGGCGCTGGCCGCCGTCCTCCAGAGCATCTGTGAAGAGATCCGTTCCGGCCCGCTGGTCGACGAAGATCGCAAGACCCAGTCCCTGGTCCGTGTTGGCCGTGACCGTCACGTTCGCCGAAACGCTTTCTACGCTTGTGGGCGCCGTGTTGTCCCCCAGGATGCGGAGGTTGTTGGAGCCGTCATTGCTGACCTGCAGGCCGGTTCCGGCGAGGGCTGCGGCAATGTTGGTGATGTAGGTGGCCGGGGAACCGCTGGAAATGTCGATCCCGAAAACCGTGTCGTTCGGATTGGCCGTGGCCGTGTTGCCGAGAGGCAAAAGCGCGGGATCGTCGACCGCCACCAGTGTGACCGTCTGCGGCACGCCGCCCGTGTCGGTATATTCCAGAGTGATGGTGTTGCCCGGTTGCAGGCCGGAAACGTCAAGGTCGAAGCCGCTGTCCAGCCCCACTGTCGCCGCGGCGCCGGCAACGATCACATTCGAAAAGGCCAGGGATACTTCGGCTGCGATCGTGTCGAGCTGCCGTTGTGCCTCAGGCAGGATCTCGTCCCTGAGTTCCGCGGTTGCGACCATGAGGCCGGACCTGGAGGCGGCAAGCAGGTCATAGGTTGTTCCACCCGGCGTCCTGACGGTCACCGTGTTGCCGGCCTGCCCGGGCTGCAGCGAATGACTGGCGTCGAAGCTGAGCGTTGAGGCCCGGTTGTCTGAATAAAGCTGCTGGCCGTCCGCCGTCTGGATGAACAGCATGTTGTTGCTCGACTTGGTGACGGTGACGTCCAGATAGCCGGAAAGCTGTTCGACCAGTCTGTCACGCTCGTCTTCCATTTCCGCGGTCGAAACGCCGGCAAGCGTCGCGTCGCGAATGGCGCCGTCGATGTCCTCAATGCTCGACAGGAGCCTGTTGACGCTCTCCGTCTGCTGCGCCAGCTCTTCGTCGGCTTGCTGACGCAGGTCGGTGATCCGCCCGTAGGAGGCGCTGAGTTCGCGCGCGAAGGCGTCTGCCGCGGCGATAACCTCCTTCTGAGCCGTATAATTGCCGGGATCGTTCATCAGCGTCTGCAAGGAAGAGGACAGTTTCCCGGCAAGCGAAGACAGGCCGCTGCCGTCGCCGATCGTGCCAAAGATATCGTCGAGACGGTCGGTGAAGTCGGCGATCTGCTTGGCGTAACTCGTATCGGCGAGAGAATTGAAATAGCCCGACTGGATCTGTTCGTTGATGATCCGCCGGACTTCCGTTGCCTCGATCCCGGCGACGTTGCCGTTGCCGTCGAAATAGGCGTTGGCGGAAATCGTCTTTTTCGAGTAACCGGCCGTGTCAGCATTGGCGATGTTGGACGCCGTGACGTCCAATTGCCGCTGATTGTAGGTGATTCCGAAGACCGCGGTATTCAGGGCACTTGTCAGACCCATGGCGGTTTCTCCCAGGTTAAACGCCAACTGACCGGAAAGGCCGGCGGGTCAGGTCCCGCCGGCGTTTTGCATGCTGTCCGATGCTGTTACCGGACCATGTTCAAGGCGCTGTCCAGCATGTCATTCGCCGAGGTGACGATCTTGGAGTTTGCCGAATAGGCCTGCTGCGTGATGATCAGCTTGGAAAACTCGTCCGCGATGTCGGCGTTGGAGAGTTCCAGCTTCTTGGCAAGAATCTGCCCGCCACCGGAAAGGTCGGCTTCGCCCGAAGAAGACGTGGCGGCAAAGGCTGCCCCGTCGACGCGCTTCAGGTTCTGCTCGGCTTCGAACGTGGCCAGCGGAATTTCGTAGACCGCGCGCTGCTGGTTGTTCGAGTAACTTGCGATCACACGGCCCGACTCGTCGACCGCGACAGATGTCAGTTCACCGGCAGGGAAACCGTCCTGATCAAGCGAAACCGAGCTGGCCGTACCGTCCGGATCGGAATACTGGGTCAGGGAATTGCTGGCGAAGGAGACTTCGACGTTTGAAGCGGTCGTCCCGCCGATCAACAGCGAGGAAAGCGTAAAGCCGTCGCTGGTGCCGTTTACCGTACCGATGGTGCCTGCGGTCAACCCGGTCATCGCACCGGTGCTGTCGAAGGTGATGTCGCCGACATCGTACCAGGTATCAGTCCCAGCGCCGCCCGTGCCGATATACATCGACCAGGTGTCGCTTTGCGGAACGGATGAATCCTCGTTCAGGATCTTGGCGTAACGCACTTCCACGTTCATCGCCGTGCCGTTCTGGTTGTAGATCGTGATCGATCCGCCGGAAATGGAGCTGTCGAGGAAGTCCTGATTGTTGGTGGACGCAACGTTGCCGGTACCGACCGTGGCATTCAGCAATGCGGAAGCATCGGACGTGCCGTCATAGTCGGTCGTGGCCGGGATGCGCGGCAGGTTGGCCTGGTAGTCGAGGGTTGTTGTGGCAGAAGCCGCCAGCGGCTTGTTTTCGATGCGGACCACCGTCGGATTGTCGCCAATCGGGTTGCCCGTATTCGGATCGAGCGGGAAGCCCTGCAGGTAATAGCCGGAGCTGTTGATCAGGTAACCCTGCTTGTCGCGCTCGAAATCGCCGGCACGGGTGTAATAGGTTTCATCGGCGAATGTGGTGGACCCGTCAACCACGTCCGCTGCCTGGGTTACGACGAAATAACCTTCGCCGTTGATGGCCATATAGGTGTCCACATCGACGGAAGTAATGTCGCCCTGAACCGTGTTGGTGGCCCGGGAGGTGGCGTAGGTGGTCCCGGAAACCTGTGAGGCCTGGGTTGCGCCGCCACCCGAGACCAGATCCGCAAAGGTCGTATCCAGGCGTTTGTAGCCGGTCGTCTGCGAGTTTGCGACGTTACCGGAAATATTTTCCAGAGCCGTGGCCTGCGCCGACAGTCCGGAGACAGCCGAGTTGATAGCCCCATAAATACCCATGTTTGGTCCTCTTGATGAAATGGACACTGCTGACGCGGGCTTGCGCCCATAATCGGCTCCTCTCCGCAAAGGTCGTGCCAACTCCCGCATCTCCATAAAAATTCCTTATAATTCAATATATTATGAGACATGTCGGGAAACTAAAAAGCATTCCCAACCCGGCAAGCACCGTCTGAAGAGGCAAAATCTTCCCCGTCCGATGGGCAAGTCTGTCCTTGTGGCGGAGCCTCGGAAGATCTCCGGGATTCCGGGCTTGCTTCGTGCGGCGCGGCCTGTCACCTTTCGCACGGCACAAAGGAAACACGGACGGCGAAATGCGTTTCGAAGGAACTGAAAGTTATATTGCAACGGAAGATTTGCGCGTTGCGGTCAACGCGGCGGTCGCGCTGGAACGCCCGCTTCTGGTGAAAGGCGAACCCGGCACCGGCAAGACCGTACTTGCCGAACAGGTGGCAGCAGCCTTGGGTGCCCCGCTGATCGAGTGGCACGTGAAGTCCACCACCAAGGCCCAGCAGGGCCTTTATGAATACGATGCCGTCTCGCGCCTTCGCGACAGCCAGCTCGGCGACGAGCGCGTGAAGGACATCAACAACTACATCCGCAAGGGAAAGCTCTGGGAAGCTTTCGATTCGCCCGTCCGGCCGGTTCTGCTGATCGACGAGATCGACAAGGCCGACATCGAGTTTCCGAACGACCTTCTCCTGGAACTCGACCGGATGGAGTTCCACGTCTACGAGACCGGTGCATCCGTCAAGGCCCGCCAGCGGCCGATCGTGATCATCACGTCCAACAATGAGAAGGACCTGCCCGATGCCTTCCTGCGCCGGTGCTTTTTCCACTTCATCAAGTTTCCGGACGCCGAGACGATGGCGGAGATCGTCGAGGTCCATTTCCCCGGTATCAAGCAGCGACTACTCAGCGAGGCTTTGCGGCTATTCTTCGATGTGCGCGACGTACCTGGGCTGAAGAAGAAACCATCCACGTCGGAATTGATCGACTGGATCAAGCTTCTGCTCAACGAGGACATCGATCCGGAAACCCTTCGTCAACAGAACAGCGCCAAACTGATCCCGCCCCTGCACGGCGCTCTGCTGAAGAACGAGCAGGACGTGCATCTGTTCGAACGGCTGGCCTTCATGGCACGGCGCGAGAGAACCTGAACCGACGGGAGCCCCCCTTGGCAAGACTGCCCGCAGCCCTTTTTCTGTCCGTGCTCGCCGGCCTTGCGCTGCCCGGAATGACGGCATTTCCCGCCCGGTCCCAGCCCGCGCCGGAGCAAGACGCCGGCTGGCAGAGCGATGTCGAGGGCCTGCGCCATTTCACCGGCCTGCGCTGTCCCGACACGATCGGTCCCTATTCCAGGATCAAGGTCATGCAGGGAGATGCCGTCAGCCTTGCGGGCTGCGTCTATACCGGCCGCTACGGCATCACTGCCGTACTGCGCAAGCATCTGGAGGCAACCGGCAGGCGCGAAGCACTCACTTTTTCAAGGAATTACAAGGCCGCCGGCTTCGAGCCCGTCAAACTGTCGGGCGCGGCCGCCTCCGGCATTTCCTTCCGCACACGCAACTGGACCCCGGTGGCGCTCTACGAAACGCTTTGGTATTTCACCGGCGCGAAGGCGGACTATACGCTGTGGCTGTCCTATTCCCTGCCTGAACAGGAAGAGGAAATAGGGCCGGCGGTCGCTGCCTTCAACGAAGCGCTCGCAGCCCAGGACTGATTTTGACGGAATCGCCGCTCCGGCATGCCGGAGCGTTTCCGGAATGGCACAGGACAACCAGAACGACATGCGGCTTCTCCTGCTGAGACATGCGAAATCCGCCTGGGACGACGAAGGGCTTGCCGACGTCGACCGTCCGCTCAACAGCCGGGGCAAGGCAGCCGCACGTTCCATGGCGGCCTATCTGAAGGAAAACGGTCTCCTGCCGAACCAGATCCTGTGCTCGACCGCGCAGCGCACGCGTGAAACCCTGGCGAGGCTCCTGCCCTCCCTGTCCCAGGAAGCCAAGATCCACCTCATCTCCGACCTCTACAGGCAGAGCGAGGACGACTACATTCCGCTGATCCGAAAGCATGGTGGCCGGGCCCAGAACCTGATGGTCATCGGCCACAATCCGGCAACGGAAGACACCGCCCTGCGGCTGACCGGGACCGCGAACGACGGTGTTCTGGCGCAGATCGAGTTGAAATTCCCCACCGGCGCGCTCGCCGTCATCGACTTCGACATAGCCAGCTGGAGCGAGCTCCACCAAAGGACCGGACATCTTGAAAGGTTCGTCAAACCTCGCGACCTAAAGGCGCACGAAGACTAGAGCCGTAGACGAATTTGCACTTGCGCGCGTGCACGCCTACATGAACGCGCTGGAGGCACATGTGAACGCGTTGACAACACTTGCAGAAGAAGCCCGGCTGACGTTGGCAAACCTGGCCGACGCGGCAAGCGATCTGACCGTCCCGAGTCTGCGCATCGGCGTCACGGGTCTTGCCCGCTCCGGCAAGACCGTCTTCCTGACGGCGCTGGTGCACAATCTTGTGCATGGCGGCCGCCTGCCCGTCTTCAGCGCGGCGGCAGGACACCGCATGACAGGCGCGAAGCTCCAGCCCCAGCCCGACGACGATGTGCCGCGCTTCGACTACGAAGCCCATGTAAGGGCCCTGGTCAACGCGCGGATCTGGCCGGAGTCCACACGGCAGGTCTCCGAGTTGCGACTGACGATCGAATATGAGAGCGCCTCCTATCTCTACAGGAAACTGGGCTCCGGACGGCTGCACCTCGATCTGGTCGATTATCCGGGCGAGTGGCTTCTGGACCTGCCCCTGCTTTCCAAGGATTTCGCCACCTTCTCCGCCGAGGCCCTGCAACGGGCCAGAGCGAAGAACCGGGCCGAAATCGCCGCTCCCTTTCTGCAGGCCCTGTCGGTGGCCAATTCCGAGGGAGCCGAGGATGAACCGGTAGCCCAGGAACTGTCGGCGGCTTTCAAGGCCTATCTCGCGGCCTGCCGGGAGGACGCCCACGCGCTTTCCATGCTGCCGCCCGGCCGCTTCCTGATGCCGGGAGACCTGGACGGCTCCCCCGCCCTCACCTTCGCGCCGCTGGACATCGCGGCCGATGCGCCGCCCGCTCGCGCCGGAACGTTACGCGCGATGATGGAGCGACGTTTCGAAGCCTACAAGACCCATGTGGTGCGCCCCTTTTTCCGCAACCACTTTGCCCGACTCGACCGGCAGATCGTCCTGGTGGACGTGCTCCATGCCATCAATGCGGGCGGCCATGCCCTTGCAGACCTGGAAGTGGCGCTCGGCGAGGTGCTCGGCGCGTTCCGGCCAGGCAGGCGAAGCTGGCTTTCCTCGATCCTGACGCGCAGGATCGACCGCATCCTGTTTGCAGCCACCAAGGCGGATCACCTGAACCGGGCCGATCACGACCGGCTGGAAGCCATCCTGAAGCGGCTTGTCGCCAGAGCGGAGGAACGCGCCCGTTTCAAGGGAGCCGAGGTCGAGGTTCTGGCGATGGCTGCCGTGCGGGCGACCCGCGAGGCAACGGTCAAGCACGGTGGCCAGGAGCTTCCGGCAATCCTCGGAACGCCGTTGCCGGGAGAGCGCCTCAATGGTGAAACCTATGACGGCAAAACCGAAATCGCCATGTTTCCCGGGGACTTGCCCCTCAAACCTGAATCGCTTTTTGCACAAGATGAATCAGGATGTGAAGAAGTTCGGCCAGAGTTGGGGTCAGAGTTTCAATCAGCGCAGGCAGACCTCCAGTTCCTGCGTTTTCGCCCGCCCGCGCTCGACACGACCGCCGAAGGCCTGACCCTGTCTCTGCCCCATATCCGGCTCGACCGCGCCCTTCAATTCCTGATCGGAGACCGGCTGGCATGACCGGAAAGACACCTCCCGCCGGCCGGAAACCGGCCGCCTTCCGCCTGGATGACAGCAAGGTGCGGATGACGGACGACGACACCAGGTCGCCTTCCGCCGGCGAGGCCCTGATCACGCGGGTCGCTTTCGACGAAGAGGAACCCCGGCTCCCAAGGAGCGTCAGCACACCCAGATCCGGCTTCGGCTTCGGCAAGTGGTTGCTGATCGGCCTGTCCGGCCTCGTGTCGCTTGCCGCCGGACTGGCCATCGACAGCCTGATCCGGGATCTGTTCGCCCGGACCGATTGGCTGGGCTGGACCGGCGTCGCCCTGGCGGCTCTCGCGGCTCTTGGCCTGTTGGGACTTGTGGTCAGGGAGCTGGCCGGCCTGTTGCGGCTCGGCAAGATCGACCATTTGCGCGACCGGCTTCGGGAAGCAGCGGAATCCGACGATGCCAGGGCCGCTACGGCGGGCCTGAAGGACCTCCTCGCCCTATACCGCGACCGGCCGGAAACAGCAGCCGGGCGCAAGGCTCTCACGGCACACCTGCGCGAGGTGATCGACGGCCGCGATCTGGTAAGGCTTGCGGAGCGCGAGTTGCTCGGCCCGCTCGATTTGGAGGCGCGCCGCATCGTCGCCAACAGCGCCAAGCGCGTGTCGGTGGTCACCGCCGTCAGCCCGCGCGCCCTTGTCGACCTGCTGGCCGTGCTTTTCGAGAACCTGCGGACGATCCGGCGCCTGTCGGCGCTTTATGGCGGACGTCCCGGCACGCTCGGCTTCCTGCGCCTTGCAAGGCACGTTCTTGCGCATCTGGCGGTGACCGGCGGCATGGCGGCCGGTGACGGCCTCGCGTCCCAGGTCCTTGGTCACGGCCTTGCCGCCCGCCTGTCTGCGCGGCTCGGCGAAGGCGTGATCAACGGACTTCTGACGGCCCGCATCGGCATTGCCGCCATCGCCGTCTGCCGTCCCGCGCCCTTCATCGACGGCAAAGGTCCGGGCATCTCCGATTTCATGGGCGAACTCGTTGCCACCTCCAGGGGTGGTGAACCGGCGCCCCCGCCTGAGACGGCCCCGCCGGACAGGGGATGAGATCCCTGCCTCCCCGAAATGCCACCTCGACAGGCCGGTTTCTCGCCGTTAACGTCTCGCCATGTTCATCAATTTCTTCACCGAACTCAAATCCGCGGGAATTCCGGTTTCCCTCCGCGAATACCTGACGCTGATGGAAGCGCTGGACAAGGATCTGGCCGAGCGGAGCGTCGAGGATTTCTACTACCTCGCCCGTCTGTGCCTGGTGAAGGACGAGAGCAATCTCGACAAGTTCGACCGGGTGTTCGCACATGTTTTCAAGGGCCTGGACCTGATGAGCGATGTTCCGGTGACCGACATTCCGGAGGAATGGCTGCGCAAGCTCGCCGAAAAGCACCTGTCGGAAGAGGAAAAGGCCCAGATCGAAGCGCTTGGCGGCTTCGAGAAGCTGATGGAAACCCTTCGCGAACGTCTGAAGGAACAGGAAAAGCGCCACCAGGGCGGCAGCAAGTGGATCGGAACCGCCGGCACCTCCCCATTCGGCGCCTACGGCTACAACCCCGAAGGCGTGCGCATAGGCCAGAACGAAAGCCGTCACCGGCGCGCGGTCAAGGTCTGGGACAAGCGCGAATTCAGGGACCTGGACGACACCCAGTTGCTCGGCACCCGCAACATTCAGGTGGCGCTCAAACGTCTGCGGAACTTCGCCCGCACGGGCGCGGCGGAAGAACTCGATCTCGACAACACCATCCGCTCCACGGCCCACAAGGGCCTGCTCGATATCCGGATGCGTCCCGAACGGCACAACGCGGTCAAGGTGCTTCTGTTCTTCGACATCGGCGGGTCCATGGACGACCACATCCGGGTCTGCGAGGAACTGTTCTCGGCGGCACGATCCGAATTCAAGGTGATGGAGCATTTCTACTTCCACAACTGCCTTTACGAGTATGTCTGGAAGGAAAACCATCGCCGCCATACCGAACGCATTCCGACCATGGACGTGCTGCACAAGTATCCGGCGGACTACAAGATCATCTTCGTCGGCGATGCTTCAATGAGCCCCTACGAGATTGCCTATCCGGGCGGGTCCGTGGAACATTGGAACGAGGAGCCGGGATCGGCCTGGATGCAGCGCGTCACCGGGCTTTACAAGAGCGCCATCTGGCTCAATCCCGTGCGCCAGGAGCATTGGCACTACACCCCTTCCATCCGCATGCTGAACGAGCTGATGGCGGGCCGGATGTTCCCGATGACCCTCGAGGGCCTGACGGACGGTATGAAAGAACTGGCGCGATAACAGGACGGCGGGGAGTTCAGCGATGGCGGAAACACAAGCGCAGACTCCGGCTCCCCACGCGACGACCACAGGCATGACCGGCGGCGGTTTCTACAACGCCAATTCGGCTCCGCAGTGGCAGGCGATCGAAGCGGTCTTCCCATGGCTGGAAGAGGCGGCGGCAAATCTTCCGCTCGATGGCGGTGGCCCGATTACCCTGGCCGATTTCGGATGCTCGGAAGGGCGCAATTCCGTCGCTGTGATGGCACATCTCCTGAAGACGCTGCTGCCGCGCACGGATCGCCCGGTCCGAACGGTGCATTCCGACCTGCCGACCAACGATTTTTCCAAGCTTTTCCTGAGCCTGCGCCCGCAAGGCACTTCGGTTTTCGGCAGCGAGCGCGTCTTTTCCGCCGCCGTCGGCGGCTCGATGTTCGATCAACTGCTGCCGCCTGAAAGCGTTCACCTGGCGACCACCTTCAACGCCATCGGCTTTCTGTCCGAAAAACCGGTCGATACCCTGACGGGCTATATCCTTCCCAATGGCCCGAGCGCACTCAGGGCCAACGGGTTCGTCTCCGACGAGGACCGGCGCGTCTTTGCGGAACTGGCGAAGAAGGATATTGCCCGTTTTCTGAAGGTCAGGGCGCAGGAACTCGTTCCCGGCGGCAAGCTGCTGCTGCAGGTTTTCGGAACCAAGAAGACGACCCGGACCTGTGACGGCATCTACGATGTCCTGAACGATGCGGTGCTGGACTTCGTCGGGACAGGCGAGATTTCGCGACTGACCTACGACCGATACTACCAGCCGGTTTACATGCGCTCGCTGGAGGAACTGACTGCGCCGCTTCAGGACGCAAGCCTGGGCGTGGCGGAGCTTTATGCCCTGGATCGCACGAAGGCCTATGAAATCGAGGTGCCCTTCAACCGGCAATACCGCAGCGACGGCGATCTGGACCGCTATGCCCGCGATTATGTCAATTTCTTCCGAGCCTTTTCCGAGACCGTGCTGAGAAACGCCCTGCCCGAAAGCCCGGACAGGGAGGAACTCGTGAACCGGATCTACGCCCGGGCGGAAAGCCTCCTGAAGGCGACGCCGGAGAGCTATCCCTTCCGCTACGCAGCCGTTGCCATGCTGCTCACGCGCAGGGGCTGAACCGGCTTACTTGCCGCGCAGAACCAGCACCGAACAGGGAGCGTGGCGAACGATATGCGCGGCGTTCGAGCCGATGAAATAGGTCGAAAGGCCCGGTTTGTGGGATGTCATCAGGATGAGGTCGCATTCGGCCCGTTCGGCTTCCTCGATGACTTCGTGATAGACCGACCCCATCCGCACGACGCAATCAACGGTTCCCTCAGGAACGTCGAGCGTTGCGCCGACACCGTTGAGAATAGTGGTGCTTTCCTCGATCTCGCGCTGCTGCCAACCTTCCGGCAACTGGCTGGCGACGAAACTCTGCACTTCAGGGCAGACAGCCATCAGGTGGATCCTGGCGCCATAGTCCCTTGCCAGCTGCGAAGCCTTTTGAAGAGCCTCCTCTGCGAAGGCAGTCTCTCCCGGATCGACGGGAACTAGGATTTTCTTGAACATGGTCATCTCCGCAAGATGTGGAATTCAGACCGTTTTCGCGCCGATTGCCAACCGGCGCCATGAGCCAGATCAATCCGGATCTTCACTCGCGATCTTCAGCGGCGAAATAACGTCCCGGCGTCACACCGAAAGCCTTTCGGAATGTCGACACGAAAGCGCTCGGGCCTTCATAGCCGAGCTTGTGCGAGACATCGGAGACGCTGCGCCCGGAAGCCAACAGTTCCAGCGCTCTGAACAGTTTCACCTGCCTGCACCAGGTACGGTAGCTAAGGCCGGTTTCCGCCTTGATCCTGCGTTCGAAGGACCTGACGGAGGTGGCACAGCGTTCGGCGGCTTCCGCCAGGGACGGAATGTGAGCCGGGCAGCGCACTACGCCTTCGCACAGATCCCGAAGACGTTGATCCTGTGGCATGGGAAGCTGCAGGGGGGCCGCGGGGAGCATCCTGAGCTGATCCAGAATGACGGCCGCGATCCGCGCCGCCGGGCCGTCCTCGGTTTCCGCACGCGGATAGGACATGAACTCCAGGATCAGGGCTCTCAGGAGCGTGGTCACCTGCATCACCTGCGGGGTCTTCGGCAGATCCGTCGTATGGGCGTATTGGACATAGATGTAGCGCAGTTCCGTGTCGGTCAGATATCTGGTCTGATGACTGACGCGCGGCGGCAGCCAGACCGCCCGTTCCGGCGGTACGAAATAGGTACCCATCTCCGTATCGATTGCGATCGATCCCTTGACCACGTGGAACAGCTGGGCGGAATCATGCGCGTGCCAGCCGTTATTCCTGCCCCTGAGCTGGGTCCGCGCGTAGCCGATGATCGGCGCGGCGACTTCATGGGTGGGAAATTCGGACAGTTCGGGATGAATGGTCATCGGTTCGCACTCTCGTCCACCGTTTGCAGCCGCCTCGCCTGTCTTCTCTGCCGAGGCCCCGTCGGGCTGGAGACCAGACGGTCAGTTTTTGGCGAATAGGAAACATATCATGACAAAACAGCGCTAACACGCAACACCTGAATGGCATTAGAAGCAAATCACAGCGCTGTACGGATGTGACCCTTTTTCTACGGCTACGGAATGACGTATTTCACCCAAAATGCCCACCCGGGCGAGACCACCGGCTGGCGGTCGCCCGCGGTTCTCCTGATGATCATGGCCGGCGCCATGCAGCTTTCCTTTGCTGCCTGGTGGAACCTCATGAACAACTTCGCCGTCCAGGAGCTCGACTTTACCGGACGCGAGATCGGCATCCAGCAGTCGATCCGCGAGATACCCGGCTTCCTGAGTTTCCTTGCCATCTATCTTCTGTTCGTCATGCGCGAACAGACGCTTGCCTATGTCTCGTTGCTGCTGCTCGGCGTCGGCGTCGCCGTCACGGGCTATTTCCCTTCGGCTGTCGGTTTCTATGCAACGACACTGATCATGTCGATCGGCTTCCACTACTACGAGACGATGGCCCAGTCGCTGTCGCTCCAATGGCTGCCCAAGGCAACGGCGGCGGCCAGCATGGGACGGATCATTTCCGTCGGCGCCTTTGCGCAGCTCGTTGCCTATGGCGTGATCTTCGTTGCCTGGAAGATGTTCGACCTGTCCTTCACCACGGTGTTTGCGATCGCCGGCGGTCTGACCCTTGTCGTGCTCGCCTTCCTGCTGATGGCCTATCCGCATTTCAAGGAAGGCGTGGCGCAGCACAAGAAGCTGATCCTGCGCAAACGCTACTGGCTCTACTATGCCCTCACCTTCATGGCCGGAGCCCGCCGCCAGATCTTCACGGTCTTCGCGGGTTTCCTGATGGTGGAACGTTTCGGGTACGACGTTCATGAAGTGGCGGGGCTGTTCCTGCTGAACGGCGCCTTCAACATGGTGCTCGCTCCCAAGATCGGCAAACTGATCGTCCGTTTCGGCGAGCGCAAGGCGCTGCTCCTGGAGTATGTCGGCCTGATCCTGGTTTTCGTCAGCTATGCCTTCGTCACCAATGCGACCGTGGCCGCCGGCCTCTATGTGGTCGACCATGCCTTTTTTGCGATCGCCATCGCGATGAAGACCTATTTCCAGAAGATCGCCGATCCGGCCGACATTGCGCCGACCGCCGGTGTCGCCTTCACCATCAACCACATCGCGGCGATCTTCATTCCCGTGGTGTTCGGTTTTATCTGGCTGATTTCCCCGGCCGCGGTCTTTCTGACGGGGGCTGCCATGGCGACCGTCAGCCTTTTCCTGGCCTCGCTGATTCCAAGCAACCCGGGTGAAGGCATGGAAGTCGACTTCTGGTTCCGCAAGCCGGCCACGCAGCCCGCTGAATAGAGGGGCCAGCCGGACTCGGTCCAAGGTTCGGCCGAACGAGGCAAATCCGGTCCGGAAATCCAACAAAAAAACCCGCCGGTCTCCCGGCGGGTTATTCGCAATTCCGCTGCAGCCGGTTACGCCTGGCGCTCGGGAATGTGAACGATCAGGCCATCCAGTTCGCCTGTCACCTTGATCTGGCAGGACAGACGGGACGTCGGCTTCACGTCATAGGCGAAGTCGAGCATGTCCTCTTCCATCGGTTCCGCCGTGCCGGTCTTGTCTGCCCACGCTTCGTCCACATAGACGTGACAGGTCGCGCAGGCGCAGGCACCGCCGCATTCCGCTTCAATTCCCTGAACCATGTTCTTGATGGCGTTTTCCATCACGGTGGAGCCCACAGCGGCATCCACGTCGGTCTGGGTTCCGTCCGCGTTGATGTATGTGATTTTCGGCATGCGTTGCGTCCAAGCCTCGAATTTCGGTTTCCGTTGCCCCGAAATAAAGGTTCCGCGAAAAAGGTCAAGGACCGTGCCGTTTCCACGCACCGTTCTGCGACGATAAATGTCGGCATTTGGGCAAGAAGACGGACGTAGGCGGATCGTCCGGGGGCAGGTCAGCCTTCCAGGAGGTCGCGGATATAGCGGTTCGCCTCGTCGACGGCCTCGATCAGGCCTTCGGTCGCCTCCCCGGAAGCTTCCCTCATCCGCTCTTCCAGCACTTCGCACACCTTTGCCACCCGCTCCGCGCCAATGGCGCGCGCGGAACCTTTCAGCGTATGCACGAGATCCAGACGCGCCGAAGCATCGGTTTCCTGCGCCAGGCGTTCCAGCATGGCCGAGGACTGAGATTTGAAGAGATGCAGGACCTGAACTTCCAGATCCCTGTTTCCAAGCGTGTTCGTGGCAAGCTGGACGAGATCGATGGGGGCCGCCAGCCCGGCGCGGCCGGCGACGCGAGCCATGGTGGAAGAGGCCATGAGGTTACTCCGAACTGCTCAACTCATGCCTGACGGCACCCCGCCGCAAGCTGTGACTGGCTGCCAGCGTGCCCGCCAAGGGGCAAACACGAGGTTAAACAGGTCCGTCAAACTTGCCGGATATGGCGATGTCCCCAAAAAATTGCTTTTTTGGTTAACGCGCATTAACGGGTCACCAAACGCCCCACTCAAAAACTCCTTGCAATTCCGCCATTTTTCAGAGTCGCTAAAATTTTAACGATCTGATTCGGCGTTAACTTTTTTTCCCTTTTGGACTTGCGGACAGCGCTTCCATTGCGGCAGGCGTCAGCCTGCAGACCAGCCAGTCAGGCTTGATTGGGTTGGAAAACCAAGGCTCTGCCCAGCCCGCGTCGATGCAGGCCCGGACGGTGCGCGCCGGAATTTCACGCCCCTGCCTGTCGAACAGGGGCAATTTTCCGCCCGGCTGGGAAAGCCCCCGCTGCAACCACCGCCTTTGCGGACCGGAGAGACTTCCCGTCTTGAGTGTCGCTGTCGGGCCGGGGTTTTGACCGGCTACCGCCGGGTCGGCATGCTTTGATTCAGGCATTCAGATCGCCCCCTAAGTGACTCACGCTATTGCCGTTTCTTGTCCGTTACGTGAGATTGTGCCATTACAGTTACTGATGCGGCAAGGTGGGGAGTGTACCGTCGGGCGAAAAGCTTGCGGTCGGTCAGCGGCGGCCCTCCTCATGAACAAGGTTTTGCGGCACCGTCCGGCAGGGCGGCTGCGGCAGGAACGGCGCATCCGGTAGTCACGGCGAACGCTGCGTCAGCGGCGCGGTGTTGGTACCGGTGTGTAATGAGTACGGACGTGAGGCGACCCTAAATGGCAAATCCGAAACAGGCGAAAGATCCGGCGGAAGCAGCTCTGTCTGCAGTTGAAGAAGCTCTGAAACTCGATTTCGGCGGTCCGGAGACTGCTGTGACCGATGCTGCAGCGGAGGCTGGTGCTGCGGCGGAAGCCGAACCGGCGCCCCGACCGCAATCCGCGAGGCAAGGCGCGTCTCAGCGGGACGAAGGCCGCCCGTCGCGCCGGCGCGGACGCGGCGGACGCCCGCCCGCAGCCAATGACGACCGACGCAACATCGGAAGCCTGATCTACGCCTTGCAGCGCCGCCCCTCCTCGGCTCCGTTCTGGGGGGCCCTGGCGCTGAGCGCCGTGTGGGCAGCACTCGGCGGCAGCCTGTTCATGACGGCCTTCGCCGACAAGCTGGGATCGCTGACCGATCCTCAGGCCCTGATCGCGTCGCCGGAAATGATCCTGGGCGCCGTCGGCATCGTCGTTCCGATCATCTTCTTCTTCGTCATGGCCATGATGATCTGGCGCGCGCAGGAAATGCGCATTGTCGCCCGCGGCATGACAGAGGTCGCCCTGCGTCTTGCAGAACCTGAAGACATGGCCAAGGAAAGCATCTTGAGCGTCGGCCAGGCCATCCGCCGGGAAGTCGCGGCCATGGGCGACGGCATCGAGCGCGCGATCGCCCGCGCCAGCGAGCTGGAAGTCTTGGTTCACAACGAGGTCTCCTCTCTCGAACGCTCCTATAACGACAACGAACTGAAGATTCGCGGCCTGATCGAGGAACTGGTCAGCCAGCGCGAGTCCATCGTCATGAACGCCGAGCGCGTCCGCGAGACCATTGCCGGCGCACACGAGAATTTCGCGTCGCAGTTGTCCAGCACCTCCGGCGAACTGGGAACCACCGTCGACGAGGCGACCCAGCGCATGATCGACGCGGTCAACAGCCGCGTGGAAGAGCTGACCGCGACGGTCGACTCCCGCATCGAGTCCCTCGGCGCGACCCTCAACGCATCCGGCAGCGAACTCGTTGAATCCCTTACGGAACGCGCGGAAGATTATGTCTCCCGTCTGTCGACGACCGGGACCAGTCTCGTCGAGAACCTCGCTGAGACCGGCGCGACCATGTGGGAAAACCTCACCACGCGCGGCAATGACGTCAACGAACGCTTCGCGGAGACCGCAACCAACTTTGTCGACACGCTGAACATCCGCAGCCACGAGATCAACGAAACCCTTGCCACCTCCAGCAGCTCGGTTATCGAGACCCTCAGCACCAAGGCGGAGGAGTTCCGCACCACGCTGGAAGCAACGGGCACCAATGTCGGCGACATCATCACCCAGCGCGGTGAGGAAATTAACGCCAACCTGTCGCTGACCTCCGGCCGCCTGATCGACACGATCACCTCCCGCACCGAGGAACTGGTCACCACGATCGACAGCCGCGTCACCTCCCTCGACGAGTCCCTCGCCGAAACCGGCAACCGGGTCGTCGAGAGCATTTCCGAAAAGGGCCAGGCCGTCACCGACACCATCTCCGTGCGTGGCGCGGAAATCGTCGATACCCTGTCCGACCGCTCCACTGAAGTGGCCGAAATCCTGCGCGGCACCGGCGAAAGCATTGTCGTCGACCTGTCCCTGCGCGGCGGCGAAATCGCGGCCAAGCTGGACGAGACGGCGGGCTCCCTCACCGAGACCATTTCGGTCCGCGGCGGACAACTCGCCGAAAAGCTCGACACCATTTCCGAGCGCATCTACACGGCGATTTCCATCAACGGCACCGAGCTCGACGAACGCCTGGCTGCGCGCAGCAACGAGATGGCGACGATCCTCGAACAGCAGACCATCGGCTTCCGTGACACGCTCGAAAGCGTTTCAGGTCAGTTTGCAGCGGGCCTCGGCGCGCAGACCGGCGCCCTTACCAGCAAACTGGCGGAAACCGGGACGCAGCTTGCCGAACTTATCGGCAGCCGCGGCGACCGGGTTGCCGGCGACATCAGCGAAATCAGCGGCAAGATTGCCGAAACACTGGAAGTGCGCGGCCAGGCCCTGCAGGAAGGCCTCTCCACGCGTCTTGCCGAGCTGGAAATCATCGTCACAGACCGTGGCGGCCAGCTGATCGACGCCTTCGACACCAAGACCCTGCTGCTGTCCGAAGCCCTCGATGCGCGCCTGTCCACGCTCGACACCACCTTCGCGGCCCGGATCGACTCCATGGACGCCTCGCTCGGCCACCGGATCTCGGCCATGGACGCCTCCCTGGAGCAGCGCCATACCGCGATCGATACGACCCTGGGCGACCGCATCGGCTCGCTGGAAACGTCGCTCGAGCAGCGCTATGCGGCCTTCGACGCGACCCTGGGCGAGCGCCTCAGCACCATGGACGCTTCCCTGGAGCAGCGCTACGCGGCAATCGACACGAGCCTTGGCGAGCGGATCGGATCGCTGGATTCCTCGCTCGAACAGCGCTACGCCGCCTTCGATGCGACCCTGAGCGATCGTATCAGTGTCATGGATGCATCCCTGGAGCAGCGCTATTCCGTCCTCGACGAGACCCTGAGCGAGCGGATCGGCAATATGGACGCGTCGCTGGAGCAGCGCTTCACCACGATGGACGCGACGCTCTCCGACCGTATCAGCATCATGGATGCGTCCCTTGAACACCGGTTGGGGTCGATGGACACCTCGCTGGGCGAGCGGATCGCCACCATGGACGCATCTCTCGGCAGCCACATCCATACGCTGGATCTCACGCTTGACCAGCGCACTGCCCTCTTCGAGGCGACCCTGGAAGCCCGGACGCAGATCCTGGCCGACGCCATCGAGAACCGCACGACGGGCATCAGCGACGCGCTCGAAGAAAAGACCCGCAACATCACCGATGTTCTGGCCGACCGCTCCGACGCCATTACCCTGCAGCTCGGTCAGCGCATCGAAGCCGCCGGCAACACCCTTGCCGAACGCGCCGAGGAAATCGGCCAGACGCTGTCCGGCCGTGTCGACGAGGCGGCAACCGCCATGGCGGAAAAAGCCGAGCTTCTGTCGGCATCCATGACCAGCGGGACCGATCGGATCGACGAGACGCTCGACGCCCGCGCCCGCCAGATCTCCGAGACCCTGATCTCGCGCACCAAGGAAATTGCCCAGGCCTTCGTCGAGGGCCAGGACGAAATGACCTCGGCGCTCGACAATCGTCTGGCGGAGGCCGGCAGCGTGCTCGGCAAGCAGAGCGAGCAGCTCACCGACTCCCTGTCGGAGCGCATCGCCGAAATCAACGTCTCCCTCGGCGCCAAGGTGTTCGAGGTCGCAGAGACCCTCGACACGCGCGCAACCCAGCTGGAATCGCTGCTGAACGAGCGACTGGAAAGCATTTCCGGCACCCTGACCGGCGAAAGCGAACGGGCCCGCGACATCCTGACGGCGGTGATCTCCGAAGCCGGCGCAACGCTCTCCACCGAGAGCACCCGCCTGCGCGATATCATCCAGGAAGCCGTTACGGCCGCCGTGCAGACGCTCTCCGACGAGCGGACACGGACCGTGGAAATCGTCGACGGTGCGCTCAGCCAGGCAACCGAGAAGCTGTCCGGCGAAGGCGACCGCATGCGCCAGATCGTTCTGGGTTCGGTCGGAGAAGCTCGTGGCGTGCTGGTCGGCGAAAGCCAGAAGGCAGCGGACGCGGTCTCCTCGGCCATGCAGCAGGCAACCGGTGCCCTTTCCGGCGAAAGCGGACGCATCCGGGAACTGGTGCTGGCAGCTGTCAGCGACGCGGCGCGCGCGATGACCGCCGAAAGCGAGAAAGCCCGCACGCTCTATGCCGGAACTCTCGCGGAATTCTCCGGTTCGTTGACCGGCGAAAGCGAGAAGGTCCGCAACGAGCTGTCCGGCCTGATCGCCGAGATCTCCGGCAACCTGTCCGCCGAAAGCGAGCAGGCCCGCCTGACGCTTGCCAAGACCCTGGAGGAAATCCGGGGGCAGATGTCCAGCGAAGCCGGCATGGTCCGCGCCCGCGTCAACAGCGCGGTGTCGGAAGCCGCCGACCTTCTGGTCAATCGCGGCAACCAGGTTGCCAACGAGCTGCTTGAAAAAGCCAACTCGCTCAACGACGCCTTCGGTGCCCGTTCCGGGGAACTCGCCAAGATCGTCGGCACCGACGGCAACGAGCTCATCAATGCCATCGAAATGCGGGCAAACGACCTCACCGGCCGCCTGTCCGAGGTCCATGGCGCAATTCTCGAAGCCATCACGGTCAAGGGCCGCGACGTCACAGAGACCTTCGCGCACACCGGCCTCGACGCCACCCGCTCGCTGGTCGAAGCGGGCGAGCGGATCGTCACCAGCATCAACGAGCGCAGTGAACAGGCGACCAACCTGCTCAGCGACACCAAGCGCCGACTGGAAGCGGATGTCACCGAGATTCTCCACAAGATCGAGGCGTCCAACTCCAACCTGCAGGCCATCGTCGCAACCGCCGGCGAGAACCTCAACGAAGTGGAAGGCAATCTTGCCCGCCGCGCCGGCGAGTTCCGCTCCGCGGTCGACCGGGCCGTGACCGAAACCAACTCCACGACCACACTCATCACCGAGCAGGTCGGCAACCTTCGCGACGTGACGCAAACCACCCTGGCGGACATCCAGAACCTGACCAACCGCTTCGGCGACCAGTCAGAGGAACTGACCAAGGCGGCCCGTCACCTGGAAGACACCAACCGTGCCGTGGAAAGTCGCGTTGCCGATCGCCGTACGGCGATCGAGGAAGTGGCCGAAACACTTCTGTCGAAGACGGAAGCCGTCGATGCTCTCATGCGCACGTTTACGCAGACCCTGTCCGAGACGCTGGAGACGGCCGACGACAAGGCCCGTGATGCTGCGAACATGCTGAGCGCGGCTGCGGAAGCAGCTTCCAAGCAGGTGTCGGAGCAGTTCGAATCCATGCGCCTGACCGCAGGCATCGAGGGTCAGAAGGCCCGCGAGGCGATCCGCTCCGCACAGGACGACATCATCGCCGAGATGACACGAACGGTTTCCGATGCCTCCGACCGTTTCAACGACGCGGCCACCCGCATGCGCGATGTCGCCCGCGATGTTCACCGCGAGCTGGAGGCAACGCGCGCCGAACTGAAACAGGGGGTTCTCAACCTGCCGGACGAGGCCGAGGAATCCTCCGCAGCGCTCCGCAAGATCGTCAACGAGCAGATCCGTGCGCTGACCGAACTGTCGGAGATCGTCGCCAAGCAGTCCAACGCTCTCGACATCTCCCGGCCGCAGGCCCAGGTGGCGAACGCCCCTGCCCCGCAGCCGGCGCCGGCAAGCTACGCGCCTGCGGCTCCCGTCCGGCAGCAGGCAGCACCTGTCGCCGAACAGCGCCCGGTGCAGGCCCGTCCGGTCGACACCCGCCGCCAGCAGCCTGCCCAGGTCGACACCGGCGGTTCCGCCGGCAAGGGTTGGGTCGCGGATCTCTTGCGCCGCGCATCGCGTGACGACGAGGCCGGCTCCGACGTCGACATGGGCCGGACGCCGCTTCAGACGGTCGAAAGCCTCAACTCGCTGTCGGTCGACATCGCCCGTGCGATCGACCACGAGACCTTCATCGACCTGTGGAACCGCTACCGGGAGGGCGAGCGGCACGTGTTCACCCGCCGTCTCTACACGCTGCAGGGTCAGCAGACCTTCGACGAGATCCGTCAGAAGTACTCCCGCGACCCTGAGTTCCGCACGGCCGTCGAGCGTTATGTTGCAGACTTCGAGCAGCTTCTCGCCCAGGTCTCGCGCAACGACCGCGACAACATGCTGGGTCAGACCTACCTGACGTCCGACACCGGCAAGGTCTACACCATGCTGGCCCACGCCAGCGGCCGTCTCGACTAAGGGGACCGGAAACAGACATGAAAAAGGCGGCCACCGGCCGCCTTTTTTGATTGTGTAGGTTCTTTCTCCGGCACTCTAGGGTCAGGACTCATTCATTTGACTGAAATGGCGCAACAAACGGCAAAGAGCTGCAAGGAAAAGCGCGAAAAGCGGGCTTCCTGCCCGGTTGAG
>JBNKGB010000058.1:0-28310 GCA_050289605.1 Roseibium sp. | reverse complement strand
GCTGTCGACGATCGCCTCCCAGCAGTCCTTAACGTAATTGTCCACCTGATCAAAGGGGCTCGTGCGGAAATTCGGGATGTGGCCGTTGATGAAGTCCTCCCAGAACTTCGCCATCTGTTCCGCCGGCATCGGCTCGGACAGGTTGACCGGGTGGGCCTCGAAGCCGTAGCCCTCGTAGACCGAGACGAAACCGGGGTCGGAAAGGAAAACCGCCTTGTGTCCGAGAGCCTGGACAGCCTGGGCGATGCCGACGGAGTTGAGCGCCGGTCCGAAGGCGGCTTCCGGGAAAAATGCGATGGTCTTGGACATTGGCCCCTCTTTCTCGTTATGCGGTGAAGAACTTGCAGCGCTCTGATGCGATGCGCAGCTGAATGGTCTCGCCGACCACGTGGCCGGTGGAGTTTCTGGCGGAGACGCGGACCTGAAGCGGCGCCGGACACGCAGCCGTTTCGACGTGGAGAACGCGGTCGAGGCCGTGATAGGCGATGTCGGCAATGCGCCCCTGCAGACCGTCGTCGTCAGGACCGGCGAGATCGATTTCCTCCGGACGGATGGCGAGCGCGACCCGGCCGGGCGCCGATCCGGCGTTCGATACCCTCAGGCCGGGCGCCTCGAAGAAACCGTCCGGCCCGACATGACCTTCGATGAAATTCATCACGCCGATGAAGTTGGCGACGAAGCGGTCCGAAGGGTTTCTGTAGATCTCTTCCGGCGTGCCATGCTGCAGCAGCCTGCCGTCCTTCAGGATCGCCATGCGGTCCGCCATCACCAGCGCTTCTTCCTGGTCGTGGGTCACGATGATGAAGGTGATGCCGACCTCGTGCTGCAGGCGCTTGAGTTCCAGCTGCATGCGCTCGCGCAGCTTCTTGTCGAGCGCGCCGAGCGGCTCGTCGAGCAGCAGCACCTTGGGCCGCTTGACCAGAGCGCGGGCAAGGGCCACGCGCTGGCGCTGACCGCCGGAAAGCTGCTCGGGCTTGCGGGAGGCAAACTCGGTCAGGTCCGTCACTGCCATGATTTCCTCGACCCGGCGGGCGATTTCCGCCTTCGGCAGCCGGTCCATTTCCAGCCCGTAGGCAAGGTTCTTCGCGACCGTCATATGCGGGAACAGCGCATAGGACTGGAACATCAGGTTGAGCGGCCGTTTCTCCGGCGGCAGCCCGGCAATGCTCTCCCCTTCCAGCAGGATGTCTCCGGCCGTCGGCGTAACGAAGCCGGCCAGCATCCGCAGCAGCGTGGTTTTGCCGCAACCGGAGGGCCCAAGCAGGGCGAAGAACTCGTTGCGCCGGATGTCGAGCGCAACCTCGTTGACGGCGCGCACCGGCCCGAAGTCCCTGGTCAAGCGGTCGATCTTGAGAATGGTTTCGGTAAAGGTCATGTGGGCCGTCATTGCAGGGTTTCTTTGTTGAGCCGTTGCGAGAGCAGGAGCGCAATGGTGCTGACCGCCATGACGATGGTCGCGAGCGCGTTGATCTCGGGCGTGATGCCGAAGCGGATCATCGAGTAGATCTGGATCGGCAGCGTGATCGAGGAACGCCCCGCGCCGGCCGTGAAGAAGGCGATGATGAATTCGTCAACCGACAGGGTAAAGGCGAGCAGGCCGCCGGCGATGATGGCGGGCAGAAGCACGGGAAAGGTGACCCGCCAGAAGGTTGTCCACGCGGAACCGCCGAGATCGCGCGATGCCTCGACGATCGAATAGTCGAAATGCTTCAGCCTGGCGCGCACGATCGAGCAGACAAAGGCGAGGTCGAAGATCACGTGGCTGATGATGATAGTGTGCAGGCCGAGCGTGATATTTAGCCGGGAAAAGAAACTGAGCAGCGCGACCGCCAGAACGATATCCGGGATCACCATCGGCGCGAAGACGAGCGCCTCCAGGCCCGAACTCTTGCGCCGGCGGGTTTCCATGCCGATGGCTAGCATCGTTCCGAGCACGGTGGACAGCAGCGTTGCCGACACTCCGACGACGAGCGTGTTCCAGGCCGCCCCCAGTATGTCGCTGTTGCCGGCAAGGGATAGATACCATTTGGTGGAGAAGCCCGACCAGGCGGTCGGCAGGCCGGACTCGTTGAAGGACAGCATCACCAGGACGGCGATCGGCACATAGAGAAAACCGAAAAGCGCCAGGAGAATAAGGCGGCCAGCGAGCTTGTTCGTCCTCATGCCGCCACCTCGCGCGTTTCGCCGCTGGCGTGGGACGTGGCACGAGCCTGCAGGGTGAGCAGAACGATCATGATGGCGATCAGGATCATGCCGAGCGCGGCACCGAAGGGCCAGTCGTTGGCGGTCAGGAACTGGTCGTAGACCACGTTGCCGATCATCTGGAAGCGGCCGCCGCCGAGCAGGGCGGGTGTGACGAAGTTGCCGATGGAGAGCACGAATACGAAGACGCCGCCTGCGGCAACGCCCGGCAGGGTGAGCGGCAGCGTCACCCTCAAGAATGTCCGCACCACGCCGCCGCCGAGATCGCGCGAGGCTTCCTTCAGCTCCGGATTGAGCCGGGACAGGGTCGAATAGATCGCCAGGATGACGAAGGGCAGGTAGTTGTAGACGAGCCCCGTGATCACCGCGCCTTCGGTATAGAGCAGCGACAGCGGTTCGCCGTCATATCCCAGGGCGCGCAGGAAATTGTTGATCAGGCCCTCGCGGTTGAGCAGCACGATCCAGGCGTAAGTGCGGATCAGGTAGTTGCTCCAGAAGGGCAGCACGGCGAAGAAAAGCAGCATCGGCTGGCGATGCCTGGGCGCCAGGCTGATCGCGTAGGCCGCCGGATAGGCGATCAGAATTGCCAGCAGCGTGGCCGTCCCGGCGATCCGTGCCGACGTCAGGAAGATCTTCGCATAGAGCGGGTCGGCGACACGCGCGAAATTCTCGAGATTGAAATTGTAGACCACGCCGCCCCAGGTGCCGCGCTCGAAAAAGGCATAGGCCAGCACCAGCACGCAGGGCGCCACCATGAAGGCCAGCAGCCAGGTGATGGCGGGCGCTGCCATGAGGTTGGATCTAGTCGCCTGAAAGGACATGAAGATAGGCCCGGTCGCAGTCGTCGCTCTGGAGAAGGGGAGGCGCAGCCGGGTCGACACAGGAAACCTGCGCCGGGCCACGCTCCAGGTTGGCCGCGCGGCGTGAGGACCGCGCGGCAGCTCTCAAGTCTGAAAGAGCCCCGTCAGTTGGCGGCCTTGATCTCGCTGACGGCGCGGGAATAGTCCTTCTGCGCCTCGCCGAGATCACGCAGCAGTTCGAACCCGGTGAGTTCGGCCGGCGTCATCGCCATGTTCGGATAGCTGGCGAGAAGTTCAGAATCGAGACTGTCCATCGCGGCCTTGTTGGGCACCTTGTAAAGGATGTTGGAGGCCGCCCAGGCGTGGTTTTCGGCATCCAGCATGAAGTTCAGGAACTTCATGGCGTTTTCCTTGTGCTCGGCGGCCTTCATCACGACCATCGTGTCGACCCACAGGTCCGAACCTTCCTTCGGCACGACGAACTTGATGTCCTTGTTGTCCGCGATGCCGTAGTTGCACCAGCCGTCCCAGGCATGGACGAGCGAAGCCTCGCCGGACACCAGCTTGGAATAGAAGGTCGTGTCGTCGTAGGCGAGCAGGTCCTTTTTGGCCTCGATCAGGAGATCCTTGGCCTCACCGATCTTTGCCGGATCGCTTTCATTGACCGAATGGCCGAGCCCCAGAAGTCCGGCGGCCATCAGCCAGCGGTCAGTGGCAAGCATTGTGGTCTTGCCTTTCAGGTCGTCCGGGGATTTCAGCAGCACCATCCAGCTGTCCGGCGAGCCTTCGACAAGGTCGGAGCGGTAGCAGAGCCCGGTGGTACCCCAGGCATAGGGCACGGAAAAGGCGTTGCCCGGATCGTAGGCGAGGTTTGCCGCTTCCGGATAGAGATTGGCAAGGTTCGGCACGGCGGCCTTGTCGACCGGCTCCAGCAGCCCCTGATGATTGAGCACTTCGGCGAAAGGCGAGGACACGAACACCAGGTCATAGCCCTTGCCGCCGCTCGCCATCAGCTTGCCCATGATCTCTTCGTTGGTTGCATGGTTGACCACTTCGATCTCGAGACCGGTCGCCTTCTTGAAGCTCTCGGCAATATCCGGGGCCATGTAGCCGTCCCAGTTGGAGATCACCAGGTCCGCGGCCCCTGCCCCGCCTGCGCTCATGCAAAAGGCCACAAGCGCGGCAGCCCCTGTTCTGGAAAGGAAATGCGTCTTCGCTGTCACGGGAAAACTCCCTTTTTAACTGTTGGTCCAACCTCTGGTCGGGCGCTGCCGCTTGCTGCGATCTCTTACGCCAGATAGATCAAGAGTATTATTTTCTAAAAAAATACTGTCAATACGATTTCTCGAAATTCGTGATTTTTGACAAATTGCACAACGAAGCCCTTGCAATATCGCCCCTCGAAAGGCAGCATGCACCGGAAAACAGGCAACGGGTCAGATGACGGCAGATCAGAAAAAACCCAATCGCAGACATGTCGAATTGGCGCAAAAAATACTGGACATCGCAACCGAGCGCGGCATGTCGAAGGGCGACCGCCTTGCCGAACAGGCAATCGCAAGCCTTTGTAATGTTTCGAGAACTCCCGTCAGGAAAGCTCTTCAAATCCTTGCCGAACGGGGACTGGTCATTCCCGACTCGGACGGGGGATACCGTTTTGCGGCTGATTCCGTCACCATCGCCAGATTGAACACCGGATCGGACAGCAGGCCGGAAGACGATCTCCACAACGCCATTCTGCGCGACCTCGCCGCCGGGCGAATTTCCGAAATACAAACCGTCGCCGCTCTTCAGAGACGATATGACGCTTCGCGCCAGTCGGTACAAAATGCACTATTGAAACTGGCCGAGGACAATCTCGCCGTCCGCGGCGCCGGCCAGCAGTGGGAGCTGAAGGAATTCGCCGTCAGCCCGGAAGCGGTCGCGAAAAGCTACGAGTTCCGCCTTGCGACCGAACCGCTGGCCCTGACCCTGCCGGACTTTCACCGTGATTCCACCGCCATCCTGTCCCTGCGCCAGTCGATGATGGCGCTGCAGACCATGACCGAAGCCACCTTCGATCAGCGCCTCTTCGAGCGCACCGACATGGACTTTCACCTGCTGATCGCCAAGAGCTGCGGCAATCCGTTTCTGGCCGAAGCACTGACCACCCATCACCGGCGGCGCTACGCCCTGCCGTCGCAGCCCCACGTCGGCCTTTTCCGGGTGATGCAGTCGAACCTGGAGCACCTGCAGATCCTCGAACAGATCGAGCGCGGCCAGATGGCCCTTGCGAGCGACCTCATGCGCGTGCACATCCAGCAGTCCCAGTCGCAAAGGCCGCGCATAGCGGGCCGCGGCGTCCCTCCCAGATTCAAGCTCGTTTCCCGGTAGTCCGCTTCTTCCCCCATGCCCAACGCAAAGACCATCGCCCTCTTTCCCGAAGCCAGCTACGGCGCAGCTCTCAACTGCGTCGGCATCGCGCAGCAGCTGAAGCAGCTCGGCGCAAGACCCGTCTTCATCTGCCATCCGGGCTTCAGCGGCGTCTTTTCCGAATATGGCTTTGCCGAATACCCGCTGGCGGCGGGCGGCGACAACACCGCGACCGACTGGACCGATTTCATCAACCGGCACCAGGACGCCTTCCGGCAGACGCCCTTCGACCAGCTCACCAGCTATGCCGGCCCGACCTGGGACGCCATTGTCGACACCGCCATCGACGTCGAGGCGCCGCTGAGCCAGTTGCTGCAACGGTTGAAGCCCGACGGCATCGTCCTCGACAACGTCGTCATGTTTCCCGCCATAGCCAATGCGGGCGTGCCGTGGATCCGCGTTGTGTCCTGCGCGGAAACCGAAATTCCGGACGCGAACGTGCCACCTTATCTCTCCGGCTGCAGCATTGAAGAGACGGCGGAATGCGCCGCCTTTTCGGAAAAATACCGAAAGGTGACGGCCCCGGCCCACAAACGCTTTGCCGCCTTCATGCAGGAATGCGGCCTGAAGGCGCCACTGGCACCGGAATTTCTCGATCCCTCTCCCTGGCTCAACCTGCTGCTGGCACCGGAAATCATCCGGCACGCACGCGCCCGGGCGCTCGACCCGGAACATTTCGTCTTCCTCGACGGCTGCGTCCGGCACGAGGCCGACTACCAGCCGCCGCGGTTCGCACGCTGCAATGACGACCCGCTGGTGCTGACTAGTTTCGGTTCTCTCGGCGCCATGGACGTTGGCATGATGAAGCGCATGATCGAGGTGTTCGCCGGCCTGCCCTGCCGGTTCCTGGTGAATGCGGGACCGTGGCGCGACGAATACAGCGACGTACCGGACAACGTCTTCGTCGACAGCTGGTTCCCGCAGCCCTCCGTCGTCCGCCAGTCCAGCCTCTTCATTCATCACGGCGGCAATAACAGCTTCTGCGAGGCACTCTATTTCGGCGTTCCCTCGCTCATCATGCCCTATTGCTGGGACGGTCACGACAACGCCACCCGCGCGGCGGAAACCGGCGTCGGCAGAAAGCTTGCCCGCTACGACTGGAGCCCGGAAGACCTTTCCGGCGCCATCACCGGACTTTTGAACGACACCGCGATGCGGGACAGGCTGAGGGCCAATGCCTTGGAAATGCAGGCGCATTCCGGCGCGCGCCTTGCCGCCGAGAGGATTTTGGAAACGGTTTTCCGCGCCAGGAAGCGGTGAACGGCGGGAAAGCCCGAGGAGGATGAATTTGCCATGCGCGACAAGCATTTCATCAACGGAGAGTGGGTCCCGCGGCCATTGGCCCGCATTCGCCGAATGCCTCCCGGGGCTGGTATTTGAAACGACCAGATCTTTTTCCGCCTTTCCCTTCCCTTGATCAGGATGGACAGACCATGGAAACCAGAAGCTGCCTGACGATCGTTTTGGCCGCGGGCGACAGCACCCGCATGAAATCATCAAAATCCAAGGTCCTGCACAAGATCGCCGGCCTGCCGATGATCGCCCACGTCACCAGGACGCTCGCGGACGCGGGCGTAGAGAATGCCGCGCTCGTTCTCGGCCGAGATGCCGAGGCCGTGCGCGAGGCAGCCACGGTGTCCGGCCTCAGCCTTGAAACCTTTCTACAGTCCGAACGCCTCGGCACCGCCCACGCGGTGCTGACGGCGCGCGCGGCGATCGAACGGGGATATGACGACATCCTGGTGACCTATGGCGACGTGCCGCTGGTCACCGCAGCCCCGTTCCTTGCCGCCCGCGCCATGCTGGCCGAAGGACACGACGTCGTGGTGATCGGCTTCGAGACCGGCAATCCGACCGGCTATGGCCGCCTCGTCGAGGAAAACGGCCGGCTGGTGGCGATCCGCGAAGAGCGGGATGCGAGCGAGGCCGAACGCCGGATCACCAATTGCAACAGCGGCTTGCTTGCGATCAACGGCGGCCTTGCGATGGAGCTACTCGAACAGATCGGCAACGACAACGCCAAGGGCGAATATTATCTGACGGACATTGTCGAGATCGCGTGCAAGGCCGGAAAAAGCGTCGTGAGCGTCCAGGCGGAGGAAAGCGAAGTCATCGGCTGCAACAACCGGGCGGAACTGGCGGAAATCGAACGGATCTGGCAGCAGCGGCGGCGCCGCGAACTGATGATCTCGGGCGTCACCATGCTGGCGCCGGAGACCGTGTTCCTGAGCCATGACACCGAGCTCGCCCCCGATGTCGTGCTGGAGCCGAATGTATTTTTCGGTCCCGGCGTCAGTGTTGAAGCCGGCGCCGTCATCCACGCCTATTGCCATATCGAGGGCGCCCGGATTGCGGCCAATAGCTCCGTCGGCCCCTTCGCAAGGCTTAGGCCCGGCGCCCATCTTCATGACGGCGCCAAGGTCGGAAACTTCTGCGAGGTGAAGAACGCCGAGATCGCCGAAGGCGCAAAGGTCAATCACCTCAGTTACATCGGCGACGCCAGCGTCGGCGCCGCGGCCAATATCGGCGCGGGAACGATCACCTGCAACTATGACGGCGTCAACAAGCACCGCACCGAGATCGGCGCCGGCGCCTTCATCGGCTCGAACACGGCACTCGTTGCCCCGGTCAGCATCGGCGACAACAGTCTGGTCGCCGCCGGCAGCACGATCACGCGGGACGTTCCGGAAAATGCCCTCGCCTTTGCTCGCGCCCGACAGACGGTCAGGGAAGGAAGGGGACGCAGGAAGTCGTCCTAGACGGCCTCAGGCCTTCCCGGGATACGGGGCGCCCCGGGCACGCTTTCAAACGGCTGCCAATGCGGCGTCGAGGGCATGGACCGCCTCGTCGACGTCGGATTTCGTGAAGACCAGCGGGGGACGGAATTTCACGACGTTGCGGTGCGGCCCGATCCGGGCCATCAGAACCCCGTTGCGGCGCATGTGTTCGACCACCCGGCCAGCCTGCTCGGCGGCCGGTTCCCTTGTTGTCCGGTCTGCGACCAGGTCGATACCGAAAAACAGCCCCTTGCCGCGCACATCGCCGACGATGTCATGCCTGGCCTTGAGCTGCAGCAGGCGCTCCTTGAGATACCGCCCGGTGTCGCCAACGTTCTGCAGGATATTTTCTTCCTCGACCACCTTCAGCACGGCGAGGCCGACGGCGGCCGAGACCGGGTTTCCGCCGAAGGTGTTGAAATAACCGGCGCTGGCATCGGCAAAGGCCTGCGCGATCTCCGGCGTGGTCACGACCGCGGCGAGCGGATGCCCGTCTCCCATCGGTTTGCCCATGGTAACGATGTCCGGAACGACGCCGCTGTCCATGAAGCCCCAGTAGTGGTCGCCTAGCCGGCACAGGCCGGACTGGACCTCGTCGGCCACGACGAGACCACCCGCCGCGCGCACTTCCGCATAGAGTTTCCTTTGAAACTCCGGCGGCGGAGTGAAGATGCCGGGGCTGTCGTAGATGGAATCGATCATGAGCATCGCCGGTTTGTGCCCTCGTTCAGCCAGTTCCCCGATCGCGGCGGCGGCCAACCCGGCATAGTGGTCGCCGAAACGTGGATCGTCATTGGAAAGTGGCCCTCGGTACGGGTCGGGCGCGTCCAGCTCGGCAACGAAATCCGCCGGACCGCCAACACGCTCTTCGGGCGACAATTCACGCGTCAGGGTCGAGCTGCCGTGATAGCTGCCCTTGATGATCAGGGCGCCGTCGTTGCCGGTTACCGCCCGTGCGATCTGATAGGCCAGGTCATTTGCCTCGGACCCGGTACAGACCATCATGCAGACGGAAAGATCCCCCGGAAGAGTGGAAGCCAGTTTTTCCGCGTAATCGACGACACCGTGATGCACGTAGCGGGTATGGGTGTTGAGCATTTGCGCCTGCGTGCAAAGCGCCTCGACGACCCTGGGGTGACAGTGCCCGACAGACGGCACGTTGTTGTAGCAGTCCAGATAGGCGCGCCCCTCGTTGTCCCAGACGCGAACGCCTTCGCCGCGCACCAGATAGACGGGATCCGTGTAGAAGAGCGAGTAGATCGGGCCGAGAGCTTTCCTGCGCCGCTCGATAAGGTCTTGTGTCTTCGATGTCATGGTCATGCCTTGCTTGAATGCCGGTCGGCGAGTGCCTCGTTGAGAGGGGTAGCGCATCTTGCGATCATCGCGGCCAGGGTCTCGGTCGCGAGCGGGAGGTCCTCGTCCTTCAGGCGATGCCCGCCCTCAAGGCCGTTTACGACCCGGAAGTCGAGCAGCTGCACGGTCAGGATCAACCGCGCGAGGATTGCGTCCCGGAGCAACGCGCATTGCTCCGGCGGAAAGTCGACATGACGTCGATAGCCTTCGAGGAACGCCAGGCACACACCCGCCTCGTCGGCGTCGCGCTCGAGCAGGCTCGCAAGGCACGTCGAGGCGTCGACCACCCGCGGGCCCTCGACCATGTCGCCGAAATCGATCAGTCCGCAAATGGAGTGCCCGCCACCGGGGTCTACCATGATGTTGCCGGTATGGGCATCATTGTGAATGATCTGGTGAGGCAAGGCCCGCATGGCCGGAAGGCTTTCCTGCCTGAGCCGCTCGATAACGGGAGCGCAGTCTCTTTGAAGCGCTGCGGGCAGGTGTTCGCGCACCATCTGATCCGAAGTGACGAGGCCGTTCAGGATGTTCCACGGCATGAAAAGCCTGGCGCCCCGATGCCTGAAGCCTTCAAGCAGGTGGCAGACCCGTCCAAGCAGATCGCCAATGTCGCCGATGGCTTCCCGTGACGGCACTGGCGCCGAGGCAAGAGGTACGCCCGGAACAAAGGTTAGCAACCGGGTGTCGTAGGCGGCTTCGCGGTCGACGAGCGAAGCTTCGATTTCGCCCGAGCGCTGCGGGACAAGCCGGGGCACCGGCAGCGTCGGGTCGTTCTGTTCCAGATAGTCCAGGGCGGCGATCTGCAACTCGATCAGGTCGCGATCCTCTTCGGGACTGGCAACCTTGAAGACGTAGCCGTTTGAGCCCTCGACCCGGACATGGACGTTCTGATCCCGCTCGCCGGAAAGGGGCCGGATCTCCCCCTGGACACCCCAATGCCGCTCCAGAACGTTTGCAATCGAAAGCTCCGAAACTTTCGGCGGCATGAATCGCAATTCGGCTTTTGTGAGCCTCACCGGCTGTCCTTTCATCATGTGACTTCCCGTCACAATCGTGATGAAGGATAACCCGGCGTCGCACCATATATGATTTGATATAGGCGCTGGCGTTCCGCCCGTTTCAGATACTGACAAGCCTTGCTACAAAAAGCGCGAACAGGTCGCCTTGCCCCGAAACCTGAAGCTTGTTGTAGATGTTCGACCGGTGGATCGCGGCCGTTCCGGGTGAAATCTCCAGGAGCCGTGCAATCGACTTTGCCGAATGGCCTTTCAGCAGCAGCTGAGTGATTTCCCTTTCCCTTGCCGTCAGAACGTCCCGTCCGAAGTCAGACATGATGCCCGACACCTTCTCGTGCACCTTTTGCCGCTGGACGTCTTCATTCTGTGCGGAGTCAAGCACGGGTCTGAGGTGTCGCTGAAACATGCGGGTGATCGGGTCGAAGCAGGCTTCCATGAAATGCAGCGCGGTATTGGCGTCGGCCTCGTTCAGGGAAAGATGAACGGAGATATGCACACACCGGTCTTCTTCCTCGGCCAGCGGCGTCAGCAGTCCGATCTCGTCGCACCCCGGAACCTGCTTCCAGTACCGGACGAATATTTCCGGAACGTCGTAATCGTCGCGCCTCTCGAGATTGTACCTGAACACACCGCGCCTGTCGTCGTGTTCGAACAACTCAAACATCGGATCGACCAGATAAAGACCGCCCAGATACCGGATCATGTCCTGGTCGTATGTCTCGCCCCAAGAGTGGAGCACGCGCGGCTGCATGTTCCTAGCGAACTCGTACATGGAAATGGAATTGTAGGGTATCCAGTCGTGAACGAATTCGGAGAAACTGCCAAAAAACGAAGCCGTGCCGACCAGTTCGTTCAGGGAGAACAGGTCCCGCAGAAGCTTTTCCCCGGCACGCAGACAGGAAGGGTCGGCAAATTTGCGCGTTTCATCCGGCAATTCATTCAACATATTGTGTCCAAACAAGAACTCGCTTCGCCTTCCGGTTCGCAATTTTCAATGATGACGAGAAATCGGAACATACGAACGATACCGATTCTCGATATGTGGGCCTAGTCAAACAAGGATCACCGCGCCGGTCGTTTCGTCCACCTTGCCGGGTGCTTGTCAGGTCGGAATCGACGCGTCGACGACCAACAAAAAAGCCGCCCAAGTGGGCGGCTTTGGAGGATTTGGTTACGGGAGCTTGTGAACCGGTGCCACGCTCCATCGATAGCGCTCCATGATGCCTCTCGCTCAGCTTCAATCAATCGCCAACCCGGTCGACGGGTCGAAAAGGTGGATCTTGTCGGCCGGGATGGTCAGCCGGATCGGATCATCCTTTTCGAGCCTGCCACGATGCTGAAGGACGACGGTCATTTCCGGCGCGGTTCCGCAATAGAGATAGGTGAGCGATCCGGTGGACTCCACCGAGCTTGCCGTCGTTTCGATGGCCGGTGTGCCCTCTCCGGCAAGCGACAGGTGCTCGGGCCGCAGTCCCGCTTCCACCTTGCGGCCCGGTTCCACCTTGCGGGCCAGCGGCAGGATGGGGCGGCCCGGCAAGTCAAGCGCAAGGGTACGGCCATCCGCACCGATCTCACCGCTTACGAAATTCATGGCCGGTGAACCGATGAAACCGGCGACGAACCTTGTGGCCGGGGTGTCGTAGAGGGAGAGCGGCGAGCCTTGCTGTTCGATCGAGCCGCCTTTCAGCACGACCACATGATCTGCCATGGTCATGGCCTCGATCTGGTCGTGGGTCACATAGACCGAGGTCGCGCCGACCCGGTCATGCAGGGCGCGTATTTCCTTGCGCATATGCACCCTGAGGGCGGCGTCCAGGTTCGACAACGGTTCATCGAACAGAAAGACCTTGGGATTGCGGATGATCGCCCGCCCCATGGCCACCCGTTGCCGTTGGCCGCCGGAAAGCGCATTCGGCTTGCGGTCCAGATAGTCCGTCAGGCCGAGAACGGCGGCGGCCTCCGAGACGGCCTTGTCGATCTCGCTTTTGGGAAGCTTCCGGAGACGGAGCGAATAGCTCATGTTGTCGCGAACGCTCATATGCGGATAGAGCGCATAGGACTGGAACACCATCGCCACGTCGCGATGGCGCGGTGGTGTGTTGTTGACGGCTTGCCCGGTAATGCGGATTTCACCGGTGGAAATGCTCTCAAGGCCTGCCAGCGAGCGGAGAAGCGTGGACTTGCCGCATCCGGACGGCCCCACGAGAGCGACGAAGCTTCCCTTCGGAATGGTGACGTTGATGTCCTTGAGCGCGTGGAACCCGCCATAGTGCTTGTTGACGGAGACGAGTTCGATTTGAGGCTGGATGCTCATTTCAGGGCTCCGGAGGTCAGACCCGACACGATGCGCTGCTGCAACAGCACGAAGGTGGCCAGGATGGGAGTCACATAGATGGTGGCGTAGGCCATGATCTTGTTCCATTCGACGGTGTTGGGGCCCATGAAGCTGTTCAACCCGACGGAAGCCGGTTGCAGGGTGGCTTCCTGGATGATCGACTTCGAATAGACGAACTCGCCGAAGGCCTGCATGAAGATCAGGATCGCGGAGACAAGAATGCCGTTCCTGGCCAACGGCAGAACGATGAAGGTAAAGGCTCCGACACGGGAATTGCCGTCCACAAGAGCGGCCTCTTCAAGTTCGCCCGGAATGGACATGAACGTCGCCCGGACCAGGATAACGAAGAAGGGCATGGCCTTGGCGGTGATGGCGATGATCACCGCAAAGCGCGGGTAGTCCAGCAGCCCCAGCGCCGAGAAACCGACGAAGATCGGCGTGATCATCAGCGAGGCGGGCAGGACCTGCAGCATCAGGACGAGGAAGAGGGCGATATCGATCCAGATGTTGCGGTAGCGCGCCAGGACATAGGAGCAGCCGGTGCCGAGACAGGCGACGAAGGCCATGGTGCCGGCTGCGATCACCAGGGAGTTCCACAGGAACCGGGCCATGTCGCGCGTCTGCCAGACGTCGGCGAAGATGCTGAAGTCGAGGCCGTGCGGCAGGAATGTCGGCGGATAGGCGAAGACCTCCGATCCCGACTTGAGCGAGGTGACATACATCCAGTAGAGCGGAAACAGATATACGGCGCTCAGAAGGATGGCCGCAATCAGCAGGAAGCGTGTGTGCCGTCTTGTCGTCATCCCCGCACCTCGTGCCGGGTGGAGCGGACATAAAGCAGTGCCGCGATCATGACGGTGACGATCATGATGGTGGAAACGGTTGCCCCCTTGGCGAAATCATACTGGCGGAAGGACAATTCCCAGGCCCAGTACTGCGCAACGTTGGACGAGTTGGCCGGACCTCCGCTGGTGATGGCGGCAAAGAGGTCGAATTGCTGGAGCGTGAAGATCAGGCCGAGGGAAACGACCGCGCCGATCGTCGAGCGCATCATCGGAACAGTGATGGTGAAAAACCGCTGCCAGATGTTAGCGCCGTCCAGTTCGGAGGCCTCGTAGAGATCCTTCGGGATGCCGGCGAGACCGACGGACAGGAGGATCATGTTGAAGGCCGTGCCGAGCCAGATGTTGGCAAGCACCACCGCCCAGAGCGAATAGGTCACGTCGGAACGCCAGAAAATGTTCTCCGAAATCAGCCCCGTGCTGGAGAGCAGATAATTCAACACGCCGAAATCCCCGGACAGGATCCAGTTCCAGATCGCGCCGACGACGAGGCCCGGCATCACCCAGGAAACGAGAAACAGACCGCGCAGGAAAGATGCGCCGCGAAAGCCCGTGTCGAAGAAAAGCGCCAGGGCAAAGCCGAAGGTGAACTGGCCCAGGATGGAACACGCGACGAAGAGCACCGTGTTCCACATGATCGGCCAGAATTCCGGTTGGGCGAGAAGCGTGCGGTAGTTCTCCAGACCCACGAAGGGCCGGACCAGGCTTCCCAGCGAAAACATGTCGACTTCCTGAAAGCTCATCAGAACGTTGTAGAGCAGCGGCAGACCGGAAAAGGTGATGAGAAACAGCAGGGGCAGTCCGACCAGCACGATGTCGAACCCCCTGCCGTCGATGACGGTCGAAATCAGGCGTTTCATTTTCTTGTCCCGATGCAGCGCCGGCGGCAATGAACCATTGCCGCCGGTGCAGGCGAAGATCAGTTCAGTATCGCGTCGATTTTGGCCTGGGCACCGTCCAGCGCGTCCTGCGGGCTCATCTGCCCGGTCAGGGCGAGCTGGATGGCATCCTGGATGGCCTTGGAAATCTTCGGCCATTCCGGGTGAGGTCCGCGAGGTTTGGCGTATTTCAACTGTTCGAGAAACACCTTGAGAGCGGCATCCTTGGGAGCGACGCCCGTGGGCGGCAGCGCAACGTCGTTGCGGGCCGGAAGCTGGCCGAAGTCAGCGAACATGCGGTCGTCCCGGCTGGCAAAATATTCCAGCGCCTTGAAAGCTTCGTCCGGATGCTTGGAGTTGGCGAAGATGGCCCAGTTGAAGTCCCCCATGGCGGAGGCCGGCTGCGCGCCTTTTTCCGGAAGCGGCAGCAGGGCGACCTGCCAGTCGAACTTGGCTTCCTCCACCATGCGGTTCAGTTCCCAGGGGCCGGAAATCACCATGGCGGCATTGCCGGAGTTGAAGGTCCCGGTCGAATCCCACTGCCCGCGGGTCAGTGTGTCCGGGGACGCCAGACCCTCGTCCAGAAGGGTTTTCCAGATATTCAGCGCCCGGACGGCGCCTTCGCCGTTGACCTTGCCATAACTGCCGCCGGACATTTGAACCCACGGCAGAAACTGGAAGGTGCCTTCTTCGTTGGCCTTGGCGGAAAAGGCGAGGCCGTAGACATTTTCTGCCGGCTTGTTCAGCGCGCGCGCCGCCTGAACCAGTTCATCCCAGGTCTCGGGCGGGTCTTCCGGATCCAGGCCTGCGGCGCGGAACATGTCCGCGTTGTAGTAAAGCGCGATGGTGTTCGTTGCCTTGGGGACGCCGTAGTACTTGCCGTCCCAGGTGACGGAGCCAAGGGGACCCTTGAAGTAGTTTTCGACCTTGATCGTGTCCGAGGCGGCGATCCGGTCCGTCAGATCGAGGAACGCACCGCGGGACGCAAACAGGGCATGTTCGGGATTATCGACCGCGATGATGTCCGGCGCCTTGCCGGTGGCGAAGGCGCGCATGGCCTCGGTGACGACGTCATCAAACTGCACGATGCGGTAATCGACCTTGATGCCGTTGTCGAGATCGTTGAATTCCTTGGCCAGGTTGTAGGCAGGCTGGTTTTCCTTGTCGAGCGACCAGACGGAAATGGTCACGTCTTCCGCAAAGGCAGACGTGGCCAGAAGCGCCAAGGCAGCAAAGCCCCCTCCCACACTGTAAAAGCGTTTCATTCTCTCCTCCTCCTTGTTCGTCGCTTAACTCTCCAGTGACGGATCTCCGCCGCCGTACTCCGCCCGGTCGTTGACGAACGAACCTCCCCGGCAGAATTTGAGATGATTGAGGGCATGAACCTGTCCGGTCATTTCCAGCGCGTCGCGATAGACGGGATCGTGCCAGCCCTCGATGTCGATGGCGCCCCTGTAGCCCGCGAGCCGCAATTCGCTGATGATGTCGGTCCAGTTGCTGTCGCCGAAACCGGGCGTGCGCATGAAGACGAACGGATGCTTGCCGAAGATGCCGTGCTCGCGGATGACATCATGGCGCACCGTGGCGTCCTTGCCGTGAACGTGGAAGATCCTGTCGGCCCATTTGCGGATTTGCGGCAATGGCTCGATCAGGTAGACGAGCTGGTGGCAGGGTTCCCATTCCAGACCGAGATTTTCGGCCGGCAATTCATTGAACATCATCTCCCAGGCATCCGGGTTGTGGGCGATGTTCCAGTCGCCCGACTGCCAGTTGCCGTCCATAGCGCAATTTTCGAACGCGATCCGGATGCCCTGGTCCGCGGCCCGTTTCGCAAGATCCCCCCAGATCTCCTTGAAACGCGGCAGGCTTTCCTCAAGCGGCAGTCCCCGGATGCGGCCGGTGAAACCGGCAACGCAGGTCGCGCCGAAATGATGGGCGTTGTCGATGCAGTCCTTCCAGCCCTGCAGCGTCTCCAGATCGATCTCTGCGGTTTCCAGCGGATTGCCGAACATGCCGAGGGTCGAAATGGTGATGTCGCGGTCGCCGATCGCATCGCGGCACCGCCTGCCGAGTTCGGCAAGGTCCTGACCGTTTGTGGTCTGCCAGAAAAACGGTTCGAAACTTTCAAAGCCATAATCGGAAATCTGCCGGATGCGGTCCGCCGCGTCGCCGTTGTTGGCGGAGACCATCGTTCCGATGCGAATATCCATTGCCGGATCGTTCATTGAAGTGTCAGTCCTTGGTTAGGGAAATGCGGCGGCCGTGACGGGCGCTTTCGATGGCGCCGAAGACCATTGCGAGCGAGTGGAGATTGTCCGTGCAGACGGTTTCCGGCGCGGACCCGGTTTCGATTGCCGTCAGGAAATCGGCGATGACGGAGGCGTGCTCCTGCGACTGCCTGTCGTCCGGCAGTTCGGGAACGTCGACTGCCCTTGTCCGGCGCAGGAAATCGCCGTCGTCCGTTGCAACGGTCGCGGAGAAGGCTTCTTCACCGTCCCAGGTCAGCATGCCCTTGGTCCCCACGATACGCCATGAGGCATCCCAGGACGTCGGAGCCCCCTCGGCACACCAGCTGCCGTTATAGGAAAACGTCACGCCGTTGCTCATTTCGAAAATGGCGAAGGCGGAGGCGCCATGCGCGTACCAGGATCCGGCAGGATTGGTTTCATGGCACATGACGGCAATCGGCTCCTGCCCCACCATGAATCGGGCGGCATCGAAATGATGAATTGCCATGTCGACCAGAAGGACATGATCCATCTCGTCCCGAAAACCGCCGAAATGCGGCCCGATGAAAAAATCCGCATGGAGGGACGTGACCGTTCCAAGCGCGCCGCTTTCAAGAAAGGCCGCGATCTTGCGGACACCACGCTTGTAGCGCCTGTTCTGGGTCACCGCGAAGACGCGCGCCCTCGATTGCGCCAGCCGGCAGAGGTCATGCGCCGTTTCCATACGCGGCGCCATCGGCTTTTCCGACAGGACGTGCAACCCTGCTTCCAGAGCTGTCCGCACGACCTGCGGCCGCACCTCGGGGGGCGTCACATCGAAAACCATATCGGCGCCCGATCCGGCAATAGCCTGCTCCAGATCGGTGAAGACGGGAACACCGTTCAACCCTTGCGCCTGGGCGAAGGACGACGCCGTCCGCGCGTCCAGGTCGACGAGACCGCACAGTTCCACCTTTTCCGACAGCAGGGGATTTGTCGTGACAGCCCGCACCCAGCCAGCCGCCATCGCACCGCATCCCACGAGCAGTGCACGCATGAATTTCCTCCCGGAAACGTCGTTTGAATTTGCTTTCGTAAACGTTTACGAAATACGACTACCGGAAGCCCGAAAGACTGTCAACGCATTTCTGTAAACGTTTACGAAACAGCCTTTCCCGCGGCGGAAAATTGTGATTAACATGGCCGCAGAATGACCAGCATCAAAGATCTTGCGCAACATCTGGGGATTTCGATCGGAACGGTCTCCCGCGCGCTCAACGGCAAATTCGACGTGAAACCCGCCACGCGGGAGAAGGTGCTCAAGGCCGCACGGGAGCTCGGCTATGTCCCCAACCAGGCCGGCCGCGCCTTGAGGCAGGGGAACACGGGTCTCGTCGGCTTCGTTCTTGAGACCAACTCGGAAGGCATGATGCAGGGCGACCTGTTCTTCATCCGGATCTTCGACGGAATGCAGTCGATCCTGAGCCAATACGGCCTTCATCTCATGGTGATGATGTCGCCGTCTTCGGAGAAATCCGACGAATATCTGCAGATGATCGTCGGGCGGCACCTGGCCGATGCCCTGGTCTTGTCGTCAACCCGCCCTGTCGATCAGCGGATCGATTTCCTGGCGGACCGGAACATTCCCTTCGTCACTCTCGGCCGCTCGCAGACGGACCGGGGGCAACCGTGGCTCGATCTCGATTTCGAGGGCTTCGTTACCGATGCGGTGGGGCGCCTGGTCGACAAGGGCCACCGCAGGATTGCGCTCGCCTACCCGCTGCAGAAGCTTAATCTGCGTGACGTGATGCGCGAAACCTACAAGGAGCAACTGGCCCTTCGCGGGATACCGTTCGATCCGGATCTCGTCATCAAAATTGCCGCGGGTGACAATGGCGGTGTCGCGCTGGCACGCCACATCATGGAGATGGAGAACAGGCCGACCGCCGTCATCTTTTCCGACCATATCCACCCCTTCGGCCTCTATCGCGGCCTTTCCGAAATGGGCCTCGTTCCCGGCAAGGACCTGGCAATCATCGGCATCGCGACCCGGCTGGCCTCCCTGCTCAGCCCGAACCTGACCCACTACCGCTTCCAGCTTTTTGAGCTCGGCCAGCGCATTGCCCAGGCCGTCATCTACAAGCTGCCGCATCTCAACAAGGAAAAATCACCGCCGGTCATCCGCGAACTCGTGCCCTTCACGCTGATCGAAGGCGAGAGCGACCTGCCGCCGTCCCGGGAAACGGACCGGTAAACAGGCAGATCCGCAATCCGCTCTTGCGAATTGCTGTTGCTTTCAAGCTCTTCTCACAGGTCTACGGCCAAGCGGCATCGCTCTTCCGGCTTTCTGCGGAGCTTGCAGACGTGTTCACGCCGCCCACGCCTCGGCAGTATCGTAAACGCCGGCTCCGCCCGCTCGCTTCCCGAAGGCGCCTCGAACCACAGAAACCGCTTGATTTAAAATGTTCATAATAATAAAAAACAAAACAAATCGAGGGAGGAGTCCATGCCGAAATCGCCGATCGTCCAGTTCGGGACCAGCCGTTTCCTGCAGGCGCACGCGGATCTCTTTGTCTCCGAAGCCATTGCAGCGGGACAGGACGCCGGGCCGATCACCGTGGTTCAAAGCAGCGGTGACGCTTCCCGGGCAGACCGCCTCCGGGCGCTGGAAGACCCGGCCGGATACGAAGTCCGGATCAAGGGTATCGAAAACGGCACTCTGGTGGACAAATGCGAGACCGTCACGAGCATAAAGAGGGCATTGTCCCTGCCCGATGACCTCGATGAAGTCGCCCGGATCGTCTCGCGGGAGGCGAAGATCATTCTCTCCAACACAGCCGATGCCGGATACCAGCCACGAGAAGCCGACAACACCGCCGAATTCTCGATCGATATGTCCTATCCGGCCAAGCTGACGTGGTTCCTGTTTCAAAGGTTCACGAACGGTGGCGAGCCGATCCAGGTCATGCCTGCTGAACTCATCCCTGAAAACGGCAAGGTCCTGAGGGATCTGGTTCTCCGTATTGCAGCGCTTTATCCCTCCGGGTTCCGGGACTGGCTCCAGTCCGATGTCCTTTGGGTGAACTCGCTGGTCGACAGGATTGTCTCCGAGCCGCTTGAGCCTGCCGGCGCCGTCGCCGAGCCCTACGCCCTTTGGGCGATCGAAGACCAGCCGGGGCTGGTCCTGCCCTGCGCGCATCCGAGTGTGCAGGTGGTGGGCAATCTGGAGCAGGTAGAGACCCTGAAGCTCTTCATTCTCAATCTCGGTCACACCTATCTGGTTGCAAGGTGGCTGGCGGCAGAAGACTCTCCGCTCCGGTTTGTACGAGACCTGATGGAAAGTCCCGATTTCGGTCCCGATCTGGACGATCTCTACCGCAGGGAAGTGATCCCGGCGTTCGAGGCGCACGGACGCAGAAAAGAAGCGGAAATCTATGCCGCGACGACCCTCGACCGATTCAGGAACCCGTTCCTGGATCACAAGCTTGCCGATATCGCGCAAAATCACGAGGAGAAAATCAAAAGGCGCATTTCGTCCTTTCTCTCCTGGGCGCGACAGGCCGACCGGTCGCTGGCAATGCCCCGCCTCGACGCAGTGGCGGATTTGAGAGCGGCGCAAAACGCATGAGACCGCGGAGACAGATCGGCAAAACGAATGTCCGCGTAACGGATATCTCCTTCGGAGCCTCCGGCATCGGCAACATGGGACGGGTTGTTTCCGACCGGGAGGCCGACGAGGTACTTCAATGTGCCTGGGAAGCCGGCATCCGGTATTTCGACACAGCCCCGCACTATGGCCGTGGCCGTTCCGAACAACGGCTTGGCCGTTTCCTGAAATTAAAGCCCCGCGAAGACTTCGTGCTGTCCACCAAGGTGGGGCGCATCCTTTCCCCAGGACGGGCCGTGAGCGAAGCGGATGGCTTCATCGATCCGTTGCCGAACGATGTTCACTACGATTATTCGGGCGACGGCATCGAAGCGTCCCTTGAACACAGTTTCGAGCTTCTGCAGGTGCGTTATGCGGACATCGTCTACGTCCACGATATCGGCACCTACACCCACGGCGCCGCGAATGACGCGCACGTAAGGGATTTTCTGACGACCGGTCTCGATCGCCTGCAGCGGTTGAAGGAAAAGGGCAAGATCCGTGCATTCGGGCTCGGCGTGAATGAAACCCGGATCTGCATCGACCTCCTGGAAGAAACCGCGCTTGACGCGATCCTGCTGGCAGGCCGCCTGACCCTGCTCGACCGGGAAGCGGAGGACCGGCTTGTGGGGCTCTGCCGGAACCGGGAAACAAGCCTGGTTCTGGGCGGCATATTCAATTCCGGAATTCTGGCGACCGGCCCCGTCGAGGGAGCGTGGTTCGACTATGCGCCGGCTTCCGCGGAGATCCTGACGAAGGTAACGGCGCTCAATGCGCAGACGGACGCTTTCGGTGTTCCACTGGCAAACGCGGCCCTGCACTTCGCCCATCGCTACCCCGGCGTTGCCTCGGTTCTACTGGGCACCGCCAAAGTGTCGTCCCTCAAACGTAATCTGGAGGCATTGTCCGTGGACATTCCTTCGGCATGCGCAAGGCTCTTCGAGCCGGATACGCAGTCTGCTTCCTGAGGTCGGCACTTCGATTTTCGTGGGAGCCCGTCGTCCGGTCTCCCGATCGGGCCGCTACCGGTCAGGCAAACTTGTGGCCGCGCAGCGAATGCAGCAGCGTTTCCTTCGATCTTCTGAGGTGCTTGAGGGCCGCCGCTTCCGATCTTGCCCTGTCATGCGCCAGCATCGCGTTGATCCATTCCAGATGCTCATCGATAGCAGCGGCATTGCGTTCCCGCTCGTCGCGTTTGTCCCACATGTAGTGGTAGTGGAAGATCAGCTTGATGAGCTTCTGGGCTTCCAGGACAAACCGGTTCTTGACGACGCTGTTTATGGCCGCATGAAACTTTTCGTCCAGCAGCGAGAAATCATGGTACCGGTCCTCGAGGACTGCCTTCAGGTCCTCGTGTTCCTGCTTCAGCTTCGCAAGTTTCTGCCAGATATCGTGTTCGGGCGGCAGGTTCAGCAACTGTCTTACCGCATTCAGTTCAAGGACCATTCTGAATTCGGACAATTCAACCGCAAATTCAGAGGTGAAACCTGAGAGGAACCAACCGCCTCTGGGACGCCGCTCCACGAGTCCCAGTCGGCTGAGCCCCGCCAGAAACTCCTGAAGGCTGTGAACCGGAACACCGAATTGCCGGGAAAGCTGGGCGACGTTGAGGGCGGTGCCCGCCGGAACGTCGAAGCGAAGGATCCATTCAAAGAACCTTTGTTCCAGCTCTTCCGTGGACAATGTGTTTTCGGCCGGTTCCAGGCGGTGCTGGGCTTCAGGCTTGCGAATGAGCGTCTTGTTCCTGCCCTCCCACTGGATGAGTTTGTCCGTGTCCAGTTTCTGAAGAGCGCTGCGCACGATTGTCCGGCTGACGTCCATCCTGTCCGCCAGCACGGTTTCGGCGGGCAACTGGTCGCCGACATCCATGCTGCCGCAAATGTCCAGCAACCTGTTATACGCGCTTCTGAATCGATCGTCCGTTCTAGCCATGCCGCAACCTAACATATCCGAAACGCTGAACAATTCCCTAGTTTGTATTTATTTATAAAAAACTATTGACAGTGGAAGAGGGTCACTCGCATATTGTATTTAATTATTAAATTCAAAATCCGACCGGGAGGATTTATGGCGGATCTTGATCGAGGGGCGATGCCGGCCTCCTGGACACTCAAACTTTCTGCAGGCTCGTTCCACAAGCTGTCGGCGCTGTTGACGCTCGCCCTTCTGATCTTCGCGTTCTCCTTCGGAAACGCCGCCTTCTTCTCGGTCAACAACGGGCTGACGGTGCTGCTGCAGACCTCCGTTATCGGCCTGCTCGGGATTGGAATGACGCTGGTCATCATCACCGGAGGCATCGACCTCAGCGTCGGGTCTGTTCTGGCGCTTTCCGGAACGATCACGGGATTGAGCGTCAAGGCGGGTATTCCTGTGGCACCCGCCATGGCAATCGGTGTCATGGCCGGGGCGGCCTGCGGGTTTGTCAACGGATTTGTCATCACCAAGATGAAGATCACACCGTTTGTGGCAACGCTCGGCATGATGCTGATTGCACGCGGTGTTGCCCTCCAGCTAACTGGCGCCGCGCCCATTTCGAGACTGGGCGAAAGCTTCGGATTACTGGGCAACGGCTCCCTGTTCCGCATTGTCGAAAAGACGGGCGGCATCTTTCCGAAAGTCGTCTTCCCGGGGATCCCTTACCCGGTCATCCTGCTTGCCGCCGTGGCCTTCGCCGCCGCCTACCTTCTGAGGCGCCGTCAGACCGGGCGGCACATCTATGCGACCGGCTCCAACGAGGAAGCCGCTCGCCTTTCCGGCGTTCTGGTCGACCGGACAAAAATCTTCGCCTATGCCCTCTCCGGCGCCCTGGCCGGTCTTGCAGGCAACGTCCTGATGTCGCGACTGGTGACGGTGCAACCCAACGAGGGCGTGATGTACGAACTCGACGCGATCGCGGCAGCCGTCATCGGCGGGGCATCCCTCATGGGAGGCATCGGCAACATTTCCGGAACGATGATCGGCGCGGCCATCATCGGCGTACTCCGGAACGGTCTGAACATGGCCGGGGTCTCCGCATTCATCCAGCAAATCGTGATCGGCATCATCGTCATCCTGGCGGTCTACGTCGATCAGATCAGAAACCGGCGCTGAGGAAGCCGGTCGTTTCACCAGAGCAACTTCAGATGGAGGAGTATGAAATGAAGAAGCTAATCACGACGGCAATGATGGTGAGTGCGCTCGCCCTCTCCACCGCGGCATCGCAGGCAGGCGAAATCGCGGTGATCGTCAAGACAACCAATTCCAACTTCTGGCAAAACGTGAACAAGGGCGCTTCCGCCGCTATCGAGGGCCAGAAAGACCACACGATGACGTTCAACGGCCCGGCTTCGGAATCGGCCGTTGCCGACCAGGTAAGCCTGGTGGAAAACGCCGTCAACCGGGGCGTTTCCGGCATTGTCCTGGCGCCGTCCGACCCGGAAGCGCTGATCCCGGCCGTCAAGAAGGCGTTCGAGTCCGAAATCCCGGTCGTCATCATCGATTCCGCACTCGCCGACAGCGGCAAGGACTATTACCAGACCTTCCTGTCGACGGATAACTGCGCAGCCGGTCAGCTGGTTGCCGACAAGATGATCTCGGAGGTCGGCACCGAAGGCAAAGTGGCGGTCATGTCCTATGTTGCGGGCGTCGGCTCGGAGATCGGTCGTGTCGGCTGCTTCGTGAAGCAGATCGAGGCCAAGTCGAAAATCGAAATCGTCGGCCCCTATTACTCCCAGTCCCAGATGGCCACGGCCTTGAACCAGACGACCGACGTTCTGGCGGCGAACCCTGATCTCGTCGGAATTTTCGGCGCCAACGAACCGACCGCCATCGGCATGGGACGCGCCCTGGTCCAGTCCGGCAAGGCCGGAAAGGTTACGGCGATCGGGTTTGACGGAAACACCGACCTCCAGGACTTTGTCCGGGACGGCACCCTGGCCGCGACGGCTGTGCAGGGCTCGTTCCAGATGGGCGAAATCGGCGTCCAGACGCTCCTGAAACTGCTGAGCGGTGAAAAGGTTCCCAACTACATCGACACCGGTGTCGTTCTGGCAACCAAGGACAACATCGATCACCCGAGTGTTCAGAACGTCCTCTACTAACGCGAGGCAACGCGACCGGAAGCCAGTTCCCTCAGGGCTTCCGGTCCTTTCAACTGTCGATTGGAACACGGAATATGAAACCAGATGCTCCGTCTGCGGCACCGCTGGTGCAAATGGACAACATAGAAAAACACTTCGGCGGGGTTCGGGCTGTCAACGACGTTTCCCTCGAGCTTTATCCCGGGGAAGTCGTCGGCGTTCTCGGCCATAACGGAGCCGGCAAGTCCTGCCTGATGCGCATTCTGTCCGGCGCGATGATCCCGAACCAGGGCACCATCAGGGTGAACGGCGAAATCGCCGACATTGAGACACCGCATGACGCACGGGACCTCGGTATCGAGACAATCTACCAGACCCTGGCCTTGGCGGACCATCTGAACGCACCGGCAAATCTCTTTCTCGGCCGGGAACTGAAAACGAGATTCGGCAATCTGGACGACACCAGAATGATGTCCGAGGCCGTCCGTGTCCTGAAAAGGCTCAATCCGAATTTCAAGAACCTGAACGATCCCGTCTCCAGCCTGTCCGGCGGCCAGCGGCAGGTGATCGCAATCGCAAGAGCAATCTATTTCGACGTGAAAATTCTCATCATGGACGAGCCGACGGCCGCTCTCGGCCCCTCGGAGACAGCCATGGTGGGAGCCTTGATCAAGCAACTGCGCGACGAAGGCATCGGCATTCTGCTTGTCAGCCACGACATGCACGACGTTTTCGAACTGTGCGACCGCGTCATTGTCATGAACAAGGGCCGCAAGGTCGGCTCGCACCGGATTGATGACGTCACGAAGGACGATGTGCTGAGCCTGATCATCAAGGGCGAACTGCCGCACGACTGGGTTCCGAGGAGCCGGGAAACCGTTCAATGAATATCGATAAGGTCAAGCAGCCGACAGCAACGCGGGCGATGGCCTGCGGCACCGTGGTGGAACCCGGCGTCTTCAGGATCGAACAGCGCGAATTGCCGACTGCGGCGCCCGACGGCTGGGCACTCGTCGACATCGCCGCGGTCGGGATTTGCGGCACCGACTATCACATCTTCGAAGGCAAGCACCCGTTCCTGAACTATCCGCGCGTCATCGGCCATGAACTGAGCGGACGGATTGCACAAAGCACCGCGACCTGGACAGAGGGCGAGCTGGTGGTCGTCAATCCGTATCTGTCCTGCAACGCATGCCGCGCCTGCAAGCGGGGCAAGCCGAACTGCTGCAGCAGCATCGAGGTTCTGGGCGTCCACCGCGACGGCGGACTTTGTGCGCGCATCGCCGTGCCGGAGGAAAACCTGTACCCGGCAACGGGGCTGACCGAGATCCAGGCGGCGATGGTCGAGTTCCTGGCGATCGGCGCCCATGCCGTCCGCCGGGCCACCCTCTCCCCGCAAGACCGGGTGCTGGTGACCGGCGCCGGCCCCATCGGTCTCGGGGCGGCGCTCTTCGCGCGCCTGTCCGGAGCCGAGGTCCATCTTCTGGACGTCAGCCGGACCCGGCTCGCCCAGGCGACGGAGAAATTCGGTTTCACCGACACGCATCTTGCCGGCAGCGACATCCTGACCGGGCCGCTGGCGGACGGTTTCGACGTCGTCTTCGACGCGACCGGCAATGCCGGGGCCATCGAAGCCGGTTTTCCGCTCCTTGCCCATGGCAGCCGCTACGTGCTGGTGAGCGTCGTCAAGGAAACCATCACCTTCAGCGACCCGGAGTTCCACAAGCGCGAGGCGCAGATCATCGGCAGCCGCAACGCCACCGGGCAAGACTTCGAGACCGTGATGTCGGCCGTCCGGGACGGCCGGATCGACACCGACGCGCTTTGCACGCTGACGCTTCGCCTGGAGGACGTTCCGGCCAGGTTCGGCGAACTGGCGGAGGACCGCGAGGCCCTGATCAAGGCCATCGTGACCCTGTAGAGCCATCGGAGGAACCGGGACGTTCGGCGGAACCTTGCGGCTCCGGCGCATTCGGATTTTTCCGGCCGTCAGGCAGTGCCTGAATGGGTTTCCGGCTTGGATGCGGCAATCGTCGCGAGCGCGCTGGCCTGTCGCCTGGAAGTGCGGTGCCTGGCGATCTGGGTGTCGGCGATGACGCCGATCAGGATGACGCTGCCCATGACGGCGAAATTCAGCGACGAGGGAATGCCGAGGAGGTTCACCAGGTTCTGAAGAACCTGCAGAAGCACGACCCCAAGCACTACGCCGACGATCGACCCCTCGCCGCCGCGCAGGGAAAATCCGCCGAGAACCGCGGCGGCAATTGCGTAGAGCTCATAGAAATTGCCGTGGGACGCCGGATGAATCGAGCGGGTGTACATGGCAAAGAAGATTGCCGAGAGACCGGTCAGCACGGCGCAGATGACATAGGCCAGAACGATCACCCGCCGGGTGTTGATGCCGGTGTAACGGGCTGCTTCCTCGTTCTTGCCGACCGCGAAGAGATGCCGGCCGAAGACGGTCCGGTGAAGTACGAACCAGGCCACAATCGCAATGACGGTAAAGGCGACTATCGAGTGGGGGACGCCGCCGGTCCGCCCCGAAACCAGCCATTCCAGGATCGGGAATTCGTCCCCGAAGGAAAACCCGGCCGTGCCGTCCTTGGTGTAGAAACGCGCGACCCCGCGATAGATCAGCAGGCCGCACAGGGTCACGATGAAGGGCTGAAGCTTCAGCCGCGTGATCAGCCAGCCGTGGATGAGCCCGAAACAGGCCCCGAGCACGAGCACGATGACGCAGGCAAGCGGCCAGGGCACGTCCTGCTGCACGATCAGGTCGACGAAGATGACGCCCAGCAGCGCAATCACCGATCCGACCGACAGTTCGATGCCGGCCGTCACGATCACGAAGGCCTCGGCAAGGGAAAACAGGCCGAACAGGCCGATGAGATTTGCCGTATTGGCCAGATTGATCGGCGACAAGAACCGCGGATTTATCAGGGCGACGACCGCCCCGACCACCAGAACGAGCACCGCCAGCCCGATATCCTTCTTTTGCATTCCCACTCCCCAAGTCTTCTATCCGACCGCCAGCCGGAGAATGTTTTCCTCTGTCAGTTCGTCCGGACCCAGAATTCCGGAAACATGACCCCGGCGCATGACCGCCACCCGGTCCGACACGCCGATGACTTCCTCCATGTCGCTTGAAATCATCAGGATGCCCACGCCCTCGTCCGCCAGCATCTGCATGAGGTGGTAGACCTCCGCCTTTGCCCCGACATCGATGCCCCTGGTCGGTTCGTCGAAAATGAGAACCTTCGGCTTGGTGGCGAGCCATTTGGCCAGAACCACTTTCTGCTGGTTTCCGCCGGAAAGCTCGGCGGCCGCCCGCGCAACGGAGCTGGTCTTGATGGCCAGGCGGTCCTTTGAGGCTTCCGCGAGAGCAGCCTCGCGTTCGCGGTCGACGATACCGAAGCGGGACAGGTCCTTCAGGCAGGGCAGGGCAATGTTCGCATAGATGGAGAAGTCCAGGAAAAGACCCTGCTCTTTCCTGTTTTCCGGAACCAGCGACAAGCCCGCCGCGATCGCCTCCGGAACCGAATGCGCTTTCAGGTCGCTGCCGTCGAGGCGGATCGATCCGGCGACCGGCGGATCGACGCCGAAAACGGCCCGGGCAAGTTCCGTTCGCCCGGCCCCGACCAGCCCCGCCACGCCGAGGATTTCACCGGCATGCAATTCAAGGTCGACGCTGGCGTCGGGAAAGGTGAACGTGCGTACACCGCGCAGTTCGAGAACCGGCCTTGCGGTGCCGTGGCGGGATTTTTCATAGAACTGGCTGACGTCC
>JBNKGB010000057.1:0-28571 GCA_050289605.1 Roseibium sp. | reverse complement strand
GACATCCGTTCCGAAATGCTGTCCGTCATGGGCGAAATGGGCGTTCCGACCGAGAAGCACCACCACGAAGTGGCGGCTGCTCAGCACGAACTCGGCATGAAATTCGACAACCTGACACGTTGTGCAGACAACATGCAGGTCTACAAGTATGTCGTGCACCAGGTCGCTCATGCCTACGGCAAGACCTCGACCTTCATGCCGAAGCCGGTTTTCGGCGACAACGGCACCGGCATGCACTGCCACCTGTCCATCTGGAACAACGGTGAGCCGACCTTTGCCGGCAACCAGTATGCCGATCTCTCCGAGACCTGCCTGTACTTCATCGGCGGCATCCTGAAGCACGCAAAAGCGCTCAACGCCTTCACCAACCCGTCGACCAACTCCTACAAGCGTCTGGTCCCGGGCTATGAAGCTCCGGTTCTGCTGGCCTACTCCTCGCGCAACCGGTCTGCGTCCTGCCGCATTCCGTTCACCGCGTCGCCGAAGGCCAAGCGCGTTGAAGTCCGTTTCCCGGATCCGACCGCGAACCCGTACCTGTGCTTCTCGGCTCTCCTGATGGCCGGCCTCGACGGCATCAAGAACAAGATCCATCCGGGCGACGCAATGGACAAGAACCTCTACGATCTTCCGCCGGAAGAACTCGCAGAGATCCCGACCGTCTGCGGCTCCCTGCGTGAAGCCCTGGAAGCTGTCGATGCCGACCGCGAATTCCTGAAGGCCGGCGGCGTGTTCGACGACGACCAGATCGACGCTTACATCGAACTGAAGATGGAAGAAGTCGAGCGTTACGACATGACCCCGCATCCGGTCGAATTTGACATGTACTACTCCGTCTAAGAGCTTTGCTCCTGGCGAAACGGAAAACCCCGGCGCAAGCCGGGGTTTTTTGTTGTCTGGAATTCGTCAGCGAAATTGCGGGTGCGCAAGCCAGTCCGCCAGAGACGGCCGTTTGCTCCTGCCCCTTCCACGCATGGCAGGCGATGCGATCATCGCGTTCAAAACCGCTTCCTGGGTGGTTTCGGCCGCAGCCTGGAACAAGTGATCGATCTTATCTTCGTGAAGAATATCGCGCACGATGAAATCGCTTTCGGCATGATGCGGTATTCTGTGCGCGGTCGAGAAGGCAAGCGCGATGTCGCCGCTGCCGTTGCCGTAGTAGGCCCCAAGTCGCGCCAGGCCCGCACCTGCCCGCCGGGCAACGCGCTTGAGCTGCCGGCTTTCCAGCGGCACATCGGCCGCCAGAACGATGATGACCGATCCCCGCTCTTCGGCCTGTTTCCGGTCCTTCGGATGCGGCCTGCGGCCGTCGGGAAGCACAAGGTCCCCCGGCTTGCCGAAATTCGCCAGCACCAGCGCGCCGAGGGTGAAAATGCGGCCATCCAGCGCAAAACTACGCGAGGCCGAGCCGATGCCGCCTTTGAACCCGAAAGCGCTCATTCCAGTTCCCGCACCGACACTGCCTTGAGCGAAGTCGGGAGCCGCCGCCTCAAGCGCGGCAAACGCATCGGCCTCGCTCAGGGCCATCGCCTGGATATCGCTCAGAAAGCCGTCATTGCATTCCATCACCACCGGATTGACGGTTCCCGTCGACCGGCCGATTTCCGGATTGTCCGCAATCGCGCGTTTGATCAGCGCATTGACGCCCGTGCCGACGCCGAAGGTGTTGGTCAGAAGGATTGGCGTTTCGAGCGTCCCGAGTTCGTCGACCTGGATCAGTCCCGCGCTCTTGCCGAACCCGTTGATCACCTCGACGGCGGCGGGCAGCTTTTCCCGAAAAAGATTGCCCTGGTGCGGCAGCAAGGCGGTGAATCCGGTCCTGAGGTCGCCTTTATCGAGGGTCACATGACCGACGGTGACGCCCGCAACATCCGCGATGGTGTTTTTCGGCCCCGGCTCCATCGAACCGCAGTTGAGACCATGAGACCTTGAGGCGGATTGGGACGCAGAAGACATGTGGCACCGGAAATGGGATTCGATGCGGCTTATTAGTGAGGCACGCTGCCCGGAACCTCAACACGAAAAAGCCTCCCGGAGGAGGCCATTCGTAATTTATGCCGAGGCACCTCAGCACGCCTGCGCCTGGCTCAATAGCAAACCTGGCGATAGCCGACGACGACATACTGGCGATAGTAGGGGTTCCATCGGCGGACCGGCTCGTTGCGGCAACGGACGGGCTGGTAGTAGCGCGGCTGGGCCTGCGAGGCGATGATGGCGCCGGCAGCGAGACCGATGATGGCACCGGCGGCAATGGCGCCTGCGCGGTTCTTGGCATGGGCTTCGTTCGGCGTGATGGTGACGGCAGCCGTGGCCATGGTTGCTACGGTGACAGCGGCAATGGCAAACTTGCGAAACATGGTAATTCCTCTCCCTGTGTACCTGTGTGATGCTCTGCGGGTTGATGAATTCACACTACGCTCGGCCTCTCTCGGGAGCTGTGACCACCATCACGAGGCGTCACTTTAGGCCTGCCAGCTGAAAACGGTTCCTTGCTGGCCAATTCGAAAGGAAAGTTGGACATGTGGGCAATCATGGCGGTTTCAATCCAGCTTCTGTCAGGGCCGAATGTCTGGGCGGTGACGGAAGAAGGAACCTTTGAAAGCGAAGCGGCCTGCCAGTCCGCTCTCGAAGGCGCGGTGCCCAGAACCCTGACAGACGCCATGCGCCTCGCCTGGGAGGAAGGGGAGTTGAAGTATGTCTGCGTCAAGGTGCGCGGCGGCCCCGCTCCGAATTGACCGGCCGGACGGCTAAAAGCATCCATCCCGCCTGATTTCCCGGCGGCCGCAATTTACAAGTCAGGCTGCACGCGCTAGAGCACGTCCGAAGTTTTGCCCGAGGGCATCAAACAGACGTAGGACGGACAGGCAGGCATGAGCGAGTTCAAATCGGACTTTCTTGGCGTTCTTTCGGAACGCGGATTCATTCACCAGATTTCCGACCCGAAAGGGCTGGACGAGCTTTGCGCCAAGGAAACCGTAACCGCCTATATCGGATTCGACTGCACCGCGCCGAGCCTTCATGCCGGCTCCCTCGTGCCGATCATGATGCTGCACTGGTTCCAGCAGACCGGACACCGGCCGATTGCGCTCATGGGCGGCGGCACCACGCGGGTGGGTGATCCCTCCGGCAAGGACGAGTCCCGCAAGATGCTGACCGAGGAGACGATCGAGGAAAACAAGGCCGGCATCAGGAAAGTCTTCGAAAAGCTGCTGACTTTCGGCGACGGCCCGACCGACGCCATCATGCTGGACAATGCCGACTGGCTGCTGAAACTCAACTACGTCGACTTCCTGCGCGATATCGGAAGGCACTTCTCGGTCAACCAGATGATCCAGCGCGATTCCGTTCGCCTTCGCCTGGAACGCGAGCAGCATCTGTCCTTCCTGGAATTCAACTACATGCTCCTTCAGGGCTACGACTACCTGGAGCTTTACCGGCGCACCGGCTGCCGGCTGCAGATGGGCGGTTCCGATCAGTGGGGCAACATCCTTTCCGGCACGGATCTGGTCCGCCGCCTCACCAACACGGAAGCTTTCGCCCTCACCTCGCCGCTCCTGACGACCTCCTCCGGCGCCAAGATGGGCAAGACCGCCGCCGGCGCCGTCTGGCTGAACGAGGAACAACTTTCCTCCTATGACTACTGGCAGTACTGGCGCAACACCGAGGACGCGGACGTCGAACGGTTCCTGAAGCTCTTCACCGTGCTGCCGATGGATGAAATCGCCCGCCTCGCCGCGTTGGAAGGCTCGGAAGTGAACGAGGCCAAGAAGATCCTGGCAACGGAGGCGACCGCACTGATCCACGGCCGCGACAACGCCGAAGCCGCTGCGGAAACCGCCCGCAAGGCCTTCGAGGAAGGCCAGTCCGCCGAAGGCCTGCCAACTGTTGAAGTACCCAGGGCAGAACTGGCAGCCGGTCTAGGCGTTCTCTCCGCCTTCGTGACCGCCGGGCTCTGCGGCTCGAACGGTGACGTGCGCCGCAACATCAAGGGCGGCGCCGTAAAGGTCAACGACAAGGGCGAAGCCGACGACAAGCGGGTGCTTTCCCTGAACGACGTCACCGAAGACGGCATCATCAAGCTGTCGCTCGGCAAGAAGAAACACGTTCTCCTGAAGCCGGTTTGACCACACGCGGCAGATACCATTCACGGAGCCGGGCTTTTGCCCGGCTCTTTTTATTTCGGCTGAAACTCGAACATTTTCCGGAAGATGCCCGGTGCAATGGCGGAGATCGGATTGACCGACAGAACCGGGTCGCTCACCGGGCCGGAGACCCGGTAGGTGACCCCGATGAGACCCTCGCCGGAATTCCCACCGAGCGCGAAGCCGAGCAACGGGATCTTGGCGAAAAAATTGTTGAGCGCATAGATCGGCACGAAGGTCCCCGTCAGGTTCAGCGATTGACGGGCAAGATCGACCGTTCCGCTCACCGTGCCACCCAGGGCCTTTCCCTGCAGAGCCCCGCGGGAAATGGTCATGATTTCCCCTTCCCGCGTGAAATTGACATCGAGCGTATCGAAGCTGGCCGAACCATTCGCTTCCGGCTGCGACACCAGTGTCGTGGCTCCCTTCGCATCGAGGTTTGAACGATTCTGTTCCCGAATGCGCTGAATCGCGGGATCTTCGGTGATGCGCAGGCCGCGCACGTTGAATTCACCCACCCAGCTGTCTTCGTCCGCCATTGCGACGCTGAGCGTGCCCTTGCCGCCGCGCATGCGCTGATAAAGATCGAGAAACCGGAGTGTCGCACCCGTGTTTGCGAATCGACCGCTAGCCAGCTGCGATCCGCCCTGATCGGCAACGGTGAATTCGAAATTGGATCTTCCATTGACGAGCCCGCGCAGGTCCGTGGAAGCAAGGCCCTTGGCGCCTGTCTCGATCTTGCCGGTAAACTTTTCGAGTGTCTGCGCGTTGAATCCGGTCACCTTGTCGATCGTTGCCGCGATCCGGGAGCCATTGGAGAAGTCGCCCTTGCCCTTGCTGCCGCCGGGGCTGAGGATGCTGCGGATGAGGCCCCTGCCGTCAAACGCGGCCCCGGCAAAGATGATGTCGTAACGGCCGTCCGTCCCCCGCTGGATATCGACCTCCGCGTCGTCGCCCGGGCGAAGCTTGAAGGTATCGAAGGAGGCACTGATCAGGTCGCCTTCCAGGGAAAGGTTCATGGTCCCGCGCACGTCGGCGCCTTCGGACTGAAGCCTGAAGTTCCGCACCTGGCGCTCTTCGTCGGTTTCGACCAGCTTGAAGGACGCGGTGGCCGGGACGCCCTTGGCCTTGAGCCAGCCGAGCGCGTCGAGATGCACATCGGTTCTCTCAAGGTCGATGGCAAATTCCTGGCCGTCGCTTACCTTGGCAACGCTCAAGGTCATCCCGCCCGACAGAAAGGCGGTCAGATCGATCCCTTTCTCCTTCAACTGGTCCGCGGTCACGGAAACCACGACGTCCTGGCGGCCCTCGATGCCCGAATCTCCGAGCGGCAGGATCAGATCGATGTCCGCCTTCAGGCCATCCAGGACGCCCCGGCCGGTGATCGCGACCTGGGTACGATCCGCGTCGAGCGTCAGGTCCGCATTTGCCACAGTGTGGCCCATGACCGGGTTGGTGTCGGTGAAATCGTGCAGCTTGCCCGTCGCAGTCCAGACAACATCGGCCAGATCGATTTGCTTGGCCATCGGGAATGTCGCGTCGATGTCAAGGGTTCCGCTGCCGCTGACACCGTCATTCTTCAGATGTGCCCGGTCCAGAACCTTGAAAGGCGCGCTGTTGACCAGGGCGCCGAGATCCCTCGCCTTGCCTTCGAGCCGGGTCGTGATCCGCGCGGATTTTCCGTCCCTGAGCGGAAGATTGAATATCTTGAAGGTTCCGCTGGGCAACTGCACGCCCCCCCCGCCGGGTGCGGTTGTCCGCCCGTTCGCCGCCGAGACGGTGAGCGTTTCGTCCTTGATAGTCAACGTCCCGTCGATACCGCTGATTTCAGGCACGTTGCCGACCGGCGTCACCGCGCCGTCCCTAAAGGTCATGTCGATCCGCATGTCGTTTCCGGACCAGCCCGGATCCGGGTCGCGATGATCGAACCCGGGCGGACGAATGGCCCCGGTAAAGGACGCGTGCTCGATCGTCCCGGCCTTGATCCGTTCGTTCACCCAGCGGCGCGCCGGCGGGATGAGCGTGATCGGCCAGACCTGCTTGGCCAGGGCAATCGGGATTTGCTCGCCATCGAGCGCAAGCGCGAGATAGGGTCCGTTGGGCGATATCTGCAGCGTTCCGGCGCCGTTCAGGACGGCCTTGCCGGAGCGGGCCGTGATGCGATCGAAGGACAGCAGCCTTTCCGTCGGGTCGAAACGGGCCCTGAGCTGAATTCCATCCAGCATCTGGGTGTCTTCGGCCACATCCGACGAACCGAATTGCGGGTATTTTGAATCGAGCCTGATCTGCCAGTCCGCCGATCCGTCCGGGTCCGGCGAGACCGATCCGGTGAAGAGAATACGCGTGTTGCCGCGGATGATATGGGATGTGGTGATTTCGACCGTTTTGCTGTCGGCCGTGAACAGCAGGGACAGTGCCGCATCATCGAAGGCCACCAGTGTCTTGCCGAGCTGGAACCAGCCGTTGCGGACCCGGGCAACCGCGTTGGAAGAGACGAATTTTCCCTCACCCGTGAGCGTGGTTTCGATCTTGGCGGAAGCGGGTAGCCGAAGGCCCTTACCCGGTTCGACGGGCACGTTCGGCCCCAGGAGTTCCGCCAGCGTGATGCCGTTGACGACGAGGCCGATGTTTTTCTCGGCAGCCCCTTCCGGAGCGCTGCGGGCAAGTTCCATACGCCAGTTTGAGATGTTCCCCGACACCTTTGCGAAGGCCCGTATCTGCCTGTTTGCATTGCGGTAGATTTCCGCATCGATCCCGTTGATCTGGCGGGGCATGGCTCCGGCAAGCTCAATGTTGGCCTGGCGGATCCGGACGAATTCCAGGCCACGCCGGGCGAACTGGTCATCCACGACGTCGCTGATCCTGTCGACGGCTTCCATCAGAGGCCCGATTTCGGGCACTTCCGCAGGACCGCCCGCCAGCGTGACCTTCAGGTGCGGTTCTTCCAGCAGGAGCGCGGAAAAATGTATCCTTCCGGACAGCAGGGCGTCGACATTGAGCGGCGCGGTGAGTCTCGGCAGATTGAGGCTGACAGGAGATGGTCCGGAAATGTCGGCCCGGGCACCTTCAAGAATGATTTCCACACCATTGGGAGCCGTGACATCGACCAGCGCACGGTCCACGGAAAGGCTGACCGGACCCCGCGTTCCCTGCATCGCAAGCAATGTGCCCAGCAGCGGAACGTGTACGGGCCCCTGGGAGAACAGCACGGCGACTGCGGCCACGGCGCACACGAGTACCGCAAAAAAAGCATAACGCAGGCGTTTGCGTCTGGCTCTATACGGTTTGGTCGGTGCCGGGCCCGTTGATCCGCCGGTTTGGTCCAAAAAATTCAGTCCGTGTTGTCGCCTTGGGGCAAGCCCAGGCGTTTTCGTATGGCGCGCCGGGGCGCCCGGGTCCTTCTGCACAGCATTGAACGAGTCGCCGGGCAGATTATGATAGCGCGAAAGCAGCGGGAAAAGCGACCTTGGCCGTCTGCGCTGCGGCGGCTTACGGCATTAACGTGTGAACTGTGACAGAAGGAAGGCACGATGGGTGAATTGGCCATTGGCGATGCGGCACCGGGTTTCGATCTGGAAAGCGATGGAGGCGGGAGAATTTCTCTGGACGCTCTAAAGGGAAAACCCGTGGTGGTGTATTTTTATCCCAAGGACAACACGCCGGGCTGCACCACTGAAGCCATTGCCTTTTCCGGATTGATCGAAGAGTTTGAACGCCTCGGCATTACGGTTGTCGGACTTTCTCCGGACACGGCAAAGAAGCACGACAGTTTTATCGCCAAACACAATCTGTCCATCCGTCTTGCGGCGGACACTGGCAAAGAGGCCGCGCAGGCCTATGGCGTTTGGGTGGAAAAAAGCCTTTACGGCAAGAAATACATGGGCGTGGAGCGGTCTACATTTCTTGTGGACTCGACCGGCAAAATCGCCCAGATCTGGCGCAACGTGAAAGTACCGGGTCACGCGGAAGCCGTCCTGGAAGCCGCCAGGGCCCTTTAAGGCCGCCTGCGGGCTTCCGCAGACGCGGCACCTGTCCGAACATCAGTACTACGAAAGACGCCAGACGTGTCCCCCCAGTTACCCTCCACGCTCGTCGGTGGAGCCCGCGCCATCGTTGCTGCGAAAGATACCTCGGAAAAGGTCCGGCTGGCCTATGCGGTCGCCAGGGTATGGTTCCAGCGGGACCTGGCATTGGGGTCTCCATCGAAGGACGGCCTCATGCCGGACCGGCCAGGACGGCCGGAGCGGCCGGTGCTGCTGGCCCCGAGAGACATGCCCAAACGCAGTCTCACCGGAACGTCCGGACGGCTGGCCCTGATCCATTCGCTGGCCCACATCGAATTGAATGCCGTCGACCTGACATGGGACCTTGTCGGCAGGTTCGCTCATGTGCGCCTGCCCCGGTCCTATTACGACGACTGGGTTCGTGTCGGACTCGAGGAAGCGAAACATTTTTCCATGCTCCAGGACCGGTTGGCAAAACTGGATGCGGCCTATGGCGACATGCCTGCCCATGACGGGCTCTGGCAGGCCGCCCAGGACACCGGTCACGACCTCGCGGCCAGGCTTGCAATCATTCCACTGGTGCTGGAAGCCCGCGGCCTCGACATCACGCCCCCAATGATCGAAAAGGCCCGCGCTGCCGGCGATGAGGAAACAGCAAAATGCCTGGACGTCATTTATAGGGACGAAAAGAATCACGTTGCCTTCGGAGCGAAGTGGTTCCGGTTTCTATGCGACCGCCAGGGAATCAGACCGGAGCCGGCCTTTCACTCCTATGTCCGCCAGCATTTCAAGGGAGCATTGAAACCGCCCTTCAACGACCGTGCGCGCTCGGAAGCCGGGCTAACGCCTGGATTTTACAAGCCGTTGGCCTCTCTGGTGGGGTAATTTCCACGACCATGCAGACGATTTATTAACCTTACCAAATTCTAATCGGACTCAGTTCTTTTGCAGAATGCAGGCAGTGACTGAGTGACCATGCGACAGCACCAAGAAACGACACGGACCCAACAAGCACCCCGGACGGCACGACATCACCCGAGCCCGAAAAAAGGTGCGAGTTCGACCATGTACAACGTGCGTCCGGCGCATCTGATCTGCGGCGCGCTCGTGTGCGTTGCCGCAACCCTGGCTGTCTCTGGCTTGGTCGGCTACGCGTTTCTGCGCAACGACCTGAGGATGGAAGACACGACCGGCCAGTCGGAACTGGTGCTGGAGTACCAGGATCACATCGATCGGCTGCGGGCAGAAATCGAAACACTCACCAGCCGGCAGATGGTCGATCGCGAAAGTGTGGAAATCAAGGTAATGGACGTGCTGCGCCGGCAGCAGGACCTCAACGAGCGCCACGCCATCGTGGCGGACCTTGTCGCCCGTGCCGAAAGCGGCGGCATCTATCTGAACAATGACAAGCCGGTTCCCCAGCAGAAACCCTCGCTCGATGAGGAGAACGTGGCTGCCGTCCAGGAACAGGACAAATCTGCAATCGGGGGCGAGACCGAGCTGATCGACGAACCGGTCAAGGCTCTCGGTCTCAGGGATGGGTCCAGTTCGACCTTCGACCCGCTGACCATTCTTCAGCAACCGGTCTCCGCCGCCCCCGAAATCGCGGCCGACGTAAAAAAAAACTTTGAAAAGCAGACTGCCCTCGACGCAGTAAAAGCTGACATTCTCGAAATGGACGAAGAAAGCACGGTCGCCGTCGACGCCATTACCATCGCGACGGAAACCCGTATCGACGACATCCTCGGCATCACGCGCAAGATTACCCCGGATCTCAATGCGGCTCTGCGTAAGAATACGTCGATCGGCGGCCCGTTCCTGCCGATTACCGATGACAATTTTCACGCCCGGCTGGACAGGGCCAACAAGGCGCTGGACGCACTGCACCGTGTCAAGTTCACGGCGCTCCGCCTCCCCCTTAAACGCCCGCTGCGCAACTCGGCGGTTTCCTCGAGTTACGGACCGCGCGTGGATCCCTTCCTGGGTCGGCTTGCCATGCACACGGGCACGGACTTCAAGGCGCCTTACGGTGCACGGGTGTTTGCGACAGCCCCCGGCACCGTCATCAGCGCCGGCCGCAACGGTGGCTACGGCAATATGGTCGAGCTTCGCCATGCCAACGGGTTTACCACCCGCTACGCGCATTTGAGCCGTATCCAGGTCGCCGAAGGCGATCACGTGCTGGCGGGCGATCTTGTTGGCAACGTCGGCTCGACCGGCCGTTCGACCGGTGCACATCTTCACTACGAAATCCGGCAGGACGACAAGCCGACCAATCCACTGCCGTTCCTCTCAGCCGGCGACAAGCTGGCCGCTCTTTCCCTGTGAAAACGGGGCCTGAAGGCCCCGTCTCATTTCAAGCTTTGATGCACGGTCAGTCGATGTCCTGGACTTCGACTTCATCGCCGCCGAAGACCCTCTGGGCCAAAGCGGCTTCCATGAACTGGTCAAGATCCCCGTCCAGGACGTCGCTCGGAGACGTGCTCTCCACGCCCGTCCTAAGATCTTTCACCAACTGATAGGGCTGCAGCACGTAGGACCGGATCTGATGCCCCCAGCCGATGTCGGTCTTGGAGGCGGCTTCCGCGCTGGCTGCTTCCTCGCGCTTCTGCAGTTCGGCTTCGTAAAGCCGTGCCTTAAGCATGCCCCATGCAGTGGCCCGGTTCTTGTGCTGCGAGCGTTCGGACTGGCACTGCACCACGATCCCTGTCGGCTGGTGGGTGATACGTACCGCAGAATCGGTCGTGTTGACGTGCTGGCCACCTGCGCCGGAAGCACGGTAGGTATCGATACGGCAGTCGCTTTCGTTGATGTCGATCTCGATCGAATCATCGACGACCGGATAGACCCAGGCACTGGAGAAGCTCGTGTGGCGACGGGCGTTGCTGTCATAGGGCGATATCCGCACAAGCCGGTGCACGCCGGATTCCGTCTTCAGCCAGCCATAGGCATTTTCGCCCTTGATCAGCAGCGTGGCAGACTTGATGCCGGCTTCTTCGCCGTCGTGATATTCCAGAACCTCGACCTTGAAGCCGTGCTTTTCGGCCCAGCGGCGATACATGCGCAGCAGCATCGACGCCCAGTCCTGGCTTTCGGTACCACCAGCGCCGGAATTGATCTGGAGATATGTGTCGTTGCCATCGGCTTCGCCCGAGAGCAGCGAATTGAGCTGCAGTTGAGTAACCTTTCCCCTGAGACCCCGCAGAGCTTCCTCGGCCTCGGAAATGACGGACTTGTCGTCCTCCATTTCACCGAGTTCGATCAGCTCGATATTGTCCGAGAGGTCCCGTTCCAGCTCTCTGATGCCGCTGATGCCGTCATCGAGCTGCTGGCGCTCGCGCATCAGCTTCTGGGCTTTTGTCGGGTCATTCCACAGTTCCGGATCTTCGGAAAGAGCGTTCAGTTCGTCCAGACGGACAAGAGCCTGATCCCAGTCAAAGATGCCTCCTCAGCAGGCTTATGGCCTGCTTGATTTCGTCGACGATCGCTTCCATTTCGGCGCGCATCGGATACCTCGCTTGCGTTGAACGGATCCGCGATTCGGAGACAGGAAAGACGGTTCGGGACCGCGGCCGTTGCTGATGAAGCGGCCCGGCTTCGCCATGGAAGCCGGGCCGTGAATTGGAGCGGGAATTTAGCCGGGCAGTCCGCGGCTGTAAACCGCGTAAGCGCAATTGCCGCGTATCCCGCGGAACACCTCAGTAGAGACCGCCGGTTCCGTTCAGAACGGCGCCGGCCGCTTCCGGGGAAACGTCGTGCGGCATGCCCATCGTTTCGTCGAAACCGATGACGGAATAGCTGTCAGGCGGCGCCATTCCCGGCTTGAAGGCCTCGAGAATGGACCCCGGCGCTCCGGCTGCCGTGCGCATGCCGGTGCGGCGGTTGATCGGAATGAGCTGCAGGCCACGCGGAACCCGGAATTCGACCGGAGGCTTGTCGGCAAGCGCCTTCTTCATGAAGTCAGTGAAGATCGGCGCGGCGACGTGGCCGCCCGTGGCGCCCCGTCCCATCGGCTTCGGATTGTCGTAGCCGACGAAGACGCCGACGGCCAGATCCGGCGTGAAGCCCATGAACCAGGCGTCCTTTTCGTCGTTGGTCGTGCCGGTCTTGCCGGCGACCGGACGGCCGACCGCCCTGACGGAGGTTGCCGTACCGCGCTGGACGACACCTTCCATCATCGACGTGATCTGGTAGGCGGTCATCGGATCGAGCACCTGTATCCGGTCGTCGATCAGCTCCGGTTCGCCCTGCCCGTCCCAGGTGTCCTGCGTGCAGCCGTCGCAGATCCGGCTGTCATGCTTGTAGATGGTGCGTCCGTAGCGATCCTGGATGCGGTCGATCAGCGTCGGGCGCACCTTCCTGCCGCCATTGGCAATGGTGGCGTAGGCGGTGGTGAGCCGCAGAACCGTCGTCTCCCCGGCTCCGAGCGACATGGAAAGGACGGGCAGCATGTTGTCATAGATGCCGAAACGCTTGGCATACTCGGCCACCAGCGGCATGCCCATGTCCTGCGCCAGGCGGACCGTCATGACATTTCGGGAAAGTTCGATCCCCGTGCGCAGGGTCGAGGGACCGTAGAACTTGCCGCCGTAGTTCTGCGGCCGCCAGGTTCCAAGTCCCGGGCCCTGGCTGATTTCCAGGGGCGCATCCATGATTACAGAGGACGGTGTATAGCCATTGTCGAGGGCCGCCGCATACAGGAACGGCTTGAAGGACGATCCCGGCTGGCGGTAGGCCTGCGTGGCACGGTTGAATTCACTCTGCGCAAAGCTGAAGCCGCCGACCAGGGCGAGCACACGGCCCGTATAGGGATCCATGGCGACGATCGCGCCGGAGACCTTCGGGATCTGGCGCAATTCGAAGGTTCCAGGCGCAACCTTGCTTTCCTCGACATAGACGACATCGCCCGGCGCGAGCACGTCGGATACGGCCTTGGGTTCACGTCCGCTCACCCTCGCCCATTTCATGGTGTCGAGGAACAACGGGCCGGTCTGGCGTTCCTTGGACAGTTGCCCGCTAACCTCGTATCCGGGCTGAATGCCGACGCGCGCCTCGCTGCCGCCGCTGTCCAGAACGACGGCCAGCTGCCATTCGGGAAGGTCGCTCAAAGCTTCGATTTTCGACAGGTCCAAGCCCCAGTCCGCTCCGACGGTAATGTGATCCACCGGACCGCGCCAGCTACCGCGCTCATGATCGAAACTGATCAGGCCGTCCATGAGGGACTTCCGGGCCATCTTCTGAAGTTCAGGGTCCAGCGTCGAGCGGACGGACAGGCCGCCTTCGTAGAGGCGTTTGTCACCGAAGATTTCGGCGACCTCGCGGCGGACTTCCTCGGTGAAATACTCTGCCGCAAACAGCCGGGACCCGAATTCGCGCGGCTTGACGGTCAGCGGCTTCGCCTTTGCCTCCTCGCCTTCTTCGCGGGAGACATAGCCGTCCTCGACCATGCGGTCGATCACATAGTTGCGGCGCGCGATCGCCGCTTCGGTCTTCTTGTAGGGATGGTAGTTGTTCGGGCCTTTGGGGAGCGCGGCCAGATAGGCCATCTCTTCCAGGGTGAGTTCGTGCACCGACTTGTCGAAATAGATGAGCGATGCGGCCGCGACGCCGTAGGCGCCGAAGCCGAAATAGATCTCGTTGAGATAAAGCTCGAGGATCTCGTCCTTGGTGTAGGCCTGCTCGATGCGCAGAGCCAGGATCATTTCCTTGGGCTTGCGCTCATAGGCGGCCGACCGGCGGTTGCGTTCCTCGCTCACCAGATCCGACAGCAAGAAATTCTTTGCGACCTGCTGGGTGATCGTGGAAGCCCCTTCGGGACGCCTGCCGGAGCCGTAGTTCTGGACGAAACGGACCGCTGCGCGAGCAATACCCTCCGGATCGATGCCGATATGGGTGTAGAAATTCTTGTCTTCTGCCGCCACGAAAGCGTGCTGCACGCGTTCCGGTATGGCCTGGATCGGAAGGAACATGCGCCGCTGAGTCGCGTATTCGGCCATCAGCTGGCCGTCGGCTGCATGGACACGGGTCATGACTGGCGGTTCGTAATTCTTCAGCGCGGAATAGTCGGGCAAGCCGTCGTTGAGGTGCTGCAGGTAGATCCACACAGCCGCAGCGACAAGCAGACCGAAAACAGTCCCTATCCCGAAAAGATAGCCAAAAAACTTCACCAAAAATTTCATACCGCGGGCTCGTCTTTCCCCGTCCACAGGCGCTTCCAGCCTTTTATCATGGAAGGCTCTCTCCAGCATCAGCGAGCCGGAATTTATACCTCGTTTCAGCCTTCCTCGTGCAGCAATATGGCGATGCTGAGGCAAATACCAGTCCGGACCGACATTTTCGACCGGCAATCAAAGGATTTTACTGCGAAGCCGCTTCCTGCTGGCGGGCCAGTCGCGGACGGAAAAACCCGTGCACTGCCTCCGTCACGGCGCCTGCCATTCGTTCGCGCCACTCATCGGACACCAGCAGTTTCTCGTCGAACTTGTTGGAGAGATAACCGAGCTCGAGGAGCACCGAGGGAACATCCGGAGCCTTCAAGACCCTGAAACCCGCCGATCTGTGCGGATTGTTGATCAGGCGGACGGAACTCTTCAGCTCGTTCACCAGAGTCTTGGCAAAATAGGCGGAGAAGGATCGCGTCTCCCTGCGTGCAAGGTCCAGGAGAATGTCCGTGACTTCCATCGGCTCGTCGTCAAGATCGACGCCGGCAATAACATCGGACATGTTTTCCGATTCCGCGATATCCTCTGCAAGCTGGTCGGACGCCTTGTCCGAAAGCGTGTAGACGGTCGAACCGCGTGCGATTTTCTGACCGCGCCGCACAGAATCGGCGTGAATGGATATGAACAGATCCGCGGCCAGCTCGTGACCGATCTCGACCCTGCGCCCGAGTGGAACAAAGGTGTCGTCATCCCTGGTGAGCCGGACGTCGTAGAGCCCGCTTTCGTCGAGCTTTTCCTTCAGCAGTCTGGCGAAATCCAGGACGATCGCCTTTTCCAGCGTTCCGGCAACACCGGTTGCCCCGTCGTCGATCCCGCCGTGACCGGGATCCAGGACGATCAGTGGCTTGAGACGGCTTTTGGGCGCGGTCAGCTTGTCGCTCTTTGCCGCCGTCTTCTTGACACCGGCAGGTCGCGCGATCCTTGAGGACCTGACGAACTCGGCAAATTCATCCGGTGCCGCGCTGACGAGATCGATGACGAACCGGGCCGGCTGATCATCGACGGCCGGCAGGAAGAACGTCTTGTCGACGCTGACGGGACCTGTCAGGTCCATTACTATGCGTGACTTGCCGACTGCGAAGATGCCGAAACGCCAGTCCGAAACGAGTCCGCGCCCGGCATCCCCGGTTTCCTGCGGAAGCGTGAAGGAGACTTCCGGCATGTCGATGATCAGGCGGTACGGATTTTCAAGCCCGGAGATGTCTGGCGTCACCTGCGTGTCCAGGTCCAGGACGAATCGCGTTCGGGTTTCGTCTCCCGCGACGCGCGCCCCGGTCACAACGGGCTTTTTAACGTCGGCCGTGGCATCGCCGGCCTGTCCCAAAAAAACCTGTGAGACCAACAGGATGACGAGACACGCGCGTCCAAGAGGCTGGACGGCTGAGCGGAAAAACCTGCAAACTCGCGGTATTGCACCGATTTTCAATTCACTGTTCCCGGCTATTTCTTTCGTAAACTGTCAGCGCTGAGTGTCCCCTGGCTCCTTCATACGCGATATGCCGAAAGAGGAAAATGCCTTACGCAGTTCACATTGCTTGCATTGCGGCTCAGCGGATCGTAAAAGTACCTTACGGATTTAGGTTCGAGACCGATACCTTCCCAGGTGGCGAAAAGGGGTGTCTATCCACAACGTCATCGTGATTCAGGGCCTTTTATCGACAGGACAGAGGCCGTTCTGCCGAATTGACTGAAGTGCCTGGATTGCTGCGGACCACGTATCGGAACGTCTTCAGACCACCCGGACTCGCAGCAGCATGCCTGAGATTCTCGGCAGTTTTCCCCGCGAGGTCCGCTGTGGACCATCAGAAGAGAACCTATTCCGAAAGCGCATGCAGACGTAGCGGCGACGCCAAGCTGCATGCCGGCACAAGGTATAATGACTTAACTCCAAGGGCCTGCGTTGCCCCGAAGGACCCGCGCGATGCACATGATGATCGACATACAGCAAGGCGCCGCATTAGCGGCCGCTTGCGTTGATCATACGACCGCGCCGGGCGCAGACGCCCTTCCCCCTCTTAGCAAAACAAGTACGGCCGCCTTCCTCCTTTCGGGCGAAGCGCGTTTTCGACACGCGCCGGGCGCTGCCGTGGAGACGTTCAATAATGGCAAACAAGATGCTGATAGACGCGGGCCACCCGGAAGAAACCCGGGTCGTCGTCGTGCGTGGCAATCGGGTTGAAGAATTCGACTTTGAGGCAGCTAACCGGAAACAGCTGCGCGGGAATATCTATTTAGCGAAAGTAACGCGGGTCGAGCCCTCCCTGCAGGCGGCCTTCGTCGAGTATGGCGGCAATCGCCATGGTTTCCTCGCCTTCAGCGAAATCCATCCCGACTACTACCAGATCCCGGTTGCCGACCGGGAAGCGCTTCTGGCCGCCGAAGCTGCGGACCGCCAGCGGGACGAAGGCGAAGCCGAGGAAAAGCCGAAGCGCCGTCGCCGGTCTCGCGCGGCGAAGAACGAAGCGACTGAAACCGTCGCCAGTGAAAAGGTAGAAGCCGGAGCGGAAGACGGAGACGCGGACGAACCGGAAAACGGTGCCGCGGACACCTCCGAGGCTGCTGAAGACGGAGACGCCGTTGCCGAGGCAGACGCAGCCGAGGATGCCGAGGCGGCGGAAGTGGAAGCTTCCGAAGACCGGGAAGACGAAGAAGAGGCCCCGGTCCGTGCACGCGGCCGCCGTGGTCGTTCCCGTCGCAAGGTCGAGGAAGAAGACGACGCGGAAGCCGACGAGGACGCCGTTGAGTCCGTCGGCGCCGAAGACGCCATGGAAGAAGTGCCCGAGCGCCGGATTCCGCTTCGCAAGCAGTACAAGATCCAGGAAGTCATCAAGCGCCGCCAGATCATTCTGGTGCAGGTGGTCAAGGAAGAGCGCGGCAACAAGGGTGCGGCCCTGACGACCTACCTGTCGCTTGCCGGCCGTTATTCCGTCCTCATGCCGAACACGGCACGTGGCGGCGGCATTTCACGCAAGATCACCCAGCCGGCGGATCGCAAGCGCCTGAAGAAGATCGCTTCCGAACTGGATGTGCAGGAAGGCATGGGCGTCATCCTGCGCACCGCGGGTGCGAGCCGGACCAAGGCCGAAATCAAGCGCGATTTCGAGTATCTGATGCGCCTGTGGGAGAATGTTCGCGAGCTGACGCTGAAGTCCAGCGCGCCGAGCCTCGTCTACGAGGAAGGCAGCCTGGTCAAGCGGTCGATCCGAGATCTCTACAACAAGGACATCAACGAAGTTCTGGTGTCGGGTGACGAAGGCTACCGTGAGGCCAAGGACTTCATGCGCATGCTCATGCCGAGCCATGCCAAGAACGTCCAGCCCTACCGCGATCCGTCGCCGCTGTTCATTCGCTACGGTGTCGAGCCGCAGCTCGACGCGATGTTCTCGCCCCAGGTCACGCTGAAGTCAGGCGGCTATATCGTCATCAACCAGACCGAAGCCCTGGTCTCGATCGATGTGAACTCGGGCAAGTCGACGCGCGAGCACAATATCGAAGACACGGCGCTGCAGACAAACCTGGAAGCAGCCGAAGAGGTGACGCGCCAGCTGCGCCTGCGCGACCTTGCCGGCCTGATTGTCATCGACTTCATCGATATGGAGGAGTCGAAGAACAACAGGGCCGTCGAACGCAAGCTGAAGGATTGCCTGAAGAACGACCGCGCCCGCATACAGGTCGGCCGGATATCCCATTTCGGCCTTCTGGAAATGTCGCGCCAGCGCATCCGGACCGGCGTTCTGGAAAGTTCCACCACGCCTTGCCCGCATTGCCAGGGCACGGGCATGATCCGGTCGGTGGAATCCGTTGCGCTGCACGTCCTGCGTTCGATCGAGGACAACCTCCTGAAGGGAGCGTCCCACGATCTTATCATCCGGACGACCACCCAGGTGGCGCTCTACATTCTCAACCAGAAACGCGCCAACCTGGTTGATCTTGAAAACCGCTTCGGCATCGAAATCGAGGTCCATGCCGACGACATGGTCAACGGCCAGCTCTACGTTCTGGAACGCGGCGCGCAGGCCAACCGGGAACGCCCGCCCCTGCCCTCGCCGATCATCCAGCCCGATATGGTCGATCTCATCGACGAGACGACCGAACAGCCGGAGATCGAGGAACAGGCACAGGACGAGGAAGGCGGCGACCGCCGCCGCAGACGCCGCCGCAAGCGCCGCCGGGGTGGAGCCGAAGGGCCGCTGGACGGTGATGAAAGCCGTCAGCCTCTCGAGGCGGGCGATGCCGACGATGCGGACGAAGGCGATGAGGAACAGCCCCTTGATGCCCGCTCGACCGACGAGGAAAACGGCGACGAACCGCGCCGCAAGCGCCGTCGCGGACGCCGGGGTGGACGCCGCGGACGTCGCGGATCGGAAGGTGCGGAAGACCAGCTGGATGCTGAAACCGAATCGGATTTTGAAGCCGACGCAGCCACGGAAGACGCACCGGTTGCCACCGACGACGCATCCGCTGACGAGGTGACGGCTGAAGGCAGCGAAGCGCCGTCGGCCGAAGCTGGGGAAAGCGAAGCCGTTGACGGCGCCGTGGCCGCATCCGTTGAGGAAGCAGCCGGGCAGGATGAAACCGCGTCTGCGGACTCCGGCGAGACGCCGCAGCCGGACGAAGAGACCGTATCGGTGGAAGAGACCATCGTGGTCGAGACGCCGACATCCGAACAGCCGGTCGTGAACGAAGCTGCGGACGAACAGGTCGACGAAGAACCGGCCGTTCCGTCCTCTCCCGCCGAACCGGTTGTCACGAGCGAGACCTCGGACGACGACGATCCGGACAAGCCGAAGCGTGTCGGCTGGTGGCAGCGCGGGCGCTCCTTCTTCTGAAAGCACCTGAAACTCTCATGAAAAAAGGCGGTCGATCGACCGCCTTTTTTGTCTTTCCGTCTTGGCGAAACGCTATCCGTCGGTTCCCGGCCTTCCGATCAGAGAAAGGCCGACAGTCTCACCAACGCCTCTTTCATGTCGTCATGAGATCCTGCGAAGGAAAATCGCAGGAATTCATGACCGTGCGCCGGATCGAAATCGACGCCCGGTGTCGCGGCAACCCCGGCCTCGTGAAGCATGCGCCTTGCAAAGTCGAGGCTGTCTGAGCTGAAACGGCTGATGTCGGCATAGATGTAAAAGGCTCCATCCACCGGAAGGAGCTTGTCGAGCCCGATTTCCGGCAATCCCTGGAGCAGAAGTGTCCGGTTGGCGGCATAACCTGCCTTGACGGCTTCCAGCTCCTGGACGGAACCAAGGGCAGCCGTTGCCGCGATCTGGGACAGCTCGGGCGGCGAAATATAGAGGCTCTGCGCGATACGCTCCGTCGGCCTCCCGAGCATTTCCGGCAAGACCATCCAGCCGATGCGCCAGCCCGTCATGCAGTAGTATTTCGAGAAGCTGTTGATCACGATGACATTCTGCGAGGTTTCCAGCGCCGTCTTCTGCTCTCCCGCGTAGTTGAGGCCATGGTAGATCTCGTCGGAGATGAACCAGATGCCTTCATCCTCACAATAGAGAATGAGCGCTTCCAGCGCTTCGGCGGTCATCATCGTTCCGGTCGGGTTGGCGGGGCTTGCCACGAGCACGCCCTTGACCGGTCCTTCGCGCTGCGCTTGCCGCAGGTGGTCCGGTGTCAGGCTCCACCGGGTCTCTGCGCCGACTTCGATTTCAACGGGAACGAGGCCAAGTGCCTTCAGGATATTGCGATAGGCCGGATAGCCGGGCGCGGTCAGGACAATTCGGTCGCCCGGGTCGAAGGCGGCCAGAAAGGCGAGATTGAATCCGGCCGAGGATCCGGTGGTGACCATGATCCGGTTTTCCGGTACGTCGACGCCGTAGGTTCTCCTGTAGTGGCCGGCCAGCGCCTGGCGCAACGGTCTGATGCCGAGCGCTTCCGTGTAGCCAAGGCGGCCATGTTTCAACGCGGCTCCCGCCGCCTCCAACGCCGCCTTCGGCGCGGGTGCGGATGGCTGGCCGACCTCCATGTGAACGATGCTCCGGCCCTGCGCTTCAAGGCTCGCAGCCTCGGACAGCACATCCATGGCTATGAAAGGTGCGACATCGCTGCGGCGGGACGGCATGAAAGCGTCGGAAGTCATGAGAACCTGTCGGTCGGGGATTTCGGTCAGGATCTTCGTATTGCGGATTTTTCGATCCGATGCAATGCGCGCGGGCGGCCGCGAACCCCACCCATCTGGGTACATCCCTGAAACCTTACCGTTTTGTCATGCCCGTTTCCTTGACCTGTCCCCACCGCCTCCATACCTTCGCCACACATTCGTGTGTGTGAATGGAGCAGGCACATCATATGCGCCGCAATTGAATCGTATCGGAGATCAGCGACTTGCTACTTTTCGAGCCCGTTCCCGCGCTACGAGGCGCGAGGACAAGCCGCCTGTTCAAGAAGGCCGTAGCCCTCGCTTCGGCCGCGGCCCTCCTGATGCCGCTGGCGGCAGCGCCCGTCCAGGCTCAGGGTCGGCATCTTCCGGTGATCCGGGACGCGGAGGCCGAAGCACTGCTGCGGGACTACGCCAAGCCGATTTTCAAGGTGGCGGGCATTTCCAATTCCGAACCGGACATCATTCTGGTCAACGACAAGACCTTCAACGCCTTCGTCCCCGACTCACGGCGCATGTTCATAAACATCGGCGTCCTGCTTGAAGCCGAGACGCCGGGCGAAGTCATTGGTGTGATCGCCCACGAGACCGGACACATTTCCGGCCGGCATCTGGTGCGGTTGCGGACGGCGGCCTCCAATGCGCAGATCATATCCGTCATCGGCATGATCCTGGGCGCCGGAGCCGCAGCGGCCGGGGCCGCCGCGGGATCGAACCAGGCGGCCTCCGGCGGCGCCGCGGCGATCCTGGGATCGGGATCCGTCGGCCAGCGTTCGCTGCTTTCCTACCAGCGCAGCGAAGAAGCGTCCGCCGATCGTGCGGCGCTGAAATACCTGAACGCAACCAGCCAGAGCGCGCGCGGCATGCTGAAGACTTTCGAGCGCATGTCCCAGCAACAGTTCTTCAGCCGCCAATACGCTGATCCCTACGCCCAGAGCCATCCGATGGCCCAGGACCGGTACGATTCGTTGCTGAATGACGCTGAAAAATCGAAATACTTCAGCCAGCCTGACGATTATGTCCTGCAGTACAGGCACGATCTCATCCGTGCCAAGCTGTTTGCGTTCACCAATCACCCGTCGGCCACGCTGCGCGCCTATCCGCGCAGCGACAAAAGCCCGGCCGCGCAATATGCCCGCGCAATCGCGGCCATGAAAAGCCGTGGCAAGGGAGCGGTTAAGGAGATCGACGACCTGATCCGCACGCAGCCGAACAACCCCTACTACTACGAACTCAAGGGACAGGCTCTTCTGGAAGGCGGAGACCCGAAATCGGCAATCGCCCCGTTCCGGAAGGCGCTGGCGTTCAAGCCCGATGAACCCCAGTTCCTGGTTTGGCTGGGATACGCCCTCGTTGGCGCCAACAACGACGCTTACCTGCCGGAAGCCGAACGCGTGCTGAAACAGGCCATCCAGAGGGACCCGAATTCCGGCGTTGCCTACAGCCAGCTTGCCATCGCGCACGGCCGCCAGGGCGAGCGGGCTGAAGCGGACCTTGCCACCGCGAAGGGCCTGATGGTGATCGGCGACTTTCAGTCGGCCAAGCGATATGCTGCCCGCGCTCAAAAAAGTTTGAAGCGCGGAACGCCGGCATGGCTTCAAGCCGACGACATTGTAGCGTACAAACCACCTGACTTGCCGAAAGGCCACTGATACCACGATTTGACACTCGAAGCGGCCCGTTCCGACGACACAGCCGCCCAAGGAGCCATGAATGACACAAGCCTTAACCTTTTCCAGGCACCTGTGCCCGCCGGTCCTTTTGCGGGTCCTGTCCGTCTTCGCCCTGGCGCTTTCGCTTTTGACGGGCGCTGTTCACGCCCAGGAGATGGACCGGCCCCAGGTCGAAAAGATCATCAAGGAATATCTCCTGGAACATCCTGAGGTCATCGCCGATGCGCTCCAGGAACTGGACCGGCGCGAAAAGGCGGCTGCCGAAGCTGCGCGCCTTCAGACGCTCACCGACAGTGCGGACGTGCTCTTCAATTCCACACGGCAGGTCGTGCTCGGCAATCCGGAAGGCTCGGTCACGCTGGTCGAGTTTTTCGACTACAACTGCGGCTATTGCAAACGCGCGCACAGCGACATGACGAAGCTCATCGGGGACGATCCCGACCTGAAGGTCGTCCTGAAGGAATTTCCGGTGCTCGGCCAAGGTTCTGTCGAAGCCGCCCAGGTCGCCGTCGCCGTCAATTCCGTCGCACCGGAAAAATACGCCAATTTTCACGAAACCCTTCTTTTGGGCCGTGGCCAGGCCAACCGCGCAAGTGCGCTCGCAGCGGCCAAGGAAGTCGGCATCGACGAAGACGCCCTGCTTGCCGCCATGGCAACGGACGAGGCCAGCCAGACCATCGAGGAAGTCTATTCGCTCGCCAACCGGCTCGGCCTGACCGGGACGCCGTCCTATGTGGTCGGCACGGAAGTCGTCATGGGCGCAGTCGGCTACGACCAGCTCCGCGAGAAGCTGGACGCCGTCAAGAACTGCAACCAGACCACCTGCTGACTCTGATCAGGGCCGACCTGCGCGGCGGGTCTGGAACAGGGACAGGCGCCGCACGGATTGCGGCGCCGAGCACCGGAATACTTGCTTCCCCGATTACAATGAAAAATCGGGGTTTTCCTGTCCGGACTGAATGCCTATAAGAGGCGTGGCTCGCTTCCGAGGCGGTTGCGGGCAACAAACCTTTGTCCGCTTATTTTCGGCGGTGCAAAGTGCGTGATGCGAGGCGGCTTCCGGCGGATTGACTCTTCCGCCGGACCGGATCATACGGCTGCGACCCCGTCGGTGCGATGGTGCGGTCTGCCGGCCTGAACCCGCATCGGCGCATCTTGCGGACCGAGTACGAAAGCAAAACGATATGCGTAATGATAACAAGAAATTCGACACGGCCCTGATCCGGGACCTCGCGGTCCTGCTGGATGAGACGAATCTCTCCGAGATCGAGCTGGAGCAAGGCGACACGCGCATTCGCGTTGCACGTCAGATCTCGATCACGGCCCCCGTCAACATGGCTGCTGCCGCGCCTGCTCAGGCTGCGCCGGCCGCCGCCCCTGCCGCTGCTCCCGCAGCCTCTCCCGCCGCCGATGCCGCTTCGCATCCGGGCACCGTCACCTCTCCCATGGTCGGCACCGCCTACCTTAGCCCGGAACCGGGTGCCGCCGCCTTCGTTCAGGTTGGCGACAAGGTCTCGGAAGGCCAGACGATCATGATCATCGAGGCGATGAAGACCATGAACCACATTCCGTCCACCAAGGCCGGGACCGTCAAGCAAATCCTCGTGGACGACGCCCAGCCGGTGGAATTCGGCGAACCGCTCATTATCGTCGAATAAGGAGCCGTTACGGCCATGTTCTCCAAGATACTCATTGCCAACCGGGGCGAAATCGCCTTGCGCATCCTGCGCGCCTGTAAAGAGCTCGGCATTTCGACGGTTGCCGTTCATTCCACGGCAGACGCGGATGCCATGCACGTGCGCCTGGCGGATGAAAGCGTGTGCATCGGACCTCCCGCTGCCCGCGACAGCTATCTGAACATTCCCCAGCTTCTGGCGGCCTGCGAGATCACCGGTGCCGACGCGGTGCATCCGGGCTATGGCTTCCTGTCCGAAAACGCCCGTTTCGCGGAAATTCTGGAAGCTCACAACATCGAGTTCATCGGCCCGACCGCGGAGCACATCCGCATCATGGGCGACAAGATCCAGGCCAAGCAGACCGCGAAGGACCTCGGAATTCCGGTTGTGCCGGGCTCCGACGGCGCGGTGACGCCCCAGGACGACGCCCACGCGATCGCCCGCGAGATCGGCTACCCGGTTCTGGTGAAGGCGGCGGCCGGCGGCGGTGGCCGCGGCATGAAGGTTGCCCGCAGCGAGGCAGAACTCGACACCGCCCTTTCCACGGCGCGCTCCGAAGCCAAGGCCGCCTTCGGCGACGATGCGCTCTACATGGAAAAGTATCTCGGTCAGCCGCGCCACATCGAGATCCAGGTTCTCGGCGATGGCCAGGGCAATGCGATCCATCTGGGCGAGCGCGACTGCTCCCTGCAGCGCCGGCACCAGAAGGTTCTGGAAGAGGCTCCGTCCCCCTGCCTGAACGCCGACCAGCGCAACCGGATCGGCGAGATCGTCGCCAATGCCATGCGCAAGCTGAAGTACCGCGGCGTCGGCACCGTGGAGTTCCTTTATGAAAACGGCGAGTTCTATTTCATTGAAATGAACACACGTCTTCAGGTGGAACATCCCGTCACCGAGATGATCACGGGCATCGACCTCGTCAATGAACAGATCCGGATCGCCGCCGGCGGGACGCTGGACATGACCCAGGAGGACATAACCTTCGACGGCCATGCCATCGAATGTCGGATCAACGCGGAAGACCCGGTCACCTTCGCGCCGTCTCCCGGCACCATCACCTATTACCACCCGCCCGGCGGGCTGGGTGTGCGTGTCGATTCCGGTGTCTATCAGGGCTACAAGATCCCGCCCTACTACGACAGCCTGATCGGCAAGCTGATCGTTCACGGCCGCAACCGTGTCGAATGCATGATGCGCCTGCGCCGTTGCCTGGACGAATTTGTCGTTGACGAGATCAAGTCGACTATTCCGCTTTTCCGCGATTTGGTGGACAATCAGGACATAGCGAACGGTCAGTACGACATTCACTGGCTCGAACACTACCTGGCGAAGAAGTCGAGCTGACCGGTTTAGGGGAAAGGGGTTTCGGCCCCTTCCCGTCCGGACAGCGAGACCCCATGGCCGGTTACAAAGACGACATCGTAATGGAAATCACGCCGCAGGTGCTCCTCAAGGCCTATGCCTGCGGCCTTTTTCCCATGGCCGAATCCGCGGACGATCCGGGCCTGTTCTGGCTCGAGCCGGAACGCCGCGGCATTCTACCCCTCGACAGCTTCCATGTGCCGAAGCGCCTCAGGCGCACCATCCGGAACGACGTTTTCGAGATCCGCGTCAGCACCGACTTTCAGGGCGTCATCGACGGCTGCTCGCATCCCATGCCCGGGCGCCAGAAGACCTGGATCAACCGTGAGATCCGCCGTCTCTACGGCGAACTCTTCGACATGGGATATTGCCACACGATCGAGGCCTGGCAGGACGGAGACCTTGTCGGCGGGCTTTACGGGGTCAGCCTGAACGGCGCCTTCTTCGGCGAAAGCATGTTCACCTTCAGGACCGATGCCTCGAAGGTCTGCCTGGCCCATCTGGTCGCCCGGCTTGTTGCAGGTGGCTACTCCCTGCTCGACACGCAGTTCGTGACCGAACACCTGAGCAAGTTCGGCACGGTTGAAGTTTCCCAGGCAGATTACAACGCCAGGCTGGCTCAGGCACTGCAGCTTGAAACCGATTTCTACGCGCTTTCCCCTCAGGCCACTGGCGAGGAAGTGCTGCAGGTACTCGACGGCGCGCGCAGTCCGCACAACCACCCATAAAAAAAGCCCCGCTCCGGGCGGGGCTCTTTCGTGTCATATCGCGAGTGCTGTCAGCTTCCCGGCGTCCAGGCTTCGTAGTCGCCGGTGACGGAAGGCCGCTTTTCGGGCGTCAGGATGGAGCCGTGCGGACGATAGGCACCCGGCGTGCCGGTGTGGTTCGGCTGATGCGGCTTCTGCCACTGCTTGGCGTGATAGGTTTCTTCCGACGGAGGCGTGTCGACGCGGTGATGCATCCAGCCGTGCCAGCCCGGAGGAATGGTCGAGGCTTCCGCAAGGCCGTTGTAGATGACCCAGCGCTTCTTGCCGGCCCGCTCCTTGTAGTACTTGTTGCCGAATTCGTCTTCCCCGACGAACTCACCCTTGCGCCAGGTGAAAAAGCGGGTGCCCATGGTCTGGCCGTTCCACCAGGTGAATAACTCAATCAGCAGATTTTTCATGGCCCTCAAAAGGTCCTTCGATCACAAATCTCTCGCCCCGGGCCCGCCCTTGACGAGCCTCCCGGATTTCGGCGGACTATGGCCGCATCGACCGCGTCTGTCTAGGGTTTGAACCCATAATTTTGGCGGCTTCCGCCTCAAAATGATCAAGAAGTTTCGGGCAAAGCGTCGCGCATTCACGCTGGAGCTCCGAACAGGGTTTCCGGGACGCTCCTTCGCGCGATCCAGGCCACTTGCCGGACGCTCCGGAACACGTCGTGCGCGGTTTGGCGCACCCGCCGCAACCAGGTCAGACTTGCCCGGAGCGGCCCCCGTCAGTGCAGTTTGACGTCCTTGACCGCGGCAAACCCGTTTTCCTTGACGAGGGATGATGTCATCGCCTGCTGGCGCAATCCCACATCCGGACCTGCGACGACGTCTTCACCACCGGGAGTATCCGGAGTTTCCTCGAAATCGTCTTCAGGGGCCACGTCGTCGAGAATGTGCTTCTGGACTTCGATACGGTGATGCAGGCGGGCTCCGTCGATTGACTGCAGCTTTTCAGCCTGATCGTTGAGAGCCTGGTGGATGCCGTAGATATTGTAGAAGCCGGTGTTCTCCAGGATCATCGGCCTGTCGTCGCTCACCAGCCATTGCAGGCGCTTGAAAAGCGTGGACGGCGACACGGGCTTGACGAGCACGTGATGGGCCCCTGCCCGCAAGGCCTTGTCGACAAGGCTGCGCGTGCCGTGAGCGGTGATGAAGAGAATCGGCACATAGCACAACGGTTCCATGTGCCGGTGGCGTGTCATGCGCAGGAACTGGAACCCCGAGGTCGGGGCCATCCGCCAGTCTGTGAGAATCACATTGGGAGGTTCGGCAAGGCAGGCTTCCATGGCGTCATCGACCGAATCAAACACGCGCACCCTGGCAACCTTGAAGCTCAGGAGAATCGATCGCAGAATCGTCTGCATCGGCCGGCTGTCCTCAACGACAACGGCATCGATTTCCTCGATGGACAGACCATATGCGGCGTGATGCTTCATGAAGCGGGCCCCTTCTCCCTCACCGCCCACATTAAAGCAGAACCGGCTTAAACCCGGTTGAACCCGCTGAACGCCATTTTCTTCAAACTTTCACAAAATTGCGCCTATTGTCATCCACAGGAGCGTTCAGACAGGCTCCGAGCCCGTCCCGATACGGGAAAGCAAGCGCTATTTTCCTGAAGAATGCGCCCTCCACACGCACTCCCCATAATCCACATGGACCCACAAGATTTTGCGTTTGCACACATTGTAAGCACTAGCTCTTGTCACTCCTACCTTGACCTTAAGAATTCGTTTACATTAGTTTCCTAATCATTGCGATGTGCGTAGCCGGAAGCTCTTCCAGGCGCTCCGGCCATCCAATTCGATCAGTAGACGAGTACCGCTTTCCGGCCTTTCTGACCAAAGCCGGAAGACGGGTTTTCTTGTGCCGAATGTCGGGGCGCATATCGTGACAAACCTGTTGATGAACACTATATATAGTGGATCAAGATAAAAGACACGCTACATACAGAATGAACATCTGGTAAGACAGGGGTGGCATCCGGGGAGCGAGGCAGGCGGCAGCGCGGAACCGGATAAGATGCGGATTTGGACCGGTTCCGGGCGAACCGGTGGGGACACAAGGGGACTAGAAGAATGCGGATAGAGCGGCGCTATACCAAGGAAGGTCAATCGCCTTACGCAAGCATTGAATTCCGGAACGCAACCAGCGAGATCCGGAATCCTGACGGATCCATCGTGTTCCGGCTGGAGAACATCCAGGTCCCGACCCAGTTCTCCCAGGTCGCATCCGACATTCTGGCCCAGAAATACTTCCGCAAGGCCGGCGTACCGGCCAGGCTGAAGGCCGTCGAGGAAAACACCGTACCGTCCTGGCTCTGGCGCCACGAGCCGGATGAAGCCGCGCTCGCAGAGCTGCCCGAGGACGAGCGTTACGGGTCCGAGATCGACGGCCGACAGGTCTTCGACCGTCTGGCCGGCACCTGGACTTACTGGGGCTGGAAGGGCGGCTATTTCGATCAGGAAGCCGACGCCCAGGCCTTCTACGACGAACTGCGCTACATGCTGGCGACCCAGAAGGTGGCGCCGAACTCCCCGCAGTGGTTCAACACCGGCCTGCACTTCGCGTACGACATCGGCGGCCCGCCCCAAGGGCACTGGTACGTCGATCCGGCGACCGAGGAGGTCGCCCAGGCC
>JBNKGB010000056.1:0-28574 GCA_050289605.1 Roseibium sp. | reverse complement strand
AGCCGCCACCCGTCAAGGTCGTCGTTTTCCCCCTCAGCCAGGGCGAAATCTTCTTCGACATCGCTGAAGCGGCGGATGGTGACTTCCTGCGATTCCAGCACGAGCGCGGGTGTCCCGTCCCAGTCAAGCGCGATGTCCCGGCGCCCGACAACCGGCATTGCCTCGCCGCCCTGTTGAAAGTCCCGCAGAGCGCCGCAGCTGGCAGTTTTCACGCCGCTGCGAATGAGTGCGATCAACTGTTCGTTCAATTCGCGGCTGTCGCCGATCCTGAACGTTTCAGCGCCGGGATATTTTAGCTGCAGTTCGTCCAAAGTCATCGCTTTACATCCGGAAAATGCCGAAGCGGGTGTCTTCGATCGGTGCGTTGAGGGCCGCCGAAAGCGACAGGCCGAGGATGTCGCGGGTCTTGCGCGGGTCGACGATGCCGTCGTCCCAGAGGCGTGCGGTGGCATAGAGCGGGTGACCCTGTTCCTCGAACTGGTCGACGATCGGCTGCTTGAAGGCTTGTTCCTCTTCCGCCGACCAGCTGCCGCCCTTGCGCTCGATACCGTCGCGGCGGACCGTGGCCAGAACGCCGGCGGCCTGTTCGCCGCCCATCACGGAAATGCGCGAGTTCGGCCAGGTCCAGAGGAACCGGGGCGAATAGGCGCGCCCGCACATGCCGTAGTTGCCGGCGCCGAAGGAGCCGCCCACCAGCATGGTGATCTTCGGAACGGAGGTGGTGGCGACTGCCGTCACCAGCTTGGCGCCGTCCTTGGCGATGCCGCCGCTTTCGTATTTTTGGCCGACCATGAAGCCGGTGATGTTCTGCAGGAACACCAGCGGCACCTTGCGCTGGGAACAGAGCTCGACGAAATGCGCGCCCTTGACCGCGCTTTCTGAGAAGAGCACGCCGTTGTTGGCGATGATGCCGACCGGCATGCCGTGGATGTGGGCGAAGCCGCAGACAAGCGTCGTGCCGTAGCGGGCCTTGAACTCGTCGAAGCGCGAGCCGTCGACGACACGGGCGATCACCTCGCGGATGTCGTAGGGCGTCTTCAGGTCCGCCGGGACGACGCCGAGGATTTCCTCCGGATCGTAAAGCGGATCTTCCGGGGTCTGCAGGGCAAGCGTCGAGGGCTTTGTCCGGTTGAGGCTGGCAACGGCGCGCCGGGCAAGAGCCAGTGCATGGGCATCGTCATGGGCCAGGTGGTCGGCGACGCCGGAAAGGCGCGTGTGCACGTCGCCGCCGCCGAGGTCTTCCGCCGAGACTTCCTCGCCGGTCGCGGCCTTGACCAGGGGAGGACCTGCCAGAAAGATCGTGCCCTGGTTCTTGACGATGATAGTCTCGTCGGACATCGCCGGAACATAGGCGCCGCCTGCCGTGCAGGAGCCCATGACGACGGCGATCTGGGCAATGCCCCGGGCGGAGAGATTGGCCTGGTTGTAGAAAATCCGGCCGAAGTGATCGCGGTCCGGGAACACCTCGTCCTGGTTCGGCAGGTTGGCGCCGCCGCTGTCGACCAGATAGATGCACGGCAGGTTGTTCTCGCCGGCGATTTCCTGGGCGCGCAGGTGCTTCTTCACCGACATCGGATAGTAGGTGCCCCCCTTTACGGTGGCATCGTTCGCCAGGATCATCACGTCCTGGCCCTCGACCCGGCCGATGCCGGCGATCATGCCGGCGGCAGGCGCCGCACCGTCATACATGCCGTTTGCCGCGAGCATGCCGATTTCCAGAAACGGCGAGCCGGGATCCAGCAGGCGCGACACGCGCTCGCGCGGCAGGATCTTGCCCCGGGAGACATGACGCTGGCGGGCGGTTTCGCCGCCGCCGTCGAGAGCGGTCCGGGCGGCCTGTTTCACCGTCTCCATGGCCGCTTCGTGGGCTGCCTTGTTGGCCGCAAACTGGTCGCTCTTCGGCGACAGGCTCGATTTCAGGATGCTCATGTCATCCGGTCTCCCTTCAGGATCCTGATTGCGGCGCGACGACCTTGCGCACCATGGTCAGATACAGATTTTCAATGTCCCGCTCGGTGAGGCTGCCGCCTTCGCGGTACCAGGACGGAATGCCGGTCAGCATGGCGATGATCGCGCGCGTCGCCACTTTCGCATCGTCGATGCTGTAGCGCCCCTCGCTCGCACCTCTTTGAAGGATGCCGGTGAGGATGGCCTCGTAGCGCTGGCGTTCGGCCTCGATCAGGGCGAAATTCTCCGGCTCCAGATTGCGCAGCTCCATGTAGGAGATGAACACCTCGTCCGCGCGCTCCAGGTGGTAGCGGATGTGAAAGCGCACGAAACGCTCAAGCGGATCGATGTCTTCGGGAAAACCGGCGCTTTCCCAGGCGGCCAGAAGATCGGCCATGTGGGACAGCATCAGGTCCTTCAGGATGTCCTGCTTGGTGGGGAAGTGGTTGTAGAGCGCGCCGGGCTGAACGCCGACATCGGCGGCGATCTCGCGCATGGTGACGGCGGCATAACCGGAGGCGGCGAAGCGCTTCAGCGCTGCCTTGCGGACCCGAGCGGCCGTTTCCTGGCCCTTGCCTCGAGGCTGGGGCCTCGCCTGCGACTGCTCGCGCATTTGGGCTTTTCCGGCACTGGTCGCCATGTTGTCCTCCCTTGCTCATAAAAATAAATGAACGTTCGTTCATTTGCAAGAAGAAAGAACCGGGAAATGCCGGGGGCGGGAAAAATAGGGGTTGTTATCGGTGGCCGGTGTCAAAAAACTTACATGGAGAAGCTGTTCACACTCAGGGAGCGTTTCGCCTGCCGATTTTCAAAGGGACCGATTGATGACTGATCAAAGTGCAAAGAGCTGGGTTGAGGCCGAATGGGCGGACAGCCTGGACGAAGAACTGGAAATGGAGATCGACGACTTTCTTGTCGCGAGGGACCTTCAGTTCATCTCGGAGAAGAAGCACAAGTCGTCGGTCGACCGGAGCACCTACTTCCACGAACTGCTGCGCATGCAGGCGGAGCTGGTCAAGCTGCAGGACTGGGTCGAGCATACGGGCGAGAAGGTCGTCATCATCTTCGAGGGCCGCGATGCCGCCGGCAAGGGCGGTGTGATCAAGCGCATCACCCAGCGGCTCAACCCGCGCGTCTGCCGTGTCGTTGCCCTGCCGGCCCCGACGGAACGCGAGAAAAGCCAGTGGTATTTCCAACGCTATGTGCCGCATCTGCCGGCGGCCGGCGAAATCGTCCTGTTCGACCGCTCCTGGTACAACCGTTCCGGGGTGGAACGGGTGATGGGATTTGCCGACGAAAACCAGGTCGATCAGTTCTACAACGACGTGCCGGAATTCGAGCGCATGTTGGTGCGCTCCGGTATCCGGCTGATCAAATACTGGTTTTCGATCACGGACGAGGAACAGCAACTGCGCTTCCTGATGCGCATTCACGATCCGCTGAAACAGTGGAAACTGTCGCCGATGGACCTGGAATCCCGGGTGCGCTGGGAGAACTACACGATCGCCAAGGAAGAGACCTTCGAGCGCACCAATATTCCGGAGGCCCCCTGGTTCATCGTGGAAGGCAACGACAAGAAACAGGCGCGGCTCAACTGCATCAGCCACCTGCTGTCGATGATGCCTTACGAGGAAATCCCGCACGAGCCGATCACGCTGCCCGACCGCCGCTTCAACCCGGATTACGAGCGCAAGGTCCTGCCCGAGCATCTTTATGTTCCGAAACGGTTCTGAGGGCGGGGGTACCGTGTTTGTCATTGCCGGACTTGATCCGGCAATCCATGCCCTGACCCAGACCCAATCGATTGAGTCCGAGTGGAGAGAAACGGCATGGAGGAGTGGACGAGCCACGCCGTCACAATGAAGAGAAGGACTTTGGCCTCCGGCCTTGTCATCCCGGCCTTCGTAGGGATGACACTCGAGCATGTAGTAAGCCAGCGCCGCAAGTCTTGCCTTGTTTCCACGGCTTCCGTCCGGCCCGGAGGGAAAATCACATCGGTGCATGCACGAAACGCGGATTTCAAAATCGCAGCCTTGCGGCGGGTGGGGTTTCGTGTCACTTGAGGGGCGTGCCTCAGAATAGGGAGTGAACCGACATGGCAGACGGCAAAATCCGGTGGGGGATCGTATCGACCGCCAATATAGGTCTTGAGAAAGTCATTCCCGGCATCCAGCGGTCGAAGACCGGTGTCGCCTACGCGATTGCCTCGCGGGATGCGGCTCGGGCCCAAGAAGCCGCACGCGATCTCGACATCGAAAAGGCCTATGGATCCTATGAGGAGCTGCTGGCCGACCCCAATGTCGATGCCATCTACAACCCGCTGCCAAATCATCTGCATGTGCCCGTGACACGGCAGGCGGTCGTGGCGGGCAAGCATGTCCTTTGCGAAAAGCCGATTGCGCTGAATGCGGAGGAAGCCGCCCAGTTGCTCGACCTGCCGAAGGATAGGCTCGTTGCCGAGAATTTCATGGTGCGGGCGCATCCGCAATGGATCCGGGCGCGCGAGATCGTCCGTTCCGGAGAGCTTGGCGAATTGAAGGCGATCCAGGCCTTCTTCAGCTATTTCAACGCCGATCCGGGCAACATCCGCAACAAGGCCGATATCGGCGGCGGTGCGCTGCTCGACATCGGCTGTTACACCATGCTGGCAGGCCGGTATTTCTTCGACGCCGAGCCGGAACGGGTGGTCTCGCTGATCGACCGGGATCCTGACTTCGGTACCGACCGCATCACCAGCGCCCTGCTTGATTTCGGAGCCGGACGCCAGCTGACCTTCACCGTCTCCACCCAGCTCACGCCCTATCAGCGTTTCAACCTGGTCGGCACCAAAAAGCGGCTTGAGATCGTCATTCCGGTCAACGCGCCGCAGGGCGAGGCAGTGCAGATCCGCCTCGACGACGGCTCGATCCTGGGCGACGGCGCCATGCAGTCGCAGATCATCGCGCCTTGCGATCAGTATGCCGAACTCGTCGATGTCTTCGGTCGTGCGATTTCCGGCGAGGCGCCGTTGCCTTACGGTGCCGAGGACGCTGTCCAGAACATGAAGATCCTGGACGCGATCTTCGCTTCCGCCGACAGGGGCGGCTGGGTTTCGGTCGGCTGATCGCCGCCGAAAGCCCGCCGTTGCCTGACGGACGAGCCTTTCGTCAAACGGCCCCAAACCGGTAGCCGCCGTTCTCCTTCTCGACGTGGCCGAAGCCGGTCTCGTTGAGATGGGTCGCCGCGAAGGGGATCCTGTCGGTGGCGAGCCGGTCGAACAGGAACCGGCGTGTTGCCGCTGCCTGGGTCGGGTCGGTTTCGAGCGCATAGACGGCTTCGGGATTTGCGAATTGCAGCGCATCGGAGACGACGACGTCGGCGAGCAGATAGACTTCCTCACGGCCGCTGCTGAGATGGACCGCCTGATGGCCGGGCGTATGTCCGGGCGCGGAAAAGAGGACGATGCCGCCGCCAAGATCCTTTTCGCCGGAATGCAGGCTCACCTGTTTTTCGACGGGTTTTGCCAGGGCCTGGATCAGGCCGACCAGCGGTTTTCTGTCCTCCGGCACGGAATTGACGAGGTTTTCGTCGGTCCAATAGTTCCATTCGGCAGCCTGCACATGAAGTTCGGCGTTCGGGAACAGGCTGGTGCCGCCGGCCGATAGGCCACCGATGTGGTCGGCGTGCATGTGGGTGACGATGATGTCGGTCACGCTGGCCCGCCTTTCCGCCAGATCCTCGTTCTGCCAGCCGAGCAGGCCTGTCTGCGGATAGCGGGCCTTCAGCCAGTCTCCCGAGCCGGCATCGACCAGGATCGTGCGTGTCCCCGTTTCGATCAGCCATGTGTTGGCGCCGAAACGGGTATGCGGCGTCACCTTTTCCTCTTCCTGCGGGTCGGCGCCCGGAAAGAATGCGCCCGGGATCAGCAAGTGGCCGTCGGAAAGGCAGGTGATCTTCAGGTTGCCGAGGGTCCGTGTGGGAGCCGATGCGGCGGTGGCGGTTTTGTCCAGCATGTCAAGAACTCCTTTCATCATGGCGTTGAAAGGAAGGTAGCCGCGGAGAGGCATGGTCACGATTGGCGTAAATGACAAAGATTGTGCTAAAATGGCCAGATGACAAAACCTATCCGCCTTGCCGTGCTGGCCTATCCCGGATCCATGCAGTCCGCTGTCCTCGGACTGCAGGACGTGTTCGCCTTTGCGGACCGCATCGGCGGCGCGCCATTGCAGGTCGAGGTCGTGACCGGGTTTTCCGATAACAGCGACGCGTTCGACGCGGTGCTCCTGCCGCCTTCCTCTAGCGAGGTGAAAGTGGAGGATGTACCGGACCTGCCGCAGTTCCTGAAAGCCCGGCACGCTTCCGGCAGTGTCGTCTGTTCCGCCTGCACGGGTCTAAACTTCGTGATGGCGGCAGGCCTTGCAGGCGGGCGCAAGGTGACGACCCATTGGGCGCTGGAGCAGCGGCTGAAGGCGGCCTATCCGGAAATCAACCTCGATACGGACAGCCTCCTGATCGAATATACGGACCTGATCACCGCCGGCGGCCTGATGGCCTGGGTGGACCTGGCGCTGGCTCTGATCGAGCGGTTCCTCGGCTATTCGGTGGCGGCGGCCACCGCGCGCCAGTTCATCGTCGATTTTCGCCGGCGGGACCAGCGCCGCTTCCGCCGTTTCCTGCCCGATCTTCGCCATGGCGATGCGGCTGTCCTGAAGGCGCAGCATTTTCTCGAAGGCAGGCTGGAAGAGGCCATCAGTATTCCGAAGGCCGCGGACGTTGCCGGACTGCCGCCGCGGACCTTTCTGAGGCGCTTCAGGACCGCCACCGGGTTCTCGCCCAAGACCTATCTTCAGGAGCTGAGGATCGAGCGGGCGCGGGACCTCCTGATCGAGACGGAAAAGAGCGTCTCCGAAATCTGCTTTGCCGTCGGTTACAACGATCCGCCGTCCTTCGTGCGCCTGTTCACCCGTCTCAGCGGCCTGCCGCCCGGTGCCTTTCGCGACCATTACCGGCGGGATATCCCCCCGGGGGATTGAGACCGGCTGCCTATTTGAAGATTTCCGCGTAGCGCGGGGCAAAGAATTTCGTGAAGGCCTTCACTTCAGGACGCCGGTAGGCCTCCGGCGAGACGAGCATCAGGTGCTCGGCGGAAAGTTCCTCTATAGGATCGAAGCAGCGCAACAGGTCGGCTTCCGCATCAGCCATTCGCAGGTTGACGAGGCCAAGACCGTGGCCGGATCTGATGGCCGCATGCATCAGGTCGATTTCGCTGAAGGTCAGGTGGATCTGTTTCGGCGAGACGTGTTTCAGCAACCAGCTGTGAAGATAGTCCGGCACATCCTCGCGTTTGTAGGACACGAAGGTGTGGCCTTCCAGATCCTCTACAGAGGCCGGGAGCCCGTGTTTCCCGGCATAGGCCCTCGAACCGTAGAGCGCGTAACGGGCCGTGCTGATCTTCCGGCAGATCAGGTCAGGCTCCGGCTGCCGCCTGGTGATGCGCAGGGCGATGTCGGCCTCGCCCGCGGCAAGGTCCAGCACCTTGACGCTGGGCAGAAATTCAAAGCGCACGTCAGGGTGCTCGGCGGAAAACGCGCTGAAGATATTGTTCGCCCTGGGGGAGAAGTTACCCGAATAGGCGGTAATGCGAATAGGCTGGGCTTCGCTCAGAGCACTTGCCCTGGCTGCAAGGTCCAGCGCGGCCCGTTCCATGGTCTCGGCGAGGGGCAGGAGCGTGCTTGCCGCCCGGGTCGGTTTGAAGCCGCGCGTGTCCCTGTCGAAAAGGACCGTCTTCAATTCATGTTCGAGCGCGTCGATGCGCCGGGCGACGGTGGGCTGGGCAATGTCGAGCTTGCGCGAGGCCGCAAGGGTCGAGCCTTCCCGGAAGACCGCCAGGAAGATCCGCACGTCCGACCAGTTGTTGAAACAGCTCTTCATTTTTGTAGAACAGCACAATGTCAGGGCGGATACCAGCCGCATCTGACGTCCGGTAAGGTTTGAGCTGTTGAAGATCCCCTGGAGGGCCGAAAAAATGACAACGCTCGCTCTTTCCATCCGCGACAACGGTACTCGCCCCATCACCACTCTCATGCGCCGGATAATCCGGGGCTGTTTCAACGCCACCACGGACACATCGCCGGAAGACCTGCGTGCCAGCCGGGATTGCCTGCGCGACATGGTGACATCGGGATCAAGCGCCTTCTCCAGCGAGGCCGATGTCGAATACCTGATGCACATGTTCCCGGGTGGCAGGTGAGGGCTTTCCCCGGTCAGACCTCGAGGTGATCCGCCGCCTCGGCAATCCGGGTCTTCACCCGGCCCGCGTCGCCGAGGTCATGGGCCAGCAGCAGGGCGAGTTTCGCCAGAAACAATTCGCGCTTGCCGGCCGTCACCGCATCGAGTTGTTCGGCCAGAGCTTCGTAGACTGTTTCGACGTCCTGGGCGGTCATGCATATTCTCCTGAAGTTGCAAGGGCAAGGGCACTTCGAACCGCCCCGGGCGTCGCCTCGAACCACCGCCCGGCAATATGCATGTCGGGGCGGACGAGGTAGGCGCTTGCGGACCCTGCCGCCAATAATCCGGCCACCTCGGAGCCCGGCTGCAGCGGAACGGTGGCGATGTCCAGGCCGGCCAGTTTCTCTGCCAGGTCCTCATTGAAAACAACGAGCGTGAATCCGGGACCCAGAAGGTCCGACAGGAACCGATCCCCGACCCGGGCTTCCGGCAGGATGGCACCGGGCACCGGCCCGCCTGCAAAGGCCGGGTCGTCGGCCGATACGACCGGGCTGTCGGCATAGGTGTAGGGCGTCATCTGGCGCGGGTTTGCGAGTTCCCCGGCGAATGGATGGCTGAGCGCCAGGCTCAGCGCGGCATCGCGCATCAGTTGCCAGCCGGGTGTAGGCGGCGTCATGAAGCGAGCCGACTTGGTGGCATTGGCAAAGACGTCCAGCGTCGCCCCGCGCCGTTCCGGCGTGTAGCTGTCGAGGAGGGCCTCGCCCGACGTACCCTTGATCACCCTGGCGAGTTTCCAGGCGATGTTGTCGGCATCGGCGATGCCGTTGTTGAGCCCGCGCACACCGAAGATCGGCACGATGTGTGCGCTGTCGCCGATGAAGAAGATCCGCCCGTCGCGGTAGTCGTCGAGCGCCAGCGTGTTGGCGGAGTAGACGCTCCACCATTCGAGCTCCCAGTCCCCGGTATAGCCGAGCTCCGCAAGGACCGCGGCAACCGAAGCCCGGACGCTCTCCTCGCGGGTTGCCTCCGCCTCGTCCTCCCCGTCGCGCAGCTGGTAGTCGATGCGCCAGATGTTGTCCGGTTGCCTGTGCACAAGGATCGTGCCGCCCCGCCGGCAATCGGGATCGAAGAGGGCGCGGCGGATGGTGGGATAGTCGTGGTCCATCTGCACGTCGGCGATGACATAGCGGCCTTCGAAATTCTCGCCCTTGAGCCTCAGCCCGCGCAGGCCGCGGACCGTGCTGCGGGCACCGTCGGCGGCAAGCAGCCAGCCGGCGTCAAGGCTGTAGCCGCCTTCGGGGTCGCTCACATCCAGGCGCACGCCCCCGGCAATATCCTGAACGCCCGTCACCTTGCTTTGCCAGCGGATGTCGATCAACGGTTCGCGGCAGACCGCCTGCCACAGGTACTGCTCGATATACTGCTGCTCGATGTTGTACATCGGCCGGAACTTTTCCTGCGGGCCGTCGGGCATCCGGAATTCGAGGATCTGGCGGCCGCGGTAGAAACTGCGTCCCGTGGTCCAGCCGAGCGATTTTTCCAGGAAGGGGGCGAGGGCGCCGAGCCGCTCCAGAATGTGGTAGCTTTGGCGGGCGATGCAGATCGCCCGGCTGCCGTCGTTGAAGGTGTCCTTGGCGTCGAACAGGACAGAGGCAACGCCTGCCCGCGCCAATGCCAGCGCCGCCGTCATGCCGACGGGACCCGCGCCGACAATGGCGACAGGCGCCGGATCGGACAGTTTGCTGCGGTCCTGCGGCGGATCGAAATGCGGATAGGTGAAATAAAGCGAGTCCGTAATGGCGCGTCCTGCGGGCCTCATGGATGTCTCCTCCGTGTCTGGAGAGAGTTTCCGGCATCAGCGCCGCCTTGTCTGTCCCCTTTAAGGGAGGACATGCTAACAAGTCGGAATGGAGACCCTTGCCCGCCACATCGACGCCTGTCTTTCAAGGCTAGGAACCGACGGTTTTGCCGTGGCCTTTGCGGAATTCGTCGAGAGGCTCAAGGTCGACCAGCTCATGATCTTTTCGATCCAGGAGGAGCGGGCGGTCTGCCTGCTGTCGCGCCACTTCAGCCACGCCGTGCTCGCCGAGGAACTGGCGACCAGCTACCTGAAGGGCTGGTATCTTCAGGATCCGCTGTTGCCGGAGCTGCGCTCGCTGTCAGTCGGCGATGTAAGATTGCGTCGCCTCGATGAGATTCAGGCGAAAATGGGCGAGGACTATCGGCGTATCTTCTTTGAGGCCCCCGGGATGGTCGCCAAGACAACGGTTCTCGCGGCGGGCGAGCAGTTGCGGCTCTTTGTCAGCTTCTATCACACAGGAGGCGCTGTCCCGGACCTTGATCCAGACGTTGCCCGGCTTGCCGGACGCCTGGCGCTGCTTCACTACGAACAGGTTGCCGTCAGCGACGTTCCACCGCCGCTCGCGGTCCTGAGCGAGCGCGAACGGGCCGTCTGCCTCGGCATCCTGTCGGGCCGGAAGGCCGAGGCAATCGCCGCCGATCTCGACGTCGCCGCCTCCACCGTGGTTACCTACCGCAAGCGCGCCTATGCCAAGCTCGGCGTGACCTCCCGGGCGGGTCTCTTTGCGATCTGCGGCAAATAGGCTTTTCAGGCAAGGCCGGAAGTCTGCTATTTTGAAGTCACTGCGTCCCCCGGTCCGGCCAGCCGGCGAAGGAGGAGACATGCCGGAAAGACTTTCGAAAATCGGCGACGGCGCCCTGAGCGCGGACTATGAGGAAGCGTTGACGCTCTGCGGTCTCGTGGACGGGGTGCGCGAGCCCGGTCTGCTCGAGCCGCATCCCTACAGATACGCGGAGGGCGAATTCATCTGCTACCCGGGCGACCCGGCCAAATGCCTCTGGATCATCGTCAATGGCTCGGTCGCGGTGAAACAGGACGAGCAAACCCTGTTTGTCCGCCGCAGCAACGAGGTGGTGGGTGAACAGCATCTCGTCGGCAACGGCTACCAGAGGATCTACAGCCTCGTTGCGAATGAGAGCAATGTCGAGGTTCTGGTGGTCGACAAGGAAAAGATCGAGGCCCATCCAGAAGCCGGGCTGATCTGGCGGAACATCGCGAAGATCATTTCGCTCAAGCTGCGCAACGCCACGCGCAAGACCGCCTCGCTCGGCAGGCAGCTGGCGGACGACACCCGCATCCTGCACGCCTATACCAACCAGTATGCCCTCAGCCGCAAGATGCAGTCGGGCGGGGGCCATCAGACCGAATACATGGTCGAGCGGGCGGTGATCTGGTTTTCCGACGTCGCCGACTTCAGCCGCTACACGCTGAAGACGCCGCCGGATCTGATCGCCGATGTCATGCAGCGGTTTTTCAATGCCCAGACCGCGCCGATCCTGAAGCGCGGAGGCCATATCGACAAGTTCATCGGTGACGGACTGATGGCGTTCTGGGTGGTGCCGGGCGCGAGCCAGGACACAAGGAAGGTCTGCATGGACGCCGTCCAGGCCGCGGAGGAGGCAACCGCCAACGTGGCCGCGATCTCGATCGGCAACCAGGCCCTGTCCCTGCGCATCGGGCTGCATGTCGGCCAGGTCATCAGCGGCGACTTCGGCTCAGCCACCCGGCATCAGTTCACCCTGATCGGGACCGAGGTCAACAAGGCGGCGCGGCTGGAGCAGATCCATTCCGACGAGATCGCCGAGGGCGAGGGAACGCTCGGAAGCATCCGCATGAGCCGCGAATTCTGGAGCGAACTGAGCACCCCGCTCAAAAGGAAGTTCCGCAACCGCTATCTCGTCCGGGCCAAGAACATCGGCGAAACCGAAGTCTTCACCAACCCGGTGGACCTCTCGTAACCGGCGGGGCAGGGACGTTCGCCGTCCCTGCCCCGTCCTGCCCCCGTCAAGCGCTCCGGGGAGCGTGCGTTCCGGTACGGATCGCCGCCCCCGGCAGAGGCTTCGCCGGTTACTGTCCGGCGGGCATTGTCACCCGGTAGAAGGGCAGAGTTGCCTGGTCGCTGCTTCCGACCGGATCCGCAGACGTGGAGGCCGCAGGCGGCAAGGCGTGCAAATAGGCCGCAATCGCCTCGACATCCTCATCCGCCAGCCCGGCATAGGAGACCCAGGGCATGACCGGCGCAAGCGCGCGACCGTCAGGCCGTGTTCCGGTGCGGAGCGTGGACACGATGTCCTCCTGGCTCCAGTTCCCCAGCCCGGTCTCATCGGATGTCAGGTTGGGCGGCCAGAAAATGCCCATTCCGGGAATTTCGAAGCCGATATTGCCGCCTGACAACCCGGCTTCGACCATCGGAGCTCCATTCGGCCCGCGCGGCGTGTGGCATCCGCCGCAGTCCATGATCGCGACCAGATACTCGCCGCGCGCCAGCGCGGTGTCCGTGGCGGCCATTGCGCCGGGTGTTGCCAGCGTCAGAATCGATGCCGTGGCGAAAAGTCCTGCTGTGAAAAATCGTTTCATGTTTCCTTTGCTCCATCTTGAGGGCAAGCGGGTCGCGGCCCCCTGTGCGTCTTGTGCCTGTTTCAGGCGGCGGGAGAACGTGCCGCTTCCGCGCCGGTCCGCGAGCGGAAAAGCCCCTGCGGGTCGTATTTTGCTCTCAGGGCTGAAAGTCTGAGCGCGGCGGCCGGCGAGTGGGTCATCGTCCCGCGCTCCGTCCTTTCCAGGTCGGCTTCGCCGACGTAGGTTCCGCTCGAGAGGGGTTCTATCGCCGTCATCGTCCGCCGGAGCCAGGCCATGTTGGCCTGGTCGTCCTCTTCACCGTCCCAGATGGTGTAGACACTTGTGAATGCCTTGCCGAACCGCGAGAAGGCCGCATCGCCCGGCACGCCGGCGAGCGGTGACTGGAGGGCTGCAAGCGCAAAGCTGTCCAGCGACGGCCTTGCGCCGTAATGAGCGGCCATGGTGGTCAGGAGTTCGCTGAACGAGCCGTCGGACCACAGCGTGTCCACCGCGTATCTCTTGCCTTTCGGGGTCGCGGCCGACGTCAGGTTGTAAAGTTCGCTGAAGGGCGTAGGGATCAAGTCGACACTCTGGACCGGCCCGTCGGGGGCGCCGGCGAAAAAGCTGTCCAGGACCCGCTGCGCGTCGCGTTCGCCCTTCGAAAAGACGGTCGCGATCGCCGCAAGCACGAACGCGCCGGCAGGTGCATTCGCTTCCGGAGGAGGGGCGGAGATCTTGACGGTGAACTCGAGGTTTGCAGGTGCGGTCGCCATGGCGAGCTCCGCCCATTCGCCTACCTTCCGCGCTTCGGACGGTGGGTAAACGCGAACGCTCGTCAGGATCGCCTTCGGGGCCGGCTGCAGGCGCACACGGTAGTTGACGACGATGCCGAAGAACCCCGGTCCGGCTCCCCTCAGCGCCCAGAGGATTTCCGGGTGGGTTTCCTCATCCACATGAAGGAGCACGCCGTCGGCCATCACGACGTCGGCGCCGATGACGCTGAAGCAGGCAATTCCCCATTCGCCGGAGTTCCATCCGATGCCGCCGCCAAGCAGGTAGCCGCTGATCGGCACCGTCGCGCAGTGGCCCACGGGAAATGCGAAGCCCTGGCGGTCGAGCGCCGCTGCAAGCCGCGTGTTGGTAACGCCCGGACCAAGAGCCGCGGTCGCCGACATCACGTCGACATGAAGGTGATCGAGCCCGCTGACGTCGATGACGACATCGCCGTTGAGCGCAATTCCGGTGAAGTGGTGGCCGCCGCCGCGCGGGGAAACCCCGAGTCCGTTCGCCGCCGCGAACCGCACCGCTAGCTGCACGTCCTCGACACAGGCCGCGCGCACCACGTAGCGCGGGTGAAGGTCGGGCTTGCGGCCGTTCCAGACCAGCTCGTCGCACAGGCTTCGGTGTTCCGGGTCGAAAATTTCGATCGCAGCGCCGTGAATGCGCCGCTTCAACAATGCATAATCCATAATGTGTTCCGTAAGTCGTGCCTCGGGTGCTGCCGGAAAACGGGCCCAGGCACTTGCATTTTCAACGATATTGGGAGCCGTCCGTCATTCGGACGCCCGCGCCGGGAAAGCCTTCCGGCCAACGCGCCGCAACGGGTGATGAATTACACCGCTGCGGCCGTGCAGGATTGCTAAGACTAGGCTCGCGAAATGCTAAAAGAATACTATTGGGCAGCGGCTTCGCCGGCGCCGGCAAACTTTTCAAGGCGAATGCTGCAATGCGTGTTCAGGCGGAAACGGCCGCGGCCGCATTTTTCCAGGCGAAGGCAGGCCTGGCGTTCCTCGAGGCGTTTTCTCAGCAGGATCAGGCGGGCGTCGAGGTTCTCGGAATATTCAGGCAGCCGGAGCGAGGGATCGATGCGCAGCTCGCGCGTCGTGAATTCCGTTCGACCGGTTTCCTGAAACTCGGTCAGAAGCCGCCACAGGATCGTGCCGGCAACGCCCTTGATCAGGTAATCGTGGCCGATGAACACACTCTGGTCGTACGGATGATATTTTACCGTGACCACGTCGCGCGGTTCGATGCGGGCGATCTCCGCAACCGGCTCGGCCGTTTCCTGGTCCTGCTGCAGCAATCCGGTCAAGGTGCCGAGATGCTGCGCGATCAGCATCAGCGCGTCTTCCTCGTCATAGCCGAAACGCATGGTCTCTTCCGACTCGGCGAACAGGACACCGAGCAGCTTGCCCTTCAGCACGATGGGCAGGGCGATCTGGCTGCGCGGGCTCTTCAGCCCGGGGAAAGGGATCTCTTCCGGGAGCCCGGCAACGATACCTGTCCTTTTGGCGGTTTCGCGGAGGGTCGCTCCATACCGGTATTCCATCGTCATGTGTCCGATCCGGATCGGCGCTCCTTCGCGGGCCGCGACGCCTATTACGCCTTCGCCGAACATGACCTCCGAGCCGACGCCGGAACGGTCGTAGCCCCTGGACGCGACGGTGTAGAGCCGTTGCGCGTCCGTTTCCGCCATCAGGATCATTGAATGCCGGATGTCGAAATGGCGTTCCAGGCATTCCAGCGAAAGTTCCAGAAGGGCTTCCAGATCGTCGCAACCGTCCAGTTCGTTCATGCAGCGGCGAACCATGGCGAGCAGATAATGCTCAGCCGGAGCCGGCAGAAGCGTCCAGTAGGAGGCCGCCTCAATGGAGCGCACCTTGTAGATATCCGCTCCAAGCAGACGGAAGACACCCTCCATTCCGTGATGAGAGGCAATTCCGGCCAGCTTCGCCTTCATCATCTCGAAAACCGGACCGCCATTCCGGGTCTCTACATAATCGAGGTCGAGGCGATGCACCGCCAGCGTCACGGGATCGGTTACCAGAACCGTCGCCATTCGCGTCGACAAAACGTTCCTGCGCGTCTTGTTGAAGAACTGGTAGCTGAGCGCTACGTGCTGGCTGTCGACGTAATGCACCTGGGAAATCATCGAGACGTTCGGAACGCCGTCGGCATCGCAGGTGGCAAGGAACGCGGCAACGATGCCCTCCATCGACCGGCGAAGGTTTTCGAGCGGAATACCGGTCATTTTCTCACCGGACTTCCGGCGCCCGGTCCGGGCGTCTGGATGAAGGCCTGTTCCGGAATGAAAGTCACGGCAACCACATCGCTCGGATCGAAGGTCGAAAAGGCCTGTGCAACCTGTGGCGGGAGCCCGAGTTCGTTCAGTTCGTGACCGGAGACGGCGCACTGGCGGGCGACTTCCGCAAAATCGTCCGGGTCGGCCGGAATGACGGCGGCTTGGCCTGCCTTCACCTGAAACGAGGCGTGATCGACGGCGCGGCTGAAGGTCACGGCAACGCCGCTGCCAGCAGCGATGGCAGCCAGCAGCCGCTCGTTCGGTTTACGGTCAAGATAGGCGCGGATCGCGCAACCGGCATCGATGCGCGCGCCAAGTCCAATTCCCGCAACCGGTCTTCCATCTGCTTCCCGGGCTCCGAAAATGATGCAGGCGCCCCCCTGCGCAAGCGCAATCAGGTCGGGCGGCAGAAGCTGCTCGTTCGATGCGCATGCATTGCCGCTGGCGGCGCCGTTGGACACCTGGGACTGCGACCCGGACAAATTTCTATCCATAATTGAAAATCGCGTGCGTTTAAGACGCAGATTTCTGCGCTTCTTTTTCGGTTTTGTCCACCTGAAGCTGCGCAGCCCGGACCGGAACCATCCAGATTTCGGGATGAGTGGTGACCGTGCGGCAGTCCTGAGCTGAGGGAGAAAGGATTTTCGGTTCCCCGGGGAGAGCATCCATCCTTCAGCCGGCACAAAAAACCCCGCCGAAGCGGGGTTTCGAAAACTCTCTGGTTGCTGCGTTCCGCCTATTTGATCGGCGCCAGCACCATCACCATCTGGCGGCCTTCCAGCTTGGGCGCGGATTCCACCTTGGCGATCTCAGCCGTTTCCTCGCGAACCTTGTTGAGCAGGTTCATGCCGAGGTCCTGGTGCGCCATTTCACGGCCGCGGAAGCGGAGCGTGACCTTCACCTTGTCACCGTCGTTGAAGAAACGCAGCATGCTTTTCATCTTCACCTCATAGTCATGGGTGTCGATGTTCGGACGCATCTTGATCTCCTTGATCTCGACGGTCTTCTGCTTTTTCCGGGCTTCTGCGGCTTTCTTCTGGGCCTGGTACTTGTACCGGCCATAGTCCAGGATCTTGCAGACGGGAGGATTGGCATTGGGCTGGATTTCAACAAGATCCAGGCCAGCATCCATGGCGATACCCATCGCCTCTTCGGTCGGCACGACGCCACGGTTGGCGCCTTCATGATCAATCAACTGGACTTCGCGAACGCGAATTTCGTGGTTGGTGCGCGGGCCTTCCTTCGTGGGAGGCGGGGCGCGGAACGGACGGCGAATGGTCGCAATCTCCTATGTTGTTTCGACTCAGCGTTATTGTTTGGCGCGGCACATACACAAACAACCTCGGAACACGTGCACCAAGGTTCTGTTTGCGTCAGCCAGAACGCCAGCGCATAAGCTCCTGCGAAACCGCCAAAAAGTCAACCGAAATCGGAGGTTTCGCGCTTTCCCCGTCCGGGTGTTGCGGTTTGAGCGCCGGCGAAACTTCCGCGATGGCAGGCTCATTGCCGCCAATCCCTGTTGTATTCCGCGAAGCGAGGAGGCAAGTAAGGGGAAACAGTCTCCGGATCGAGGAAAGGCCTGGGCTTGGACGGCGGAAAGCTTTTGTTTCAACTCGTCAAGATCGTCTGCGGTTACATTGCCGGTCTTGTCGCCTGCGGGATATTCCTGGCCTGGGGCTTTTTCCAGCCCTTGCATCCGGGCGACGATCCGGTTGCCTTCGCCACCATGGTCGGAACGGGCCTCGTCAGCGCCAGCGTCGTCGGGGCGTCGGCTCTGGTGCCGGCGGCCGTGGCCATTGCGGTTTCGGAAAGCATGCGGTTGCGCGGACTGATCTTCCACCTCGGAATTTCCGGGGGAATTGCGTTCATTCTCTGGACGCTCGGGGCCGCCGACGTGGCGCAGGAGGGCCTGAGGCCCGGGAGCACCGTTGCCATCGCTTCCGGCTTCCTGGCAGGTGCCATCTACTGGGGGATCGCCGGCAGGACGGCAGGAGGCTGGCGCAGGCAATCCCCGCCCGCGGACGGGACTGCTCGATAGGACGTGGACCGCGGTCAGAGATCTCCGTCCTTGAGGGCTTCCCTGGCGGCCTGGTAATGGTCGTCCCTCAGGTGGCCCCGGATCATGGCGAGCGCGGCCAGCAGCACCGTCGCATCGTCGCCGAAACCGATGCCGGCAATAAAGTCGGGGATCGTGTCGACAGGCATGACGAAATAGGCGAGCGCCGCCAGCAGGGTCAGCCGGACCTTGGAGGGCGTTGCCGGGTCCAGGGCGCAGTAATAACTCGCAACGACGTCTTCCATGAACGGAACCTGACGCACGGCCTTCTTGGCCGTCGCCATCAGCTTCTTGCGGATCGATTGCTTCTGCTTTTCTTCCGGACCGAGAATTTCGGGATCGAAGCCAAGGTCCTTGAACGTATTGTCCATGTGCTGTCCTTCGAACGCCTCTGTCCCTCAAAGATAGGTGCATGCCGGCCGTACTTCAACTTTCCGGCTTTTCAGCCGGTTCGTCCTGACGCTACAGTCCCGGTGCCGAGCCGGGGTGCACCGGTTCGGCATGCGTTTTCCGGAGGAAGTCATGAAATTTCAGAAAGTCACGTTGCCCGCATTCGCTTTTGTCCTGCTGTCGGCCGTGCCGGCGGCGTTTGCAGGAGACACACCCGCGCCTGACGGCGCCAAGGTCTATTTCATCAATCTGAAGGACGGCGATACGGTCAAGGGACCCGTGTCAATCCAGTTCGGCCTCTCCGGAATGGGCGTTGCGCCCGCCGGCACCGAGAAGGACAAGACCGGCCACCACCATCTTCTCATCGACGAGACGCTCGAGGGCGAGGCCCTGAACGAGCCCATCCCCGCCGACGACCATCACAAGCATTTCGGCGGCGGACAGACCGAAACGGTGATCGAGCTGACCCCGGGCACGCACACGCTGCAGCTGGTGCTCGGCGACTGGTCGCACATTCCGCACAACCCGCCGGTGATGTCCGAGAAGATCACGATCACGGTGGAGTAGGATCGGGAGACCGCGTCAATACATTCGCACCCGGTCAAAGGTCCCTCGCTGGCGGATCTTCGCAACCGATCCCTCTCAACCTGAGGAAGCGCGAAGCGCTGTCTCGAAGGATGGGTTGCTTGGCTCCTGAGTCTGCCGCCTACCCTTCGGGACGGACTCGACGGTCTTCCTCAAGGATTGTCTGTTTTCGAACGCGGAGCCGGGTGTCGACTGCGTGTCTCGCGGGAACTAGAGGCTTGCAGCGCTTTTATTCTCTGCTTCCGTCACGTCGTGGTGGCCGAGCTTCTCGAGTACTCGCTCAAGTTCGCGCAGTCCTGAAACATCCGCACCGGACGTTGCCATCGGGCTTTCGGTGGCCGCGCGATGCAGCGCCCGCGCATCGTTGCGCAGCCTCAGCAGCTCGTCGATCCGGTCTTGCTTGCTGCGTGACGTGTCCTTCAGAATTTCGGCAATCTGTTCGATTATTCGTCTGGTCATGGTCGATCTCCGGAACATTGCAGTCTGCCGGCCGGCACTTCCGTCCGGTGATTTCAGTATTGCGCAGCAAAGCGGCAACAATTTGCGGGTGCCTGACAAGGTGGCTGCTTGCGTCGGAGCCGGAGTGGGTCCACTAGGGGTGTCGGTTGTCAAGAGAGGTCACGCACATGGCGTTTGCTGAGATGCCGCTTTGGGCGTTGCTCACGGTGTTTGCGGGAGCCGGCCTGACCATCTTCGTCTGCGGGGTCGCGCTGACGGGTCAAGCCGATCGCATCGCCGACAGAACCGGTCTTGGTGAAGCGCTGGTCGGTGGCGTGATGCTGGGCGCCGCGACCTCCCTGTCCGGCACCGTGGTTTCAGTCACCTCGGCGCTGGATGAGCGAACATCACTCGCATTTTCCAACGGTGTCGGCGGCATCGCCGCGCAAACGGCGTTTCTTGCAATTGCCGATTTTATTTACAGACGGGCAAATCTGGAACACGTCGCAGCGGATCTTGCCAGCTTGTTCCAGTGTTCCCTGCTGATCCTGCTCTTGGCCATTCCGTTTGTTGCCTACACCGGGCCGGACGTGACGCTCTTGGGACTGAATCCGGCGTCCTACGTCCTTCTTGCGGTCTATTCTGTCGGGGTGCTGACCCTCACACGCGTGCGCGAACAGCCGATGTGGCGGGTCGTTCACACCCGGGACACGCATCCGGACGAACCGGACGAAGCACAGCGTGAGCTTAGCGGGAATATCAGGTTGTTCGCCGCCTTCTCCATTCTGGTGCTCGTTCTCGGGGGCATGGGCTGGCTGCTTGCCCAGGTGGCCGGTGAACTTACGGATCGCTACCACCTGAGCGCCAGCCTCGTCGGAGCGCTGATGACGGCTGTTGTTACGTCTTTGCCCGAACTTGTGACAACCCTGGCCGCCGTGCACCGCGGTGCGCTGCAGCTTGCCATCGGAGGCATTATCGGCGGCAACACTTTCGATACGTTGTTCCTGACCCTCTCGGACGCTGCCTATCAAAAGGGGTCGCTCTATCACGCGCTGACTCCGGAGGACTACTTCTGGCTGGCGATCGGTCTGGTCATGACCGCCATTCTCCTCCTCGGTTTGATTGTCCGCCAGCGCTCCGGGCCGGGCGGCATCGGATTTGAAAGTGCTTGCCTGCTTGCGGTCTATGCCGGGGCGATCGCGATCCAGGTTCTGTCCTGATATCGGCCTGTGGCGGCGATGGGACTTGCTGTATTTGGCCGGTAACACGTCGAAGCGGCCCGATCCAGATCCGGAACAGACTGAAGTCAGGACGTGCCCAGGACAATCTTCTCGATATCGCCGACGGAGTGGTTGGTCAGGTCCTTGGCGATCTCTGCGACGACCCGGCTTGCAACCTCCTTGTGCAGGTGTTTGCGGACTTCGCCCAGAACAGATGGCGCGGCGACGAGGATGACGTTGTCGAAATCGCCCTTGTGGGCGCGCTTGTAGAGCATTTCCGCAAGATCGGCGGCAAACCTGTCTTCCGCAAGCCTGTGCCAGTCGGCCTCCGAAACGGCGCTGCGGTGAGGCTGCGAGGTATCGTTGAAACGACCAGGGCGGTCGGAAACCTGATCCCTGTTCGGCGGATTTTCCTGCTCCTTCTTCTGGAAGATCCTCAGGTTGGGGAACTTGTCATCTCCGTCGTTGCGCAGAAAAAGCGCCTTTGTGCCGTCTGCCACAACGATCCACCCGTGATGCTTCAAACGAATTGGTGCGCTCATTTCTATCCTCCTTCGCGGGACGATTGGTTCAGTCTGTGCATGGACGGACCGGAAGCCGCTTGGGGTCGGCGGGCTGGCTGAAGATCGAAATTCTGGCGGCGACCGGAACAGGTACGGATGATTGCCGGCAGCTCGCCACTCTCCCATGGCCCATCTGAAAACCTGTCAAAAAAGGATCTCTCATGGCAGATCAGATTGCCACCGGATTCATTCTCAGCCTTGCTGCGTTTCCTGTCGAAATTATGATCTTGCGCAGGATTGCCGCCATCATTCCGTCACGGCTCGCCCGATCGTGGCCCTCCCCGTGCGGTCTCCTGCGACGGTCTGGCTTGTTCAATCGGGCAGGGCCGCTTCGGCGTGCGCTGCTCTTCAGGCGTTTCCGCGCGTTTCCAGAAGACGCCGGGCGATCACCTGGGCCTGGATTTCCGCAGCACCTTCGAAGATGTTCAGGATGCGGGCATCACAGAGAACGCGGGAAATGGCGTATTCCAGCGCGAAGCCGTTGCCGCCGTGGATCTGCAGCGCATTGTCGGCCGCCGCCCAAGCCACCCGGGCACCCAGGAGCTTCGCCATGCCGGCCTCCAGGTCGCAGCGCTTGCCGCTGTCCTTCTGCCAGGACGAGAAATAGGTGAGCTGCCGGGCGATCATCAGTTCGACGGTCATCATCGCCAGCTTGTCGGACACGCGCGGGAAGTGGACGAGCGCCTTGCCGAACTGGATGCGTTCTTCCGCATAGCGCAGGCCGAGATCGAGCGCCGACTGGGCAACGCCGAGCGCGCGCGCCGCAGTCTGGATGCGGGCGCCCTCGAAGGTCTGCATGAGCTGTTTGAAGCCTTCGCCCTCGACCCGTCCGAGCAGGTTCTCGTCCTTCACCTCGAAACCGTCGAAAGCGATCTCGTATTCCTTCATGCCGCGATAGCCGAGCACCTCGATCTCGCCGCCGGTCATGCCTTCCGCCGGAAAGGGATCAGCGTCCGTGCCGCGCGGCTTTTCGGCGATGAACATGGACAGGCCCTTGTAGCCCGGTTCGTCCGGGTTGGTGCGGGCCAGCAGCGTCATGATGTCGGCGCGCACGGGATGGGTGATCCAGGTCTTGTTGCCCGAGACCTTCCAGGTATCGCCTTCCTTCACGGCGCGGGTCTTGAGCGAGGCGAGATCCGAGCCGGTGTTGGGTTCGGTGAAGACGGCGGTCGGCAGGACCTCGCCCGAAGCGATCTTGGGCAGCCAGTGCTGCTTCTGCTCTTCCGTTCCGCCGCACAGGATCAGCTCGGCGGCGATTTCCGAGCGCGTGCCGAGCGAGCCGACGCCGATGTAGGCGCGCGAAAGCTCCTCGGAGACGACGCACATGGCTTCCTTGCCGAGGCCGAGACCACCGTATTCCTCCGGGATCGTCAGGCCGAAGACGCCCAGTTCCGACATCTGGTTGATGACGTCGAGCGGGATGTATTCGTTCTTCAGGTGCCATTCGTGGGCGTTGGGCACGACGGTGTCCTCGGCAAAGCGCCGCATTTCGTTGCGGATCTGCTCCATGGTTTCGTCAAGGCCCGGGTCGCCGAAGGTCGAGTGGCCCGCCTGGTCGCGGATGAGCTGCGTGATCTCGGCCCGGATCTCCGGCGTCCCGCCCGTCTCGATCAGGGTCTCAATCTCGGTGGTCCAGAAGCCCTCAACCTCGCCGTGGCTGAGCCCGAGATCGGAAAGGCGGACGATCTCGCCCTGGTTCATCGGGATGCCGCCGAAAATCTGCGCCAAGTACTCGGCGAATCCGAGCTGAACGATCCTGTCTTCCAGCGTGCCGTAGCGGCCTTCCGAGGTCAGGCGGCGCGCATAGGCGTCGAGCTGGCGTAGCGATTCCACGTAAGTTGCCAGCCAGGCGAGCCCGTGGGCCGCCCGCTGTTCCTCTTCGACGCGGCGGGATGAAATGCGGCCGTCCTGCATGACCCTTTCGCGGACGCGCTGCACTGCAAGATCCAGAAGTCGGTCGAGAACCGCAACGGCGGTTTCCGTGCGGTCGGTCAGGCTTCCCGGCGTTTCCGCCTTGGACAGGGCTGCGGGGGACATGGGCGATCTCCGTTTTCATTTGTTGCGCGCGCGCGCTTTTTGTTGAAGCTATGTTGCGTCGCACACATTCATTTGTCGAGCCGGAAATTATTGTCCTTTTGGATAGGGGGCAATTTTCCCGGTGCGGCCTTGACGCGAGCCCCCGGCCAAGGCCACATCAGAACCCATGAGTGCCCGTCAGACAGTTCTCGTTATCTATGCCGTCCTCAAGGACGCAATCGGGCATTTCACCCGGGACGACGGTTTCGCCATGGCAAGCCATGTCGCCCTGTCCATCCTGATGGCACTGTTCCCGCTGCTGATCTTCATCGCCGCCCTTGCCGCCTTCTTCGGCATGACGGGCGCGGCCGACACGGTGTCAGACCTTCTTTTCGATGCCTGGCCGGAAAGCGTCGCGGCACCCGTGGCGAACGAAGTGCAGAATGTGCTGACAGTCCGGCGCGGCGACCTCCTGACCTTCGGTGCCGTCGCCGCCCTGTGGTTTTCCTCCAACGGTATCGAAGCCCTGCGGACGGCGCTCAACCGGGCCTACCGGCAGACGGAGAACCGGTCGTTCGTTCTTCTGCGTCTGCAGTCGATAGTCCTCGTGCTGTTGGGAGCGGGCATCCTGCTGGCCTATACCTTCCTGGTGGTGCTGGCGCCGCTTGTCCTGGAAACCCTGACCGCCCACGCGCCCAGGATCGAGGCCTTCCTGCTGTCCATCAACGTGGCGCGCTACGTGCTGGCCGGGTCGCTGCTCATTCTCGGCCTCTTCGCCACGCACGCGTTGCTGCCCGCGGGCCGGCGCTCGTTCCAGGATCTCTGGCCGGGCGTCCTTGCGACGCTCGTCATGTGGATCGTAGCGGGCAGTGCCTTCGGGGCATATCTGGCGCGGTTCGCCAACTACGTTTCCACCTACGGCGGCCTCGCCGGCATCATGACCGCGCTGATTTTCCTCTATATCTGCGCACTGGTGTTCATTCTGGGCGGTGAACTCAATGCCGCCATTTCCCGCCAGCGGCTTTACCGGAAACGCCGGGAAAGGCAGCCGGCTGCTCCCGGGGCCGCGCAGGTCTGATCGCGCCACGTCAGGCCTTGCGGGCAGCTCCCCGGATGGTCAGGACGGCGCCGATGACCAGCGCCATGCCGGATATCTGAACGTAGGAAAGCTTTTCGGAGAAGAGGAAATAGCTTTCGACCGCCGTTGCCACGGGCACGAGGTAGAAGAGACTGGCGACCTGGGAAACCGCGCCTTTGCGGATCAGCAGCATCAGGAGCAGGATCGCGCCCACCGAGAGGACCAGCACCAGCCAGGCCATGGCGAAGATGAGTTCCCCGGACCAGGTGATCTGCCAGCTTTCCGTCAGGCTGAGCGGTGTGGTCACGATCAGGGCTCCGACATATTGCCAGACGGTCGCCGCCAGAAGGTCCATGTGCTGGGCAAAGCGCTTCTGGTAGACGGTGCCGAGGCTGATCGACACGACCGCCAGTAAGACGACGCCGATGGTAGAAAGCGTGATCCCCGACCCGCTGGCATCGAATTTGGGCCCAAGCACCAGCAGCAGTCCGGAGGCGCCGATCACCATGCTGAGCCAATGCTTGGCGGAAACGGTTTCCTTCAGCAGCACGACCGCCGTCAGCGCGGTCAAGACGGGCTGCAGGCCGACGATGATGGAGGACAGGCCCGCCGGCATGCCCTGCTTGATCGCCCAGAACACCCCTGCGAGATAAACGCCGTGAACCAGCATGCCGGCAACGATGCAATGGCCGATGGCGGTCCAGGTCCGCGGCCAGGACCTGACCCGGGGCAGGGCCAGCAGCAACAGGACCGGCACAACCAGAGCGAACCTCACGGTCAGGAAGACCATGGGATCGATGTAGGGGGCGCCGAGTTTCGAGCCGATGAAACCGGTGGACCACAACAGGACGAATATCACCGGAGCGGAAGCTGCGAGAAAATTCAAATGCAACCTCAATGGGAAGGATCGGACTGGCGCGGATCTGCGTCAGCGCGGGAGAGGCGGGGGAACGCATACGTTAACCGTAAATTGGCATTTCTGGTTAACGCTGCTCCGTCAATGTGAGTGTTAGAGGACATACGCCGGTGGCCATCGGATCTCAATCACCTTTTCGGATCCTGTCGAAATTGTCGGTCAGGATCAGAATTCTCGCGCTCAGTCTTTTCACCATCGTCGGACTTCTGGCCATTGGCGGGGTCTTCTTCTGGAGCCAGGGTGAATTGAACTCGGCCTTTGCCCGCATGGGCGACAGCGCGAGCCTTGCCGAGGAAGTCGGCGAACTGTCCGAAACGGCTGCCACCCTCAGGACCCTGGAGGCGCAGTATCGCACGCATCCCTCCGAAGAGCGTTTCATGGCCTTCGGGGCGAAACTCGAGGACGCCGGAGTTGAACTGACCGCCATATCGGCAAATCCCGTTGCCGCCGCCTATTCGGCCACCATTTCGGACGTGAAGGACACGCTGGAAGGAACCAAGGGCGCCTTCGGGATGCTTGACGGTGTCCAGCGGAAGATCGGCTATGACGGCACGCAGGGTTATCTGGCGGTGCTGAACGACAGGGCAGGCGCGGTAAAGAACCGGTTGCAGGAGGAAATGAAGTTCGGCGGGGGGCCGGATTTCGAGAAGCTCGCCCGGGCGATCCTGGCCGTCCAGCTTGCGGAAAAGGAATTCACGCTGAACCGGACACCGGCCGCCAAGGTGGCGTTCGAGGCCCAGTTCACGGCTTTCGAGAAGTTGCTCAAGAAGGTCTATATCTCCGACGCGATCAAGAAGGAACTGGCCGACAATATGGCCACGTACAAGACGACCTTCGACGACTATACGGTCGCCATGCAGGAGCGCGGCGAGCACGCCGATTTGCTCGCCAGCCTGTTCGAGCTGGTGCCGCCGCAGATCGAGGCGTTGAACGCGGCCGCGACGGCCGTCAAGACCGAGGCGGCCGGCCAGCTTGAAACGGCACGTTCCATTGCCGCAATCACCATCGGCGGCACCGTTGCCGGTCTTCTTCTCTTGCTTCCGGCGATCGCGCTGATGATCGGGCAATCGATCGCCCGTCCGCTCTCCCGCCTTCAGGCGGCGATGGAGGCCCTTGCCGGCGGCGAGACCGCCCTCGATATTCCGGAAGTCCCCGGCAGATCGGAGCTCGCCTCGATGAGCCGCACGGTCCGGGTGTTTCGGGACAATGCGGTTGAACGCATGCAGCTGGCAGAGGCCCAGGACGCGGAAAGCCGCCAGCGCGAGCAGCGTGTCGCCCGCCTCGATACACTCATCCAGGGTTTCGAAGACACCGTCTCCAAGGCGCTCGACAGTCTGGACCGGGCGAACGACGAATTGCGGCAAACGTCAAAGTCGATGGAGCAGTCGGCCGACGACGTTGCCAACCAGTCCGAAGAGGCCGCCGGTGCCGTGCGCACGGCCGCGGAAAACGTGACGTCCGCCGCCCACTCTGCGGAAGAACTGGCAGCCTCCATCGCGGAGATCGCCAGTCAGGCGAACAAATCAACCGAAGTCGCCAAGCAGGCGGTGCGAAGCGCCTCGTCCACGGTGGCAACCATGCAGGAGCTGTCGAGCGCTGCCGACAGGATCGGCGAGGTCATGGGCCTGATCCGCGACATCGCCAACCAGACCAATCTCCTTGCGCTGAACGCGACCATCGAGGCTGCCCGGGCAGGGGAAGCCGGCAAGGGATTTGCGGTGGTTGCCGCCGAGGTGAAGCAGCTTGCCGACCAGACTTCGCGGGCAACGGAGGACATCGCGATCCAGATCGAGGCGATCCAGGGCTCTTCCGGCCAGGCCGTCCATGCCATCGAGGACGTGAACCGGATCATTTCCGACATGGAAGGTCTGGCCTCGGCTGTCGCAGCGGCCGTGCAGCAGCAGGACATGGCGGTTCAGGCGATTTCCCACAACGTTTCCAGCGCCTCCGACCGTTCGGAAGAAGGCGTTGCGCGTATGGAAGCCGTCGGCTCGGCCGCGGAACTGGCGCGGTCGAACGGCGGCGAGGTGGAGCATTTGGCGGAATCGCTCGGACAGCAGGGTGCCCTGATCCGTCAGGAGGTTGCAGAATTCCTGCAGGGCGTGCGCAGCGCCTGAGCGTATACCTCCCGTATTGAATTCCCGATTGCCGCGTTTCCGTGATCGCGGCAATTCGCCCGTCTGGCGGGCAGCCGATCTTCATGCTAGCCATATCCTCAACGAACCGGCAAAGAGGCCGGACAAGAGGAGGGCGAAGCGGAATGCAGGAAGAGATCGTCATCGTCGGTGCGGGACAAGCGGGAGCCCAGATTGCGCAGAGCTTGCGGCAAGGCGGATTCGAGGGACCGTTGCGCCTCATTGGCGATGAACCGCATCTTCCCTACCAGCGGCCACCGCTTTCGAAGAAGTTCCTTGCCGGGGAAATCGGACCGGAAGGCCTCTGGCTGCGTCCGCCGGCCTTTTTCGCCACGAATAATATCGACCTTATTCCCAACACCCGCGTCGTTGCCATCGACAGGGGCGCAAAGCGACTCAGGCTCGGCAACGGCGACACGCTTCCCTACGGCAAGCTCGTTCTTGCCACCGGCACCAATGCGCGCCGGCTGAAACTGGAAGGCGCGGACAAGCAAGGCGTTCTGACACTGCGCTCGATCGCCGACGTCGACGTGATCCGGGAACGGCTGAAGGCGGCAAAGCGGATCGCCATCATCGGCGGCGGCTATATCGGGCTGGAAGTTGCGGCGGTCGCCAAGGCCCTCGGCAAGGAAGTGAGCGTGATCGAGGCGCTGGACCGGCCGATGAAACGTGTCGTGAGCGAAGCGGTTTCCAGCTATTTCACCACGCTGCACCGTTCCAGGGGTGTCGATCTGAGGCTCAACACCGGCATCGAGGCGATCGAGGGCGGGGAGGCCGTAACCGGCGTCCGGCTGACCTCCGGCGAGGTGGTGGCCGCGGAACTCGTGCTCGTGGCGGTCGGCGCGGAGCCGAACGATCAGTTAGCGACCGAAGCCGGGCTTGAAACCGACAACGGCATCCTGGTGGATGGCTGCGGCCAGACCAGCGATCCGGAGATCTACGCAGTAGGCGACTGCACGCGCTTCTATTCCAACCGCTACAAGCGGTCCGTGCGCATGGAAAGCGTCCAGAACGCGATCGACCAGGCCAAGGTGGCGGCCCAGGCCTTGCTTGGCCAGGACGTAGACTACGATCCGCTGCCCTGGTTCTGGTCGGACCAGTACGACATCAAGCTTCAGATCGCGGGACTGTCGGAAGGTTACGACGACACGATTCTGGTCGGCTCGCCGGAGAACAGCAAGTTCTACGTCGCCTATCTGAAAGACCGTCAGCTGATCGCCGTGGACAGCATCAATTCCCCGCGCTCGCACATGATGGCCCGCCGCGTGATCGGAGAGAGCTGGCGCGACGATCTGTTGCCCGAGGCCTGAGGCCAGCCTTCGGGCCGGTCCTGACCCTAGTCCTGGGCCGCCTGCGTGTTCTGCAGGATCAGCCGGACCACTTCCTTCGGGATCTCCAGATGCACCATGTGGCCGACGCGCTCGAAGATATGCGTCGAGACCACGCCCGGCAGCTTGTGGGCCTGGCGGGTGGGCAGAACCCGGTCCTGGGTGCCCCAGAGCACCTTGACCGGCATCGGCAGGT
>JBNKGB010000055.1:0-28974 GCA_050289605.1 Roseibium sp. | reverse complement strand
CATGCGGGTGCCGCCGTAGCCGGCCGTGCCGCCGTTGAGGCCGATGCTGGTCTCCCGGTCGGAGCGGTCTTCGAGGGCAAGCGTGGCGTTGAGGCTGTTGCCGAAGGCGGCGGTATAGGCAAACTGGTTGCTCTTCCGGTCGCTGTAGCTTTCGATCTGGGCGTTGAAGGCGTAGCCGGTGTAGAAGTCGAAGTTGGAACCGTTGCGGCCGGCCAGCAGTCCGCCCCACTGGATGTAAGCCTTGTCCATCGTCGTAGCGGCGGTGTCGTTGTTGGTCTGGGTTATGTAAGCCTCGATATAGGCGCGGAGCGTACCGAAATCGGTCGCCGTGCGCGCGTCGAGGAAGAGATAACCGCGGGAGCGCCACTGATAGCCGTCGCTGTCCCGGTCGCCCCAGGCGTTTTCCGCCTCGCCGAAATTCCGGACGCGGAATTCGGTGCGCACCCTGCCACCGACCCGAAGGCAGGTCTCGGTTCCGGGAATGTAATAGAAGAGTGAGCCATAGGCGTCGCAGATGCGCACGTAGTCGACGGCCTCCGGGGCCACGGGCAAGTCTGCGGCCTGAGCGGAGCCGACGGCGGTCACGATACCGGCAAACGCTCCAAATACGGCTAGTCGGGTCATTTGATACTCCGGATAAGTGCGGATTTTCCTCGCCCGCTATATGGAGAAAACCTATGACGATTTGGACGATTCGGGTCGAATATTCTTGTTCCGAGGACCTGTTTCGCCATGGGTGTTGCCGTGGGGCAACGCGGCATGCGTGCAACCCTTGCGTTGGTACGCTTGCTCGCCCCGGAATGAAGGTTCCTGCGGGTTTCCCCGATGCAGGGCCGCGCGTTTGAACTGCGCTGTCTTCCGTGCCCATGACCCCTGCCGCCGAACCTGAGCGCAATTATCGGGCCCGACCAAATTCACCTTTTTTGGGTTGCTTCCTGGCTCAGAACGGCCTTGCCAAAGGTGCGTCGTTCGCCCGGTCGCGGGCCGGGTCGGATTGTCGAAATTAACGAATAAAAGAAACCATTTGTAAACGAATTGAACGTTAGGACTGCTAGTTGTGGTTGTGTTGTGCAAATGGATTCGTGCGCGTGAAAGCTGTACTTAAAGTGTTTCTGACGTCTGAAAGAGCCCTTGCCGTTTTACGTGTCGCACCGTTTACATATCTCCTCGGTCTCATATTCACAAACGTCAGGAAACTGCGCTCTGATCCGGAGCACGGTTTGCTTCAGGTCAGCGATTTTTTCTGTTTTTGGGCTGCGGCGAAGGCGGCGATATTCGTCGATTCGGCGCTCGTATATGACAATCAGGCATTTCGGCAGTTCGGCGGCAGTTACTTCGAGAATGAGGGATTCCTGCACTTCTTTTATCCGCCGACCTTGCTGATGTTGTACATGCCGCTCGGGTATCTTCCGAATATCGCAGCTTTCATCGTCTTTATCGGCGTGACCCTCGCCGGATATGCCCTCATGGCGCGGTACGCCTACGGCGGGTGGATCGGTGGCCTTTATGTGATTGCTTTGCCGACCACATTGTTTGCCATTTATTTTGGTCAGAACAGTTTGCTGCTGTGCGCGCTCTTGGGAGGCGCTCTGGTTGCACTCCGCAACGGGAAACTCGTGTTGTCCGGCATCCTGATCGGGTGCCTGACAATCAAGCCCCAGATCGGAGTGCTGATCCCGTTTGCGCTGCTGGCCGGCCGCCACTGGTCGGCTTTTGCCGCCGCCACACTCACGACCGTTTTTCTGGTGCTCGCGAGTTGGTTGATGTTCGGATCCGAAACCTGGGTTGCATTTTTCGGGCAAACGATCTTTGCCAAGGAGATCCTGGACCATGAGTATCTGCCTTATGTCGTGCACGTGACACCCTTCTCGACGCTTCAACAAATAGGCGTCCCCTATTCGGTCGCGATCGCCCTGCAGATTGCGCTTGTGGGCGTCATGATCATGCTGACTGTCCGAGTCTGGCAGAAGGATGTTCCGTTCGATCTGAAAGCCGCCGTCCTGAGTTCCGCGGCGCTCCTGTCAACGCCCTATCTACTGAGCTACGATCTTGCCCTTATGTCGGTCCCCTTCATTTTCCTCCTGCATTTTGCGAATAGAAATGCCTTTTCAAAACGGGAGAAGTGGGCGATTGCTGCGGCAATGACCATCGGCAGCCTCGCCGAAATCCTGAACTACAATTTGGGGATCCCCGTGGGACCGCTGGCACCCGCAATCCTGCTTGGTCTTGCCTGGCGGCGGGTGTTCGTGCTGAGTGCGCAGACTGCCCGGGATGATCTTCTGGAATATGCCAGGCCGTAACACCGTCGCCACAGACAGAGGCGCATCCGATGGGTCTTTGGCTGTGACAGCAGGTGCATGGAGTTGGATCCGGTCGAGGGGCGCAGTCACCACAGGGACGTTGAATTGTTGGCCCTCCCGGCCTAGCGCCGTGCCTGGAAAAAGGTTTTCAGGAGATCCGACGCACGGGTTTCGCCGAAACCGGAATAGACCTCCGGCGCGTGGTGGCAGGTCGGCTGGCAGTAGAAGCGGGTGCCGTGATCGACCGCACCGCCTTTTTCGTCGCCCGCGCCGTAGTAAAGCCGCCGGATGCGGGCGAAGGATATGGCAGCGGCGCACATCGGGCAGGGTTCCAGCGTAACATAGAGGTCGCACCCCGTCAGACGCTGGGAGGCAAGATCCTCACAGGCCGCCCGGATGACGAGGACTTCCGCGTGGGCGGTCGGATCGTTTCGTTCCAGCGTCCGGTTGCCGTCGCGCGCCAGGACTAGTCCATCCTTAACCAGCACGGCACCGACCGGGACTTCGCCGCGCGCGGCCGCCCGTTCTGCCTCTATCAGGGCAATGTCCATGAAGGATTGCGGGCTATTTGCGGTTTCGGCAGGGGCCATGGAGATCCGGCAATGCGTTGTCTATGCGTAGGTTCGACCTGTTTAGAGGGATTTTTCGGTCCCGTCAGCCCTGCTTCGGCGGATGCTCCCGGGACGAGCTATGCGTTCACGTGGGGGGACCCTTGCAGGGGGCGGTGAAAACAAGCGATTTCCGAAACGGTCAAGCTCTGGTATGACGCGCGCATGACGACAAGAAAATCTCCTCCGAAACGCTCCGGTCCTGCCAAGGGTCAGGGGCGAGACCGGCGCGCACCGGAAAAACGCCGGACCGCGCCCAAGGGTCCCAAGAAAACCGGCGCGGCTCCCGTTGCCGCGCGCCTTGCCGACGAGGCGGCGGATCGTGGCGAACGCATTGCCAAGGTGATGGCGCGCGCCGGACTGTGCTCGCGCCGGGACGCGGAAACCTGGATCGAAAACGGCCGGGTCCAGCTCAACGGCACGGTGCTGACGACGCCCGCGATCACCGTGACGCCCAACGACACGGTGCTGGTCGACGGCAACCCGCTGCCGATGCGCGAGCGTACCCGCTTGTGGCTCTATCACAAGCCGCGCGGACTGGTGACCACCAACAAGGATCCGGAAGGTCGGCCGACAGTGTTCGACCGGCTGCCGGACGACCTGCCGCGCGTTTTGACCGTCGGACGCCTCGATATCAACACGGAAGGCCTGCTGCTGCTGACCAATGACGGCGGCCTGGCGCGGGTGCTGGAACTGCCCGCCACCGGCTGGCTGCGACGCTACCGGGTACGCGCCTTCGGCAAGGTGACCCAGGCCGATCTCGACGGACTGAATGACGGTGTTGCCATCGACGGCGTTCTCTACGGCGCCATCGAGGCGACACTCGACAAGGAGCAGGGCGGCAACGTCTGGATGACGGTGGGCCTGCGCGAAGGCAAGAACCGCGAAGTCAAGCGGGTGCTGGAGCATCTCGGCCTCGCGGTGAACCGTCTGATCCGGCTGTCCTACGGACCGTTCCAGCTCATGGATATGCCGGAAGGCGAAGTACGCGAGATCCGCGGTCGGGTTCTTCGCGACCAACTGGGCGAAACCCTGGCCGAAGAAGCCGGAGCCGATTTCGACGCGCCGATCTTCCATGCCCCGAAGCCGGAGAGCGAAAAGAAGTCCGCCGGCCGTCCCGGAGACCGGAAGCCGGGCGACCGGAAGTCCGGGGACAGGACCGAGCGCGGCCAGGGCAAGTGGTTGTCGGCCCGCGAAGGCAGGCAGGAAACCGACCGTCGCAGGTCGAACCGGGGGGACCGTTTCGAACGTCCAGACCGGTCCGATCGACCGGAACGTTCCGACCGTTTCGGCCGCTCCGATCGTCCTGATCGCGCTGATCGTCCCGGTCGCGCTGATCGTCCTGATCGTCCTGGTCGCCCTGATCGCGCAAGTCGTCCCGAGCGTCCCGAGCGTTCAGAGCGTGGCGAACGCTTTGGGCGTGACGAAGGCCGTCCGCAGTCCAAGCGCAAGAATTCCGGTCCGCGCCAGGAAAAGGTGTCGCCCCGCTCGCGCTTCCGCCTGACCTCGGAGCCCAAGCCGCGCAAGGACTACGGCGAGGAACGCTTCAGCCCGCCGCCGCGCCGGATCTGGGGCGAGGAAGGCCAGCTTGAAGACAAGCAGCAGCAAAATCGGACCGACCGCGACAAGGGCGAGCGCCGTGGGCCGCCGAAAGGCGGGCGGGGTCCGCGCCGCGGGGACCGTTCGTGAGAATTGTCGCAGGACGCTTCAAGGGCGCGGCGCTCGCCGCGCCCAAATCCAACGCCACCAGGCCGACCAGCGACCGGTTGCGTGAAACCGTGTTCAACATTCTCGCCCATGGGCTGGGTGTCGAACTTGAGGGCGTGCGTGTGCTGGATCTCTTTGCCGGCACGGGCGCCCTCGGCTTCGAGGCGATCAGCCGCGGCGCGCGTCATTGCACCTTCATCGAGGAAGGGGCCGAGGCGCGCGGGGTTATTCGCCGCAACATGGAAACGCTCGGGCTGAACGGAGCCGCGAAGATCTTCCGGCGCGACGCAACCCGCCTTGGCGGCGCGGGAACCATCGAACCCTTCGATCTCGTTTTCGCGGACCCGCCTTATGACAAGGGCTTCGGTGAAAAGGCCCTGGTCTCGGCGGCCGCCGGCGGCTGGCTGAAACCGGGAGCCGTCTGCGTCCTTGAAGAGCGGGCCAGCGCAGAGATCGATTTGCCGCAAGGCTTCGAAGAGATCGACCGGCGGCAGGCCGGCGACAGCCAGGTTGTCTTCCTGCGTCACGTAACGGTGGCCTGAGGACCGGTATCGACCGTCAGGTCCCGTCCGGCATCATCACGTAGACGGTCTTCTTCGCCGGCAGGGATGACCGGGTGATCACGAGCTTGGGCGCCGGTGCCCGCACCACGTCGTAGCCGGCCTGCCGCGCCCTGTCTTCGAACGCCTCCAGCGCGCCTGCGAAATGAAAGTGCATCGGAATGACCATCGACGGCCCGATGGTTTGCAAAACATCCATCATGCTGTCGAGCCGCAGGGTCGTCGAATTGTCGATGGCGGCGAAGACGATATCGATCTGACCGAGCCGTTTCAGGTCTTCGCCGGTCAGGCGCTGGTGCAGGTGCCCGAGATGGGCGATGCACAGGTCGGCGACCTCGAAGATGAAAATGGAATTCCCCAGCCGGCGGGTCTCCCCGTTCCAACCGCGCGTGTTGGTCTGGATGTTTCGGATATGGACGTCCTCGACCGTCAGGTCGTGGTCCATGGGGCCGCCTTGCGGGTTCCAGCCGTAGAGCAGGTGTTCGATGCCCGGATCCGGCGCCATGGAATAGTGGGTGCTGTGCGCGCCGTTCATGGTGGCGACGGTCGGTGTCAGGAAGGGGCGAACGCGGTCGTTGTAGTCGGTGGCAATGCGCACGCCTTGCGGCGTTTCGATTTCGAAGGTGGAGTGGCCGACATACCGGATCTGCACCTCACCGGCCTGAAGAACGGCGCGCCAGACGCGTCCGTATCCCGGTGCCGGTTGGGCTGCGGGCGCGTCGGCGACGACCTGGCAGACGGCAAAGGCCGGTGCGGCAAACGGAGCCGAAACCACGAGTGCGAGCAGCAACAGCCCCCACAGCCTGGCACTGACCAGCCAACGTAGCGGGCCGAAGGCGTCGAAAATCCCGTGAACCATGACAAGCCGTCCTGCGATAGATGCGTGCCCAATAGTGTAGGCGGGCGTTCCGCGACGGCAAGGTTTGGGGGACGGGAAAGGGACGGGGCGCTTAGGCAAAGAAAGGGGAAAGCAGGGGCAAAGAAAAGGCAACCGGCTTGCGCAGCGGATCTGCGAAGCGGCTGCCGTAGGTGGGGGCTGGCGGGAGGAGAACCTGCCCCGGGTTGGATATTTCAGACGATGTGGAGACTCACGGGCGGTTTGCTTCCTCGCGGAGCGGCCGGCCGGTCCCGGTTCGTCTGAGCGTTCGAGCTGCTGGCCTGCAGAAAAATCATTTCCCCCGCATGTCCGGCTTCCTGTTCCAGGGAATGCCGGCTGCACAGGGCGGCCAGGGACAAGCCGAGGCTTCGGAAATGGGCACGCCGGTAACAGTAGACCGCAAGCGCCGCCCGCTGGCTTTCCGGGAGCTCCCGGCCGATCTCGGTAATCGCATTCAGGGTTGCGTCCAGCAGCCGCTTCAGCAAATCGTCGGGTACCGGACAGTTGTCTAAGTCGGTTGAACCTGTGGGCCGCATTTGACCTTCTCCTAGTTTCCAGGAAAAAGTATTTAGCCACTTTCTTAACGGTCTCTTAAAACCGCACTTAATTTGAATAAAAGTGATTTAAAATGAAAAAAAGCGTTACAAAATATCTAGGTAAGTGCCATTGGTTCTTTTATCAGTTCTTCTATTTTCTTCTTGGTAGTTTCCCGTAAGGACTCTGCAGCGTTCAAAATGCGCTCCGCTTTCATGAAATCGAGCACGCGAACGTTGTCGTGGGGAGGGCGGACAAGGATATCGGGCTGATCCGTCTTGAGTTTTTGGGTCGTGATGGTCTGCATCAGGATCTGGGAAGAGCCGAAAAGCGAATCCAGCATGCTGATTTCGGTCCCTTGTTCCCGCGGTACCGGTGCGCCAACCACGTCGACCGCAATCACGATGTCGCACTCCTCGCGCAGGCCGTCAAATGGCAGTGGATTAACGACGCCGCCATCGATCAGGTACCTGTCCCCGTGCCTGACAGGCCGGAAGACGGCGGGAATCGCGATCGAAGCTGCAATCGCCGGAAGAAGCGGGCCGCTTTCGAAATCCACCTCCTGGCAGCCGTAGAAATCGGTCGCGAGCAACCGCAGCGGCATTTCCAGATCTTCGAACCGGTCCGGCAGATATTCCGAAATGAACACCTCCAGCACCCGTTCAGGGTCGAATTGCACGGGGCCTGAGCGAAACACGTCTGCGAACCGTTTCGGCCTGAGTTGCCAGAGCCGGGACAGGACGGCGTTGCGGTCGGCGAAGACCTCCAGGACGATGCGCCGGATGTCCTCGCCGCCGAGACCGCTGGCATAGGCGGCGCCAAAAATCGCGCCGATGGAGGTGCCGGAGATCTTCGTGGGTTTCAAGCCCAGGTCATCCAGGGCCTCCAGCACGGGAATATGCGCAAGTCCACGTGCGCCCCCACCGCCAAGCGCAAGTCCGATACGGGGGGAGGAGCCGGAGGTGGAGGTCATACGTCTTGTCCTGTCCGTCTTGCGTTTCATACCAGGTTGCAGATGGGGGCGGAGAAATGTTTTGCCAAGGTTTTGGGGACTGGATTGGCTGGAAACCGGACCCATGAACCATGCCCGAAAACAGGGGCCGGTGCGTCAGACCACGTAATAGAGGTCGGCCGAGGACTCACTCATCCAGTCCGTCACCTTGTCATAGGTCATCGGGCGGGCGATCAGGTAGCCTTGGATGGAGAAGTCGCCCATCATCCGAAGCCGGTCGTATTGGTCCTCCGTCTCCACACCCTCGCAGATGACGCCGATGTTCAGCGAACGGGCGAGGTGGATGAGGTGGTTCACGACCGCTTCCTTCTTGGCATCGTCCAGCATCTGCCGCGTGAAGGACTGGTCGATCTTCAGGCCGTTGATCGGAAGGTCCGCAAGGTGGGTCAGCGACGCGTAGCCGGTGCCGAAATCGTCCAGTTCGATGTGAACGCCGAGTTCGTAGAGCTCGGTGAGCGTGGCCAGGTGGCCGGACCGGTCGTCGTTCAGGAACACAGATTCAAGCACTTCCGCCGTCACGTGCTCGGGGCCGACGTTGTGCCGGGCCATGGCGGCCTTGAAGTGGTCGACCAGCAAGCCGGAGGCGAGGTGAGACGGGGAGATGTTGACGGAAACCCGACCGAAATCCAGCCCCTTGTCGAGCCAGCTTCTTGCCGCGGCAATGGCGGTGTCGATGACGAATTCGCCGATCATGGGCGCAAGGCTGGTCTTTTCGACGATCGGCAGGAACAGGCCGGGGGAGACAAGGCCGCGCGCGGGGTGCTGCCAGCGGATCAGGGCCTCTACGCCGGTCACATGATGCGAACGCAGGTTCACCTGCGGCTGGAAGTGCAGGACAAACTGCTTTTCCTTGACCGCGTTGTGAAGTTCCAGCTCGATCCTGGCCTCGGTTTCGCTGTCTTCCTTCATGTCCGGCTTGAAGAAGGTGATGCGGTCCTTGCCGTTCGCCTTGGACTGGTAGAGGGCCAGGTCCGCGTTGACCAGGAGGGTGTCGAAGTCGGAGCCGTCTTCCGGGCAGAGCGCGATGCCCATGCTGACGGTCGGCCAGTACCGGTTGCCGTTGTATTCCATCGGAACGCGCATGAGCCGGCGGGCGCGTTCGCACAATTCGTTCGGGTCGGACGTGCTGGTGTTCGCGAGAATGACGAATTCATCGCCGCCCCAGCGGTATGCCGTGCCGAGATTGCGGCAGACTTCTCTCAGACGGCGCCCTGTTTCCTCCAGGCACTGATCGCCTGCCAGATGGCCGAGCGTGTCGTTGACCCGCTTGAAACCGTCCATGTCGACGTGAACCAGGAAAGCCGGCCGGTCGCCCTCTTCGAAGCGGAACTTTGCGTCCCGCTGACAGCCGGCCCGGTTCGACAGTTTTGTCAGGGGGTCGAAATAGGCGAGCCGTTCCGCGCGGATCTTCGCGTCCCGGGTCTCGCTTTCCCGTTGCACGCGCTCGGAAATGTCGTTGGCAATGGCAACGAAAAGCGACCGGTCATGGTCCTTCAGGAGCTGGATCCTGAGGTCGACGGGATACTTGCTGCCGTCCTTGCGTCTGTGCAGGCTCTCGACCGACAGGCTGTTCCTGGCACCATCTAGCAGCGGGGCCATGTGGCGCTGAACGGAGTCCCGGTCGTAGACGGGATTGATGTGCCAGATGCACTGGGCCTTGAGCTCTTCCTCGCTGTATCCCGTGTTGTTCAGCGCGCATTTGTTGGCATATTCGATGCGGAAGGTTTCCGCGTTCAGGATGTAGATCTCGTTGAGCGACGATTCCAGGATGTTTGCCAGCAGGTTGTTCCGCCGTTCCGCCTGGCAGCGTTCGGTGATGTCATGGACCACGCCGAATATGCGTGCCGGTTTTCCGTCCGGACCGGGCATGACGTATCCGCTGATGTGCAGTTGGCGGAGCGTGCCGTCGGAGAGCTCGAGCGAATGTTCGAAGTTGAAATCGCCGCAGGTCTTCATCGCCTCGCGGACACGGTCGATGGTGTCCTGGCGTTCGTGCTCGGGAATGCGCGCGAAGATATGGCCCTGGATCTCGTCGGCCGGCAGGTCCGGCGAAAAATCCATGATTCGGAAGAATTCCTCGGAGCCCTCCAGCCGGTTCGTTCTGAGATCGCGCTCCCAGCTGCCGACATTGGCGATGCGCTGGGCTTCCGTCAGCTGGATGGCACTGTGTTCCAGCTTGCGCGTGCTATCGAGAAGTTCCGCTTCCAGCCGCATCCGCATGGCCTGAACCGAAGCCTGCAGGCCGGAAATCAGACGATGGATAATCGCCCAGGACAGGGCCGCAAGGCCGATGCCGGCGAGAACCGAAATTAGCGTCCTGCCGAGAAATGCCCAGGCATTGCTGGTCACGTCCTTGACCAGCACAAGCTTTATCCGGCCGTCGTGCCGGGCCATTGGCAGAGGCAGTTCGCGGACGCTGAAGACCTTCCCGTGCTGAAGATAGAACCGGTTCAACCCGTTCAATGCGTTTTCCCCGGAGACAGCGGCAAAGTCGAAGCCGTCGTTGGCGGTTGCGCCGATGGATCTGTAGTGGACGGTCCAGCCGCCGCTGGCGTCCTTCTCCTCGAATTCGCTAACCTTCGCGATGCCGGCATTGACGGCGGTTCCGGCAAGGAAAAGGGAAGGCTCGATGTCAATTGCGAGCTTCAGGTAACCGAGCAGGGTGCTGCCGGACATCCAGGGCCGCAAGACGCTGACGACCGCCCGGCCGTCCTGACCGAATTCGATGCCATTGGACTTGCCGAACAGGCTTGACGTCAGCTCGGATTGAAAGGTCGGACCGGCGTCTACCTGAGTGCCTCCGTCACGGGCGCGGTACACCAGCTTCTGGTCCGCCCCGAAAATCGTGAACTCGGCAATTTCAAGTCCGTCCGCCTTCTTGGAGAAGACCCTGTCGGCGATCAGCTTGATTTCAAGCTGGTTTCTGTTCCTGATCGCCTCCTGGAGATCCTCGTCGGCGCTGATTGCGCTGGCGGTCTGGTCGAGAACAGTGGTGCCCATCGCCTTTTGTTGCATGAGCAGCTTCTCGACGGTCTGGACCGTGATTTCCTGAGGCTCCTGCAGATTTCGGAATTCAGAAACGATGTTCTGGACGGTCAGGATACAGACGGTCAGTGCAAGCACCGTCAGGAAGATCACCCGCAGGGGCTTTTCGAACTGAATGTCGTCCGCGCACCACTGGGTCAGGATACGGTCCAGGCGTGCACTCAGGCCGCGAAGGCGCGGCTGGCCTTCACGAAATCCCTCGATGTCTCCAAGCTCCTGCTTGTTCACGCGTAGCACCTGTTCTAGCGGCAGTCACGACTGCCCATTTGCGACAGGATGGCCCGCTACCACTGGGCACCACCGGCCGGCGGGTTTATTCAAACTGTCACTGCCAGTTTTATCAGTAGTCTTGAATGGTTAAATTGTATTGAATGCGCGTCTCAAAGAAGCATTTCGGACAAACAAGCCGCAGCTCACGGAAAATCGTGGACTTCCGAGAGTTTGTAAGGTGGAGACGATGTGTTACGTAAAGTAAGGTCGTTACCGCAGCCGATGTATTCATTCAAGCTTCGAAGAAGTTCAAAAGCGCGTCTGCCGTCGGCCCTGGAGCTTCTTCCGGAAGGAAATGTCCGCAAGGAAGGGAACCGCCGGAAACCGTCTCTGCCCAGGACGCCCAGACTTTCAGCGGGTCCTCGACACTGGTGGCAATGCCCCTGTCTCCCCACAATGCCAGAAGCGGGGTCCCTATCTTCCTGCCCGAAAGCCGGTCGTGCCTGTCGTGATCGTAGTCGACCGTCGCGCCTGCCCGATAATCCTCGCAGGTCGCGGCGACGCGGTCGGGGTCCTGGAACCAGTCCCTGTTATGCTGGAGTGCCTCGGTCGAAAAACAGTCCAGCGATTTGGCTGCCGTCCAGCTCGCCAGCGTGTGTTCGAGAAAGAAAACCGGGTCCGCCGAAATGATCTTTTCCGGAAACGGGGCCTTCTGGGCCAGGAACATCCAGTGATAAATCTTGATCCCGAAAGGGCGGTCCAGCCTGTCCCAGTAGTCGGACGTCGGCAGAATGTCGAGCACGGCCAGGCGTTTCAGCAGGCCGGGGTGATCGAGCGCCATCCGGTAGGCGACGCGGCCGCCGCGGTCATGGCCTGCGAGGTGGAACCTCTCGTGGCCGAGCGCCTGCATCATGTCGACGAAGCTTCGCGCCATGCTGCGCTTGGAATAGGCGTCATGGGTGTCGCTGAGCGGTGGTATGGAGGATCTGCCGTACCCCGGCAGATCCGGAAGGATCAGCGTGAAGCGCTCGCTGAGGCGGGGAGCGATCCCGTGCCAGATGACATGGGACTGCGGATAGCCGTGCAACAACAGTAGCGGCGGCCCCGAACCGCCGATCCGGCAAAAAATACGGCAGCCGGCGGTCTCGACCGTGCGGCTCTCATATCCGGGAAACAATTCCGGCAGTTCTGTCGCCATGCCAGCCTCCCTGTTGTCAGGTCACGGGAAGACTAGCTCTCAGGCGGCGTGGCTGCCAAGGCCAAAGAGGGCGGCTACCGTTCCGTTTCGCGGGCAATGGCGCGCCAGCCGATGTCGGTCCGGCAAAAGCCTTCCGGCCAGTCGATCTTCGAAATGGCGTCATAGGCCTTCTGCTGTGCCTCTCGCACCGTTTTCCCGAAGGCGGTCACGTTGAGGACCCGGCCGCCGTTGGCCAGGATCCGGCCGCCGTCTGCCCTGGTCCCCGCGTGAAAGATTTCCAGGTCCTCGCCGGCAAGTCCGTCGAGGCCCTTGATCTCGGTTCCCTTGTCGTATCCGCCCGGATAGCCCCTGGCTGCCATCACCACGGTCAAAGCCGTTTCGCCGCGCCACTCCGCTGAAACCTTGTCGAGCGTGCCTTCGACACTGGCCAGGATCAGGTCCAGAAGATCACTTTTCAGGCGCATCATCAGCACCTGGCACTCCGGATCGCCGAAACGGGTGTTGTATTCGATCAGCTTCGGACCGTCGCGGGTGATCATGAGGCCTGCGAAAAGCACGCCCTTGAAAGGCGTGCCGCGCTTTGCCAGCGTCGCGATGGTCGGCTCGATGATCTTCTTCATGACCTCGTCGACGAGCGAGGCGGTCAGCACGGGAGCGGGTGAATAGGCCCCCATGCCGCCGGTATTCGGCCCCTCGTCGCCGTCGAAGGCTCGCTTGTGATCCTGGGCGGTTGCCAGCGGCAGGGCGTTCGTTCCATCCGAGAGAACGAAGAAACTCGCTTCCTCGCCTTCCAGGAACTCCTCGATAACGACTTCCGCGCCGGCATCGCCGAACGATCCGTCGAAACAGGCGTTGACGGCTTCTTCCGCCTCACCAAGGGTCATGGCGACCACAACGCCCTTGCCGGCGGCCAGGCCATCGGCCTTGACGACGATGGGAGCGCCTTTTTCGCGCACATAGGCGAGCGCCGCGGCCGCCGTGTCGAAGCGTCCGTATCCCGCCGTCGGAATGCCGGCCTCGTCGCAGACACCCTTGGTGAAGGCCTTCGATCCTTCGAGCTGGGCGGGTGCCCTGCGCGGTCCGAAGGCCTTGATGCCGGCTTCTTCCAGATCATCGACAATACCGGCGACAAGCGGGGCCTCCGGACCGACCACGACGAGGTCGATCGCTTTTTCCCGACAGAACGCAATCACCGCCTTGTGGTCCGAAACATCCAGATCGGTGAGCTCGGCCACTTTCGCGATGCCGGCATTTCCGGGGGCGGCATAGAGCTTGGAAAGCTTGGGAGATTTTGCCAGAGCCCAGGCCAGGGCGTGCTCGCGGCCGCCGGATCCGATGAGGAGAAGTTTCATGAAAGTCCAGTCTCAAAAGCGCGTTGACACCAAAGGGCCGCCCCGAGCCGATTCCGGCCGGTCTGCCTTGCTCGCGCGGGGTCTATCACGGGCTTCGGCGTGCTGCAAATGCCTGCAACGGAAAGCGGTCTTGCCAAGGGGGAACCGGCCGGCGGGGCAGGGCCGCGTCACGATGACGGATTGCCGGGTGAAATCCGTTTCAAATACGGCTAGAAGAACCGCAGAAACGCAAAGGTCCCACGGCAGTCAGGCAGGCAGAACATGTTGTTTTCGACAAAAGATACCGGTCCGGTCGCCGACGCGGTGAAACGGCACTGGGTCGACACCAGGCTTCCGGCCCCGCTGCGTCCCTATGCGCGCCTGGCCCGATGGGAGCGGCCGATCGGCTGGCAACTGCTGCTTTGGCCCTGCCTCTGGTCGGCGGCGCTGGCGGCGATCTCGAAGGGGTACGGTTGGCCCAATCCCTGGCATCTTCTTCTGTTTTTCATCGGGGCCATCGCCATGCGCGGCGCCGGTTGCACCTATAACGATCTTGTCGATGTCGACATCGATGCAAAGGTCGAACGCACGAGGTCCCGGCCCATTCCGGCCGGGCAGGTGACCAAATTCCAGGCCAGGGTCTTCCTGGTGCTTCAGGCGCTCGTCGGTCTGGTGGTGCTGCTGCAGTTCGACCGGTTCACCATCGTCCTCGGTCTGGTGTCGCTCCTGCCGGTGGCGATCTACCCCTTCATGAAGCGCTTCACCAACTGGCCGCAGCTGTTTCTGGGTCTGGCCTTTTCCTGGGGTGCCTTCATGGGATGGTCCGCCACGTGGCATTCTCTCTCCTGGGCGCCGGTCTTTCTGTACCTTGGCGGCATCTGCTGGACGATCGGCTACGATACGATCTATGCCCATCAGGACAAGGAGGACGATGCCCTGGTCGGCGTGAAGTCGACCGCACGGTTGTTCGGGGATCGGACGAAACCGGCCCTGATAGCACTCTACAGCCTCGCCACGGTTCTATTCGCCGTGGCGGCGGCCCTTGCGGATGCCGGTCCGGCGGCCTTTGCCGGAATTCTCGCCGGGGTGGCGCATCTCGGCTGGCAGGTGGCGGTGCTCGACATCGACGACGGCGACCAGTGCCTGAAACTGTTCCGCTCCAACGATACCTACGGCTGGATCCTGTTCGGCGGATTTACCCTGGATGCGCTGATCGGCTGGCTATAAGGGCCGATCCCTACGGAAGCAGGAAAGGCCCCGCGCAGCGGAGCCTTTGAACACCTTATTCTTTCAATGTCTTCGCCGGATCAATTGCGCGCAATGATCTCGCGCTCATGTGCAAAGCTGGGGCGTAGGGTATCGACACGGCCGGTCGCACGCCTGTTCAGGAAGCGAGGGCGGCGGCCCGTCAGAAGGCGGAGCTTGCGGCGCGGGGCCGGGCAGGAAGCGGGCGTTGCACTGTAGGCATCGATGGGCTTCACCTTGCCGCCAAGGTCGCAGACAAGCATCGGCAGATTGAAGATCTGCGCCCACCGGGTCCAAAGAATGGCGAGATCGTCGGACTGGTCCGTTTCCGCCAGCGTGATCGACAGGGCGCTGTCCGGGTGCTTCAGGATCAGGGCGGCGACGATTTCACCGGGGATCTGCCCCGGCACGATCCGCGCCATGACGCCGTCGAAGCTGGCCGTGGGAACGACAACGGTGACCGGAACGCCGGCGATCCGGCGCTTGATGACGGCCCTGTCGCTGTCGAGGAAGATATCTGCGGGAAGGGACGGTGTGCCCGGCCTGGATTCCAGTCTCTGCTGGAAGTGAGCCGGCAGGCAACCGGGATGCGGAAACGTGTCCGCGATTGCCCCGGTTGCCATCAGTTCCTGTTTTTCTGTCTGACGTCTCAAATGACTCTCCACCGGACCTTGCTGGTCGGGCCTTTTGGCCTCTCGATGTCTTCGAGACTAGGGGACAAAAGTCGTGAACCGCTTAAGAGACAGAGTTAAAAAAGTCTGATTTCAAAGAGGGTTACTGGAATGTAATCGACCCGGTAACGCCTTGTTGAGGTCTGTGACGAAGCCATGCGGAAACGCATCCGACCGGGGCTGCCCGCGCTGCTCTCAATTCGGCTATCCCCGGGTTTCAATTGAAGAAATTCCCGCTGGGGAAGATTTGGAGTGCGGCCTGCCATTTTCGCTCGGTCGACCCTATCTTGGGGAGAGACGGGGCAAATCGGCGTGGTCTGGCGGGACCTGACCGGTCGGACGGCGGGGAAATTGCGCGCCCTGTTGCAGCCCGCCTGCGCTGGGCGTAAACAACAGCCTTAATGGTAGCCGGAACGGAACATATGTCGGAACTGATCGATCAGAGTGAATTGCAATCCCGCGCGGCGCGTCTCGTCGAGGCCGCGCGCAAGGCCGGAGCCGATGCCTGCGATGCGATCGCGGTCACCGGAGTTTCGCTGGGCGTGGACGTCCGCGAGGGCAAGGTAGAGGAAACCGAGCGCTCCGAGGGCGACGACGTCACCCTGCGTGTCTTCGTCGGCAAGCGCACCGCAGCGGTTTCGGCGAACCGGCTCGATGATCCGGACGGATTGGCCGAGCGGGCCGTCGCCATGGCCAGGGTCGCTCCTGAAGACCCCTTTGCCGGACTGGCGGACGCGGATCTGCTGGTGAAGGACTTCCCGGTCCTGGAACTCCTGGACACGAAGGAAATGACCGCGGACGAGCTGACCGACATCGCCCTTGAGGCGGAAGCGGCCGGCCTCGCGGTGGACGGGGTAAGCAAGTCTGGCGGGGCCGGCGCCTCCTGGCGTCTTGCCGGGATCGTGCTTGCCACCAGCCACGGCTTCCAGGGGTCCTACATCACGTCGCGCTACGGCATGTCCATGACGGCGGTTGCCGGTGAGGGCACCGGCATGGAGCGGGACTATGATTTCGACAGCCGGACCTACTTTGAAGACCTGGAAGCCCCGGCGGAGATCGGGCGACGGGCCGGAGAGCGGGCGGTGCGCCGCCTCAATCCGCAGAAACTCACGACCCGCACGACAAACGTCATTTATGAGTCCCGCGCGGCCCGCAGCATCCTTGGGCATCTGGTCGGAGCGATCAACGGCGCCTCGATTGCCCGCAAGACCAGTTTCCTGAAGGACAGGATGGGCGAGGCGATCTTCGCGCCCGGAATTCAGGTGGTCGACGATCCTTTCAAGCGCCGGGGCGCGGCAACCCGCCCCTTCGACGGAGAAGGCACCCGGGCCGAGGTTCTGAACATGGTCGAGGACGGGGTGCTGCGGCACTGGTTCCTCGACGGCGCCTCCGCGCGCGAGCTCGGCCTGAAGCCGAACGGCCGCGCGCATCGCAGCGGCAGCGGAACCTCGCCGGGGGCGACCAACATCACGCTGATGCCGGGTGAGAAGAGCCTTGAAGAACTGATGAAGGACGCGGGCGAGGGCTTGCTGGTCACCGATCTCATCGGACACGGCGTCAACGGCCTTACGGGGGATTATTCGCGCGGGGCGGCCGGGTTCTGGTTTGAAAACGGTGAAATCGTAAAACCGGTCAGCGAGATCACCATCGCAGGCAACCTGAACGACATGTTCCGGCGGCTGGTGCCCGGCAGCGACCTGGACAACCGTTATTCTTCGGCAGCGCCCTCGATCCTGATTGAAGGACTGGCCCTTGCCGGAAGCTGACACGGCCGGTTCCGGCTTCCCGTTCGACACCGATCTGCGCCTTCTGGAGGATGCTGCCCGGCAGGCCGGCGCACTCGCCCTTGAATATTACGGCAAGGATCCGGAAACCTGGTTCAAGGGAAACAACAGGTCGCCGGTGTCGGAGGCTGATCTTGCGGTGGACAAATATCTGGCGTCCGAACTGCTCGGCAACCGTCCCGGCTACGGGTGGCTTTCCGAGGAAACCGCCGATGACCGGCGGCGTCTTTCGTGCGACCGGGTTTTCATCGTCGATCCGATCGACGGTACGCGGGCGTTTCTTGCGGGCGGCGACGAATGGACTGTGGCGGTCGCCGTGGTGGAGGACGGTCGCCCCGTGGCGGGTGCCGTCTTCTGTCCGCTGCGCGAAGAGATGTTCCTGGCGAGCGCCGGTGGCGGGGCGTATCTGAACGGCAGCAGGATTTCCGTTTCCGGCAAGCGCTGCATCGACGGGGCAACGCTGACCGGGCCGCATTCGATCGTGGCCAACAAGGACGTGATCGCTGCCGGTTTCGTGGCAACAGGCGTTCTGCGATCGCTGGCATACCGTCTCGCCACGGTCGCTGCTGGCCGGATAGATGTCGGCGCCGCGCGCGGCGGACCGAGCGACTGGGATCTTGCGGCAGCCGATCTTTTGGTGCAGGAAGCAGGCGGAAGCCTGACCGACCTGTCCGGCCGAACCCTGACTTATAACCGGCCCAGGACGGGGCACCCGGCCCTGATCGCGGCACCGCATGCGCTGATCGATCCGGTGCGTGTCCTGTTCGAGGCCTCGATAGGCTAGATGTGCGGCAACCCTGTCGCCCTGACGAATAGTGAGAAAGTTGATGACTGACACAGAAACGCCGAAACAGCTTCTGCACCTGGTTTTTGGCGGTGAGCTGGATTCGCCGGAAGGGCTGACCTTCCGGGATCTGGGTGCCCTGGATATCGTCGGCATTTATCCGAATTATGCCGAAGCCTACAAGGCCTGGAAAGCCAGGGCGCAGTCGACCGTCGACAATGCGCATATGCGCTATTTCATCGTTCACATGCATCGCCTGCTGGACCCGGAAACGGCATCCTGACAGCACGTGCCGATGGGACGATAACGAGATGATGAAACGCCTTGGCCGCCATCCCCTGGTGCTGAACGCCGTGGGCACGGCACTCGCCGGCTATCTGAAGCTGGTCCACCTCACCAACCGCTTCGTGGTTGAGCCCGAAGGCGTGCATGAGGAAACCGAGCAGCATCTGCCGGTGATCGTCGCCATGTGGCACGGCCAGCATTTCATGGTTCCCTTCGCCAAGCCTTCGCACTGGCCCGCAAAGGTCATGATTTCCCGCTCGGCGGATGGCGAGGTCAACGCCATCGCCGCGCGCAAGTTCGGGCTCGGCCTGATCCGGGCGTCCGGAGGACAGAATGCACGCCAGATCAAGAAACGCGGAGGCATGCGCGGCTTCATCGAGGCCGTGCGGTCGCTGAAGGAAGGCTATTCCATTGCCATGACGGCGGATGTGCCGAAGGGGCCAGCGCGCAAGTCGGGCATCGGCATCGTGCAACTCGCCAAGCATTCCGGCCGTCCCATTCTTCCCGTCGCGGTCGCAACCAGCCGTTCGAAGGAACTCGACAGCTGGGACAAGGCGAGCGTGAACCTGCCTTTCGGGCGGGGCGGTATCGCGGTGGGAGACCTGATCTGGGTTCCGTCCGAGGCCGATGACGAGGCGATGGAAGCCTATCGGCTGAAGGTCGAGGAGGGGCTCAACGCCGCAACGAGGCGCGCCTATGAGCTGGTTGGCAGGTCGGATGGCTGACCGCAGACCCTTTATCATCAAGGTCTACCGGTCCCTTGCACGGGCTCTGACGCCCCTGTTCCATCTGCTGTTCTGGTTCCGCAGCCGAAGCGGCAAGGAAATTTCCGGCCGGAAGGGCGAGCGTTTCGGCATGGCCATGGTGCCGCGCCCGAAGGGGCGCCTGGTCTGGATCCATGCGGCCAGCGTCGGCGAAACCGTGTCGGTTCTGCCACTCATCGAGGACCTGTCCGGGAAAGGGTTCACGGTCCTCCTGACGACGGTGACCGTCACCGCCGCCGAACTCGCCGGCGGCCGGTTGCCGCAAGGCGCGCTGCATCAGTTCGTGCCGTTCGACGCACCCGGCCCTCTCTCCCGTTTCCTGGATCACTGGTCGCCCGACATGGCCATGGTCGTGGAATCAGAGGTCTGGCCGTGCCTTTTCGACGAGCTGCGCCAAAGGGCGGTTCCATTCGTTCTGTTGAACGGCAGGCTGTCCGACAAGTCGCACCGCAACTGGTCCCGAATACCGCGGTCCGCAGGTTATATCTTCCGGTGCCTCGATATGGTGCTGGCGCAGAGTGCCGCCGACGCGGACCGCTTCCGCCAGCTCGGCTGCCGCCGGGTGGAAACGCCCGGAAATCTGAAGTTCGACGCGTCCGAGCCGGTTGCCGACGCAGCGACGGTCGCCGCTCTCCTGGAACAGATCGGCCGCCGTCCCGTGTGGCTGAGCGCGCTCACCCACCCGGGCGAAGACGAAATCGCTCTCGATGCCTTCGCGCGCCTGAGGCGGGACTTCCCGGACCTCCTGCTGGTTCTGGTTCCGCGCCACCCGGTGCGCGCGAAGGACATTCTCGACCTCATCGAACAGAAGGGACTGTCCGCGGTCAGCCGCAGTTCGGGCGCGGCCATCGACGCTTCAACGCAGGTCTTTCTTGGTGATACGCTTGGCGAGATGGGACTGTTCTACAAATTGGCGCCCGTGACGTTTCTCGGCGGATCGTTCAACGATGCCGGCGGGCACAATCCGGTGGAGGCGGCCTTGAGCGGGTCGGCTCTCGTCACCGGTCCGAACGTTGCGAACGCGCGCGCGGTCTACAAGGAATTCTGGGCAAAGGACGCTGCCTTGAAGACCGCCGAGCCGGACAAACTGGCCGAGCGCGTCGCCGGCCTGCTCAACAATCCGCAGGACGCGGACGAACAGGCCGCCAGGGCCAGGGCCCTTGTCGAAGCGGGGCGTGGCGCTCTTCACAGAACCGTTCAACTGTTGCAGCCTTATCTCGTCGGTGACGGGCAGGGCCGGACAGGGGAGGACGATCGTGAGCAAGGCGCCTGACTTCTGGTGGCAGCCGGGCCTGTCGCTCAAGGCCGCGCTGCTGTTGCCGCTGGCCTGGATCTACGGCAGCGTCGCCGGACAGCGGCTGATGTCGTCCCCGAAATCCAGATCGACCCTCCCGGTGATCTGCATCGGCAATTTCGTCGTCGGCGGCACCGGCAAGACACCGTTTGCGATCCAACTGGCCCACCGGCTGTCAAAGGAGGGATACCGTCCGGGTTTTCTCCTGCGGGGATATGGAGGGCGGCAGAAGGGACCGCTCGTCGTCGATCCGGCTGCGCACGAGGCTGGAGACGTTGGAGACGAAGCCCTGCTGCTTGCGCGCCATGCGCCGACGATCGTCTCGGCGAGGCGCCCGGCCGGTGCGGCGCTCGCGGAACGGCAGCCGATCGACGTCCTGCTCATGGACGACGGATTTCAAAATCCTTCGCTCGCCAAGGATCTGAGCCTGATGCTCGTGGACTGCGCGGTCGGCTTCGGCAACGGCCGCTGCTTTCCCGCCGGCCCTCTGAGGGCGCCGGCAGACAGGCAGATCCTGAAAACCGACTGCCTCATCCTGGTGGGCGAAGGCGATGCGGCCGAGGCTGCCGCTCATCTCGCAGGCCGCAAGGCGCTGCCGATCCTGCATGCCCACTTGCTGCCGCAGCCGAACCAGAACCTTGACGGCCGGAAGCTCTATGCCTTCGCCGGAATCGGCCGGCCGGAGAAGTTCTTCGCCTCCCTGAAGGACCTTGGCTATGACGTGAGGCGGAGCCGCGCCTTCGCGGACCATCACCGCTACACGGAGACGGAAATTCGCGCACTCATGGTGGAAGCGGAAGAAGAAGGTTTGCAGCTCGTCACCACCTCGAAGGACATGGCACGGCTGGCGACGTCCGAGGGCGAACTCTTCCGGTGGATCACGGCGAGGACCGAGGTTCTTGAGGTGCGGATGGAAATCAACGACGAAGACCGCCTGGTCGGTCTCGTGGAGGAAACGCTGCGCATCCGCAGCTTTCACCGGTAGGCCGGCGGCTCAGGCCGATTTCGTCTCAAGATACCGCTGCATCGACGCCTTGGCGTCGACATAGGCTTCCTGGCGTTCGACCGACCAGTATTTCAGTTCGTCGAGCGGAATTGCCGTGCCGGTGACCGCGCAGCGTACGAAGGTTCCCGGTGTCTCCACCTGATAGTCGCCGTCCAGGTAACGGACACGGGCTTCGCTGGGGATACGCGGGTTTTCGTAGCGGTTCATCATCACATTATTTCCAGGGAGCCTTCGACCTTTTCAAAAGCTCCGTTCTTCTAGGCCAAAATACCGTTTGAGGGCAAGTCTTCCGCATCTTACGCCCGCCGGACGCCGAATTCCAACCGGCCATTCGGGCCGGGGAAGCAGAGCGGTGAGGGTCAGCGCTGTCCGGCACTTTTCGAAACCTCCTCCGTGGACGTCCGGTCCTTTGTGCCGAAATCCGGCCGGACGATGTTTTCGCCCGTTTGTTCGCTTGAGGCAGGTGGACCGGAAACGCTTCCCGTTCTGGCGAGTGCCTGGGCCAGCAAAGGATGAAGTCCGTCACCGCGCGCGGCGGCGATGGCATGAAAGGTCAGGGGATGTGGCAGCTCGTCAGATGAGGACATATGTGCACCCGGATCGATTGTGGTGTTTCTGCGCTTCAGGAACCCTTCACGCCGACACGGCGTTGCCGGCCGGCTTGCCGGCGTTGTTCCCTCCGCGGGGCACGCGGTACACTTCAGGGCGCATTGCCCCGCGACTAAACATGAGTGTTCGTTTCAAGTTAAAAATTCGCAAGTGGAATTCCGGGGTTTTAGGATGATTTGTGCGCCAAAAACCCTATGTTGGGGATAAATCGGTGAAATCACCGTCCGCGCCGGCGGCAATATCTCGGCGCGGTCCAGCCGGGCTCTATCAGGACATGCAGATGACGCTTTCCACCACTGACCTAATCGAATCTTCCGGTCTCGGACTGGAGGCGGCCAAGCGGATCACCCAGGACGCCCTGTCGGGGGCCGACGATGGGGAGCTGTTTGTCGAGTACCGGCAGACCGAAGGCCTGGTGTTCGACAACGGCCGCCTGAAGGGGGCGAACTACGACACAGCTCAGGGTTTCGGCCTTCGGGCTGTGGCCGGAGAAGCTGCCGGTTATGCCCATGCGGGCGATATTTCGGAAGGCGCCCTTAAGCGGGCGGCAGACGCGGTCAGCGCGGTGAAGCGCGGCTATTCTGGTAGCTATGCGGCAGCTCCGGCACGCACAAACCAGACGCTCTACACGGATGTCAACCCGCTCGGGGGACCCAGCTTCGAGGACAAGGTCAAGCTTCTTCAGGAAATCGATGCCTATGCGCGCGCCAAGGACCCGCGTGTCCGCCAGGTCTCCGCGTCCCTGGCCGGTTCCTGGCAGGTGGTGGAAATCCTCAGGGCCGACGGTCATCTGGTGCGAGACGTCCGCCCGATGGTGCGCATGAGTATTTCGGTCGTCGCGGGCAACGACGAACGACAGGAAAGCGGCTCCTTCGGCTGTGGCGGTCGCGAAGGCTTCGAGCGTTTCATCACGACCGAGAACTGGCAGGGTGGGGTGGACGAGGCCCTTCGTCAGGCGCTGGTCAACCTGGAGGCGGTGCCGGCGCCGGCCGGAACCTTCGACGTGGTGCTGGGACCTGGCTGGCCGGGCATTCTGCTGCACGAGGCCGTCGGCCACGGCCTTGAAGGCGACTTCAACCGCAAGAAGACATCTGCCTTTGCCGGACTGATGGGGGAGCGCGTGGCCGCGCCGGGCGTCACGATTGTCGACGACGGCACCATTCCGGATCGCCGCGGCTCGCTGACCGTCGACGACGAAGGCACTCCGGCCAGCCGCACGGTGCTGATCGAGGACGGCATCCTGAAAGGCTACATGCAGGACCGGCAGAATGCGCGCCTGATGGGCATGGAGCCGACCGGCAACGGTCGCCGCCAGTCCTTCGCCCATATTCCGATGCCGCGCATGACGAACACCGTGATGATGGCGGGCGACAAGGAACCTGAAGAGATCCTGAAATCCGTCAAGGACGGGATCTATGCGGTTTCCTTCGGTGGCGGCCAGGTCGACATCACGTCGGGCAAGTTCGTTTTCTCCTGCACGGAGGCCTACCGGGTGGAAAACGGCAAGGTCGGCGCGCCGATCAAGGGGGCGATGCTGATCGGTAACGGTCCCGACGCATTGACCCGCGTGACCATGATCGGCAACGACATGAAGCTCGATCCAGGCATGGGAACCTGCGGCAAGCAGGGGCAGGGCGTGCCGGTCGGCGTCGGCCAGCCGTCCATGCGCATCAATGAAATGACGATCGGTGGCACGGCGGTCTGACCCCCGGGTGCCCGAGAGCGGAATATGCAGGAAATCAGGTTCGTCATCTTTGATATGAACGAGGTGCTCTATGACTGGGATCCCGGGTTGCGCCTCAGGCTTCTCGAAGACCTGACCGGCCGTCCCGCGGCGGAAATCGACGAAGCTGTCTGGGGTGGGCTGCATGAAGCGGAGGCCGAAGCCGGCAGCCCGGATACGGCGGAAGGCTACCTCGAACAATTTGGCAGGTTGCTCGGCTACCCGATCGATTTCGACACCTGGACAGATATCCACCGCAGGATGATGCGGCCGCGGACGGACGTTCTGGATCTTGTGCGCCGGGTCAAGAAGCGGGCCGAGGTCGCGATGCTGACCAACAACGGCATGATGCTGAAAGCTGCCCTGCCTGTCTGTGCTCCCGAAATGATCGGGATATTCGGTGAGAAGGCGCATGTGTCGGCGGAGTTCAAAGTCCGGAAGCCGGATCCGCTTATCTACAAGCGCATTTGCGCGAAATACGGCTACGCTCCCCGCAACAGCGCGTTTGTCGACGACAAGGCGGAAAATGTGGCGGGTGCCGAGGCCGCGGGACTTTCGGGTCATGTATATTCGACATGTGAGGAGCTCCAGTCCTATCTGGTGCGGAACAAACTGGTCTGAGCGCCGCCAGTCGAACCGGCGAAGGAGGTAGAATGGCTGCGGAAGGCGCGCCCCCGTTTTTTGTCGAATCGATCGCGTTTCTTGCGGCGACCGTCGTCGCCGTGCCGATTGCCAAACGGTTGGGCCTCGGGTCGGTTGTCGGTTACCTGGCAGCGGGCGCCGTTATCGGTCCTCACGGGTTTCAGTTGCTCAGCTCGGGCGAGGACGTGCTGCACGTGGCCGAACTCGGGGTGGTCCTGCTCCTGTTCGTGATCGGTCTCGAACTCGATCCACACAAGCTCTGGCGGATGAAGCGGGACATCTTCGGTCTGGGGACCGCCCAGGTCATGCTAACCGGGGTTACGCTGTATGCTATCGCGCGCTGGGCCGGATATCCGTATTCGACGGCGCTTGTGGCCGGGTTCGGCCTTGCTCTTTCCTCGACCGCCTTTGCGCTCCAGATCCTGCAGGAACGCGGGCAATTGTCGACACCCTACGGCCAACGGGCCTTCGGTATCCTGCTGCTGCAGGACATCGCCATCGTGCCGCTTCTGGCGATGGTCGACGTTCTGGCGCCCGGGAACGGCCCGGCTACTGTATCGGACATTGCCAGTGAAATGCTGATCGTCTTGTCGGCGGTGGCAGCGGTGGTCCTCACAGGACGCTACCTTATCTCGCCCTTCTTTCTGCTGCTGGCGGCGAGCCGGGCACGGGAGGTCATGCTGACGGCGGCGCTGCTGGTCGCCCTCGGCAGCGCCGGGATCATGCACGCTGTCGGACTTTCCATGGCGCTCGGTGCGTTCCTGGCGGGTGTCCTTCTGGCCGAATCAAGTTTCCGTCACACGCTCGAAGCCGATATCGAGCCTTTCCGGTCCCTGCTGATGGGGCTGTTCTTCGTTGCCGTGGGCATGTCGCTCGACGTCTATCTGATCATGGAGAACTGGCAGGGCCTTGCCATGGGCGTTGCCATCGTCATGGGTCTTAAAGGGCTTTTCCTCTGGGGCCTGTCACGTATGACCGGTTCGCCCAACGCCGACGCCCTGCGCATCGCCGTCACCCTGCCGCAAGGCGGGGAATTCGCATTCGTGCTCTTCACGGCGGCGGTCAGCGAAAGGCTGCTGGACTATCAGACGTCGAACCTTCTCACCGCAATCGTGATTCTGACCATGCTTCTGACGCCGGTGGCTTGCCTGGGGCTCGAGGCCGTCGCCGAAAGGATGAAGCAGCGCGGGATCGAAAATCCGCCCGTGGAATCCTTCGGCGAGGCGACACCGACCGTCCTGGTGGTGGGGTTCGGCCGGTTCGGAATGGTCGTCGCCCAGTTCCTGACCTCGGAAGGCCTCGAGATCACCGCCATCGACAACCGTCCCGACCGCATCGCCTATGCCCGCAAGCTGGGCTACAAGGTCTATTACGGCGACGCGACCCGTGCGGACGTGCTGGCCGCGGCGGGAGCCGGAAAGGCCGCGCTTGTTGCCATGTGCATCGAAAACGACAAGGTCATGGCCAGGGCAATCGATCTCATCCGCGAAGGATTTCCCGATGCCCTGATCTTCTGCCGGGCGACCGATCGCGCGCATGCGCTCGCTCTGACCAGGCGGGGTGTCGATTTCCAGATCCGGGAAACCTTCGAATCGAGCGTCGTCTTCGGACGGGCGGCGCTGGAGGCGCTCGGCACCCCGCTCGCGCGGATCGACCAGATCGAGGAGGACGTGCGCGACCGGGACGACGACCGGCTCGCGCAGCAGTTGGAGGAAGGCCTGTTTGCCGGATCGGACAAGCTTCACAGACTGACCCCCCGCAAACCGGACGCAAAGAGCGGCGAAGACCTGCCGGCGGAATAGAAAAGGCGCCGTCTCCGGCGCCTTTTCGAACAACCCACGCTTCACGCAGGCAATCAGGGCAGGGCGTCAAATCCGGCGGAAAAGCCGTTCAGCGAAATCGGAATGCCGATGCCTTCCTCCGGGGTCTGGAAGATGATGAAGGTCGCCTGGATCCCCGCGCGCAGCTTGGTCAGAAGTTCGTCTTCAAGGATGACCTCGGCAATGCAGCCGTTCGGCAGGCATCGCACGAACCCTGCGCGGCCGATATCGGCGTTGTCGACCCTGAGACCGAGGCCGGAAGGAAGAAGCACGCCGAGAGGCGCAAGCACCCTGAGGATGCGGGCCTGTTTGTCGGCGGTTTTCAGCACGATCACGGAAAGCCCGACGTTCTCCCTGTCAGAGGCCGTCACGTTCTGGATGAGCGCGCATTGCTCGTTGCTGGCGCCAGGGGGCGTGTCGCAGCGCATCTGCCAGTCACCGTGGGTGGCGCGGACCTCACCCTGTGCGAAGGCCGGAAACGTGCCTTGGGCAAGGGACCCGAGCGCCAGACACGCGGCGGCGGCAAGTTTCAGAAAGGGCTTCCATGGGCGTCCGGCCGGATGGGCCGTCAGGGACTGCGGCAATTGGGTTGACAAGAAATCCTCCAGTCAATCGTTTTCCGATCCTTTCAGAACCTGCCTGCGGGAAAAGGCGCGGCCAGCTCTGCGAATCATAAGGTTTTCCCGGCCAGACATTGCCGCACAACGGCCTGTGTTTCCAGTCTGCGCGTGGCCGGAGACGCATCCTTAGGTCGGATTCTTGTCGAAAATCCGTATGTCCTTGACCTTGATCAATCCGCAAGGGTCTCCGTGAGCCCGGTGAAAAGTTTGAAATACCGTTGCAGCCCGGCGAGTCTTGTGGTTTTTGTGCGGCACGAAGGTGTCGAGGGAGTGATGCGGCACATCGACGCTCCGTCCGTCGCAGGCCATCGCTCTTTGTCGCGGTTTGTGGTTATAGTCCGGCCATCTGATAAACATGTCCGATGCCCGGATATGGCAGAATTGGCTTGCGAAGAACTGCCAAGCCCGCTACTGCCGCATTCGGATTGGACCGGATTGTGGGTCCGGAAAATTTTGCATGTGCCGCATTCATGCGGCTGAGGGAAGGGAGCGCGGACGTGAAGTCAATCTTCAAGCGTCTCATGACTGTCGCCGGATCGGCGGCGACAATGGCTGGAGTGTCCACTGCGGCTCTGGCGGCCGAATCCGGCATCGAGGACTGGCAGCTCGGGTTTCAGGGCTCCGTGACGGATGTGTTCGACGACATCCACTGGTTCAACAACTTCACGCTGGTGATCATTACGGTCATCACGCTGTTCGTGCTGGGGCTGCTGGTCGTCTGCATGGTGAAGTTCAATTCGAAATCGAACCCGGTGCCGTCCCGCACGTCGCACAACACCATGATCGAAGTGGTGTGGACGATCGCGCCGATCCTGATCCTTGTCGTGATTGCCATTCCGTCCTTCCGCCTGCTCTACAAGGAGCTGGACATCCCGGAATACGACATGACCATCAAGGCCACCGGTTACCAGTGGTATTGGGGTTATGAATATACCGACGACAGCATGGGCGGCATTTCTTTCGATTCGATCATGATCGAAAACGACGAGCGCGAGGGCGTTGCCGAAGCGCGCGGCGTGTCGCTCAATGAAGTGCCGCGACTGCTGGCGGTCGACAACGAACTGGTGATCCCGGTCGACACCACGGTTCGCGTCCATGTGACGTCCGAAGACGTGATCCACTCCTTCGCCATGCCGGCCTTCGGCGTGAAGGTCGATGCGATCCCGGGTCGCCTCAACGAGACCTGGTTCCACGCTCGCGAAGAAGGCGTCTACTACGGCCAGTGTTCGGAACTGTGCGGCAAGGCCCATGCCTTCATGCCGATCGCGATCCGCGTCGTTTCCAAAGACCAGTTCCAGACCTGGGCGGCTGCCGCAAAGGATGATCTGGATGCCGCGAACCAGGAACTGTGGGCTTATGTCGCCGCCGACAAGAAGGTTGCGACCGGCAAGCTTGAAGAAATCTTCGTCGCCGCGAAATAACGCAGCGGCGAGCCTGTTTGGCGATGCGCGCGATGACACGCAGCGCCGCTGAGAATGACTAAAGAGGGAGCCTAAGATGGCTGCGACCGAAGCACATGCGGCACATGACCATCCGACCGGATGGCGCCGGTGGGTCTATTCGACCAACCACAAAGACATCGGCATGTTGTATCTTATCTTCGCGATCTTTGCCGGGATCGTGGGTGGCGCGCTCAGCGTCGCCATGCGTATGGAACTGCAGGAACCGGGAATGCAGATTTTCGGTGATCCGAATCTGTTCAACGTGTTCACGACCGCGCACGGTCTGATCATGATCTTCTTCATGGTCATGCCGGCGATGATCGGCGGCTACGCCAACTTCTTTGTTCCGATCATGATCGGTGCGCCGGACATGGCCTTCCCGCGCATGAACAACATTTCCTTCTGGCTGCTTCCGCCTGCGTTCCTGCTGCTGTTGCTTTCGATGTTCGTTGAAGGCGCTCCCGGTTCCAACGGTGTCGGTGGCGGCTGGACGATCTATCCGCCGCTCTCCACCTCCGGCCAGCCCGGTCCGGCAATGGACATGGCGATCCTGGCCCTGCACATCGCAGGTGCCTCGTCGATCCTCGGTGCGATCAACTTCATCACCACCATCTTCAACATGCGTGCCCCCGGCATGACCATGCACAAGATGCCGCTGTTCGCATGGTCCGTGCTGATCACCGCGTTCCTGCTGCTCTTGTCCCTGCCGGTTCTGGCTGGTGCCATCACCATGCTGCTGACGGACCGCAACTTCGGCACCACCTTCTTCGATCCGGCCGGTGGCGGTGACCCGATCCTGTTCCAGCACCTGTTCTGGTTCTTCGGTCACCCGGAAGTGTACATCCTGATCCTGCCGGGCTTCGGCATCATCAGCCACATCATTTCCACCTTCTCCCGCAAGCC
>JBNKGB010000054.1:0-29359 GCA_050289605.1 Roseibium sp. | reverse complement strand
GAGATGCCGCTGCATTCTTCGTTTTACAAGTTGAGACAGAAAAATACCGGCGCGGTCGTCCACCTTCATTCGCACTACGCGGTGGCGTTGTCGGTTCTGGAGAGAATAGATCCGGAAAACATGCTGCCGCCATTGACACCTTACAGCCTGATGCAACTTGGACATGTTCGCCTTGTCCCTTATTACGCTCCCGGCGATCCTGCTCTGGGGCGGGCATTGGAGCTGTTGCCCAGATCCACTTCAGCTGTAATTCTGGCGAATCACGGCCCAATTGTTGCGGCAGAAACACTGGAAAAATCGGTATTTGCAATGGAAGAACTGGAGGCAACAGCTCGCCTTGCCCTTGAAACGTCGATGGAAAGCAGACGGCTGTTAACACAGCAGCAAATCGCGAAACTCGTATCGATTTTTGATCTGGAGGTGTGACACATGCCGCCACGTGCATCAAAGGATACGCAAGGACCTACTTTAGATCAGGCCGTGCATGATCTGGAGCTGGAAATTGTACTGGGGCGCATGCGACCGAAAGAACGATTGGTCGAAGACGAGCTCATGACCTTTTTGGGAGCCAAACGCCATATCGTTCGCACAGCCCTTATAGAACTGGAAAAACGAGGACTGGTTGAACGCCGCCAAAACAAGGGCGCGCGCGTGCGTGAATACTCCAAGGACGAAGTGAAGGCGCTTTATGACTTCAGGGCGGACTTGCACCAGCTCGCAGTCTCAAAAATGACGCTGCCACTTGGCGGAGCGGTGATTTCCAATCTGACACAACTTGCTGACGCTCACGAGCTGGCAAGCTCGGAAGGCCGCTTGGCGGCCGTTATCGAATACAACAACGCTTTTCACGATTGTCTGTACGATCAATGCGGCAATACGTTCCTCGCCACGACTATCCGCAACATGGCTGCTGCAACCAACGCGATCCGGTCCTACCGCATTGCCGATCCGGACTTGCTCGGTCAGGCAGCCAGGGAACACCGCGAAATGATCGAGGCAGCGCGTAATGGAGATGCAATGAAGCTATCTCAACTCTGTGCACAGCATATTATCCCTTCGCGCGACCTTTATCTGCGCAAAGACCTTCCGGATCGCTTTTCCTGATCCTGGCTGGAGCGAGCCTCTATGTGGAGCGCCTTAGTAGCGAATGGTGCCATAGCGGTCGACCCACCTCGCCCGCGAACAGGAAGGACCCTACCGGTTAATTGGCCTCGTCGGTATTCCGAAAAGCCGACACTACGGCGTTTGCACTTGCTTCGATGAAACGGGCGTCGGAACTTATGGTGACCATGTTCATGCCCCGTCCAGCGGCGGCCCTGGCGTAGGACGGGGTGCCACAGTGGAGACAGCAGACCAGGCCCGCCGCAGCGGCAGATTGCCGGATATGATCGATGAGATCGAGCATCAGGGGTTCCTGCCGGTCAAAACCGGGTTCGAAACCGAATGCCGAGGCAAGATCCGCAGGCCCGATGTAGACACCGGTCAGTCCCGGCACCTTCAGTATCTCCTCTAGAGAATCAACGGCGGACTTGGTCTCGATCATTGCCAGCGTGACGATTTCGGCATTGGCCCGGGCGCCATAGTCCGCGCCCCAGGCGAATCGTGCTCGAATCGGTCCGAAACTCCGACCTCCATCCGGCGGATAGCGGCAGGCGGAGACAAACCTTTCCGCGTCGGCCGCTGTTTCAATCATGGGCGCGATAATTCCAAGAGCTCCGGCGTCAAGTGATCGCATGATGCCGGCTTCGTCGACCCAGGGAACCCGAACAAGTGCCGCAGCTCCAGTTCTTTCGATGACTGGCAAGAGTGACAGGAGATCCGAGTAGTCAGCGGTTCCGTGCTGCATGTCCACTGTAAGTGCATCCCAGCCTGCAGAAGCCATGGCTTCGGTACTGATCACGGAAGGCACGGCGATCCAGCCATTGACCGCTGTGCGCCCATCGGCCCAGATCCGTTTCAGGGGATTATAGAAGTCCGGCATCGGTCAACCTGCCATGATGTGCGAGAGCTTGGTGTTCTGGTAATCCCTGATGGCCTCGCGTCCCCCCTCTCTACCCATGCCCGAATGATCGACCCCACCGAAGGGCGCCTCCGCATGGGCAATCAGAAAAGTGTTTACGCCGACCATGCCGGCATGCAGGCGCCTGGACAAGGCTTCCGCCTTGGCGTGACTGCCGGTAAAGGCGTAAGCGGCCAGGCCGTAGGGCGTGCCGTTCGCTCGCTCGATGGCCTCATCGAAATCGCTGAACCGGGCGATCGGCGCGACGGGCCCGAAAGGTTCTTCAACCATGATCTTCGCCTCCTCCGGAACGTCGGCAAGAATGGTTGGTTCAAGGAAATAGCCTGTGTTGCGGTCACCCGGTCGCGATCCGCCCGTTACGAGATTTGCTCCGCATTGCAGGGCGTCGTCGATCAGCCGTTCCACCTTCTCGCGCCCGGACGCCAGGGTCAGCGGGCCCATGGTCACCGACTGATCCTGGCTGTCACCCAGAACGAGGGCTTCCGCCTCGGTCTTAATCTTTTCAATGAATTGGTCGGCCACGCTGTCTTCCACGTAGAAGCGGTTTGGAGCGATACAGACCTGGCCGGCATTGCGGAACTTGAAACCTGCGCATTGGACTGCCGCGGCCTCAATGTCGGCATCAGCACAGACAACAACCGGTGAATGGCCGCCGAGTTCCATCGAACACCGTTTCATTGTCCGGGCCGCGTCGGCCATGAGCTTCTGACCGACCCGGGTTGAGCCAGTGAGCGAGATCTTGCGGACTTCGTCGGCATCCATGATGACGGGTGCAATGACTTCCGCATTGCCGAGAAGCAGCTGCACGACACCAGAAGGTGCACCGCCTGCCACGCAAGCCTCCGCGATGAGCGTGGTCGTCATGGGCACCTGTTCGGACGGTCTGACCAGGATCGGACAGCCGGCGGCAAGGGCGGGAGCGATTTTCCGGCAGGGCAGATTGACCGGAAAGTTCCAGGCAGTGAACGCGGCGACAATGCCTACCGGCTCGGACTCGATCAGAAGCCGTCCGCCCTGGCGCGACGCGATGGTGTCGCCGAACAACCGTTCGGCTTCGCCTGCATACCATTCGAACTGCTCCACTGCCGCACCGACTTCGCCGGCCGCCTGCGAGATCGGCCGTCCGATTTCGAGGGACAAGGCAAGGGCAATTTCGTCGGTCCTGGCGCGCAATTCCAGCGCGATTGACCGCAAGATGCGACCGCGCTCCCAGCCATGAACGTTCGGCCAGGTCTTCATTGCTGTTCTGGCATGCGAGAGCGCCTCGGCGACCTCCGGATTACCGCATGCGGGCTGTTCCCAAAGGATGTCACCGGTACTTGGATTGGTCACCGGAATAGGTCGCTGGCTGCCGCTGGTGCGGAACTCACCGCCAACGAGAATCTTCGGTTGCATGTGTGTCATTATCAGGCCTGCCCTTATCACAATTCAAAGAATGTCCGGTTCGGGAACGGCAGCGCCGAAGCCCGTCTCTAGAAAATCGAAGTCACATCCCAGATTCGCCTGCTGCACATGGGCAGCGTAGGCCCAGCCGTAGCCTCGGCCGAATTTGGCCTGGGGCAGTTGCCATAGCGCGCGCCGCCGGGTCAGTTCCGCATCGGACAATTCGACCTGAAGCAGCCCTTGCGAAACGTCGACGGCAATCCGGTCACCTGTCTGAACGAGCGCCAAGGGGCCGCCCACATGCGCTTCCGGGGCCACATGCAGAATGCAGGCGCCGTAGCTGGTGCCGCTCATACGTGCATCGGAGATGCGCACCATGTCGCGCACACCCCGTTCAAGCAGATATTTCGGGATCGGCAACATGCCCCATTCCGGCATGCCGGGACCGCCCTGAGGGCCTGCGCCCCGCATGACAAGCACGGTATCCGGTGTCGCCCCGAGCGAAGGATCGTCGATCCTGTCTTTCATTTCCGCATAGCTGTCGAAGACCAGTGCCGGTCCGCTATGTTTCAACAATCTCCTGTCTGCTGCCGAGGGTTTTATGACTGCTCCGTCCGGTGCAAGATTCCCGCGCAGAACCGCCATGGCTGGTTTTGTTGAAACCGGGTTATCCAGACCGCGGATCACATCATTCAGATACACTTCCGCACCAGCTATTTCCTCTTGCAAGGTGCGTCCGGACACCGTCTTTGCCGACCCGTAGAGAAACGTCTCCATTTGAACCATCAGTGCCCGCAGGCCGCCAGCATAGAAGAAATCTTCCATTAAGTAGCGTTCACCGGAAGGCCTAATATTGGCAAGCACCGGAATCCGCCGCCCGGCGGCGTCGAAGTCGTCGAGGGTCAGGGCAAATCCGGCCCGGCGCGACAGCGCTATTAGATGAATGATCGCATTTGTCGAACACCCGAGGGCCATCGCAACGGAGAGTGCATTTTCAAAGGACTGCCTGGAGAGCACGGTTGAGGGGCGCAGGTCCTCGCGGACCATCTCCGCCGCACGCCGGCCACACGCTGCCGCCAGCCGCATATGATTGGCATCGGCTGCCGGGATTGATGAGGAGCCCGTCAGGCAAAGCCCGAGAGCATCTGCGATCGCGGTCATCGTCGCGGCCGTGCCCATGGTCATGCAGTGACCGTACGATCGTGCGATGCCGGCCTCAACGGCCTGCCATTCCTCAAGACCGATCCGCCCGGCTCTTCGTTCGTCCCAATATTTCCAGGTGTCCGACCCCGATCCCAGAACCTCGCCCCGCAGGTTTCCCCGGAGCATCGGGCCGGCGGGCAAGAAGATCGCGGGCAGATCCACGGAAATCGCCCCCAGCAAAAGGCCCGGAGTCGTCTTGTCACATCCCCCCATCAGAACGGCGCCGTCGACGGGATGGGACCGGAGCAGCTCTTCGGTCTCGAGTGCAAGCAGGTTCCGGTAGAGCATTGTCGTCGGTTTGACGAAGTTCTCAGACAGGGACAGCGCGGGCAACTCGATCGGAAATCCGCCGGCCTGCAGCACGCCGCGTTTCACGTCCTCCACTCGATGACGGAAATGCGCGTGGCATGGATTGATATCCGACCACGTGTTGATGATTGCGATGACGGGCTTATTCTCCCAGTCTTCGCGGGAATACCCCATTTGCATCAGGCGCGACCTGTGGCCAAACCCACGTAGGTCATCGGCGTCAAACCATCTGGCGGAACGAAGCTTGGAACTCATTGGGAAGCCGTCACGCCTCCGTCCACATAAACCACCTGACCGGTCATGTAGCTTCCGGCATCGGAAGCAAAGGTTATCACCTGTCCGGCGACCTCCAGCGGGTCGCCAATGCGGCCTAGAGGGTTCCGTTCCAGTATGAAGTCCCGAAATTCGGGTTTGCTGAGATGTGGACGGATCCGGTCCGACTTGATGAAAGTCGGGGCGACACCGTTGACAGTGATACCGTGCGGGGCGAGCTCCATCGCGTGCTGCTTGACCAGCATCGCCAGGCCTCCCTTGGTCGCGCAATATGCCGAATAACCCCGGCCCCTCAGCGCAAGGTGAGACCTGACGGAAAGCAGGTGAATCTGACGTCCGCCCTTGCCCCGCTCGATTTGGTTGCGCGCAACGGCCTGCGCCAGAAACATCGCTGACTTCAAATTGGTCTGATAGACCTCGTCGAAGGCTTCCTCGGTAACCTCCATCAACGTCTGTTCACGCTGGATTCCGACGCAGTTGACGAGTACGTCGATCCCGCCCATCAGAGATACTGCTTCGGATGCACAGCTTTCGATTCCGATCACGTCTTTCGCGTCCAGGAACAGCCCGTGCGCTCGTCCGCCCAGATCGACAATCCGTTTCGCAAGGGCTGCCGCCTTGTGAGCCGAAGGGCCGGCAATGACCACTTCCGCCCCCAGGCGCCCCATGGCAATCGAGATTGCCTCTCCGATCGCACCGTAGCCGCCGGGAATGAAGACGCGTGTTCCGGAGATTTCAAACAGCCGGTCGATCCTCGCAAGATCGATTTCCGGCGTAAGGCTGACTGTGGGGCTATTCATCGCATCACCTCCATCCCGGATGCGCGATAAACGCTTTCCATCAACCGCAGGGTTTCTAGATTGTCCAATCGGTCCGTTTCAAATGGCGTTCCCTTGCGTAGGCCGGAAACAAATGCCGTCATCGCCAGATCAAAGCATTCCTGGTATCGCCCCATCAGGTCGACTTCTTCTGCTTTGTGTTCTTCGCCGACGATGAAGATCCGGTTCAGCTCCATGACAATGGTGTTTTTCGCTCCGATGACCTCCAACCGGTCACCATGCAATTGCGGGTAGCCGGGAGCGACCAGGCACCCGTCAGCGGTCGCTATCAAGCCGTTCTCGCCTTCCAGAAGGATGGCAGCCGTGTCTTCGCCAGGTAAACCCTCCGCGAGCCGGTTGAGACGAGCCGAAACGACGCGAAGCGGGCCAATCAGGCAACGCAGAATATCCAGGTGATGGATCATGGTCTCAAAGACAAGATTACGTTTGAAACCGGTTAGGTAGGGTTGCCGCTCCACCAAGAACGGAACGGTGCCTTCCCGCGGGCACAAGCCGGACCCGCGGCAGGAAATGGCGGCATGGCGAACCTCTCCGATCCGGCCTTCGCTGATCCATCTTCGCACCGTCATGTAGTGCGGGCGGAACCTGTAGTTTTCATGAACCATGAAACGGACCCTGTCGCCGACATAGTCAATCAGCTCCTCGGCTTCCGCCACGGTCTCCGTGAGAGGTTTCTGGCACATGACGTGGATGCCGTTATCGGCGGCCAGCCTCGCAACAGGCGCATGGGCGCCGACGGAAGCGGCAATGTCAACAGCATCGAAACCGCCTTCGCGGAACATGTCAGCCGCGTCCGTGTAGACGCGTGTGACACCGAATTCGGCTGCTCTGGCCTCTGCCTTGGACCGGTCGGGGTCGCAAAGAGCAACAATTCGGGCTCCGGCGGACTGCCAGGCTCTCAAATGATACAGGCTGATCATGCCGCAGCCCGCCAATGCAATGCGCAGAGGTTCAGTCACAATCGCCTCCGAAGGTTCCATAGCCGTAGTGCCATACCGATCCGTCGCCGGAGAGCGTTCTCAAGGTGTGATAGGCGTGTGCGGGAATGCGGACCAGATCGCCGGGTCCGCAGCGGGCTGTTTCACCGGCGACCTCGATTTCGATGTCGCCTTCCGCGACGACGACGAACTCGTCCATATCATGAACAAAGTCCGCCCAGACCTGCTGTGGCGGGTCCCTGAAGGTTCCGAATGAAAAACCGGGAAAGTCCGTCCTGATTGCTTCCGGCGATACCGGGATCGCATAGGCGCCTTTTTGAAATCGCTCACTCATGCCGCGCGTTCCGTCAGCAGGTCGCCCAGATAAGCCTGGGCCGGTGGATGAGCGAGCAATGCATCATAGTCGGCAAAGGGCGTTACGGTCCCTCTTTCCACGAAAAGAAAGCTCTCACAAATCTCCTCGACGATCTCCAGATGGAAACGTTCGTTCGGGTGAACGCACAGGAAGACAAGCCTGCCGTCAGAACGCAATTTGCGGAAGAAGTCGAGCATGAAGCCGATGTAGCCGTCCTGGGTGTTGAACTGCGGCTCGTCGAACAGATGCAGTATCGGATAATCGGATCTGGCCGGTTCCATCAGAAAGTTCGGCTTGAAGGAGCGAAAATGGCGCACCTGGTAGGACTGATGGTAGTGAATGGCCAGGCGGTCCCGCTGATCGGTGCGGATCCTGTGTATGTTACGGCCGGAAACGACAACTTCACCTGAAGTTGGCGTGTTGGAGCCCGTTATCAGTTCGAACAGGGTCGTCTTGCCTGATCCGTTCGGTCCCATCATTCCGACAACGCCGGGCGCATCGATCCTGAAATCTGCGTGCAGGCGGAAAGTCGGCGTGCGGTCGAAGCCGCCGCGCCTGTAGACCTTTTCCAGCTTCCTGACCTCTAGCATTGCAGTCATGGTTCACATCCCGATGAGGCGCCGCCGCAAGGGCGCGTTGTCCAGAAGTTCGCTTGCAGGGCCTTCATGAATGATCTGTCCGCGGTCCATCACATAGACCCGGTCGGAGATTTCCAGCGCGGCAAGAGCATTCTGCTCCACGATGAGACAGGCAATGCCTTCTGCCTTCAGGCGGAGCACGGTTCTCAGAACGTCCTGTACGATCTTGGGAGCAAGTCCCTGGCTGGGTTCGTCGAACAGAACAAGGCCGGGAGAACTCATCAGTGCCCGGCTGATTGCAACCATTTGCAATTCGCCTCCCGACATGTTTTCGCATTCCCGGCCCAGAAGGTGTTCAAGGGCGGAGAAAACTTCGCACATTTCGTCCTGGCTCCAGGAGCGGAAACGCGTTTTCCGCGTCCCCAGCGCCAGGTTCCGTTTGCCGGTCAACGTTGGGAATATGCGCCGGTCGTCCGGTACCCAGCTGATCCCCAACCGGGAAATCTTGTGTGTCGGCAGGCCCGTGATTTTCTTGCCGTCGAAGCGAATTTCCCCGTTTCTTGGCTGGGACAGGCCGAGGATGGAGCGGATCGTGGTCGTCTTGCCGGCGCCATTGGGACCTAAAAGGGCAACGATCTCGCCTTCTTCAACCCTGAGAGACGGGCCGAACAGGGCTTGTGTTTCACCGTAGAATGTCTCGATTCTGTTGACTTCGAGCATCATGCGACCTCACCCAGTGCGGACCGCGCCACCCATTTGTTCGCTTTGAGGGCTGTCGGCGTGTCTTCGGCGATAACCTGACCCCAGTGAATGACGGAGATCGTGTCAGCCAGTTCGAACAGGAAATTCATGTCATGCTCGATCAGGACGATCGTATAGGTCTCGCGCAGTTTCCGGACGAGATCCATCAACTGCCGTGTTGCCTCCGCACCCAGGCCCGACGTGGGCTCGTCAAGGAAGACAATGCGCGGCTCGGCTGCCAGCGCGACGGCAATTTCCAGCGCCCGCCTGTTGCCATAGGAAAGGGCATCTGTTTTCTGCCAGGCAACGTCCGCCAGCCCGACCTGATCCAGAACATGAAGCGCCTTTGTGGTGAGCCTCTTGTCGTCGAAAACACCTTTCCCGACGTTGAAAGCCCGTTGCCTGAATTCGGGCAACGCAAGCAAGACATTTTCAATGACAACAGTGTCGTCAAACAGGTTCATGATCTGGAAGGACCGCGATATTCCCATGCGGGCGATCCTGTGAGGTTTGAAACCGGTGATATCCTGACCGTCGAACGAAATCCGGCCGGAATCCGGGGCGTGATAACCGGTCAGCACGTGGAAGCAGGTTGTCTTGCCCGCACCGTTCGGACCCATGATCCCGTGGACGGTTCCTTCTTCCACATCAAGCGATATGTTTTCCAGAACCACACGCGCGCCGAACCGCTTCTGGATGTTCTCGACCTTGAACAGAGTCATGTCAGGCTCTCCCCGGATTGGCGGCCGATGGCCGGGGTTTGTGCTGAAGTTTCTGGAAGCGGCAACGCATGACATGAAAGAGGCCAGCCAGCCCTTCCGGGCGTACCATCACCATCAGGACGAACATGAGGCCGAACCAGAGGAGCCAGGTTTCCGTCATCCCGCCAATCACGTCGCGGGCGATGAAATAGAGAAGCACCCCAAAAACCGGACCCCAGAAACTCACAAGGCCGCCGCCGACAAGAACCATCATCACGATAAGTCCGGATTGGTGGAGGCTCATGACGTCCGGATAGGCGCTTTCCTGCGCCATGGCGAAAAGGCCACCCGCCAGACCGGCAAAGGCAGCTGACAGCACGAATGTCAGCCACTTGATCAGCCAGACGTTGTAGCCGACAAACCGGGCGCGGGTTTCGTTCTGGCGGATTGCCTGCAGAACGCGGCCGAAGGGGGCGTTGGCAAGCCGCCAGAGACCCAGGACAGCCAGAACCAGTATCGCTGCAACAAACCAGTAAAGAGTACCGTTGTCCGAGATATCGAGGCGAACCGGACCAAGCACAAGTTCGGGACGCGGGATGCCAAGAAGACCATCCTCCCCGCCTGTCACATCATGCAATTTGATTGCGGCGAACCAAAAGACCTGGCCGAAGGCGATTGTCATCAGGGCAAAGTAGATGCCACGCCGATGCGAGACGAAGGCTCCCACGAACGCGCCTGCGAGGGTGGCGGCTGCAATCGAAACCGCAAGGCCGCCCCACAGGCTGACTGCAACATTCTGCTGGAACAAGCCGAACGCATACGCACCGATGCCGAGATAGGCGCCATGCCCGAAGGAGTGCAGTCCGATGTAGCCGAACAGCAGGTTGAAGCCGAGGGCGAACAGGATCCAGATGGCGATCTCGATGCCGAGATAGTGGTAGAGCCCGATCAGTTCGAGCCAGAAGGGCGCCGTGATCAGCAACAGCACAAACAGGCCCATAGCAGGTGTCAAGGGCGAACCGCCGCGCGGAGAAATGTCGGAAAGGGAAATCATGCGTCAGTTCTCCAATGCGCTCTTGCGTCCGAGCAGTCCGCGTGAGCGGAAGCCGACAATGGCAATGAGCAGGAGGTACATGGACATCATCGACCAGGCGGGCGCATAGAGACCGGTAATCCCGACGGACAATCCGACAAGCACGGCTGCGACAACGGCTCCCCAGAAGCTGCCGACACCACCGATGACGATGATCAGGAAGGCGGGGATCACCACGTCGAGTCCGACATGCGGGCGCAAGCCCCAGATCGGTACGAGAATGATGCCGGCAAGACCCGCCAGTGCCGCCCCGAAACCGAACACCAGCAGCCGGAGCGTTGACAGGTCGTAGCCGAGCGCACGCACCATTTCGCTGTCGTGGCTGCCTGCCTTGATGATGGCGCCATAAGGTGTGCGCTCCAGGAAAAACCAGACACCACCGATGGCCAGCAGTGCGAATCCCGCAGCGAAAAACTTGTACTTCGAGAAAATCAACCCACCCATGAGGAAGGCTCCGTTGATCGCCTGCGGTACCGTCAGGCTTTGTTCTCCCGTGCCCCAGATCAGGCGAATGAGTTCCTCCACGACGAGCGCGGCGCCGAAGGTGAGCAGCAGGCCATAGAGCGGCGCTTTGCCGTAGGTTGGCCGCAGGCACAGTTCGATTATCATCCCAACACCCGCAGCCAGAAAAGGGCCGGCAATCAGGGCGCAGATATAGCGTGTTGTGATCGGGAGCGTGAGCCACCAGGACCCGAATTCCGTCGAGCCGAACCAGTCGCCGCCGATAGTCGCCAGCGCGAAATAGGCACCGATCGCAAAGAGCGATCCGTGAGCCAGATTGATGACTTCCATCACGCCGACAATCAGGGTGAACCCGAGCGCGATGAGCGCAAACAGTAGTCCCAGCGTCAGGCCATTTATGAGATGGGGTAGGAGCTCGATCATGTCGCACTTGCCTCAGAGCGCCGTTTGGGTTTGGCGCTCGCAGATGTTGGTATGGCCGGGCGGGACCGGAACCGGCCCCGCCAGACGTCAGCTTACCATCAAGCTTAGGCGTCGAAGGCCGGTGTCTCGTCGTAGCTTTCGAGCTTGCAAGCTCCGAGGCTTGCTTCATCGCGGACCTCGCTCGGGTCGGACTGCGTCAGGATCTTGAACATGTCGTTTTCATCCTTGGGCTCGTCATTCGCCGTTGCGAGGTAGATCGTTTGCTGCACCTGGTGCGTATTCGGATCGATCACGGCAGCGTTGTGCTGCATGCGCTCCTCGGCGGACATGACATGCCCTTCGAGTTGCTTGATGACCGCGATGTTATTCGTGGTATCCGCGCGTTCAATCGCATTGAGCAGCTCGCGGGTTGCCATGTACCCGTTGTAAAAGACGTTGCCCGGCACGCGCATGGAGGTATCGGGATACATGGCCTGGTAACGGTCCACGAAATCCTTCACGCCTGGCAGATCCAGCCCGTAATACCAGGTGGTGCCGAACACGCCGAACAGGTTTTCCATCGGGAGCCCGTAGACATCGGGCCAGTCCTGCTGGTTGTTGATCCAGGCCGGTTTCGACCCCATTCCCAGCTGAGCCACCTGCTGACGCAGGGCGATCTGGTCGTCTCCACCGACAGCGGCGGCGACAATGTTCGGATTGATCTGCTGGATCTTCAGGAGTGCGGCGGAGAAGTCGCGTGTTCCTTGCGGAATAAGGATTTCATCGACGACGTTGCCGCCATACTGATCCACCAGAGCACGGGTGGACTTTGCGGTATCGTGTCCCCAGACATAATCATTTGTCAGAAGCAGGACATTCTCGCCATAGGTAGAGATCGAATTCCGGACAGCAGCTTTCGCAAAATTGGCACCGTTGCCGTCCCAGACAAATTTCACGCGGTGACAATTCTTGCCGCTTTCCGTCGGTGAGGACGAGTTGGTGTTCAGGTAAATGACGCCATAGCGCTGCGCCACCTGACTGATCGCATTGGCGACGCCCGAGCTGACTGCACCGATCAGGAACCCGCATTCCTCCCTGGAAATCAGCCTTTCGGCGACGCGGGATCCGGTTGCCGGCGTGGTTTCCGTGTCAATGTGCGTAAATTCGATCTTGCGCCCGAGTACGCCGCCGCGCTCGTTGGCCTCGGCGATCGCCATCATCATGCCCCGGCGATCGCTGGCGCCGGAATTGGCATACTGGCCGCTCGCGTCTGACGTAATGCCGATCTTGATGGGTTTGTCCGTGGCCTGTGCCCAGACACGATTGTGCTTCCAGGGGCCGGCGAAGGCAGCAACTCCTCCTGCAGCGGCAGTTCCTAGAAGTGCACGTCGAGTGAATTTCGATTCAGACATCTGATCCTCCCTGCAAATGGCCCGGACGGACCATCTCCCGGCAGCCAAAGACCCCCTCCACAAGGTCGATTGAAAGCCGTGTCAACAAGATTGAAAATTTTTTCAACTATTGTCAATGAATTTTTTTTCTCGTAATTTGAAAGAAATTTCTCATCTTGCGAATCGAAATAAAATCCAAATGAACCAGCATGCCCCTGAGACTTTCGATGCACTAAGACAGCGTATTCGAGACCGCTTTTCCGGACTTAGTCCGCATCTGCAGCGCGTTGCACGCGCCTCACTGGAAGAACCGAACAGCTTTGCGCTAAACACCACGCCGGTTATCGCGGCGTCGCTGGATATCCAGCCTTCAACCCTGATTAGATTTGCCAAGGAATTTAATTACGCGGGTTTTTCAGACCTGCAGCGGGTCTTCAGGCAGCGGCTAATCGAGGGCAACGCAACGGTTCGGGAGCAGGTGCTTGAACGCGACCAGAGTGCGGAGCCAGTCGATACGCGGGCTGATCTGAAATCATGCATCAACGCACACATCAAGATCTTGGAAAATCTTGAGAAATCCTGTGACATCGAAGCATTGAACAATGCGGTACGCATTCTGCGCGAAGCCCGGCATGTCTATATTGCCGGCTTGAGACGGTCTCGGCCGATTGCCGACTACCTGCACTATTGTTTGTTGCGCGGAGAACGCGCCTGCAGCCTGCTTGATTTTGCCGGAGGCATGGCCGGACCGCAGATTGCCACACTGAGCAATGACGACGTTCTGTTTGCGATCGCCTTTCCGCCTTACTCCAAACATGTGGTGGATGCGCTCATGGATGCCCATGTCTCTGGCCGCAGGATTGTCTCGCTCACCGATGGTGCCGACAGCCCCCTCGCCCGCCATTCCGAGGTCGCACTTCTGGTCGGGTCCGACACGACAAGTCGATTGCAGCCAATTTCCGCTGCGATTGCACTCATCCAGACGCTATCGAGCGCTTTGACCCGCTCATGACACGGAAACCGCGCCGGAGCCGATGCAGGGTATTCTTTCTGCGCTCAAGGTATAAGGGACAAGGGTATTCGCGGTCGACATCAGCCGCCGCATCATAGAGTTTCGCAGGAAGAGCGTTCAAAATGTGGACGACGCACTAGGCTTCGGACCCATAAATCAGCTACAGCCCAAATCGATCTGAACCTGTCACGGATTTGTACCGCTCCTTTGACTTGGTATTTACGACGAAAATCCACGCCAGATCGGACGGTCAAGAACGTCCTCTTGGCTTTGTCCTGACAGGCGGCGAGATCTAGGACTACAGCACCGTTCCAACCCTCCTGAACATGCCATGCCCCATGTCGAAGTGCTCATGCAAGTGCTCTTCACCTGCTCCGAGCAGCCGTCGAAAATCGCACAACAGGCTCTGGTGAACATGCCGCCATTGCAAGCAAGAAGCATGATGACGCTGATGCATTATGTTTATGGCCGCCTGCTGCAGAATCCGGAACACCGGGCCAATGCCTATCGGACGCCCGTGTCCCTGTTTTCCCAACAGTTTGGCCCGAATATCATTCCGGATGAGGTAAAACGAATTCTGCAAGGAGGGCTAGTCCACGAGGCTGATGGCGCCTGGCTTCCACGGACCGCATGAACTGTGAATACGTACTCGACTACAGAACGGTTCCGCCAAATTGCCATAAAATCGTTTTTTGGACGTTCCCCAAGACCGGGTCGGGTCTTCTGAGCGTTTCAGAAAACGACCGATTTAGCCGTCTCGGCAATGTCACCTTAACTGGAATTCGGATGTCGGCCAGGAACAGTCGGGTCTTGCGGCAAGGCATCTCCAGATGGGCGGGAACGGCACTGTAGTCCTAGATCTCGCCGCCTGTCAGGACAAAGCCAAGAGGACGTCCTTGACCGTATGTTCGGGCGTGGATTTTCGTCGCAAATCCGCCGGGTGATCGACCAAAAGCCCCCTTATGTGTCCCCCTTGAGCGCCTGCCGCCTGACTGTGGCCGCGGACCATGGTGCTGTCGATCATGTGTTGCCAGTCATCGGTAAGCCCGAGGTCCACCAGCGTTTCCAGCAGCTTGTCCCAAACGCCTTCCTCCGCCCACCTGCGAAACCGGACATAGACCGAGTTCCATTTCCCGTAACGTTCATGCATGTTTTGCCAAGGGCAGCCAACGCACAGGACATGCAACATGCCGTTCAAATAACGACGATTATCCTGAGCTGGGCGGGACTTTCAGCCTCGCTCCGAAGAAGGTCGCGATAAGACACCGAGTGCCGCAGATAGAAAAAGACTGCGTAAAAAATGACTTCCTTCGGATAGTGCGCGCCTTTAAAGGAAACTGCCATCTCAACTGCCTTCGTCAATTGCCACGCCGCTCGCCGATCTCGGCACAACGAAGTCACCAAATATTTGCGACAAAACCCAGTCTGAAATGTTGCCACGAACATTTCCGTTGCTGAATTGACCACCGGTTTTAAAGTGAAATGGTAAGAGGTTCCCTTTTCCTTCCGGCCGGAGAACTAGGGCCGCGCACCGATTTTTCACAGCTGAAACAGCCTGTGCTTCTTCAGAAGGTCGATCAACACCTCGCGGGCGTGCTGGCGGTGGGTGCGGTGGCGTTCGCGGGCGCGGGAAGCATCGCCCTTGCGGATGGCATCATAGACGGCCCGGTGGTCCTCGTTGGATTTGAGCGGCAACGGGCGGATATAGAGCGTCATGGCGCGGGCGCGGCGGACCTGGTTGGACATCATGGCAACGATCGACTGCACGCGGGAATTGCCGCCGAGGCGCACCAGTTCGTCGTGAAATGCGGCATCGGCTTCCGCCCAGGCTTCCCGGTCCTCCCGTCCAAGTGCTTCCTCCATGGCTTCGATGGCATCCTTGAGGGGTTTTAGCTCTTCGTCGGAATAGCCCGCCACCGCTGCTTCCTCCGCCGCCAGGCTCTCCAGTTCGGTCAAGACCGCGTAGATCTCTTCCATGTCCTTGAGCGACAGGGTCGAAATGCGCACGCCCTTGCGCGGACGCACTTCCAGAAGACCCTGCTGAGCCAGCATCAGGGTCGCTTCGCGCACCGGCGTTCTGGACATTCCGAGCCTGTTGGCCAGCTCGCTTTCCAGATGGTCGGAACCAGCCGCCAGCTCGCCGTCAAAGATCAGCTGTCGGATCCTTTCCATGGCCTGTGTGGTGATCGTTTTGGGTTTCGGCGCCTCAAGCACTTTCAAACTCCCGGATTTTCTGCCCCAAACGATCCGACAGATAGATCGCCCGCTCCATCTCGATGACCTTCAGGTAATCCCGCGCTTCGTTTTCCAACGGCGTCCCGTCCAGGACCCCGTCGACAACGTGGCTTATCAGATTCTTCACGCAGTCGCCGCCAAAGCCCTCCCAGTTCCGTGCGGCCAACAGCAGGGTTTCCTCCCGGTCGCCGAAATGGCGTAGTCGAACGGAGCCGTCCCCCGATAACGTGAGCGTTCCCTTTGTCCCCTCCACCAGGGCTTCACCAAGCGTGGTCCGGCAGTTCTCGGCGGAATGGTCCAACAGACGATTGCCGTCGAACAACGCCCGGACACCACCCGCGTAGTCGAATATGAAGTAGCCGGCATCCTCGCCCTTGATGGCCGGATTGAGCCGGCGCAGGTCGGCATAGACAGCTTCGGGTTCGCCAAGGAGATACCGGAAGGTGTCGATCCAGTGGACCCCGGTCTCATGGATCAGAAGTTCCGGCATTTCCTGAAAATAGGGCTGGCGATCGAGATAGGCCTCCGGCCCCTGCCCGTCCCCGGTCCTGAGCCGGAAGGTGACCTGCAAGAGCTCGCCCAGCAGCTTCTTCTCCAGTGCCTGCATGATGGCCCGGTACCAGGGCTGGAAACGGAAGTTCTCGTGAATCACGATCCTGACGCACGCGGCCTCGGCGAGCGTGGTGGCATGTTCGGCCTCTTCCAGCGACGTGCAGAAGGGCTTCTGGCAGATGATCGTCTTTACGCCATTGTCGATTGCCTGCCTGATGGCATCGAAATGAGTTGGCGGCGGCGTGATGATGTCGAGCAGATCCGGTTTTGCCATTTTCAGCATTGAGGCGAGATCGCTGAAGGCTGTCAGGCCTGTCGCCTTTGCCTTTTCCCGGTCCCGGTCGCAGGCCCCGACAAGGCGAATACGCGGAATCCGGCGCCAGGCCTCATAGTGGAACTGCGCGAAATACCCTGCCCCGAGACAGGCAACCCGCAAGGCTTTCGGGCCTTCATACATTTTTTTCTTCCTCCTGCCGCCCCTTCAAAAGCACCCGATCCGCCTGCGGCATCAGCGCCTTGAGGGGCCGCTTCCGACTGCTCTGACCTTGATAAACGAGCTCAATGCCGTTGACAAGGGATTGAACTACGTATACGCAATCGAATGTGTAAATCAATACGGCCTTGTTGCGGCCGTGGGAGGAGACCGAAATGCTTGATAGGAAAAACCTGAGCCGTCTGATGCTGAGCGCGGCCGTTCTGGCTGCCGGCATGAGCAGCGCCTGGGCCGTGGAAACCCTGCGGTTCAGCCATACGGACAACCCTGGCGGATCGCGCCAGGCCGCGGCAGAACTCTTTGCGGAGAAGGTGGCCGAATACACGGACGGCCGCTACGAAGTGCAGATCTTCCCGTCCGGACAGCTCGCCAACGATCCGAAAGCCATCGAACTCCTTCAGCTCGGCGGCATCGATTTCACCGTGTCGGCGACCGGCAGCTACGCGACGCATCTGTCGTCTCTGAACCTGACCGCCATGCCGTTCCTGGTCGACAGCTATGAGCAGGGCTGGGAGCTTTACGACAATTCAGAATGGCTGCAGGGCGAATTCGCCAAGCTTCCGGAAAAGGGCTTCCGGGTTCTGAGCACCTGGGAAGCCGGTTTCCGCAGCTTCACCACCAATGAGCCGCTGACGTCGCCGGAAGATGCCAAGTCGATGAAAATGCGCGTCTTTCCGAACGACATGATCCGCTGGTCGATGGAGGCAATCGGCTTCCAGACGGTCGTCATGCCGATTACCGACGTTTATCTCTCGATCCAGCAGGGCATCGTCAACGGCCAGGAAAATCCGGTCGACACGATCAATTCGCTGCGTTTCTACGAGGTCGCTCCGAACATCACCCTGACCCGTCACGTCTACAGCCCGTTGCCGCTGACGATCGCGGAAAAGACCTGGCAATCCTTCTCCGAGGAAGACAGGCAGGCCATCCAGAAAGCGGCCGCTGAATCGGCGGCCTTCAGCCGCGATCTGGTCAAGAACTCCGTCAACAGCCAGCTCGCCGAGATGGAAGAAAAGGGCGCCAAGGTCAGCGTGCCGGAGATCGGACCGTTCCGCGAGGCCGTTCAGTCGGTATACGCCAAGGCAAAGGATGTTTATGGCGCGGACGCGGTGGACAAGATCCTCTCCGATGCGGCAGCCATCCGCGAGAAACTCCCGGCCCAGAACTGATTTTCCGATTTGGGCAAACTTGGCCGGAACCCGGACCTGAATTCCTCGGGTTCCGGCCCCTTTCCTGAACAAAGAGAAGACCCTTGGATTATCGAGATCACTATCCGGCTGTGCTGCGCGGGCTCAGCCATCTGGTCGACATTTGCCTGGCGCTTGGCGGATTTGCGATCGTCACCCTGGTGTTCTGCAACGCTTCTTTAAGAGGTTTTGCCGGTTTCGATCTGGCCTGGTCGCTGGAAGTCACCAGTTTCCTGCTGCTGTGGAGCACCTTTACCGGCTGTGCCGCGGCCGTCGCGCGCGGAGCGCATATGCGGGTAACCGAGATTGTCGAGACGCTGGTTCCGGTCGCCGGACAGCGCGCGCTCTCCATCGCCATCGACCTGATCATCGCCGTTCTGCTGATCGGCCTGATCGTCACCGGGTACAACATCTCGGTTCACACATGGGCGCAGAAGACCACGGTGCTCTACTGGCCCGTCGGCCTGCTTTACGCCTCCATGCCGGTCGGCATGGCCCTAACCCTGATTTTTCACCTCTACAATATGGTGTTCGACATCAGGAACCCGGTTGTTCCACATGCGACCCACAGTGACGGCGGCGAGGCCCTGCTATGATCCTGCTCTTTGTTGTCGCGGTTTTCCTGACCTCCGTCTTTATCGGCGTCCCCCTGGTCTGGGCGATCCTGATCACCGCCGTTCTGCCGATCATTGTCTTCGATCTCGGATACCCTTTGCAGGCACTGTTCCTGAATTTCATCGGCGGGGTGGAACCGAACCACTTCCTGGCGATCCCGCTCTTCATCGTGGCCGGTGAAATGATGAGCCGAGGCGGCGTCGGCCTGCGGATCATCGGCTTTGCCCGCGCCGCCTTCGGTTTCATGGCCGGCGGTCTCGGCATGGTCGTCGTCGGCGCCTCGATGATCTTCGGCGGCATCTCAGGTTCGGCTATCGCGGATTCAGCCGCCATCGGCTCCGTGATGATCAAGAACATGTCCCGGGAAGGCTACAACACCGCTTTCGCGGCCGGCCTTGTGGCGGCCGCCGGAACCATCGGCATCATCATTCCGCCGTCGATCCCGATGCTGATCTACGGATTTGTCGGAAACGTCTCGGTCGCCGATCTCTTCCTCGGCGGCATGGTCCCCGGCATCCTGTTCGGCGCGCTGTTCATGGCGGTCTGCTACTACGTCGGCAAAACGACCAAATGCGATCCGGGCGGACGGACGACCTCCCTGAAGGAGTTGACCTCCTCTTTCATAGGCACCGCCCCTGCCCTCTTCATGCCGATCCTGATCCTCGGCGGCATCTTCACCGGCTGGGTCACACCCACCGAAGCTGCCGCTCTGGCGGTTGTCTACGGACTGTTCGTGACCACGGTGGTCTATCGCGATTTCCGTCTGCGGGATCTGCCCCGGCTGCTAATCGACAGCTTCGTGACCAGTTCGGTGGTGATGGTCGTCATCGGCGCCACCACGGTGCTCGGCTGGCTGATCACCCTGGAACAGATGCCGCAGATCCTGGTCGGCTTCGTGCAGGACTATTCGAGCGGTCCCTGGATGTTCCTGCTGCTGGTCAACGTCGTGCTGCTGATCCTCGGTCTCGTTCTCGACCCGGTTCCGGCGATCCTGCTGACGGCTCCGCTGTTTTTACCGACGGCTCAGGCCTTCGGGGTCGACCCGGTGCACCTCGGTGTGATCATGACCTGCAACGTGGCGGTGGGCCTCTTCACACCACCGGTCGGAGCCACGCTTTACGTCGCGAGCCGGATTTCAGGTGTCGGGGTGCTCTCGATCGCCCGCAACATGGCGCCGCTCTACCTAGCAGCCATTGCCGCGCTTCTCGCGGTCACCTACCTGCCGGTGGTTTCCATGGGTATGGTGCATCTGTTCCGCTGAGGGAGATAAGAAGAATGTTCGCAGTCACCGTATTGTTCCGGATCAGGGAGGGGCAGATGCAGGCTTTCATGCCCCTCATGATCGACAACGCGCAAACGTCCCTGAAAGAGGAGCCAGGTTGCAGCCGGTTTGACGTGTGCACTGATCCGGCACGGCCGGGCGAGGTCTTTCTCTATGAAATCTACGACACCGGCGACGCGTTCAAGACCCATCTTGAAACAACGCACTTCAAGACCTTCGACACCCAGGTTGCCGGTATGATTGCCGAAAAGACTGTCCAGACCTACGCACAGGTGGCCGCATGACCCCCTGGGAAATCTTTGCAGTCAAATACGCGGACCGTAACAGCCGGACCCGCGCTGACAGCTTCATATTCGATGACAATCACGATCAGCCGCACCCCATGGACTATTTCATCTGGGTGCTGCGCCGTGGTGACGAGATCCTGTTGGTCGACACCGGATATGACGCAGAAGAAGGCGAGCGCAGAGGCCGCCCGGTCCGGATGAACCCGGCCGAGGCCCTCGCTCCGCTCGGTATTTCTCCCGACGACGTCACGACAATCATCGTCACCCATCTGCACTATGATCATGCAGGCGGGTTGAAGCACTTCCCGAATGCCACGATCCATCTTCAGGCAGCCGAAATGGCCTTTGTCACCGGCCCCTGCATGTGTCATGCGGCTCTGAAAGCCCCCTTCACGGCCGACCACGTCTGCGAAGCCGTCAAGCGGCTCTATTCGGGACGGGTGATTTTCCACGAGGGCGACGGCGAGGTCCGCGAAGGGGTTACGGTGCACCGCATCGGCGGACACAGCCGCGGCCTACAGGCGGTCCGCGTGCTCACCGATTGCGGCTGGATGTGCCTGGCGTCGGATGCAGCCCATTTCTACGAGAATTTTCTGGAAGAAAAGCCGTTTCCGATCGTCGTCGATCTCGAGGACATGCTGACCGGCTTTCAGACCATCCGGAAGCTGGCAAGTTCGGCCGATCTCGTCATTCCCGGCCACGATCCGCTGGTGCGCCAGCTCTTTCCGGTTCACGGACCGGACCACATCATCCGTCTGGACCAAGGCCCCCTGAAAGGAGTTCGCACATGAAACTCGGCGTGATCGCGGATGATTTCACCGGCGCCTCCGACATTGCGCTCATGTTGGCGGAAGGCGGCATGCCGACGACGCAATACGTCGGCGTGCCGGGGAAGCCGGCGGATCCCGGCGTCGCGGCCGGTGTCGTCAGCCTCAAATCCCGGACGGCCCCCGTCCGTGAGGCGGTCCGGTCCTCACTGGAGGCGTGCGACTGGCTGCTGGAGCAGGGATGCGATCAGATCGTCTTCAAGGTCTGCTCCACCTTCGACAGTACCAAAGAGGGCAATATCGGGTCCGTCGCCGAAGCGCTTGCAGGCAAACTCGGCGAGACTTCCGTGCTGGTCTGCCCGGCGTTCCCGGAAGCCGGCCGCACAGTCTACGAGGGACATCTGTTCGTTCAGGACAGGCTTCTCAGCGAAAGTGGCATGCAGAACCATCCGCTGACACCGATGACCGACCCGGATCTGCGGCGTGTGCTGGCCCGGCAAACGTCCTGGACAGTCGGCCATGTACCGGCCCCGGAAGTCTGGAAAGGACCAGGCGCCATCAATCTGTCGGCAGCGGCCGGCGGCAAGGCCATGGTCATCGTGGATGCGATCCGTAACGAGGATCTCACGGCCATCGGCCGCGCTGCCGCCACGCGCAAGCTGCTGGTCGGCGGATCAGGCATTGCGCTCGGCTTGCCCCAGAATTTCGGGTTTTCCCATAAGTCAGCTCACTGGGAAGGTCTCTCTGGAAAAGCCGTCGTCCTGTCAGGGTCCTGCTCAACCGCCACACGCGGGCAGGTGGACGCTTACCGGCTGAAGGCGCCCGCCCGGGAATTGACTGCGGATGCCGTCATCGCCGGCAGGGTCTCGCTGCAGGAACTCGTCGAATGGGTCCTGAAGCAGGAGCAGACGCCCCTCCTCTACTCGTCCGCTGACCCGGCCATTGTCGCCGCCGCCCAGGAAAGGTTCGGACGGGAGCAGTGCGCAAACGCAATCGAGAGGTTGTTCGCTGATCTGGCCGCTGCCCTTTCCGAGGTCGGGGTCACCCGCATCGTCGTCGCAGGCGGGGAAACGTCAGGAGCGGTGGTGTCAGGTCTCCAGGCTCACAGCCTGGATATCGGCCCGAAGATCGCCGCCGGAGTGCCAGCCCTGAAGGTCTCTGGCCGTCCCCTGGTATTGGCACTGAAATCCGGCAATTTCGGCGACCCGGAATTCTTCTCTGAAGCGCTCACCGTGCTGGCAGGACGGCAATGAGCGAGATTTCGGACAAACGCGAACAGATCGCCCGGATGGCGAAGTCGCTTTTCGACCGGGGACTGACCCATGGTTCGACGGGAAACATCTCCCTGCGGCTTTCCGACGGCAGCCTGCTGGTCACACCGACCGGATCCTCCATGGGTTTTCTGGATCCGGCGCGGATCAGCCATCTGGCGGAAGGCGGCATCCTGCTTTCCGGAGACGCGCCGACAAAGGAAATGCCGCTCCATACGGCTTTTTACGAAACCCGGCGGAAAACGGGTGCCGTCGTGCACCTCCACTCCTGCCACTCGGTGGCACTGTCACTCCTGCCCGGCATCGATCCGGAGAACGTGCTGCCGCCGCTGACCGCCTACGGGATCATGCAGCTCGGCAAGGTCAAGCTCCTGCCCTTCTTCGTTCCCGGCGATTCCATGATGGGAGATGCGGTGCGCGGGCTGGCCGGCAAGCGATCCGCCGTCCTGCTTGCCAATCATGGCCCGGTGGTGGCCGGCAAGGATCTGGAGGCGGCGGTCTTCGCCATGGAGGAGCTCGAAGCCACCGCCCACCTTGCCCTTCTTTTGCGCGGCACTGCCGCTTGTAGCCTCGACCCGGATCAGGTGAACCGGATCGTCACGCGTTTTGACGTAGACTGGAATTGAGAAAATGGCATCCATGAAAATTGCCCTTATCAAAGGCGACGGCATCGGCATTGATGTGGCGGAAGCCGCCGTGATGGTGCTCGAGGCCGCACTTGAACGCACCGGGCAGCCCCTGCCGGTCTATGACGAAATACAGGCTGGTGCCGGCTACTTCAGCGAAACCGGCCGGGATATAGAAACCGATGGCGAAGAGCGCGCGGGAAAAGCCGACGCCATTTTCCTCGGTGCCATCGGCCTACCCTCAATCCGTCATGCGGACGGCACCGAAATTTCCCCGCACCTGAGGCTACGTGACCGCTTCGGACTCTATGCCGGCATGCGTCCCGTGAAGGCCTATCCGAATGCACCCCAGCGCCTCGCGGATCCAAGGGCTGCCGGGATCGATCTGGTGATCCTGCGGGAATCCACCGAAGGCCTGTTCTATTCCGCCGCCGCCCACAAGCGCAGTCTTGTCGTCAACGACGACGAGGTGCAGGACATCCTGAGGATCACCCGCAAGACGACCACGAAACTGCACGACTTTGCCTTCAAGCTCGCCCGCAAGCGCCGGGAAAAAGGCAGCTCCGGCAGGCTGACCTGCGTCGACAAGGCCAATGTCTTTACGTCGCTCGCCTTCTTCCGTCAGATTTTCGACGAAGTGAAAACGGCCTACCCGGACGTGCCCGTCGGCTACAATTACGTCGACGCACAGGCACTCGATCTGGTCCGCAAGCCCTGGGAGTTCGACGTGCTGGTGATGGAAAACATGTTCGGCGACATCCTGTCCGATCTGGCCGGAGGCCTTGTCGGCGGCATGGGCATGGCGGCCTGCGCAGAAATCGGTGACAGCACCGGCCTGTTCCAGCCCGCCCACGGCAGCGCGCCGGACATCATGGGGCAGGATAAGGCCAACCCGTTGGCCGCCATACTGAGCGGCGCACTGATGCTGGATTATCTTGCCGAAAAACTGGGACGCCCCGCGCTGTCCGACGCCGCTAACCTCATCAACGCCGCCGTCGAGTGCGGCTTTGAGGAAAACGCCCTGCGACCGATGGAATTCGGCGGCGACATGGGGACAAAGGCGATCACCAGCCAGGTTCTGGACCGGATCAGAAAACGTCAGCCTGCCGGGCAATCGCTGAATGCATGAATAGGCGCCTGGATCCTATTCGCAGGGTTCGTGTTCAAGGCATTAGAAAATTGGCGCCGGCCAAGCCGCACTAAGACATTGGCCGGCGCGCTTTAATGCCCCCATCTGAGCACCACCGGGTCAAGCGGGCTGTCCGTCGTCAGAACATTCGGCACAACTCGCGGCGTATATTAGCGCAGAGCGGGCCTCGTCTGGGGTTTGATGTTAGGCGGCGAGCTTGCGGTTCTGCAAGCGCCGATATTCGATGGTCTGTCGTTTGATCCTTTCGCGCTGTTTAATGATGGCCGGCGCCCTGCCGAAGTAGGCGTCGGCAGGTGTCACGTTGGCCAGGCTCTCGTGGTAGCGCTGGTGGTTGTAATGCTCGATGAAGGCCTCGATCTGGGCCTCGAGGTCGCCGGGCAAGAAGTAGTTCTCCAGCAGGATGCGGTTCTTCAGGGTCTGGTACCAGCGCTCGATTTTGCCTTGGGTCTGCGGATGACACTGGGCGCCGCGCACATGACTCATCTTGTTTGCCTCGATGTATTCCGCCAGTTCGCCCGCGATGTAGCTCGGGCCATTGTCGCTAAGCAATCTGGGCTTGTGGAGGACCGTGGCGCGGTCGCAGCCTGAGGCCGCAAGGGCGAGATCCAGCGTGTCGGTGACATCCTCAGCCCGCATGTTGGAGCACAGCTTCCATGCGATGATGTAACGGGAGAAGTCGTCAAGCACGGTCGAGAGGTACATCCAGCCCCACCCGATGATCTTGAAGTAGGTGAAGTCGGTCTGCCACATCTCGTTCGGCCGCGTGGTCTTGGTATGGAACTGATCGGCCGCCTTGATCACCGTATAGGCAGGGCTGGTGATCAGGTCATGGGCCTTGAGCAACCGGTAAACCGTGGCTTCCGACACGAAGTAGTGTTTCTCGTCGGTGAAGCGGACGGCCAGTTCGCGCGGGCTAAGGTCGGTCGCCTCCAATGCCATCTCGACGATCTGGTTCTGGATATCCTCGCCGATGCGATTCCACACACGGCTTGGCGCTGAGGGTCTATCCGCCAGCGCTTCCGGTCCGCCTTCAAGGTAGCGATCATACCAGCGGTAGAACGTCCGGCGGGCAATGCCGAGTTGGTCCAGCGTGCGCTTGGCCGGCAGGTGCGACTGCTCGACGATCCTGAAGATCTCGAGCTTCTCGGATGCGGGATACCTCATTCTTCGTCGCCCCCATCCGCAAACATGCTTTTTTTGAGCAACCGATTTTCCAGCGTCAAATCGGCCACGCATTCCTTCAGAGCGCTGGCTTCGCGGCGCAGCTCCTGTACCTCGCCGGTGGTGGCGGCGCGAGCAAGACACACATCGCCCTCAGTCTCGGCCTGGCTGCGTGTCAGAAGGGCCTGTCCGTCGGATTCACGACCGCCGCGGCCCTGGTCAATGAGATGATGGAGGCCCGCGACGAACGGCGTCTGCTCCGTTTCCAGAAGCAGATGGCGGCCTGCAAGTTGCTCATCATCGACGAGCTCGGCTTCGTGCCGCTGTCAAAGACCGGGGCGGAATTGCTGTTCGAGCTGATCTCGCAACGCTACGAACGCGGAGCGACCCTGATCACCAGCAATCTCCCCTTTGACGAATGGACGGAAACCCTGGGATCTGAACGTCTGACCGGCGCGTTGCTCGATCGCGTCACTCATCACGTCAATATTCTCGAGATGAACGGCGACAGCTACCGCCTCGCCCAAAGCCGCGCCCGAAAGGCGGGCTGACCCCCACCTGAAAAATCGCCACGCACGCATGAGACCACCGCTCGGGCTACGCCCTCCCGGCGGTCTCATGCGTGCGCCGCAAGTGGCCGACTTTTACTCCGCCCAGTGGCCTGATTTTGCTCCGCCGTTGACAGCCAAACCGCGTGGGCAATGATCTGGGGTGGATAGCGATGACGCTTGTAACTAACTGGCGAGGTGTTCATGCACCCGCATCTATTGTAGCGGCTCTTCACAAGGCGTTACCGTGACATCTCCTGATAAACAGAGTGGGACACGAATTCGTTGATACGTCCAATTCAGCGGTTTGCGAATTTCGCTGCCTGATCTCGGAATTGTAAGAAACCTCTACTCGTCGACAGGTGTTTTGCGATAGAGCTCAAAATTGATCGTCAGATAAGTTTGCCGTATATTACGGAAACTGGGAATTTGAGAACAGTATTGACAATGGCTGTGCTTATCGTCTTTTGGCAAAAAACTCTGCAAAAACGAAAATTATTTTGTGATCTCTGGTTAGCATTTTTGTTGATTGGATCGCAATCCATCGCGCGTGCACAATGCGTCGACCCGGTGCTATCAGGACCGCCAGTCTGGCCCCCTTACATCAATGCAGAAACAGACGAAGGTATCCGAAGTGGTGTCGCCGTCGATCTGATTTCAAAAATTTTGACAAATGAAAACATTTCATTCGAAGTGGATAAGGCAAAACCGTGGAACAGAGTGCTGAAGCAATTTGAAAACGGCGACATTGACATCCTGTTTACGCTGCTTGACACCGCTGAGCGGCGTTCGTTTGCGCTCTATACGGAGTACTGGGTGCATGATGTCTATGCAATCATCACCAAAAAGTCCGCTGCTTTTTCATACTCCAGTATTGACGATCTGAAAGGCAGGCCTGGGGTGATGTATCACGGTGTTCGCCTGCCGCCGCCACTCAGGCAAATCCCGATTGACAATCAACACTTTACAACTGTGAATGAAGCACATCTGCTCCACAGGATGCTGAGACATGGAAGGGTGGACTATGTGCTCGCTTCGGTGGCATCGTTTTTCGACCTGATACCCGAGGGTTTTGATCCCGAAGAATTCCATGTTCTGCAATCATCCGCAGTTCGTGTGCCGGTTTACATGGCCATTTCGAAAAAATCGAATTGCGTTGATTTGCTCGAAACAATCAACGGCAAAATCCGTGTCCTGCGTGACGAAGTTGCCCAAAGTCTCTATGCTGGGAAATTCGTCAACTGACACGCAGCCAGACGCTGCGATTGCATAGAATCGCCAGCCGATTCATTTATTTGGAACCCGGGTGCCTTGACGCAACTTCGGAATGAGTCACGAAGGCAAAGTTCGATTCAAACCCCTCATTGGACGCCCGGACCGGACTTGCGCACAATTGAAGCATGAAGCCTGTCGATATACCTGTTCTCCTGACGCGGATTGAGCCGAGCCGGAACATGGCGCGGTTCTATGCACTGTCGGTGGAACCGACCTTGTTCGCCGGTCTTGTGGTCCACCGCATATGGGGCCGGCTATGGGCACGAGGCCGGTCCCACCTCGTTTTTTCAACGATTTTCTGGCGGCCCAGGCGCACAAGCAGGAACTTGCAGCCCGCAAACTCAAGCACGGTTATTCTTTGACTTAGATTTCCCTCTGCCGCCCCTTCCTGGCGACGAATGTTGCTGCGTTTGCTGCCGGTCTGCAGCCCTGGACGCGCATGACGGTTTGAAGACCGGGATCGGCCGACGATCCTGCCCCCGGCGCGACGGCACTGGCAAATTTCAATCCCCGAGAATTCAGAGAATTCCCCAGGCCCGGTAGCGGCTGCGGCCGGTCAGTTCTCTGGGAAGAGCGGAGCCGAGTTGCTCGATCATGCGGTCGACCGCGGCAGCGGTGACGCCGAGGTCCTGGCGGGCCATGGGAATGGTGACGAGGGGATAATTCAGGAACATCTTTGTGAACGCCGGCAATTTCGAGTGGCGCCGGCTGGTACGGCAGCAGCGGGTCAGGCGGTCTTGCGCGAGCCGCAAGCGATCCAACTGATCCATGCTTTCCACGGCAGCGCGTTCGAAACCGGCGAGCAGGCCTGCCAGGCGAACCGCCGGCGCTTCCGAACGACGCCATCGGAACGGGGATTTCCTGAGGCCCACGCAGAGCATCGGCAGGTGGTTCGGCGTGACCTCTGACTTCAGGAATTTTTCCGTCAGGAACCGCCCGAGTTCCGGCCAGTTGTCGACAGGTCTGAGGACTTGCCAGGAATCCAGCAGGATCGCGGCGGTCAGAAGCGGGGGAATGTTCTGGGACTTTGTGTCCTCCACCAGCTGAAGCCACCCATCCAAACGGCTTGCCGTATCTTGATCCCTTAGTGGTTCGGGGAGTGCCTGCGCGCCCTGTGTCGCCGCAAGGGGGACCGGAAGCACCCTGCCCTGTGCCAGCTGTTCGGATTTTTTCAGAACCAGATCGATTTCGGCGAACAGTTTTTCCGCATCGCTATCGGAGACGGAGGTGTCTTGCGCCGGGCCGGCAAGGCCCCCTCCCCTTTCGGAACAGTCTTCGTCCTTGCCCTCGCCGAAGCCGGGCTCGTCCGGTTGATGACCGATGAGTGCCAGGACGCCCGGCCGGGTCAGCACGGTGTCAGTTTCCTGGCGGTCGATCCGGCGGCGCAGCGCCAGGAGCCTTGCCGCCCGTGTCAGTTCGTGGGTCGGGGCGCGCCTGTCAGCCCCGGAATCGTGCAGCACCAGGTCTTCCAGGTGAACGAGTTCACCGTCGAGAGCCATGGCGGCGCAGGTGTCGATGAATTGGGCGCGGGCCTGAAGCCCGGCGGACAGGTCCGGTGTCTGTTTCAGACGCTCGTCCGCCCGGGCCATTGCGCGGCTCGCGGTATCGAGCTGCGACGCCAGGCGCGGCCATGGCAGATTTTTCAGTGTTTTCTGAACGTCATAAGTGATTGGCATGAAACGATAGTAGTTCATTAACCATAACAAACAAGGCAAAAACTATCATTACATGGATATGTCCGGCAGAGGTTCCATAGCTTTCGATAATTATTGCTTATCGATGGTTAGACTTTTCAGCGCGGCCGTGGTAAAAATCGGCCTGTGATACAGCGCAGCAAACCCGAAAAGCGCATGCCGCCCCCTCCCCGCTATCCTCAACGTGGCCGTGAGCGATAGACCAGGAAACGTGGACTTGCCGAGTGGGTCTTGATGTGCCTGTCGCCAGGCTCCGGAAACCCGAGGAAGAGGACCAAATGAGCGCGCCGGAAATCTCCTCCCCTGCGGACCCGCACGACCTCGGTGAGCGCGTCGAAAAACTCGATAGCCTCGCGGCCATTCTGCCGGCACTGGCCGGACACGATCGTGCCGACCAACTCGCCCATCTTCTGACCGAAGACGACATCGATACCCTGCGGCATCTGGCAAAGGAAGGCATGGGCGAAAACTCCCTGCGCGCGCTGACCTCCGATTTCACTTATCTCGAAGCCTGGT
>JBNKGB010000053.1:0-29640 GCA_050289605.1 Roseibium sp. | reverse complement strand
CAATCAAGCGGGAGAAACTGGAGAAATGAACAGGTCGATCTCATGGCTGCTCGGGGCAGCTCTGCTGCTTGTCGTGCCTTTGCTGATCTGGGTCTGGCTGCATAACTCGCTTGTGGCGAAGGAAGAGCAGGTGTTCAACGCCTGGGCACAGGTGGAAAGCAACTTCCAGCGCCGAACAGACCTCGTTCCGGCTCTGGTCGAACTGGTCAACCGGTACCTCAAGCACGAACGCGAAACGCTGAGCGACATTACCGGCACGCGCGCCGAGGCGGTCAACAAGATGGCGGCGGCCGTCGACGGGCTGATCAAGGCGCAAGGGACGACCAGCGAAGTCCTGAGCCGGGAAGGCCAGGGGCTGGTCGAGAACGACGAGGCACTACAGGAACTGCTTCGCTCACAACTGGGGCTGAAGAACAATTTCACCCAGATCGTCGCGATCGCCGAGAACTATCCGGAGCTGAAATCGTCGGACCAGTTCCTGGAACTGCAGGCGCAACTCGAGGGCACGGAAAACCGCATCAACGTATCGCGCATGCGTTTCAACGACGCGGTCGGCGCCTTCAACGCAGCGATGCGCATGCTGCCGTGGAGCATCGTGGCGTCAGCCGGCCATTTCAAGCGCAAGGCCTATTTCCGCACCAATGAGGAAGCAAGGAATGCGCCCGGACTCAACCTCGACTAGCCGGCTGGCGGCGGGGGCGGCCGTTGCAGTCGCCGCCATTGTCGCTGCAGCCGCAACCCTCTACCTCAGTGCGCCTCCCGCAGTACCCCTGGTCGAGGACGAGGCATCGGTGCTGACGGCCGGCCAGCGCAGCCGCATCGCCGAATTTCATGACTTCCTGCTTCGGGACCATGGGATCGACTACCGGATATTCACGACCCGCAATGCTGGTAACATCAACACCGCCGCCGTTGAGAAATTCGCGGAGCTGTCAGCGGCCATGCGCAGCGAGAGCGGACGCGCGCTGCTGCTTGTGATCGACGTCGATCAGGACCAGGTTCGCATGGAGGTCAGCCATTCGCTCGAACCGGTCTATACCGACGCCTTTACGAAATACGTCGAGACGCGCCAGATGATCGAATTCTTCCGGACTGGACGGATTGCCGACGGCATTCTCGCCACGACGGAACTGATCGTCGCCAAGGCCCAGGACGCCGAAGACCGCAATTCGCTCGACGATGCGGCGCAGACCACCAAAAGCAGCGGCGGAGGAGCGACCACATCCGCGCACATCGGCAAGGAGGGCGCCCGGACCGGGAGCCGGCAGACCGACATTGCACCCGGAAACGCGCCGCACGAGACCTTGCGGCGCTATCTGGCGGCGATGGCGGAGCGCAACGGCGCGCCGGACCTTGCGCTCTATACGCCCGATACCCGCGCAATGCTGGCACAGTGGACGATCACGCCGGCGCAGATGGACATGGTGGTGAAGAGCTACCGCGAATGCACGGCCGAGCCGGCGCGGGTCCGGGGTCAATTGGCGGTCATTCGCTTTCCGATCGGGCAGCGCAAGTGCGCGCCGTTCTTCTTCCGGCAATCGGCGAAGGGCTGGCAGCTAGACCTCACCATGATGCAAAAGGCGATCCGCTTCGGGCGGTCAAACGCCTGGCACCTGGATACGTCGGTGCGCCACCCCTACGAGTTCGCCTTCTCCGACTGGATCTTCGATGCGCACGGCTTTCCGAGCCAAGCAAGATAGCGGCCCCGTTTCGGTCTCCTGTTTGATCACAACAAAAGGCATTTTTGCCAGACCCCACCAAGGCACGTCCACACCTGCGTTCTCGGCTTTCCCCCTCACGTCAAATCACGAATCCGGTGTATGAAAGTCACTCCTGGCTTTTTTCCTTCCGGGGACCTCGCATGACAGACAGCAGTGCCGCAGTGCAGCTCTTCGCCCCCGTCGCCATCCGCGCGCTGCTGGGGGAGTTGCTGACACGGTTCGAACCGGACCTTGCCGTGGAGACGGTCTTCGATCTCAATCCGATAATCCCGAAACGGATACTTGCCGGGGAACCTTTTGACGCCGGCATCACCAATCCCTGGTATGTCGACGAGCTTATCGAGGCCGGACGGGTCGATGCAGGCAGTCATCACCCGCTGGGGCGGGTACCGCTGGCAATGGCCGGACCCGTGGCAAAAGGGCAGGCGCGTGACCTTGACCCGGCGCATGTCGAACCTGCCGCCAGCCCGCTCGACGCCGTCCGAGGGCTGCTGACGGAGGCGCGCCGGATCGCCTATACGGCCGACGGCACCAGCGGCAAGACCTTTCTGGATGTGGTCGAGCGGCTCGGTTTGACGGAGCTGATCGCGGACAGGCTCGTGCCGATGGGGCCGGCCTATCCCGTGCTGTCTCCCGTCGGTGCACTGGCCGACGGCGAGGTGGACATCGCCATCGCCCCGCTCACCACTATCCTTGCCAGGCCCGGCATCCGCCACCTTGCCTCCTTCCCGCAGGAGCTTGGCACCGATATCCGGATGTCGATGTTTGCGAGCACCGCTTCGGCGGGCAAGCCGCTGGCTGCCGCCCTGTTGCAGGCGCTTGCCGACCCGGCGCTGGACGATTTTCTGGCATCCAGGGGCATGGAGCGGTTCGCCTTCGACTGAACGCGGCTGCGCTTCGGCGTTTCTGACACCGGCTTGGTGCGAGGGCGCTGAGTCATGCCTTTTGGGTCCGAAGTGCGGTCCCGATTGTGGAGAAGCGGGAAATTCACCGTGCCGCACGACCGAGCCCCAAAACACCGCGCGCTGCTTATTGCGTGTTCCCTCAGGCCTTGCATTTGAACGGAATTCGGCCGATTCAAGGAGAAACTGAGATTTCGCAGAAGAGTGATATGAAACGGGATCGAAAAAGCACATTTTTGTCCAGGGTTCGGTCCGCGCTACCCCAGCTTCATCCGGCTGAGCGCCGGCTTGGAGAGTTTGTCTGCGAATTTCCCGGCGAACTGGCCAGCTATGATGCCCAGGAACTGGCTCGCCTGGCGAATGTCTCGAAGGCAACCGTGTCGCGTTTCGTCCGCAAGCTGGACTATGCGAACTACGATGAGGCCCGCAAACACGCCCGCGAAGAACAGAAAACGGGATCGCGCCTGTTCCTGACACTCCCGAGCGAGAATAGCCCGGAGGAAGCGCTCGCCGCCAATCTGACACAGGGAAAGGCCAACCTGGACCGGACCTTTGGTGCGATCACGCAAGCTGAGGTCGACGCGGTCGTCAATGCGCTGCTGGGCGCGCGCAAGGTCTGGGTGATCGGCTTTCGCGCGGCGCATCCATTGGCCGAATACCTGCGCTGGCAGTTGATCCAGGTGATCGAGAACATCGTCGCCATTCCCGGTGGTGGAGAGACGTTGGGAGAGTCGCTCGCCAGCATCCGGCCCGAGGATTGCGTGGTCATGTTCGGCCTGCGCCGGCGCGTCGCTCAATCGGACATCATTCTCGATCAGCTTTTAGCGAGCAGCGCCGGTCTCCTTTACATCACAGACGAAGGTGTTCAGCCGGACACACGGCCCCGCTGGCATTTCCGCTGCCATACCGCGGCCAGCGGCCCGTTGTTCAACCACGTTTCCGTCATGGCGGTTTGCCACCTGATCGCCATGCGGGCGATCGAGCTTGCAGGCAAGAAGGCCCGAGCCCGCCTGCGCGCCATCGAAACGAAAAACGACCAGCTCGGCGAGCTGTAACTGACGTCTTTTCAGCCACCGCCGCAGCCAGCCTGCCTATTCCATGTGCAAGATTTGCCGAGAAAACAGAACCTGAAAATGGTTCGTTTTCAATCAAGTCTATGATTTAAATATGAAACTACATTTTCATGACAACTTGGCATGAAATCTGTATCGCTTTTGCCGGTGGCTCATGCCATTGTTATGACGCAGGATAAATCTAGTTCGCGCTATTGCGGCGCATATGGAAGGCGAAGCAGATGACCAGAAATCTCCTCATTGCATCCCTTACGGCGGTTCTTGCCGTTTCCGCAGCCCATGCCGAAACGATCAGCCTCAAGGTCCTTGGTCAGCCGGCAGGATCCGGCCTGATTGCCCAGAACAAGGAAAAGCCGTTTTTCGAAGCGTTTTCGGAAAGCACCGGAATTGATGCCACCGCCGTCTACCTTCCGGTCGATGTGGCGGGCGTGCCCGATTCCGACGGCTTGCGGGTTCTCAAATCCGGACTTTTCGATATCGTGTCGATCCGCGGTCCGCAGGTCAGCCGCGACGAGCCCTCAATCCTCGGTCTGGATCTCATCGGCCTGAACACGAGCTATTCCGCGGGCCGTGCGCACATGGACGCCTTTTTCGACACCGTGGGTGCCCGCATCGAGGAAAACTTCAACGCCAAGCTGCTCGGCGTCTGGCCCGCCGGCCCACAGGTGGTGTTCTGCAAGCCCGAGATTTCTGGCCTTGCCGACCTGAAGGGGCTCAAGGTGCGCGTCGGCGACCAGAGCGCCGCCAATTTCGTCGCCGGCCTTGGGGCGACCGGCGTGCCGATGCCTTTCGGCGAAGTGCAGCAGTCCCTGGCGCGCGGCGTCGTCGATTGCGCGATCACCGGCCCGGCTTCGGCCAATTCCGCCGGCTGGCCGGAAGCGACCACCACGGTCCTGCCGATTGCCCTTCAGCTTGCCGTCAACGGCTATGCGATCAATCTCGATACCTGGAACAAGCTGTCCTCCGAGGACAAGGAAAAGCTGAGTTCCTCCATTGGCAAGCTCACCGACGACATCTGGGCCTATTCGGAAGAGCTCTATGAAGACGCGATGAACTGCAACACCGGCAAGGAGTGCAAGCTAGGCAAGCCCTATGCGCTCAAGAGCGCCCCGGTCTCAGATGCTGACATCGAGATGGTCGCGGAAGCGGTCGGCAAGGTGTCCCTGCCGGAGTGGGCGGAACAGTGCAACGCCGTCTTCGCCGATTGCGAGAAGACCTGGCGCGCGACCGTCGGCTCGCAGCTTGGCCTCTGAGGCATCCTGACCGGAGAGAGGGAAATGAACCACGCAACCCGTTTCTTGGGGATCATCTTCGGCACGGCCATGATCGCACTTTCGATCACGATTTTTGCGGAAATCTTCCTCAGGAAGTTCTTTTCCTTCTCGCTTGGCGGTGTTGACGAACTTGGCGGCTACGCTGTTGCCATCGTCGCCCCGCTGGCCTTTCTGGTCACGGCAGCGGACAGTGCTCATATCCGGATCAACCTCTTGCATGCCCGTTTGCCCGAGCGGCTGCGAGGGGTTCTGAACATGGCGGCAACGGGCTCACTCGCGTTGCTCGCCATGTTTCTGCTCTACTTCACGGTCCAGACAGTGCGCGACACGCTTGCCTACAAGTCCATAGCCCAGACCCCCTGGGCCACCCCTTTGATCTACCCGCAATCTCTCTGGCTGCTCTCTATGAGTGTTTTTGCGCTCGGCATGCTGGTCATCAGCGTCAGGGCCGCCGTGCTGCTGGTGAAGCGTGACTGGCGGACGCTCGATCTCCGATTTGGGCCGGAGTCGATCTCCGACGAGGTGTTGGCGGAACTTGAAGACCTGAAAAAGCGTCAGGAGGCTTCGGCATGAGCATTACGGTTGTCGGCCTCGGATTTCTGATCCTGCTTGGGCTCATGTTCCTCGGCTTTCCGGTTGCGGTTTCGATCGTCACCGTAGGATCGCTTGGCGGCTACCTGTACTTCGGTTTTCCGATCATCGACATGATGGGCGGCGTCATCTGGTCCAGCCTGAACAGTCCGTCCATCCTGGCCATTCCGCTGTTCATGTTCCTGGGAGAGTTGCTGTTGCGCGGCGGCATCGCCGACCGCATGTATGACGCACTGGCAGTCTGGCTCGACCGCTTGCCCGGCGGCCTGCTCCACACCAACATCGCGACCTGTGCCCTGTTTTCCGCAACCTCCGGCTCCTCCGTTGCCACGGCGGCAACGGTCGGCACCATTGCGCTGCCGGCTCTGGAGGAGCGCGGTTACCGTCCCGGGCCGTCTCTTGGCTCCCTCGCCGCGGGCGGAACGCTCGGCATCCTCATCCCGCCAAGTATCAATCTGTTGGTCTACGGGTCACTGGCCAATACATCGGTCGGGCAGCTCTTCGCTGCCGGTCTGATCCCGGGCATCCTGCTCGCCGCGTTTTTCTCCCTCTATATTTTCCTGTTCGAGGGCAAGGGACAGGCCAGTTCCGCAGCGCGCATTCCCTTGTCGGTCAAACTGGCTCATCTGCGGTTTCTGGTGCCTCCGGCCATCATCTTCGGGGTTGTCATGGGCTCGATCTACGGCGGCTTCGCCACGCCGACGGAATCCGCTGCCATGGGTGTCGTGGTCGCCTTGATCCTCGTGGCCGTGAATGGCCGCCTGAACAGGGAGCTGCTGGTCAATTGCTCGATCCAGGCGGCCCGAACGACAGGCATGACGGTGATCGTTCTGACCTGTGCCCTGCTTCTGAACGTCACCATTTCGATGCTCGGCGTCACGCAGGCCGTCACCAAATGGGTGGCGACTTTCGGGTTCGATCAGGTCGGTCTGATCCTTGTGCTGATCGTGTTTTACCTGATCCTCGGCATGTTCCTGGACGCCATGTCGATGCTGGTGCTGACGGTGCCGATCACAGTGCCGCTGGTTGCATCCGTCGGCATTGATCCCATCTGGTTCGGTATTTTCATTGTCCTGATGTGCGAGTTGGCGCTGATCACACCGCCGGTCGGCATGAACCTTTTTGTAGTGCAAGGGATCCGGAAGGACGGCGGCTCCTTCTCGGATGTGATCCGAGGAGCCGCGCCCTATGCGGCAATCATGATCGCCTTCACCATCCTGCTTCTCTTCCTTCCGGGAATCGCCATGTGGTTGCCGGAACTCCTGTCGGCTGGTCGTGGATGATGCCAGACAATGCGAAGTCATTCGAACGCCGGTTGCTGGTGATCAATCCCAATACGAACCCTGACGTGACCCATAGGATCGCCCGGCATGTATTTCAGGATCTTCCGGATGGAATTGCCGCCGACGTGATCAATCCGGACAGCGGACCGTTGTCGATCGAGACAACGGCGGACCGGGATCGGGCCGTACCGGCCGTCCTCGAACTGATCCGCCGGAATCTTGATCGTGACGGCTACATCCTGGCCTGTTTCGACGATATCGCTGTCGACGAGGCCCGCCGGATGGTGGACGTTCCCGTGATAAGCATGGCGCAGGCAGCGATCCAAGAGGCGGAGGCCACCGGCGAAAGATACACCGTCGTAACGACCGTGGATGACCAGGTGCCGACGATTGAAGTTCTTCTGAAAAAGTATGGCAACGGCAATCTCGGCTCGGTCAGGGCCTGCCGGGCAGGCGTGGCGGAGGCCTCGGCACGAAGCGTGCGTGCCGAAAGCCTGCTGGACCTTCAAATAAGGTCTGCAATCGAGGCGGATGGAGCTGCAGTCGTGGTGCTGGGCTCGGGCGCTTACGCGGGACGGGCAAACGACCTCAGTGCAAAATACGGGGTTCGTTTTATCGAGGGACTGACGGAAGCGGTAATGCGACTGGCAGTGACCGGCAAGTAATCCGCATAAAGGGCGGCACACGCCATTCCGAAAAGCTGAACGGCCGGGAGGCAGCAAGAATGCCTTTTGTCCGGATACTTGCGAACCGGGCAGCAGGGAAACACTTCAACCACGAAGCGACAATACGCGGTGCATTTTTGAGCTTTGGCATTCATTTCCGGTGCGCTCACGAAACCGGTGGAGCATTCTTTGACGCTGGCGCATGTTGAAACGCACGAGCCCAAAATGCAGGAGAACATCGATGGAACCTGCGCGGATTCTCAAGATAGTGACGGCATCATTCACGCACTCGATACTCTTTGGAGCGGTAGCGACGATCCGTGTGGCCGCCCAATCCACCGGAGACGTCTGGATCCTGGAGTGCGAAAACGCAACCTACCGGGTAAAGCTCGTTCCCGACATGGCGGCAACAATCGAACAAATAAGGTGATGGAACACCTGTCCGCTTCAGGAGAGGGTCCGACTGCCAATGACCTGCAACGAAAGATATGCACGGCCGCCATCTCGTTTCATGGCAACCAGGCGTTAGACGGCGTCCGGCCGAAAAATTCCGTCAGCCCGTGACCCGCCGGCTTTTGCGTTTTCGCCACCTCTGCAGTCACTACGCGAACCGCGTTGTCCAAGAGGATCTTGCCATGTGCCGCCTCGTCGCAAAGCCGTGGGGCGAGGTTCGTCACCGGGCTGATCGCGGTGTGGTGGAACTGATCCTCCGTCCCGATTTGGCCGAGGATCGCGTTGCCGGAAGCAATGCCGATGCAACGATTGTAACACCGCCGGTTCCGTTCCTCGACCAGCTTCCCGATCCCCCCTTGCATCGCCACCGCCGGAGACGGACGGCGAAACTGGCCGGTTGACGGACAGGCACAGGGTCGGGACAAGACGGGCAAGGCGCGCCACCGGCGTGCCTCGCCGCAGGAACGGGCGCGGCCTAAAGCGCACCCTCGTTCGTCAGGGACATCGGACGCGACGTGCTGCCATCCTTGTAGGCGACGCACTCCCACTGGGCCTTCTGTTCGCCGACGGCCACGATCACCTTAGTTCCGGCCTCGGAAAACTCTGAAGAAGCAACCGAGGCAACGGCATTGCCCGTTTCCGACGCCACCGCAGCAAGGCATGCCTGCTGGGCCGCGGCCTCGGCCGCATTGCCGGGCGCCGCCGGGCCGCCGGACGCCGACGAAGACCCTCCATCGGACTGGCACGCCGCGAGCGCCAGCGCGAAGCCGATTACGGCTGCCACGGTGACCGGATTCTTCATAACTCTTCCCTCCTTTAAAACTGACTTGCACCGACCCGGAAAGAGGCCCGGGCGGGCCGTCCCGCCGGCTCGCTGCCGAACGGAAATAACCTAACGTAAGGCGGCGCACGGAATCGAGCGGTTTCAGAAAGACTTGCAACGACAGGTCGACAGGATGATCCTTGCATCTTCCGTGCACAGGACAACCCGACACCGGAGAAGACACTCATGAAAGCCGCAGCGAAACTGGTGTTCCTTTCCGCCTGCCTGCTTTTCGCAGGGCAAGCGACAACGCGGGCAGGCGAGCTCTCCGGCACCTCCTGGCATCTGGTCAAGATCACGTCGATGGACGACAGCGTCGACACGCCCGCGTCCGCAGACGCCTACACGCTGGAGCTGGGAGACGACGGGCGGGCCGCCCTCAAGGCGGACTGCAACCGCGGGATGGGAGGCTGGACTTCCGAGGCGGCAAACCAGATCCGCTTCAGCCAGATCGCGTCGACCCGGGCCCTCTGCCCGCCTGGTTCCCTCTCGGACAAGTACCTGGCGCAGTTCCAGTGGGTCCGCGGCTATGTGATCGAGAACGGCCATCTCTTCCTGGCGACCATGGCCGATGGGCCGATCCTCGAGTTTGCACCGGCAACCGCAAGTTCTTCCCGGGCGAATGTCCTGGGCGAGACCATCGAGAGCCTGGAGCCGGGGGCTGTCCAGGCCGCCATTCTGGAACGCCTGCTGACGCAATACGCCAGGGACCGCGGTATTGAGGCGACGCCGCCTGAGGTCGCGGCGCTCGTCGGCAGGATGGAACGGGATATGGCTGCAGAGGAGGCAGCACAGGGGCGGCCGACGGAAGACGAACTGACAGCGGAAGAGAAGGCCGCGGTCGAGGCGTTACGGACCGACACTGCGCGATCGCTTATCCTGCACTGGAAGATCAACAAGTCGCTTTATGGCGACTATGGCGGCCGGATCATCTACCAGCAGTTCGGTCCTGAGCCGCTGGATGCCTATCGCCTATTTCTGGAGGAACAGCAGGCAGCGGGAGCGTTCTCGCTTCCCGACGAGACGCTGCGCACCTCGTTCTGGCGCTATTTCACCGACGACAGCCTGCACGACTTCATGCTCCCGGGCAGCGCCGACGAAAAGACCGCTTTCTCGCAGCCGCCCTGGGCTGACAAGTGACCGGGATTTTCCCTTTTGCACCCGCAGGAACGGCGCTATCGTGGCGTCCTGGCAAGCAATCAGGTGGCGGACCCGGCGTTCCGAAGAGTACCCGGTCCAGGGTTCATGTGATGACCGATATGATCCAACCCTCCGCAGAACTCGCGGCCGTCGTAGCACGCTGGGTCCGCGCGTATGGCAACGGCGACGGCGATACGATAACCGACCTCCTGTCGGCGGATCAGGCGCTTTCCTATTTCGGGTCGGCCCACGACGAGATCTGGCGAGATGAGGCGCTGCGGTTAGGTCTGGCAGCCTATATCGGCGAAGTTCCGCGCTTTATCTGGAAGCCGACGGACCTCAGGGGATTTGAATGCGGTTCGCTCGGGTGGGTCGAATGGCAAGGCGAGGTTCACGCGATCGATTCAGGCCAGGTAGCGGCAATGCGGGCAACCGTGATCCTGAAGCTCGAAAAAGGCTTCTGGAGGATCACTCACGTGCATCATTCCATTCCGGTCAACAACTCCGAGGCCCTTGGCTACGAGGCCCGGGGGTTCGAAGAGCTCGTCCAGGCCACTTTGTCCGCACCGCACGATATTGGCCAAAGCGGAATAGCCTCCATCATGTTTACCGATATCGCCGACAGCACAACGATTGCCGAGACGATCGGCGACACCCGCTGGACCGAAGCGGTCAGGCGTCACTTGCGGCTGGTGGAAGCCGAAGTCACCAACGGAGGCGGGCAGGTTGTGAAGTCTCTCGGAGACGGGGTCATGTCGTCCTTCGCCTCCGCCAAAGCCGCGCTTGCCACCGCTCGGGCCATTCAGCGCGCGAACGCCGGTACAACCGACGAGCCGCATCTCCAGATCCGGATCGGACTGCACACGGGCGAACTCATCACATCCGACAGCGACCATTTCGGCACCGTGGTCAACAAGGCCGCGCGCATCGCGGCCCTAGCGGCCCCCGGCGACATCCGCGTCTCGGATGCAACCCGGATCATGGTGGGCGGGGCCACCGACTTGCAGTTTGGCGATCGCGTCACTGTCCCGCTCAAGGGCCTGGAAGGAGATCATATCATCTACAAGCTGGAATGGAGCGACTGAAGACCAGACCGCCTCCGATCCGCCAGCGCGCTCACAGCTCCCTCGGCCATGGAAAAACCAATCCCGGCGACATCCCGCCCGTTTTGTGCTAGCTCACGCGGAACGACCGGACCCCTTGATCAAAAGAGCCCATGACCTTGCCAAACCGCGTACTCGACCATGCCCGCATCCCCGAGCTTCCCAATCCCTACTTCGGGAAGGTTCGCGACTGTTATGACCTGCCGGACAACCGGCGCATCCTGATCACCACGGACCGGATTTCGGCTTTCGACCGCATCCTGGCGGCGATCCCGTTCAAGGGGCAGGTTTTGACGCAGATGGCGCGGTTCTGGTTCGAGAATACGGCCGACATCTGCGCCAACCACGTGCTCGACTATCCCGATCCCAATGTCGTCATCGGCAAGAAACTGGAGATCCTGCCCGTCGAAATCGTCGTACGCGGCTATCTCGCCGGGACGACCAGCACTTCCATCCTGACTCGGTACAGGAAGGGCGAGCGGGTGATGTACGGGCACGAATTCCCCGACGGGCTGCGCGACAATGCCAAGTTGCCCGAGCCCATCATCACTCCGACCACCAAGGCCTTCGACGGCGGCCACGACGAGCCGCTGACGGCGGACGAGATCCTCTCCCGCGGCCTCCTCAGCGAAGCGCAGTGGCAGGCCGTGTCGACGGCGGCCCTCGCGCTCTTCGAGCGCGGCCAGGAAATGGTCGCCAAACGCGGCTTCATCCTGGTGGACACGAAGTACGAATTCGGCATCGACGAGGACGGCACCATCCTGCTGGCGGACGAGATCCACACGCCGGACAGCTCCCGCTTCTGGCTGGCGGACGGCTATCAGAAGGCTTTTGAAGAAGGCACGCGCCCGCCGTCGCTTGACAAGGACATCATCCGCGCCTGGGTCGATGCCCGCTGCGATCCCTACAAGGACCCGGTTCCGGAAATCCCTCAGGAACTGATCGAGGAAACCTCGAGGGTCTATATCGGCGCCTACGAGGCGATCACCGGCAAGACCTTCGAGCCGGATCTAGCGGGAGACACACCGCTGGCGCGCATCCGCGAAAGACTGGCGCCCTATTTCACGACAGCCTGAGTTCAGGAGGGCCGACGAGCGGACCCGACAAGCCGTCAGTCCGGATCGAAGGTCCAGTGCCAGGGTTCGTTCGGCGTTTTGAGCGGGCCGTTGAAATGCGCGGCCCCTCTCATGGCGGAGGCGAGTTTCTCCGCCCAGCCGGAAGAAGTCCATTTGCTGGCGTCGGTTGCCGAGACGATCACGGTGCCGTCGCTCTTCTTGACGACGAAATCGATCGCCAGTCCCGTGCCGTGGTTGGAAAATCCCGGCGTTGCCACCATGAGGCTCGGCTTCGGACGGTAGTCCCTGTTCAGGAACTTGTAGAAGGACTGGATGGAGGTCACCTCGCTTTCCGTGCACTTCGGGTTCCTTGTGTCCAGAAACGTGTCGAGGCCGCAGTAGGACGGCTTCTTCAGTTCTGTCAGAGCCATGTTGAAATAGGCTTCGGAATTCAGACGGACACTCTTGTTCTCGTTCCAGTTGTCGATCTGCTTGGCAAGGGGGCGGAACTTGCTGCCTGCGATCAGCTTGTAGCCCTTGTTGCTGTGGGTGAACCTGTCCTGAATTGCCTTGATCTCACGCCCGCGAAGCTTGAAATCGTCGGTCTTCTGCCATTCCTTGTAATCGTCCTTGGTGAAGGCCCAGTGGTCGTCGACCCATTTGCCGTTTCTCTTGTCGAGGATCCGAATGTAACGATGAAGGCAGAGCAGTCGCCGGTTGAGGTCGGGTATCTGACCCAGAACATCGACCATGCGCTTGTCGTTCAGGTAGGCGGGCACGGCCTTGACATGCTGTGCCAGTTTTTCTTTCTCGTCCATGTCGAAACACCTTCGCTGACAGCTCCCCCTTTGCCCGCGCGATCTGTTCCGGATGACAGACCGAAGTATGAGCAAATCTTAACGCTGCCACGCGCGGGAGCCTGTGTTTCAGATCACAAAACCGGGGTGGGTTCCCGTTGAGTGCATTGCGGACATGAAGGAGACCCTCGGTGCGCGCCCGTCTCCCCCTTGAGAACAAGGCTATCGCCTACGACGAGGAGCCGCCGCGAAACTCGCTGTCACCCCGGGCAACCCAAAGGGAGACCCGGGGCCCACTCGTCGCCAGAGCGCTAGTGTGTATGGCACTCGTGAAGGGAAACGAGAGGCTTCGCGAAACGGCGCTGAGAGTAGGCCGCGGGTCTACGCTTCGCTTGCCCGGGCTGACACCAGGATTTGCATCGAAAAAACCCTCACGCCTCCCCGTTCACCACCAGCTGCATCCGGTCGGCGGCGACACGGGCGCGCGTGACCTGGATGGGTCTGCCGGAAAGATCCAGGTTGATGCTTTCCATCACCAGCACCGGCTGGCCCAGAGCCAGACCAAGCTGGCGGGCATCATCGGCCTCGACCAGTTCGGCGGTGATCCTGGTTTCCTTGCGCCGGTAGTCCTCGATGCCGGCCTTCTTCAGAGCCGCGGTGATCGATCCGCTCTCGGCATAGTCGGCAACGAAATTCGGTACGCGCGCCTGCTCGAACCAGCTTGTCGCGACGATCATCGGCACGCCGTCGGCGACCCTTAAGGTTTTCAGGCGGATCAGCAGGGTGCCGAGGGGCACCTGAAGCTGGTTGGCGAGCAGGGCATCGGCTTCTTCGACGGAGGACCCGATGAGACGGCCGCTCGGCGCCCGGTCCTGGCCTGAGACGATTTCAGAAAAGCGCGTGCGCGGCCCGATCGGATAGGTCAGCGGCGCGGCGGCCACGAACGTGCCCCGGCCCTGGTCAGCCCTGAGGATTCCCTCCCCCGTCAGCGCGGCGATCGCGCGGCGCACCGTGTGCCGGTTGACGCCGAAACGAGCAGCAAGTTCGGCTTCCGGCGGCAGGCGGCTGCCTTTCTCGAAAGCGCCGCTGACGATCTCCGCCTTCAGCGTCTCCATGATCTGCCGCCAGACGGCAATGCCCGCGCCCCGGTCGAGTGTGCTGATCTTCGTCATGCGCCCGTCATCAAGTTTCGGTACCAAAGAGTCAAACGGATTATTTGTCTAGACAAATAGACAAATCAAGCTTAGATCAAAACCGGAATTTACCTTTCCCTCCTGAAACCGCCCACATCCAAAGGTGCGCTTCATGAACGACCCAACCCCCGACTTGCCTGCCGAAGGCGATCAGACTGCCCGGCAGACCCTCATGGCGACGCTGGCGGCCGCAGCGCCCGAGGCCGTTGCCGAAAAATTCGACGCCCTGACCCCGCCGGCCTATGAGCTTGTCCGCCAGCCGGAAACAGGACTGGTGATGGTCCGCGGCCGCATGGGCGGCACCGGCAGTCCGTTCAACCTTGGCGAGGTCACCGTAACGCGCTGCGTCGTCCGCCTGGAGACCGGCGAAACCGGCAGCGCCTACAGCCTCGGCCGCAACAAGCGGAAAGCGCTGCAGTCGGCCGTGATCGACGCCCTCTGGCAGCGCCCCGGCATGCGGGAAAAGGTCGAAACGGAGATCATTGCACCCCTCAGGGAAGCTCAGGAAAATGCCCGCGACACCGTCCGGCGGGAGACCGAGGCGACCAGGGTCAACTTCTTCACCATGGTACGGGGAGACAACTGATGACCACGGCAACCGAAACAGCTGTGAACGCAACACTGCTCGCCGCCGGTTTTCGTGATCCCGTCCACGAGGCTCAGGGCGTTTTCCGGGCGGTCATGAACGCCTTGGCCCGGCCCGGCACCCTTCAGGCCGTCGAGACCGGCGGCCTGGTCCCCCCGGCTCCACTGCCCCCTACGGCCGCCGCCATAGCCCTGACGCTCTTCGACTACGACACCCCGGTCTGGCTGGACCGGCCGCTGATGGCATCGGAAGCGGTCAAATCTTTCCTGCGCTTTCATACCGGCTGCCCGATCATCAGTGAGCCGGTAGAGGCCGCCTTCGCGCTGATCTGCGATCCGCTGCACATGATCCCGCTCGCCAGTTTCAACCAGGGCTCGGCCGAATACCCGGACCGTTCGACCACGCTCGTCCTGACCGGCCAGGCCTTCGGCAAGACGACCGCCGTCACGCTTGAGGGCCCCGGTATCAGGGAGCGGCAGACATTTGCCACAGGTCCGGTGCCGCCCGTTTTCTGGGATCAGATCGCCGCCAACCACCGGCAGTTCCCGCGCGGGGTCGATCTTGTTTTCGCGGGAGAGACAAAAATCGCCGCACTGCCGCGCTCCACCCGCATTCTGACGACGGAGGTGTGAAGCCATGTATGTAGCCGTCAAGGGTGGCGAAAAGGCCATCCGCAACGCCCACAAGCTCACGGCCAAGCGCCGCCGGGGCGACACCTCCGTTCCCGCGCTGACACTTGAGCAGATCGCGGAACAGCTTTCCCATTCCGTCGCCCGGGTGATGGGGGAAGGCTCGCTCTATGACGAAATGCTGGCCGCCCTTGCCATCAAGCAGGCGCGCGGCGACCTGATCGAGGCTGCCTTCCTGATGCGCGCCTACCGCACCACGCTGCCGCGCTTCGGCTACAGCCAACCGGTCGACACGGGCAGAATGCTGGTCGAGCGGCGGGTGTCGGCCACCTACAAGGACCTGCCGGGAGGCCAGGTGCTGGGCCCGACCTTCGACTACAGCCACCGGCTTCTGGATTTCGCGCTGGCCGCCGAGGACGACGGCGTGGAGCTTGCCGTCGAAACGGCCCCCTTCGAGGACGAGCGCATGCCACGCGTCACCGATCTTCTCGGCGACGAGGGGCTGATGGAACCGGACCCGGTGAGCGACGAGAACGCCCCCGTCGGCGATCTCACCCGCGAGCCCTTGTCCTTCCCGGCCGACCGGGATCTCAGGCTTCAGAACCTTGCCCGGGGCGACGAGGGCTTCCTGCTGGCGCTCGCCTATTCCACCCAGCGTGGTTATGGCCGCACGCACCCCTTTGCCGGCGAAATCCGCTACGGCGAGGTCGAGGTGGAGTTCTATGCCGAGGAACTCGGTTTTGCCGTCACGCTCGGCACCGTCAAGGTGACCGAATGCCAGATGGTCAACCAGTTCCAGGGTTCGGCAAAGAAAGCCCCGACGTTCACCCGCGGCTACGGCCTCGTCTTCGGCCAGGTCGAACGCAAGGCCATGTCCATGGCCATGGTCGACCGTTCCATGCGCTGGCAGGAGCTGGGCGAGGAACAGACCGCCCCGGCGCAGGACGTCGAATTCGTCCTCTCTCATTCCGACAACATCCAGGCGACCGGCTTCGTGGAACACCTGAAGCTGCCGCATTACGTCGATTTCCAGGCAGAGCTCGATCTGGTGCGCCGCATGCGCGCCGAGTGGTTCGAGAGACGCCGCCGGGAAGAGAGCGAAGGATCCACCCGGGAGGCCGCAGAATGAACGAAACGGCAAGCATTTATGAGCAGGGCGAATACAATTTCGCCTATCTGGACGAACAGACCAAGCGCATGATCCGCCGGGCGATCCTGAAGGGCATCGCCATTCCGGGCTATCAGGTCCCCTTTGCCTCGCGCGAGATGCCGATGCCTTATGGCTGGGGCACCGGTGGCGTTCAGGTGACCGCGTCCATCCTCGGCAAGGATGACTGCCTGAAGATGATCGACCAGGGCTCGGACGACACCACCAACGCGGTTTCCCTGCGCGGCTTCTTCGAAAAGACAGCCGGGGTGCGGACGACCTTCGAAACCTCGGCGGCAACCGTCATCCAGACCCGCCACCGCATTCCGGAAAAGCCGTTGCGCGAAGACCAGATCATCGTCTTCCAGGTGCCGATCCCCGAACCGCTTCGCTTCCTGGAGCCGCGCGAGACCGAGACCCGCAAGATGCATGCGCTGGAAGACTATGGCCTCATGCATGTGAAGCTCTACGAGGACATCGCAAAAAACGGTCATATCGCCACGACTTACGCCTATCCGGTGAAGGTCAACGACCGCTATGTGATGGATCCTTCGCCGACGCCGAAATTCGACAATCCGAAGATCGACCGGATGGCCGCGCTCCAGCTCTATGGCGCCGGCCGCGAAAAACGCATCTACGCCATACCGCCCTACACCAGGGTGAAAAGCCTCGATTTCGAGGACTATCCCTTCGAGGTGCAGACATTCGACAAACCCTGCGGCCTCTGCGGCGCGGAGAACGTCTATCTCGATGAGGTCATCCTCGATGACAGGGGCGGGCGCATGTTCGTCTGCTCGGACAGCGACTATTGCGAGGAACGGCGGGCGGAAGGCCACCTCGGCCCCATGGCTGCCGACCCGGCGGCCATGGAAATCGGCGGCAAGGCAGAGGAGACAGCCAGATGAGCTTGTTTGAAAGCCAGGACCCGCTGCTGCAGGTTCACAACGTCACCCGCTACTACGGCGACCGCATCGGCTGCCGGGACGTCTCCTTTGCCCTTTGGCCCGGCGAAGTCCTGGCGATCGTCGGCGAGAGCGGGTCGGGCAAGACGACCTTGCTCAACTGCCTCTCCACGCGCCTCGCGCCGACGGCGGGGGCCATCGAATACCGCATGCGCGACGGCACGATGCGCAATCTCTATCAGCTGACCGAGGCCGACCGCCGCCTGCTGATGCGCACCGACTGGGGATTCGTCCACCAGAACGCCGCCGACGGCCTGCGCATGAACGTCTCCGCCGGAGCCAATGTCGGCGAGCGGCTCATGGCGGTCGGCGAGCGCCACTACGGCAACATCCGCGCCACGGCAACCGACTGGCTCGGCCGGGTGGAAATCGAAAGCGACCGCATCGACGATGACCCGCGTGCCTTTTCCGGCGGCATGCGCCAGCGCCTGCAGATCGCGAGGAACCTGGTGACGCAACCAAGGCTGGTCTTCATGGACGAGCCGACCGGTGGGCTGGATGTTTCCGTTCAGGCCCGTCTTCTCGACCTGCTGCGCCGTCTGGTGGCCGATCTCGGCCTTTCGGTGGTGATCGTCACCCACGACCTTGCCGTTGCCCGGCTGCTGTCCCACCGGATCATGGTGATGCGCCATGGCAACGTCATCGAAAGCGGGCTGACCGACCAGGTGCTCGACGATCCGCGCGAGCCCTATACCCAGCTGCTCGTCTCTTCCATTCTCCAGGTGTAAGGAAATCAACACATGCCCGTACGCCTCTATCTCAACAATGTCGGCAAGTCCTTCACCATGCATCTGCAGGGCGGCGCCGTCATTCCGGTGGTGTCAAAGGTCGAGTTCTCGGTCGATGCCGGCGAATGCGTCGTCCTCGGCGGACCGTCCGGAGCCGGCAAGAGTTCGATCCTGAAGATGATCTACGGCAACTACCGCTGCGACGAAGGCCAGATCCTGGTCACCGCGGGAGAGGAGATCATCAACGTCGCCGGAGCCGAACCGCGCAAGATCCTGAAGCTGCGCGAAAGCACCATCGGCTATGTCAGCCAGTTCCTGCGCACCATTCCGCGTGTTTCGGCGGAAGACGTTGTCGCCGAGCCGCTGATCGCGCAAGGGGCAAGCGAAGAGGAGGGCCGCGACAGGGCCCGCTCCCTGCTTTCCCGCCTCAACGTGCCCGAACGGCTCTGGACCCTGCCGCCCGCAACCTTCTCCGGCGGCGAGCAGCAGCGCGTCAACATCGCCCGGGGTTTCATCGCCCATTATCCTATCCTGCTTCTGGACGAACCGACCGCCTCGCTCGATGCCGCCAACCGGGCGGTCGTGGTCCGGCTGGTCGAGGAGAAGAAGGCCGAGGGCGTTGCCATGGTCGGCATCCTGCATGACCAGGATGTGCGCGAGGAGATCGCCGACCGCATCATCGACGTCACCGGCTTTGCCGCCGAGGCGGCGGCCTGAAACCAGGGTCCGAAGCCAGGTTGATGAGGAAACTCTTGCGGGCGGGTGGAAACTGTCACAGAACGGACATCACCCGCCTTTAGGCCATCCTTCCGGCCATCTCGAATTTCAGAATCGCGATACCTGATCATGCGCTACGCCATCTATTTTGCCGACCGTGCCGACGATCCCCTGATGCAGTTGGGCAATGCCTGGCTCGGCCGCGACCCTTTTACCGGCAGCGACCTGTCACATCCGGAGGTCGGAGGCCTCGCCGCCGCCCGTTTTCACGACCTGACGGCGGACCCGCGCCGCTATGGCTTTCACGGCACATTGAAGGCCCCGTTTCATCTGAAGACGGGGCGGACCGAGGCAGAGCTGCTGGAGGCCTGCGAAGCATTTGCCCGGGAAATCGCGCCCTATGAGATCCGGGCCCTCGGCGTCAACCGACTCGGCAAGTTTCTGGCGCTGACGCCTGAAAACGAGGAACCGGCCCTGCGCGCCTTCGCCGCCCTTTGTGTCCGCAGGTTTGAGCCCTTCCGTGCCCCGCTCTCCGAGACCGACCTCGAACGCCGCCGCAAAGCCAGGCTCAGCCCCAAGCTGGACGCCTACATGACGGACTGGGGCTACCCCTACATTTTCGACGAGTTCCGTTTCCACATGACGCTCTCCAACAAACTGGAGGACGAAGACGAGGCAAGTCTCGTTTCGGCGGCAGCAAAGTCCTACTTCACCGAAGTGACAGGCGTACCCAGAACCTGCAGCCATTTCGCGCTCTACACCGAGGCGGAGCGCGGCGCACCCTTTCAAGTGCATACGATCTTCGAGCTGACGGGCAATCTTTCCCCGGAAGACATCCTTAGCCGGACCGAAGGTCTCTCCCAAGAGGAAACCGCATGAGCACGCATCCGAAAGTCTTCAAGAACGCCACGCTCATTCTCGCCGACGAAGTGCTGGACGGCTCGTTGACGGTCGACGAAACCGGAAGGATTTCCGGCATCGGCTCGCCGACGGACGTCGACGGCCACGACTGCGAAGGCGACTTCCTGCTGCCGGGCCTTGTCGAGTTGCACACCGACCATCTCGAAACCCACTACGCGCCCAGGCCGAAGGTGCGCTGGAACGCGGTTTCCGCCGTCCAGGCGCACGACGCCCAGATCGCCTGCGCCGGCATAACCACCGTCTTCGACGCGCTGCGCGTCGGCATGGACGAGGACGCGGACCTCAAATACCCGGACATGCGCGTCCTGGCGGATGCCATCGAGACCGGTCAGAAGGAAAATCGCCTGCGTGCCGACCACTTCATCCATCTGCGCTGCGAGGTCTCCGCGCCGGATGTCCTGAACGCCTTCAAGGTGTTCGAAAACGACGACAGTATTCGCTTAATGTCCCTGATGGATCACACGCCCGGCCAGCGTCAGTTCGTCTCGATGGACGCCTACAAGGTCTACTATCAGGGCAAGAAAGGCTTTTCCGACGCCGAGATGGACGAATTCATCCGCCGCCGCCAGCAACGCGCCGGAAACATCGCCCCGGAAAACCGGCAGCAATTGTCGCAGATCGCGAAGGCGCGCGGCATCGCCATTGCCAGCCATGACGACGCCACGGCGGCCCATGTGGACGAGGCCGTCGCGCTGAACACGAAGATCGCCGAGTTCCCGACGACGCTCGAAGCTGCCAGGGCCTCGCACGAGGCAGGCATGGCCGTGCTCATGGGCGCTCCGAACGTCGTCCGCGGCGGCTCCCATTCCGGCAACATCTCCGCGAAGGAACTTGCGGAAGCCGGCTATCTGGACGTGCTCTCCTCCGACTATGTACCGGTTTCGCTGGTGCAGGCTGCTTTCCAGCTGGCCGAGGAGATCGAGGCGATTTCCCTGCCCAAGGCGATTGCCACTGTGACCTCGACACCCGCCAAGGCCATCGGTTTCGATGACAGGGGCGTCCTGGAACCGGGGCTCCGGGCAGACCTGATCCAGGTCCGGCTGGTCGGCAACATCCCGGTGGTCCGGGGCGTCTGGCGCGAGGGCCGCCGCGTTGCCTGAGGCACCGGACAGCGCGCAGGCCGGCAAGGTCGGGCCGGGCCGCATGATCCTTGTTGTCGGTCCCAGCGGGGCGGGCAAGGATACGCTTTTGAATGCCTTGAAAGATCGGCTGAAGGATCGGACGGACGTTCTTTTCGCCCGAAGGGCCATCACTCGAAAGGCCGATCCGAACGCGGAAGACCACGACACCATCAACCGGGCCGATTTCGACCGGCTGCGGAATGCGGGCAAAGTCGCCCTCGCCTGGGAAGCCCACGGTCTCGGCTATATTATCCCGCAAACCTGCGATGACGTCATCCGCGCGGGCGGAACCGTCATTGCCAACGGCTCCCGCGGCGTTCTCGCAAGGGCCTCCGAAAAGTACGAAAATGCCTTCGTTCTCCTGATCACCGCTCCGATGGACGTCCTGGCCGAACGTCTTGCGGCCCGAGGCCGGGAAAGCCGTGAGGATATTCTGGAGCGCCTGCAACGTGCCGATCTCGAGCCGCAGGACGTCCCCAATCTCATCCGGATCGAAAACACCGGCACGGTCGAGTCGGCCGTCGACAAGATGATCGCGGCACTGGCGCTCTAGCCCCGGCCCAGGGAGCATCGGCTCCGTGCCGCCCCGCCGAACACTGCGGAAACCCCACCCTTGCGCTGCCGAATGGTCAGAAGACCAATCCGACTGCCATAAAGTTAGGCATTTCATGCCGTCACGTAACTGAATTTTCCAAAAGACTTTCCATTGAGATCACAGTCGCCTAGTCTGTAACTACTTGATCGAAAACGTCCGGAATTCGAGTTTCGCTGACATGGCTAAAGCGCTTTTTGACAAATACGGCGGCTTCAAATTCGTCAGCCGGATCGTTATGTCCTTTTACGACAAGGTGCTCGACTCCGATCAGATCGGTGACTTTTTCGATGATGTCGACATGCCGCGCCTCATCGACCATCAGACCAAATTCATTTCTTCACTCCTTGGGGGCCCGGCGTCCTATACGGACGAGCGCCTTCGAAGAGCGCATGCATCCTTGAACCTGACGCATGAGGATTTCGACGAGGTTGCCCGGCTATTGAGCCAGACGCTTGAAGAACACGACTTTGAGCCCGAGGACATCGACACCGTCATGAGGGCGGTCGAATCCAAGCGGTCCTGCATTCTGTCGGCGGGCAAGTCATGAACATCACGGCCATCAACCAGCAACTCTTGCGTGCCATCGGCGTCGGCATAGCCGTGATCCGCGAAAAGGACCTGCAATTCCTCTTCAGCAACGAGGCTTTCGCGGATTGGTTCGGCAAACCCGAACGCGGAACATCCCTGCCCGAAGTCCTTCAGGACATCGACATGGAGACGGTCCGCGCCGCCCTTGAAGACACCGGACGCTACGCGGGCGAACTATCGGTCAAGGTCAAACGCCGGACGCTCGTGATTGCCCTGACAATCTCCCGCGCCGGCGCCGAAGCGCGCGACCTCTACGTGGTCGAATGCCAGAACATCACCCGCATCCGCGAACTGGAATCGATGATCGACAGCTATTCGGCCATGGTCGAGCGCAACACGCGGGAGCTGGAGCGCGAAAGAGCGTCGAACGCCTGCTGCTCAACCTAATGCCACGCTCGGTTTATGAGGAATTCAAGACCTTCGGCGTCGTCACGCCCCAGCTCTACGACAGCGTTTCCGTCGTGATGCTGGACTTCGTCGACTTTACGAGGTTTGCCGCCGAACACGATCCGACGGTCACGCTCGGCGAACTCAACGACATCTTCACCGCCTTCGACCGGATCGCCGAACAGTTCGGCTGCGAGCGGATCAAGACCATCGGCGACGCTTACCTTGCCGTTGCCGGCATGCCGGAACCTTCTCCCGATCACATGCGCGCGGTCGCCAACTGCGCCGTGCGTTTCATCCGCTACCTGGAACGGCGGAACAAGAGCCATCAGTACAAGTGGGAAGCGCGCATCGGCCTCGGCACGGGCTCGGCGGTCGGTTCGGTCGTAGGCATCCAGAAATACGTCTACGACGTCTTCGGTTCCGCCGTGAACCTGGCATCGCGCCTGCAGGAATTCGCCAACCCGATGTGCGTCGTCGCCCCCGACGCCATGAAGGAATATCTCGTCGAGGAATTCCAGCTGACGGATCTCGGCAAACAGAACATCCGCAGCTTCGGCGAAATCCGCCTGATGCGCGTCAGTCCCGGCATAGAGCTGGCCCGCAAGGCCAGCCAGTTCTAGTGGGGACAAGGGGTGACGTCAGTTGCCCTCTTTCTTCTTCTTTTTCCCGAACACGTTACCGAGGAGACCCGAGGGCAGGCCGAAACCTTCCTCGACCGCTTTCAGGACTTCCTCGTCGTTAACGTCGCCGTCGATGACCTTCTGGACATCGATCTGCGTGCGGCCGCCTGTTGCCTGCTCGATGACCTTGTTGGCGGTTTCGGCGAGGTTCTCCGGCGCCGCCTTCTCGCCCTTGAGGATCGAGATCAGCTCGCCGCCGGTCTGCTGCAACTGCTTGTAGGCCGCCTGCGGGTTTTCCAGGATTCCCTTGATGTCCGGATAGATACGCGGATCGTTCCAGGCGCCCTCGATCATGATCGGAACGCCGAGCCCGGCCATCTTCTTGTCCTCGCCCTTGCGGCGCGGTTGCGGCGCCTGGCCTTCGAGCGTGGCGACGATCATAGGCTCCACCCTCCAGGAAAGGCGTTGCTGCGGCAGATCCGTGGTGCCCTTGCCGGTCATGCGGACCAGCGGACCGATCAGGGAGAGGTCCTCCGTCCGGGCGATGCCGTCCTTGATCTGGAACGTCGCTGCGAGCGAGCTGAAATCCGTTTTCGCCGACGGGTTTTCCTGCCAGCCAAGCAACGTCTCGACGGAAAGCCCACGCACCATCTGCGGAATGTTTATGCCCCGGATCGCGCCATCGGCGAACTCGTAACCGGCCGTGCCGTTGAGACCCTGCACCAGTGCCTGTTCGCTGGCGCCTTTCGAGGTCACGTCGAGATCGATTGCCGCGGTGCCTTCGATCCAGCCGAAATCGGCTGCGTCTTGCAGGAGCGGATAGGCGTTCAACCCGACGAGCGAGAATTTCGCGCCGATCTCCGGCGTGGCGGCCGCCCCGTTCAGCGTGACCGAACCGGTGCCGGAGCCGCCGTAAAGCCCCAACTTTTCAAGATTGGCGGTCAGGACGCCGTTTTGAATGGTCGCCGACAGGGCGCTTTCGTCGATCTTGATCTTGTCCCAGCGGATCCCGCGCGTGGTCACCTTGAAGTCGACGTCCACGGCCCGAAGGCCCGAGAAATCGACCGGAGCCGTGCTCCAGCCTGAAGCCCCCTTGCGCTTGCTGCCGTTCTGGCCGCCGCCTGAGGAACCGGACGCCTTGGAGCCACCGCCGCCTTTGCCCGGCGCACTGTCGAGATAGGGATCGAGCACCAGTTCGCGCAGGGCGAGCCGCGCCGTTACCTTCGGCTTGCCGCCGAGTCGGATCTGGCCGCTGGCCTCGCCGGAGGTCTCGTCCAGCGTGAACCGGGTTTCCTCGAAGGAAATCGCGTCTTCCTTCACGCCGAAGATGCCCGAGGCCTTGAAGGTCTTCAGGCCGTTGCCGGCACCGATCGGCTGCCCCATCCAGGCCATCAGGCCGCGCAGGTCCGCCGTTTCGACACGCACGGCGCCGTCCACCGAGCCGGAGGAGGCGACGCGGCCGTCGAAACCGGCGCTCAGCCGCTTGCTCTTGACGGTGACGGACAGCGGCGCGGCGCTTCCTGCCAGGAGCCTGGCCGTGTCCGCCTCGCCCGTCACGCTGAAGGCTTCACCGCGCCAGGCGAGTGCCCCGCTCATGGAGACGGGTTTTTCCAGGCCCTGCAGGTCCACCTTGAGGTTGAGATCGGTCAGCCGGTCCGCTTCCGGGTCACCGCCGACGGCAGCAGCAAGGCCCAGGCCGCCGATTTCCCCGCCGGCAATGTCGACAGACCCCTTGATGTCGAGCCCGGCCACGAGTTCGGAGCCCGTCAGGCCGACAGTCTCGAAGCCTAGATTCGCGTTCAGCTTGCCGCTTGCGGGAAAGTCCTGTCCTGCAAGACGAAGGAGATCTGCAACCGACCCGTCCTTCAGGATCAGCCGCCCGGAGACTTCCGGAACGAGACCGGCAAGATTTGCGTCCGCCGCCCCGCCGATGGACAAGGCGCCAAGCGACAGGTTGAGATCGGCGATGGATACCGCCGCCTCGGTTCCCGACAGTTTGGCATCAAGGGCGAATGCGCCGGGATCGGCCGCAAGGTCCTGTCCGGCCAGGGTCGCCAGCGCCTTCAGGGAAGGCCCGGACCCGGATACCGCAAGTTCGGCACGGACGGGATTGAGCCCCATCTCTCCCGACACCTTGAGCGTGTTGTCGCCGGACGCCACCGAAAGCGTCACGGGCGTCTGCTCGCCGCCGGCAAAGCCCAGTGGATCGGTCAGCGTTCCGGCAATGCTGAGCGGGAGGTCCTGCAGGACGAAACTGGAGGACAGGTCGACATCACCGGCAAGGTCGGGCGCCTGCAGCGACAGGTCGAGGCCCGTTATCCGGACCGGCTGCGCCATGCCCTGGTCCTTGTAGGTGAGCGTGCCGCTCGAAATACGCAGGCTGTCGACGCCGATGCTTTTCAGGTATCCCTCAGAGGACGACGACCTGGCTTTTTCCGGGGCGCGGGATCCGGTCGGCGGCGGCGCTTGCCCCGCTTCGGAAGCATCCCCTGCTCCCTCCTCCGCCGGTGATGCGTCAATGTTCCGGCGCGGCTCCCAGCTCGTCATGCCATCCGGGCCGACCTCCAGATAGATGTCCGGCTTGTCGAGCGCGATGCCGGTGACCTGGATGTTGCCGGAAATCAGGCCCGCCCAGGCAAGGCCGAATTCGACCCGCTCGGCCTTGGCGAACTCGATGCCGTCGGCCCCGGCCTCTCCGGAAAGGCCGATCTTCTCCGCTACAAGCGAGAAGGCGGGAAACAGGGACAGGGACACCGGGCCGTCCAGCCGGACGCGCCAGCCAAGACGCGCGTCCACCTGTTCGACCACCTGGCGCTTGATTTCGTCCTTGGGCAGCAGCAACGGCACCACCAGAACGATGGTCGCCAGCACGAACAAAAGGCTGCCCAGTCCGATCAGAAGCCTTCGCATTTTCAGCGTCTCCCTTTGCGAATCGGCACAAATGTAGACCAATCCACGCGCAAAGGTGCCCGCTGAATATGACAAAAGCTGGAAATTCTCCGAATGCGAGCGAATTGAACGCGCTTTTGCGGCACCTTCAGCTCATGGCAAACATGTGATTGTCCCAGGAAACGCCGGGCGGCCGCGCCAGGATTTCGAAAGGCGAGGCCGGATCCGTGACCAGCGACAGGGCGCCGTTGCCGTCCGAGATCAGAAAGCTGCCCTGGTCGATCGGCGCAACGCCGCAGCCGTCCGCAATGGACTGGCTACCGAGGAAATCGCCTGTGGCCGCTTTCCAGAACAGGGTCTGCCCGCCGCGCGGCGCGGAAGTCGCGATCACTTCGCCCGAGGCATTTGCCGTCACCGACCCGATGTAGTTCCTGAGGCCTGAAGCTATCTGGTCGGGAATGGTTGTCAGCCTGGGCGCCTCGTCCTTCGAAAAAACACCGACCAGCGGCGGCAGTTCGCCTTCCGGTCCTTCATACTGGCCGCCGACCCAGGCCCGGCCCGTGCCGTCCAGAGCCATGTGGCGGAGCGAAAGCTGGTGCAGGGAGGCGTCGAGGGCATGTTCTGCCTGGATGTCACCGGTCTCACGGTCGATGAACACGATCGAGGGCGTCATCGTATCGAGATTGAGCTTTTCCCGGCCCCTGTCCGGATGGGTCCTGATACCGCCGTTGGCAACCATCAGCGTACGCCCGTCCGGGCCGAGCAGAATGTCGTGCGGGCCGATGCCGCCCGTATCGATCTCGCCGATCCGGCGGACCCTACGGCCGCTGACGTCATAGACGCCGAGCAGGCCCCGGGCTGTGTCGAATTCGTTCTCGACCGCGTAAAGCAGGTGTCCGTCCGCCGAAAAACAGCCGTGACCATAGAAATGCCGGCCCGGTTCGGAATTGATCAGTTCCGGCTCCACGTCCTCGAAGGGTCGGACGGACACCGCGAAGGTTCCGGGCCGCCGGGCAAAGGCGACGAAGCGCGACCTGTCCGGCGAAACGGCAATGCCGTGGCCGCGGCCCGGAAGGGAAATTTCGGCGAGTATCTGCCCGAGATCGTCGACGACACCGACGCCGTAGTCTCCGTTGGCCTTGCGGTAGGCACTTGCAAACAGAGGCACGCCCTCGGCGGCATCCCGGCTCAGGAGGCTTTCAGCCAGCGTGGATCCGGGAAAGGCAGGCGAGGCCGCCAGACCGCCGAGGGCGGCCAGAAAGCTTCTCCGGGAAAGGGCATGAAAATGTCGGCTCATGTCAGTCTCCGTCCAGCGAGTTGAAGCCGCCGGCCAGCTCGAGTGCACCGGCGAGTTCCTCCGCCATCGTGTCCCTGATGGATCTCAGGGTGATGAGGAGAACGCCGGCCCGTTCATAGCTTTCGCCCTCGCCGAAGGTCTTTCGCAGCAGCGGTTGAAGCTTGCCCAGAAGAGCGAGGGCATTGCCGGTCTCGAAGTCGAGCGTGTCGAAGATCCAAAGATAATCGTCCGGTGTCAGGCTCTTGAGGTCCAGGCTGACGAGGGCATCGTGGACACCCTGGATCTCGCCGGAAAGATAAGCGATCGAGTTGGCCGAACGGGAGAAGGGAAAACGGTTCGCCTTCGCCTTTTCCTTCGAAGGGCCGACCGCGGTCTCGATGTCCTGGTCCATGGTGATGATGAGCCCGGTCACCAGCGCGTTGAAAACCGTTTCCACGGCTTCCTTGGACGAATAGAATCGATCGTTTCCGGAATCCGATGCAAGCAGCACGGCGCTGAAATCGTCGGGGTCTGCCCAGGCGGCGGCGAGGTCGGCGGCGGTTAGGGAAAGGTTCTGCGCGATTGCCTGCGCATAGGCGCAGATAAAGTCCTTCCGCTCCCCCGCCCCCCCAAGAACGACCTTGCCGTTCTTGTCGAAGGCGATCAGTTCCAGCGCTGCCAGCCCCTGAACGGCAACGCTCTTGCCTTTCAGGCTTTCGGGTGACGTGACGCCTGCGTCCTGTTCCGCATAGATCTTGCGGATCTGGCGCTGCGCGATGCCGCGCGGATCCGGCAGGAAGGCAAGGCGGCTCAGCCGGTCGTCGTCGAGCAGCGGGCCGAACCTCAGGAACTGGATGCGGGCAAAATCCTGCAAGCTGTCCGAATAGGCGGACCTGAATGCCGCAATGGCTTTGTCATCGCCGGTCTCGCAGACGGACGATACCGTGGCCGGCAGTCTGGCCGCCGTATCGGCGAAGTCCGACATCGCGGGCCGGATGTAATTGACGATCACGCCTTCCAGCGAGGGAGTGAAATCCGCAGCCGATGCCGGAAGGATCGGCAATGCGGCAACCATCGCCAGGATCAGAAGGCGCATCATAATGACTCCAAAAACCGGACAAGCGACTGGCGGTCTTCCGGCGTCAATGCCGCCACCCTGTCCCGGGCCGCACGCGCTTCGCCGCCATGCCACAGCACCGCTTCCAGAAGGTTCCGGGCACGTCCGTCATGCAGGAACCTCGTGTGATCGTTGACCGTTTTCGTCAGACCTATACCCCAGAGCGGCGGCGTACGCCATTCACGCCCGCTCGCCTCGCCCACGGGACGGCCGTCGGCAAGCCCCTCGCCCATGTCGTGCAGCAGCAGGTCCGTGTAGGGCCAGATGAGCTGGAAACGGTGGGCCGGGGTGTCCGCCGCGCGGCTGGTCACGAATTTCGGCTGATGACAGGCCGAACAGCCCACCTCGTAAAAGACCTGCTTGCCTTTCAGAACAGCCTGATCATCCACGTCGCGCCGGGCCGGGACCGCAAGGTTCTCCGTGTAGAAGGTCACCAGATCCATCACCGGATCCGGCGCTTCGGAGACGCCGAGGCGAACCTGTTCGCCATCCGGCAGACGGCGGCAGTCGATCTGCGCCTCGGTGCAGTCGCCGTAGTTGCCGGGCCGCTCGGGCGTGCTGATGCCGATGTCGCCGGAAAAAGCCGCCGCGTTCTGGGCCCGGACGGTCGGCATGGACGCCTTCCAGCCGAACCGGCCGATGGTCATCGTACCCGACTGAGGGTCCCTGACATAGCTGATCCTGCCGGAAATACCGTCCCCGTTGCGATCCTCCGGATCGGCCAGGGCTTCGATGTCCGCCGCATGGATGGCCTGCAACAGGCCAAGGCCGGTCATGGGCGGGGCGACGCGCGGCGAAAACATTGCTCCGGGGTCGAGGTCGCCATAGCCGAGGTCCCGGATGGTGTAGACCGGCTTGCTGAGGGAGACCGCATCCTCGCCGTTCAGCGCAACCTCGACCGTCTCATGGCCGATGTCGAAGCGACCTTCGGCGGCAAGCCCCGGTACGGCAAAGGTTTGAAGCTGTCCGCCATAGGTCGGCTCCGGCAGGGAAAGAACCTCGCCATCGGCGAGCGCACGCCGTTGTGCTTCTGTTTTCGGCGGAACGGACAGGCGCAGGAACAGCGAGACGGCGTCTTCCCCGGCAATCGGCGGCCGGCCACGGCCGTCCTTCAGATGACATCCCTGGCAGGAACGGGCGTTGTAGAGCGGACCGAGCCCGTCGGAGGCCTGGGTGGAAGAAGGCGCGGACACCCAGAGTTTCTTGAAGAGCCCGTTGCCGAGCTTGAAGCTCTGTTCCTCGTCAAAGCCGAGATTGGCGTTTGACCGGGAATAGGCATCC
>JBNKGB010000052.1:0-29808 GCA_050289605.1 Roseibium sp. | reverse complement strand
CCATTGATGACCAATCTCTAGATTGACATCTTTGATGTTTGGGGGATTAATTTCATGGGACCAGCCCCCAATTCTGAAGGGTGCGAGTACATCTTGGTGGTAGTTGATTACATCTCTAAGTGGGTAGAAGCTCTTCCTTGTCGAGCTGCTGATGCTATGCACTTGAAGAGGATGTTCCATGAAGCCATCTTCCCATGGTACTGGCCTACCATGTTCCATGAAGCCATCCTTCCGCGGCCTGCCCGAGGCTCGTAGCCGCCGCCAAAATGCCAGTTTTCGGAAAGGCCTAACCGATTTCTCGGGCAACGTCACTGCGGGAAACGACATCCGCTTGCCAGATATGTCATTTGGCTGCGGATCAACCTCGGTGAATGAAACATCTTCGCCCCGAAAGGGACGGAAAACGGTCGCCTGTCTCGACTATCGCTTCTTCGGAATTTCCGGCGCCTGTTCTTGCCGGAGCGCCAGGAGGATTGCATGCAGAGTGGCTCAGAGGCCCGCCTGGGTCTCGGCGATGAGATGGTCGACAATCCTTTCGAGCGTTTCCTGGGAGAGATGCCCGTCCTCCGGAATATCGCCCGCGAGCGCCAGTTGCTTCTCCGCGGAGGTTCCTCGCGCCGCGATTTCGCGGATGTGTTCCAGTTCCGCCTCGCAGCCGAAGTGGATCGCGTCCTCGCGGACAAGGCCGACCAGTTCTTCCGCCAGCGCTTCGAAGGGCAGGGTTTCATTGCGGCCGAAATCGATCAGTCCGGCAGCTGTCCCGTGACGCTGCGCCTGCCATCGGTTCTCCGCTATCAGAAACCGTGAATAACGTCGCCAGCTCTGGTTGGCGCTACGCAGCCGGTAAAGCATGCGGCACAGGCAGCGGTACAAGGCGGCGATCGCAACCGCATCGTCGAGGCTTGGGCAAACGTCCGTTATCCGCATCTCAAGCGTCGGAAACCGGTCGGAAGGCCGCAGGTCCCACCAGATCTTCGTCGCGTCTTCGATGGCGCCGGCGCGGGTGAGGACTTCGACGGTGTGCCGGTAATCGAAATTGCTCTCGAAGCCGGGAGGGAGCCCGGTTCGGGGCAGCTCGTTGAAAACCGCAAGCCTGTAGGATTTCAGGCCGGTGTGCCGTCCACGCCAGAAAGGAGAAGACGTGCTGAGTGCCAGAAGGTGCGGCAGGAAATAGGCCAATTGATTGAAGAGCTCGATCCGGAGCTCCTCATTTTCAATCCCGATATGAACATGCATGCCGCAGATCACCATTCGTTTGGCGACCACCTGCATGCTTCTGGCGAGCTCGTTGTACCGCTCCTTGTCGGTATGGGCCTGGTCGGTCCATTCGGCAAAAGGATGGGTTGAAGCTGCGATGGGAGCGAGGTTGAAGGCGGCAGCTTCCCGGGCGATCGTCTTGCGGAAGTGTGCGAGCTCCGCGCGAACTTCCGACATCGTTTCACAAACATGTGTGCCGACTTCGATCTGACAGCGGAGAAACTCGGGGCTGACACTGCCCTCAAGGGCGGCTTCGCACGCCTTGAAGAGCTCCGGCGGAGGTAAACTCGCCAGCTTGCGGGTGGCCTTGTCGACAAGAAGATATTCTTCCTCGACGCCTATGGTGAAACTCGGCTCTTGCATCAAACGAGCATCCGAATTTAGCCCATGCCGCGTCAAGGCAGGAGAAATGCGGATAGAACCTTGACCTCGCCCGAAGAGAGTTCGGTCGCGCTCTTGTTTAATGCTGTCAGTGGCAGGAGATTTTGGAGGCCCCGACCGGAATCGAACCGGTGTACACGGATTTGCAATCCGCTGCGTCACCACTCCGCCACAGGGCCCCAAGGTGGTGTGCCGCGCCTTATCAGACAGTTGTTCGATCAGGTCAAGTCCTGAATTCAAGGCCGGCATAATTTCCACCGCAACATGGTGAGATCTGCTGCGGCGGAATGTCTTGAACCTTAAAATCGGATCATATTCCGGCAGCGCAAGGGGATCAGGGGTTTCTGATACTTGTCAGGCGGTCATTGCGCCGCTAATGAACGGTTCTCAAGAGACGCCGGAAATCCGGCAAGTCAGAGTGAGGGCCGACATGACGGACTTTAGCCAGTCCCGCCGCAAAATGGTGGACAACCAGCTGCGCACCAATGATGTGACTGACCACCGGATCCTGGATGCGATGGATCTGGTTCCGCGGGAACGTTTCGTACCTGCCTCGAAAAAAGCGGTGGCCTATATCGATGAGGATCTTCCTGTCGGGTCAGAGGAGACGGGCCGTGTCCTGATGAAGCCGCACATCTTCGGCAAGCTCGTGCAGCTCGCCGAGATTCGCTCCGGCGACGTCGTCCTGGTGATCGGCGCAGGTACAGGGTACAGCGCTGCCGTCGTCTCCAAGCTGGCGGCTTCCGTGGTCGTTCTTGAGGAAAATCCTGACCTCGCGAAGACGGCGACCGACCTTCTCGTTGAACTCGGTATCGAAAATGCCGTTGTGGTCGAAGGGCCTCTGGTCAAGGGCTATGCGTCCGAAGGGCCTTACGATGTCATCCTGGTCGACGGTGCGGTGGAAGTCATGCCGGAAGACCTGACGGCACAGCTCAAATCAGACGGTCGCATGGCCGTGATCGAGGGGCGCGGCGGGGCAGGTTCGGCAAAGCTGTACCAGAAGTCCGGGAACGCCGTCAGCAGCCGTTTCGGATTCAATGCGTCGGTCCGTCTGCTGCCGGGATTTGCCAAGGCTTCCGAGTTCGTTTTCTAGAACTTTTGCGGATTGCCGAGACGACTTTGAACCCGCCGCTATCCAACCGGCGGGTTTCTTTGTGGGACGGTGTCTTTCGCCTGTGCTGCGGCAGCTTGTTGCCAGAAAGACGCACTCGTAGATTTTCCTATTTTCTCACACTCAAATGGTTGAAGAATAACACCCATCAGTTTACTCAACAGGGTCAGGAAAGTTGATCCGGAAGGAGTATCGGGTGTCTGGTCGTTCCACACTGAAAGCGATGGCTGTTGCGCTGGGATTGTTAGGCGGGGTGTCCGCCGGCGCGATGACCGACGCCTCATGGTCCCAGGCTCAGGCAGAAACGATTCGTCAGGCGCTTGCGCTGGCATATGCCAACAATCCGACGCTGAACGCGGCACGGGCGCAATTGCGCGGTGTCGACGAGAACGTTCCGCAGGCACTCACCGGCTGGCGTCCGACGGTGACCGCCGGTGCCGCCGCAGGGCGAGTGAGGTCCAGCGCCGACAGTTTCACCGACTACCGTAACAACGCTTCCATCTCCCTGACGATCAGCCAGACCCTTTTCCGGGGTTTCCGGACGATCAACTCCACACGTCAGGCCGAATCCGTCGTTCGCGCGCAGCGCGAAAGCCTGATGTCGACCGAACAGGACACGCTGCTGGATGCCGCGACCTCCTATGTCGACGTCATTCGGGACACTGCCCTGGTCTCCCTCCAGCGCAGCGACCTTGCCTTCCTTCAGGAGCAGGTGCGCGCGGCACGTGACCGTTTCGACGTGGGTGAGGGCACCAGAACGGACGTCAGTCAGGCTGAAGCCCGCGCGGCCGAAGCACGGGCCAGCCTCAACACGGCTCTTGCGAACCTCAATACCAGTCGGGCCATATACCGGCAGGTCGTGGGCATCGAGGCCCGCAACCTGTCCGCGGATACTTCGGTAAGCAGGTTTGTGCCCAAATCGCTGGAAGAAGCGCTGCAATTCGGTGAAAGCCATCAGCCGCTGATCCGCCAGGCACAGCATCTTGTCGACGCGGCCGTGTTCAACATCAAGGCAATCGAAGGTGAGCTTCTGCCGACCGTCACTCTGGATGGCAGCATTTCGCGGAGCTGGAAACCGTCCTCGACGACCGATGTCAGCGATGACGCGCGGATCTTCGGCAATGTGAGCATTCCGCTCTATCAGGGCGGCGGGGTCTCTTCGCGCGTCAGACAGGCGAAGGAAGAATTGGGCCAGACCAGGCTGCAGCTCGACGTCGCCCGGGATCAGGTGCGGGCTAACGTGATATCCGCCTGGGGCATCTATCAGGCGGCCGAAGCCTCCATCGTTGCGGCTCAGGCGGCCGTGCAAGCACAGCAGCTGGCGCTCGAAGGCGTCATCGAAGAGCAGCGCGTCGGCCAGCGGACGACGCTGGATGTTCTGGATGCCCAGCGTGAACTCGTGAACCAGCAGTCGAACCTGGTGACCGCACAGCGTAACCGCATCATCGGCGGCTACCAGCTGGTTGCCGCGACGGGCCGCCTCGATTCGGACACGCTCGGGCTTGGCGTTGCACGCTATGATCCCAAACAGCATTACGAGGCCGTCCGGGACCAGTGGTTCGGTTTGAGAACGCCTGACGGGCGCTAAGTTACCGTTCCACAGCAGAATTGCGGGAATCGGTTGCGCGAGGATTGCGGAGCGAATGCTCCGAGACACTTCCATATCATCGTTAAAAACGCCGATTGAATCCGGCCGCGATTGTATTTGCGTCGCCTGGGACGCCTGATTTCCGACTAAAAAGGGGAAAAGGCGTCCGTAGTCTGCCCGCTCGCTTTGCCTGTTTCTGGTTGACCCTCATAATTCCGGTTAACGAATCATTCAGAATGACCTGGGTGTACCTGAGCGTAGCCGAAAAGTACGGGGGAATTCATGGCACAGGCGAAAAAGGCTGAAGAGCCGTCGATGGAGGAAATCCTCGCATCGATCCGCCGGATCATTTCAGATGAGGACACCCAGGGCGGCGAGGCTGGCGAAAGCGAACAACCCGACATCGCGGCGGAAGCCGAAGCGGGATTGGACGAATCCGCTGAAATGTCCCAGGACGATCTCGACAAACTGTTCGACATGGGTAGCGACGACGACATGGCCGACGATGACGTCGACGACATGGCGGCGGCCATGGCGGAAGATGCTGAAGCGGACGAGGGTGACGACGACGTTCTGGAACTGACGGAAGAACTGGCAGTGCCGGACGACGAACTGGAAATGGTCCAGGGGCTGGCCGAGGATTTCGACAGCCCGGAAGGAGACGTTTCCTTTGCGGAAATGGCTGCATTCGAACCCGAGCCGGCACGCAGTTCACTGCCGATCCCGGACGACCTGCCGGCCATGGCTGAAGACGGTCCGCTGACTTCCGAAGACACGGGGATGGCCGTTCACGCGTCCTTCGACAACCTGGCCAACATGTTCGTCGGAACCCAGGCGCAGACGGTCGAGGAGCTGGTCAAGGAAATGCTGCGGCCCATGCTCAAGGCCTGGCTTGACCAGAACCTGCCGGGGATGGTCGAGCAAATGGTCCAGAAGGAAATCCAGCGGGTCACGCGCCGCCGCTGATTATCGAAAGCAGCACAGGCTACTTATTCAGGGGGTGTCAGGTGGCATCCCCTGAAGTCTTTTCGGGCGATCCGGGAACACAGGTCCTGCCACTCGCAGCCGCTGCAGGCCGAGCGGATCGCCCCTTCAGCGAAGGCGGTTCGCAGGAGAGCGAGCTTCTCCCTTGTCAGGACGAGGGTATCGCCGGGCGCCAGATGACGGCCGAGAACCTTTGCAATCTGCCGTGCCGCGGTCCGGTCCCTTTCCAGCACCGTGTCGTTGTGGCAATGGCACGTTGTCTCGGTAAGCATGGGCTGGCAGATTTCGTCCGGTCCCTCGATGAGCCGGAGCGTTTCGCCGTCATTGATCCGCTTGATGACCTTGTCGTAGCAGGTGACGAAATCGGCCGTATAGCCCTTGCCCATATAGGTCAGAATGCACAGGAGATGGTGCGCGCGGATGGAAACGGTCATGCTGCCCTTATGACAGGAAATACCGGCCAGCCCAAGCCTGCACTTCCGGCAAGCCGATTTCGGGAAAAAGCGCCGGAACTTGCGCAATTCTTCGCGCCAAGGCGGTTGACTTGCACGGGCGCTTCCGATTTACACGGTGGCTCACGAATTTCGCAACACATCCTCCCATTGAGTGACCCTGATGCTGGAAAAAACTTCCGACGCGGCCAGCGTTGAGCCGCGGATTTACGAAACCTGGGAACGGGCGGAGGCCTTCAAGGCCGGAGCCGGCGCCAAGGAAGGCGCGCCTGCCTTTTCCATCGTAATTCCGCCGCCGAACGTGACCGGCTCGCTGCATATGGGACACGCGCTGAACAACACGCTCCAGGACATTCTGGTCCGCTGGAAGCGTATGCAGGGTTTTGACGTTCTCTGGCAGCCGGGAACCGATCATGCCGGCATCGCGACCCAGATGGTTGTCGAGCGGGAGCTGATGGAAACGCAGCAGCCCGGCCGCCGCGAGATGGGCCGCGAAGCCTTTGTCGAACGGGTCTGGGAGCAGAAGCGCAAGTCGGAGGGCACGATCCTCGGCCAGCTGAAACGTCTTGGCGCCTCCTGCGACTGGAGCCGTACCGAGTTCACCATGTCGCCGAACCTTTCCGAGGCGGTCCTCAAGGTCTTCGTCGACCTTTACAACGAAGGCTTGATTTACAAGTCCAAGCGTCTGGTGAACTGGGATCCGAAATTCGAGACCGCCATCTCGGATCTCGAGGTCGAGAACATCGAAACCGACGGCCACATGTGGCACTTCAGGTATCCGCTGGCTGGCGGCGAAACCTATGAATATGTCGAAAAGGATGAGGACGGGAACATCACCCTCCGCGAGACCCGCGACTATATCTCGATTGCCACCACCCGCCCGGAAACGATGCTTGGCGACGGCGCTGTTGCCGTTCATCCGGACGACGAACGCTACAAGCCGATCGTCGGCAAGCTTTGCGAAATTCCGGTCGGACCGAAAGAGCAACGCCGTCTGATCCCGATCATCACCGACGAATATCCGGATCCGGATTTCGGCTCGGGCGGTCAAGATCACCGGTGCGCATGACTTCAACGACTATGGCGTGGCGACGCGCAACAAGATCCCGATGTATCGCCTGATGGACACCAGGGGTGCCTTGCGCTCCGACGGTGCCCCCTATGTCGAAGAGGCGGCCAAGGCTCAGGCGATCATTGACGGTGCCGAGATGTCGGTCAACGAAGTCGACCTTATCAACATCGTTCCCGACGACCTGCGCGGCCTCGACCGGTTCGAGGCGCGCAAGCGCGTCATCGAACAGATCACTGCCGAAGGCCTGGCGGTCATGGTTCCGGCCGATCATCCGGACGTTGCCTGGATGAAGGGGCAGGCGCCCGACTGGCATGCGCACGGACGGGCGATCGTGCGCCCGCTTGAAGAAGGGGCCGAGGCTCCGGCCGAGCTGCCGCTGGTCGAGTCCAAGAAGATCATGCAGCCCTATGGTGACCGCTCGAAGGTTGTCATCGAGCCGATGCTGACGGACCAGTGGTTCGTCGACGCCAAGACGCTCGCCGAACCGGCTCTGAAGGCCGTTCAGGACGGGGATACCAAATTCGTTCCCGAGAACTGGGACAAGACCTATTACAACTGGCTGAACGACATCCAGCCCTGGTGTATTTCGCGCCAGCTGTGGTGGGGGCACCAGATCCCTGTCTGGTATGACGAGGACGGCAAGGAGTATTGCGCTCACAACGAGGAAGAAGCCGTCGCCTTGTCAGGTGGCAAGTCGCTGATCCGAGACCCGGACGTCCTCGACACCTGGTTCTCCTCCGCGCTCTGGCCGTTCTCGACCCTCGGCTGGCCGCACCGAACACCGGAACTGGAGCGCTACTACAAGACGGACGTTCTGATTACCGGGTTCGACATCATCTTTTTCTGGGTCGCCCGGATGATGATGCAAGGCATCCACTTCATGAACGAAGTGCCGTTCCATACGGTCTACATCAACTCGATCGTTGTCGATAAGAACGGGAAGAAGATGTCGAAATCGCTCGGCAACGTTCTCGACCCGCTTGAGCTGTTCGATACCTATGGGGCGGACGCCACGCGCTTTGCACTGGCCAGCCAGGAAGTGCAGTCGCGCCGGACGCTGCGGATGTCCGACCAGGCGGCGGAAGGCGGCCAGCGTTTTGCGACGAAGCTCTGGAATGCGGCCCGGTTTGCCGAAATGAACGGCTGCGCGCGAGTGGAAGGGTTTGACCCGGCCAGCACGGAGCACACGCTCAATCGCTGGATTGCCACGGAAACGGGCCGCTGCATTGCCGAAGTCACCGCAGCACTGGAAGACTTCCGGTTCAACGATGCGGCCGGTGCGGTCTACCGGTTCACCTGGAACACCTTCTGCGACTGGTATCTCGAACTCGCCAAGCCGATCTTCAACGGAGAGGACGAAGCTGCCAAAACGGAAACCCGCGCGACGGCTGCCTGGGCGATCGACGAGATCCTGAAGGTTCTGCATCCGATCATGCCGTTCCTCACGGAAGAATTGTGGGAACGCCTGGGTGACGAAGGCGTGAAGGCGGACAGTCTGCTCATGCTGTCAGCATGGCCGGAAGCCAGGGTTTCCGACGACGACGCTGCAAGTGAAATCAACTGGCTGGTTGATCTGATTTCCGAAATCCGGTCCGTCCGCGCGGAAATGAACGTTCCGGCCGGAGCCAAGGTCTCGGTTGTCATCGTCGGTGCAAGTGACCTGACCAAATCTCGGCTCAAGACGCATGAATCTGCGATCCTTCGTCTTGCCAGGGCCGAAACCGTCAATCTTGCGGACGCAGCACCCGCCGGATCCGCCCAGATCATCGTCGGCGAAGCCACGGTCTGCCTGCCGCTCGCCGGCGTGATCGACCTTAGCGCCGAGAAAGCCCGCCTTGAAAAAGAAGTCGGCAAGCTCGACGGCGAAATCGGCAAGATCGAGAAGAAGCTCTCCAACCCGGGCTTCCTTGCCAAGGCTCCCGACGAAGTGGTCGAGGGCGAGCGGGAAAAGGTCGCTGAGGCCAAGGAGAAGCTGGAAAAGGTCCGCACGGCCCTGAGCAGACTGGCCGAAATCGGCTAATCCACACTTATTGCCCCGGAGAAGCGGTCTGTCTTCTCCGGGCCGCAATTCGATGCTAGCGCGTTTGCCAAGTAGTTCAGTATGGTTGCACCAGGGAATCTTTTAAAAGCTGATGGCTGACTTGTTTATTGCATTAAAAGCAGCAAGAAGTGCCCTTGCCGGGCTGAGCCTTGCAGCAATTTCGGCATTCGTGCCGGTTTCAGCCGCTCACGCGGAGAAAATCGAGAATCCGGTGGCCGTCTTTTCCGGACTCGACAAGATCACCGGCCGCATCATTTCCTTCGATGTCTATATCGGTGAAACCGTTCAGTTCGGTGCGCTTCAGGTGACGCCGAAGGTTTGTTATTCGCGCCCGCAAACGGAATCGCCGCTGACGACCGGCTTCGTTCAGGTGGACGAGATCACGCTCAACAACGAAGTACGGCGTATCTTCTCCGGCTGGATGTTCGCCGCCAGCCCCGGTCTGCACGCGGTCGAGCATCCCGTCTACGACATCTGGCTGACCGACTGCAGACAGGGGTCCAAGGTGCCGCCGCCGGAAGACTACGATGGGCCGCCGATCAAAGGCGGTGTGGCTGATGGAGAGGATCCGCTTGCCGGACCGGATGATGGCACCGAGCACGGGCCCGGCGTCCCGAGGGCGAAGCCGTTCCAAGGCTGATGTGGTACGGCCGTGCATGCCGGCAAATGACCTGATTGCACAAACAAAAAGCCCGCCGTTCGGCGGGCTTTCGTGTTCCAGGATCAATCGATGTCGATATAGTCCGCCGGCGTCAGTCCGAGCCTGCCGTCGACATAGGTGCCGCAGCGCTCGATAAGCTCGTCCATGTCGTTCTCGAAGAAGTGGTTGGCGCCCGGAATGGTCTCGTGGTCGATCACGATGCCTTTCTGGGTTTTCAGCTTGTCGACCAGCGTCTGGATATCCTTCTGCGGAACGACCTTGTCATTGTCGCCGTGAATGATCAGGCCGGAAGACGGGCAGGGGGCCAGGAACGAGAAGTCGTGCAGGTTCGCCGGAGGGGCTACCGAAATAAAGCCTTCCACTTCCGGACGACGCATCAGAAGCTGCATGCCGATCCAGGCGCCGAAGGAGAAACCGGCAATCCAGCAGGCACGGGCATCCGTGTGGACGGTCTGGACCCAGTCGAGCGCCGCCGCCGCATCGGAGAGCTCCCCCTGGCCGTGGTCGAAGGAGCCTTGAGAGCGGCCGACGCCACGGAAATTGAAACGCAGCACCGCAAATCCGCGCCGGGCGAACATGTAGTACATCTGATAAACAATCTGGTTGTTCATCGTGCCACCGAACTGCGGATGCAGATGCAGCACCAGGGCGATGGGGGCGTTCCGTTTTCTTGCGGGATGGAACCGGCCTTCCAGCCGGCCGGCGGGACCGTTGAAGATCACCTCAGGCATGAAGCGCTATGTCCTTGTCATATTGTCGCGCCGCCCAAAACGGCGCAGGATAATGGAGATCGGATACGTGTTTACCCGTAAGTCTAAACTTGACTCTTAGTCTCCAAGTTTTTAGAACCCTGTTTAGAATTATTCGAAAGTTCGCGTCACCCTCCGAAGGCGGACAACACTCGGTTCGAACGGTTGGGGGGTGTTATCGTCATCACAGCGGAAAAATTCAAGAAATTTCGCACATGTGTTTGACGCAAAAGCGTAATTTCGACCTTAAGTGAATGTCGATTTCAGGCTCCAGAGGTGCCATGCCCCGTCCAAGCGACCCGATCTACCTCGATCACAACGCCGGTGCGCCACTGCGCCCGCAGGTGCGCGAGTGCATGATCGAGGTTCTGGGCGATCCCGGAAACGCCTCGTCCGTACATGCTCATGGCCGAAAGGCCCGTGGACGCGTGGAGGAAGCACGGGAGCGGGTCGCTCGCTTGTGCGGTGCCAGAACACGCGCTGTCACCTTTGTCTCCGGCGGGACGGAAGCCAATATGACGGCCCTGTCGCCTTCTTGGCAGTATCAGGGCGCTCCCGTCTATCTGGACAAGCTTTTCAGGAGCGCGGTCGAACATCCCTCTGTCGTGACCGGTGGACGCTTTGCCGTTGCCGACCAAGTTGTCGTGCCCGTCGACGAGGACGGCCGGATTGACCTTCAGGCGCTGGAAGAGGCCGTAAAGGACGCCGACCAGAGCCTGGTCTCCGTCATGGCCGCCAACAACGAGACAGGTGTCGTTCAGCCGCTTGCCGAGATCGGCGCCATTGCTGAAAAATACGGTCACTTCTTCCACGTGGATGCCGTTCAGGCCGCCGGTCGGATGGCGATCAACATCGAGGCGTGGCGCGCCGACGTCATCACGCTGTCTGCGCACAAGTTCGGCGGCCCCCAGGGCATTGGCGCCGTGGTCGTCAGATCGACCGCTCGGGTACCGTCGCCGCTGATGGTGGGTGGCGGACAGGAAAACTGGCGCCGGGGAGGTACGGAAAACGTTGCCGCGATCGCCGGTTTTGGCCTGGCGTCGGAATTGGCCCTTGAAGAAGTGGGCCAAACCCGCCATGTGTCAGATTTGAAAGCCAGGTTGGAAACCGGTCTCAAGGCCGTCTGCCCAGCGACAGTCATTTTCGGTGAAAAAGCCGAGCGCTTGCCCAATACATGCTGTTTCGCCGTTCCGGGCATCGCCGCGGAAACCGCCCTGATCGCCTTCGATCTGGAAGGCATTTCCGTTTCTTCCGGGTCGGCCTGTTCTTCGGGCAAGGTGTCCGTGTCCCACGTTTTGACGGCCATGGGGATCGACGAGGGTCTCGCCCGCTGTGCCTTGCGGGTCAGCATGGGGTGGAACACGAAGGAAGCGGATATGGACCGTTTTCTGGAAGTCTGGCCGAAAATTGTCGATCGGCTGAACCCGGAAGCCCGCCATCAGGCGGCTTGAGAGATTTGATTTTGGCGGCCAGACCGCCGGTGAACGGAAGCGGCGAGGGATTCTTGCCGCGGCACTGAAGATAAGATGCGGGGAGACGACCCGCCGAATGGAGGCAACGGATGCCAGCTGTACAGGAAACCATCGATAAGGTGAAAGCCATCGATGTCGACCAGTATAAATACGGCTTTGTAACGGATATCGAATCGGAACGCGGTGCCAAGGGCCTGTCCGAAGAGACCGTCCGGTTTCTGTCCGCGAAGAAGAACGAGCCGGAATGGATGACCGAATGGCGGTTGGAAGCCCTGCGCCGGTTCAAGCAGATGGAAGAGCCGACCTGGGCTCGCGTCCATTATCCGAAGATCGATTTCGACGAGCTCTACTACTGGGCGTCCCCGAAATCCGTCGAAGGTCCGAAGAGCCTGGATGAAGTCGATCCGGAATTGCTTGCGACTTACGAAAAACTCGGTATCCCGTTGCGTGAGCAGGAAGTTCTGGCCGGTGTCGAGCCGAAGAACCGGGTCGCTGTCGATGCGGTGTTCGATTCCGTTTCCGTCGTCACCACCTTCAAGGAAGAGCTGAAGAAGTCCGGCGTCATCTTCTGCTCCATCTCTGAAGCCCTGCGCGAATATCCGGACCTGGTGAAGAAGTATCTCGGTTCCGTCGTGCCGATCACCGACAACTTCTACGCCACGCTCAACTCGGCGGTCTTCTCCGATGGCTCGTTCGTCTACGTACCGGAGGGCGTGCGCTGCCCGATGGAGCTGTCGACCTATTTCCGCATCAACGAGCAGAACACCGGCCAGTTCGAGCGCACGCTGATCATTGCCGAAAAGGGCGCCTACGTATCCTATCTGGAAGGCTGCACGGCGCCGCAGCGCGACGAAAATCAGCTGCATGCGGCCGTTGTCGAACTCGTTGCCCTGGAAGATGCCGAGATCAAATATTCGACGGTCCAGAACTGGTTCCCGGGCGACAAGGACGGCAAGGGCGGCATCTACAACTTCGTCACCAAGCGTGGCGACTGTCGCGGCAAGAACTCCAAGATCTCCTGGACCCAGGTGGAAACCGGGTCTGCGATCACCTGGAAATACCCGTCCTGCATCCTGCGCGGCGAGAATTCCCGCGGCGAGTTCTACTCCATCGCGGTTTCCAACGGCTACCAGCAGGTCGACAGCGGCACGAAGATGATCCATCTCGGCAAGAATTCTTCCAGCAGGATCATTTCCAAGGGCATTTCCGCGGGCAAATCGCAGAACACCTATCGCGGTCTGGTCTCTGCCCACCGGAAGGCCTCCAACGCCCGCAACTTCACCCAGTGTGACTCTCTGTTGATCGGTCAGGAGTGCGGCGCACATACCGTGCCCTACATCGAGAGCAAGAACGCATCGGCCCAGTTCGAACACGAGGCCACCACCTCGAAGATTTCGGACGACCAGATGTTCTATTGCCTGCAGCGCGGATTGTCGGAAGAGGAAGCCGTGGCGCTGATCGTCAACGGTTTCGTCAAGGACGTCATCCAGCAGCTGCCGATGGAATTCGCCGTCGAGGCGCAGAAACTGATTTCGATCAGCCTTGAAGGATCCGTGGGCTAAGGGCCCGCTTGAAGTTTGATTTGTACGGGCTTTGAAAGTCCGCTGATTTACGAGGAATGTCTCAATGCTTGAGATCAAAAACCTGCATGCCCGCATCGCGGAAGACGAAACCGAAATCCTGCGCGGCATCGACCTGACCGTCAGGGCCGGTGAAGTGCACGCAATCATGGGGCCGAACGGCTCCGGAAAGTCGACGCTGTCCTATATTCTGGCCGGCAAGGACGACTACGAAGTCACCGAAGGCGAGATCCTCTTCAACGGGCAGAACATGCTCGAGATGGAGCCGGACGAGCGGGCGGCTGCCGGCTTGTTCCTGGCGTTCCAGTATCCGATCGAGATCCCCGGCGTTGCCACAATGGAATTCCTGAAGACGGCGATGAACGCGCAGCGCAAGGCGCGCGGCGAAGATCCGCTGTCCATTCCGGACTTCATGAAGCGCGTGAAAGAGGCAGCAAGCCACCTGAGCGTTTCCATGGACATGCTGAAACGCCCGCTCAATGTCGGCTTCTCCGGCGGCGAGAAGAAGCGCGCCGAGATCCTGCAGATGTCGCTGCTGGAACCGAAGCTCTGTGTGCTCGACGAGACGGATTCGGGCCTCGATATCGATGCGCTCCGGATCGTGTCGGAAGGCGTCAACAAGCTGCGTTCTCCGGAGCGGGCGATGGTTGTCATCACCCACTACCAGCGCCTTCTCGACCATATCGTGCCGGATGTCGTCCATGTTCTCTCCAAGGGCCGGATCGTCAAGACCGGCGACAAGGACCTGGCGCTTGAGCTGGAAAAGAACGGCTACGCCGACTACATCGACACGGCGGCTTGAGGGGACAAGGCGATATGAACGCAAGTGTACCCATCAAATTGACGCAGGCTGAAAACGATCTGCTCGATCGTTTCGACGGCGCGAAGGGCGGATTGTCCGGCTCTGTCGCGGTCGCAGCGCTTCGGGAAGCTGCCGTCGACAGCATCCGAACCAACGGTCTGCCGCACCGGCGCGTGGAAGAATACAAATACTCCGATCTGCGCGCCTTCATGAAGTCGGCGGCGCCTCTGGCGGCTGCCGCCGATGCGGCCGCGGCCAAAGCGGTTCTGGACAATCATGAGACCTTCGGCGAACTCGACCGGTATCGGATTGTCATTGCGAACGGCACCTATGTTGCCGGGCTCTCGGATGTGGACGCTTTGGCAGCGGAAGGTGTTTCCCTCTCCAGCTTTTGCGATGCGCTGACGGGTGAAAAGGGCGCCGGACTGCTCTCAGTACCAAAATCCGGAAACGGCGACGGCGTAATCGCCCTGAATACGGCATTCGTACAGGGCGGTGTCGTGGTGGACGTGAAGGAAGGTGTCGAGCTTTCCAAGCCGGTCGAACTGGTCCAGGTCGCGGCATCTTCGGGCGCTCAGATCGTCCGCAACAGGATCGCACTCGGCAAGGGGGCGAAGTTGCGCCTTCTGGAGACTTTCGTCGGGGACACAGGCGAGGGCGAACTCAACACGGTATTCGACTACGATGTGGCCAATGGGGCTTCGCTTGCCACCACGCGGCTGATTGTCGGCAAGTCGGAGGCTGCCCGCCTCTTTACCACCATTGCCAGGATCGGGGCTGACGTCGAACTCAAGTCTCTCGGCTTCATTGCAGGTCCGCGTTTTGCCAGGAACCAGCAGTTCCTCGAATTCACCGGGGAGAATTCGGACGCCAAGATCTACGGTGTGAGCATGGCCGGCGGTGACGATCTGGCCGACCAGACCCTGATCGTCGACCACGCGGTTCCCCACTGCAACAGCCGTGAATTCTTCAAGACCGTGCTCGATGGCCGGGCGAAGGGGGTTTACCAGGGACGCATCAACGTCGCCCAGCACGCCCAGAAGACCGACGGCGAGATGATGACCCAGGCCCTGCTTTTGTCCGAAGACGCGGAGATGGCCAACAAGCCGGAACTGGAAATCTTTGCCGACGACGTTATCTGCGCCCATGGTGCGACCAGCGGGCAAATTGACGAGGATCTGCTCTTCTATCTAAGAGCCAGAGGCATTCCGGAAGCCGAAGCCCGAACCCTTCTGGTTTTGGCCTTCCTTTCGGAAGCGATTGAGGAATATGGCGAAGACGACGTGACCGAGGGCCTGGAGGCGCGTGTGCGCTCCTGGCTTGCCGGGCACTGAAGATTTCCTCGCCAAATGGAACAGGAGCAGCGCCGCATGACGGTCGCAACCGCAGAAGAGGCCACAAGGGCCACCGGCTACGATGTCGAGGCCATCCGCAAGGATTTTCCGATCCTTTCGCGGGAGGTTTACGGCAAACCGCTGGTCTATCTGGACAACGGTGCCTCGGCACAAAAGCCCCAGGCTGTGATCGACGCGGTTACGAAGGCCTATTCTGAAGAATATGCCAACGTGCATCGCGGCCTGCATTTCCTTTCCAACCTGGCGACGGACAATTATGAAGCCGCGCGCGAAAAGGTGCGCCGCTTCCTGAACGCAAAATCCGTCGACGAGGTGGTCTTCACAAAATCGACGACGGAAGCAATCAACCTCGTCTCCTACGGCCTCGGGCCGGAAACCTTCGGCGAAGGCGATGAGATCGTGCTCTCCATCATGGAGCACCACTCCAACATCGTCCCCTGGCATTTCCACCGCGAACGCCACGGCTCAAAGCTGAAGTGGGTCTACGTCCGCGAGGACGGCTCTTTCGACCTCGACGCCTTCGAGGATGCGTTGAGCGACCGGACTAAACTGGTTGCCATCACGCATATGTCCAACGTTCTGGGAACCGTCGTTCCGGTCAAGGAGGTCTGCCGGATCGCGCATGAACGCGGCATACCGGTTCTGATCGACGGCAGCCAAGCGGCCGTGCACCTTCCGGTCGACGTTCAGGATATCGATTGCGACTATTATGTCTTCACCGGCCACAAGGTCTACGGGCCTTCCGGGATCGGTGTTCTTTGGGCAAAGCCGGAAAAACTGAAGGCCATGCGTCCGTTCAACGGCGGTGGTGAAATGATCCTGGATGTCACCGAGGACATCGTTACCTACAACGATCCGCCGCACCGCTTCGAGGCAGGCACGCCGCCGATCGTCCAGGCAATCGGCCTTGGGGCCGCGCTCGATTACATGGACGCGCTCGGCAGAGAAAACATCGCCCGACACGAGGCGGACCTGAAGGATTACGCCCACCAGAAACTGCGCGAGATCAACTCGCTTAGGATCTTTGGGGAAGCGGAAGGCAAGGGGGCTATTGTTGCCTTCGAGCTTCAGGGTGCCCATGCGCATGACGTGGCGACGATCATCGACAGGGCAGGGGTTGCGGTTCGCGCCGGCACCCATTGCGCCCAGCCGCTCCTGGCACGATACGGCGTCACCTCGACATGCCGGGCTAGTTTCGGGCTTTATAACACTCGCGCAGAAGTCGACGCGCTTTATGAAGCGCTGTTGAAGGCGCAGAGCTTTTTCGGGTAAGGACGGACCCTATGGAAAACGCTACTACGATGGATACCGCTGCAGATGGCGAAGAACTCAGGACCGAAGTTTCGGCCCAGAGTGCCATTCCGGCAGATGAACTGGACCGGCTGACCACCGATATCATCGGGGCACTGAAGACGGTCTACGATCCCGAAATCCCTTGCGATATCTATGAGCTGGGCCTGATCTACAAGGTCGACATCGAAGACGACCGTTCGATCAATATCGACATGACGCTGACGGCGCCGGGCTGCCCCGTGGCCGGTGAAATGCCGGGCTGGGTCGAAAACGCCGTCTCGGCGGTTGCCGGGGTCGGACCTGTCAATGTCGATATGGTGTTCGATCCGCCCTGGTCGCCGGACCGGATGTCTGACGAGGCCAAGGTTGCGCTCAACTGGTATTGAGTTGGCAACCTTTCATCCGATAAGCTGAAACCCTATATCAGGTTTTAGAGAACCGGAACTGAGCGAGGACTGAATGGCTTCCGCCGGAAAATTCCAGGTCATGACCTTGACCGATGCCGCTGCTGAACGCGTGAAGGAACTTGTCGAAAACTCCGACAAGAACGTCATCGGTCTGCGTGTCGGCATCAAGAAGGGCGGTTGCGCTGGCATGGAATACACCATGGATATGGTGGAGGAAGCCAAGCCGGGTGACGACGTCATCGACGACAGGGGCGTGAAGCTTTTTGTCGATCCTTCCGCCGTCCTGTTTCTTTTGGGCACGGAAATGGATTTCGAAGTCACCAAATTCCGGTCTGGCTTCGTTTTTAGGAATCCGAACGAAGTCTCCGCCTGTGGCTGCGGCGAGTCCGTCTCCCTGCAGGCCGCAGACCTCAGTGCTTTGGCTCGCTGAACGCCATCCGGATTCCAGTGTCTTTCAAAAGTGATTTTCATGAATCTGTTCGACCGGCTGAAAGCCGATGCGGCCCCGCAATGGACCGACTACACCCGCCATGCCTTCGTCGCCCAACTTGGCGACGGCAGCCTGCCGCTGAAATGTTTTGAGCACTACCTCGTCCAGGACTATCTGTTTCTGATCCAGTTCGCCCGGGCCTACGCGCTCGGTGTCTACAAGAGCAGCACTGTTGCAGACATGCGGCAATCACTGGAAGGCGTGAAGGCCATCCTGGATGTTGAATTGGACCTGCATATTGAGCTGTGCGGGCAGTGGGGGATGTCCAGAACGGACATCGAAAACGCGCCGGAAGACACGCCGACGATGGCCTACACGCGCTTTGTGCTGGATGCGGGCATGTCGGGCGACCTTCTGGACCTGCAGGCGGCATTAGCTCCATGCGTCATTGGATACGCGGAAATCGGCACCAACCTGATTGGTTCGGGCTGCGATCGCGCGGAAAACCCCTATCGGCGCTGGATCCAGGAATATGCAGGAACCGCCTATCAGGAAATTGCCGGAGATTTCGAGAGCTGGTTCAACCGAACCGCCTGCCAACTCCTGACCGAACACCGCTACGCCCGCGTTCTTTCGCTGTTCGAGAAAGCCTGCAGGCTGGAAAGCGATTTCTGGCAAATGGGTTTGAACGCAGCTCGGTGAGAAATGGGCTTGTCCGGGAGGGACGATGAGAATCGCCCCCCTTTGGGTCAAGCGACGTTTTCCCGGTCGGATTCAGAAACCAGATCCCGTTCCGTTTTCACCAGATTGCGGCCGGCATTCTTGGCCGCGTAAAGGGCTTCGTCCGCGCGGGAAACGATCGAATGGGCCACATCGAGCGGTTGGTAGGTCGCCACGCCGACGGAAATGGTGATGCGGCCGAGGTTCTCGCCGGTAGATCTCTTCACAAGTTCCTTGGACATCACGGCCTTGCGGATGTTCTCGGCAATCTTTACCGCTGCTTCCAGGCCCTCCTGGGGAAGAATGATCGCGAATTCCTCGCCACCGTACCGGCAGGCAATGTCCTGAGCCTTGATGTTCTGCTTCACCGCAAGAGCGACAAGGCGTAGAACCTGATCTCCGGTCTGATGGCCGAAGGTGTCGTTGAACTTCTTGAAATGATCGACGTCCGTCATCAGCAGTGCAAATCCGCGGCCGCTTTCCTTGGAATGGTCGATGATCCGCTCGATGGAATTCTCGAAATGCTTACGGTTGTTGAGGGTCGTCAGCTCGTCGGTGAGGGATTCGTAGCGAATGGCCTCGAGCGAAGATTGAAGCCGTTCAATGTGTTTCTTTGATTCCAGCAGCTGGCTCTCGAGCCTGCGGTTTGAGGTGACCGCATTCTGGGTGGATTTCACCAGATGGGCGACGCAAGCCTGCAGTTTTTCCGGATCGGTTACGGATTTGATCTTTTCGCCTGCCTGTTCCAGCGCAGAGCCGTAATCTGACGTTGCGTCCGTGCTGAGCTTGAGCGTGTCGACGAGTTCTTCGACTTCCTTGGAAACCTGCATACCGACTTCGTCGAGCCGGTCCCCCAGGCGGGTCGGCGACAGGAAACGGCCATAAAGGTTCAGCATTTCGTCGGTCGTGACGCGACCGTTGGCCTTGATCGCCTCATTTACGGCCCGGTTCAGGCCCTGATTGTAGCCAGCAGAATAAGTGTACCAAAGCTCGTAGGAGCGAGGATAGGCGGGAAGTATATTCTTCTTGATATATTTGATCGCGGAGTCACCATATTTGATGGTCCGCTTATGGTCGTCTTCATCCGACATAGAATTTCTCTCAACAAAGTCCCGCGATTCCGCCCCACACGGCCGCAAGATCTATGTTTAAAAATCGGATGGAAGTTTTAAGGAGCCGTTAAGTTAACGGCTCCGTCCTCAAATAAAATCAAGTCATGAGGCTTTTTTGGGGCGCGGTTCACGCAGAAGGAACGCGGGTATATGGACCCCTGCACCGAAGGCGGGCTCCATCCTGCCGTCGCCGGATTTCTTCCTGTCTTGTTTCGGCATGAAACTGGAAACAGGAATCGGCGCCAAATCTTCCTCGAGTTCCTCGTGTTCCTCGAGTTCTTCGACAAGTTTGGGTGCCACGGTACGAGACTTCGACTGTGTGCGGCGGCGACTGGCCGGTTTCACGGATTCGTCTGCTTCGTTGTCGTTGCTGGAGGTGCTGGCCTTGCTTGCCTTGCCGGACTTGCGGCGGGCCTTGCGTTCCGCCGCGGCTGCCTCGAAGTCCACCTCGTCACCGAGCCAGTCGATGGATTTCTTGATGAGGGCCACGATTGCATCCAGATACTTCCGGTCCTCTCCGGTCACCAGCGTATAGGCGGTACCCTTGCGGCCCGCGCGTCCGGTGCGCCCGATCCGGTGGACATAGTCCTCTGCATTGATCGGGACGTCGTAGTTGAAGACGTGACTGACTTCCGGAATGTCGAGCCCGCGTGCGGCGACGTCACTTGCGACGAGCAGCTTGATGGTTCCCTTGCGGAAATTGTCGAGCATCATCATCCGCGTGCGCTGGTCCATGTCGCCATGAAGAGCGCCGACATTGTATTCGTGCCGTTCAAGCGAGCGGTACAGCGTCGTGACGTCGCGCTTGCGGTTGCAGAAGACGATCGCGTTTTTCAGGTCTTCGGCATTGTCCAGCAGGTCCCGGAGCGTTGCCCTCTTGTCATAGTCCTTGGACGGGGAAGCCTTCAGGAACTGAGCAACGTTTTCCGCGGTGGAGGAAGTCGGTGCCACTTCGATGCGGGCTGGATTCTGAAGGAACGTTTCCGTCAGGCGCTGGATTTCCGGCGGCATCGTCGCCGAGAAGAACAGGGTCTGGCGCGTGAACGGGATCAGTTTGCAGATCCGCTCGATGTCCGGGATGAAGCCCATGTCGAGCATGCGGTCGGCTTCGTCGATTACAAGGATTTCGACACCCTGAAGCAGAAGCTTGCCACGCTCGAAATGGTCCAGAAGCCGACCCGGCGTCGCGATGAGCACGTCGGTGCCACGGTCCAGTTTCTTGTCCTGGTCGGCAAAGGAAACGCCGCCGATCAGAAGGGCGACGTTCAGTTTGTGGTTCTGGCCGTATTTCTCGAAGTTTTCCTGAACCTGGGCGGCAAGTTCTCGCGTCGGCTCGAGAATGAGTGTGCGCGGCATGCGCGCGCGCGCGCGTCCCTTTTCCAGAAGCGTCAACATGGGCAAAGTGAAACTTGCGGTCTTGCCGGTTCCCGTCTGCGCAATGCCGAGAATGTCCCTGCGCTCCAGGACTTGCGGGATAGCACCCGTCTGGATCGCCGTGGGTTCTTTATAACCTGCTGCTTCAACTGCAGCGAGGACCTTCTCGCTAAGACCGAGAGTATCAAATGTCATGGAGCGTTTTGCCCGGATGTTGTACCAGATGTGATGACTAGCGGCTGGTGCAGCTCAAAAGGCCACCGGCGCCAAACTGCGCACACCCTACATTCATGTGCTCAGGTGTCAATGAGTCCAAGAGGTAAATTTCTAAGAAAATCGAGTAATTCCGGGAATGTTTTGCCATCGCAGTTAATAGAGCGGTCCAGGGGCAAGGAAATCGGTTGCAAAAGATCAGGAAAGTTACTGATCCGGAGCAGGCAGCCGTGTGCTGAGCACATATCAGGGGTGCAAAACAGCCATGGCTGAAGTCCGGAGGATCGGTGCAACAAGACCGATCTGCAGGAAAGGCAACGAGTATCACCTGTCACGCAAACAAGATGCAGGGCGGAATTGGGATCGCCGGCCTTGGGGCTGGGCTGGTTTGCTCCGGCATTTCCGGCGGAAATACTGGTTTCTTTCCGTCCTTGCCCGCGTAAGCCTTGTTATTCTCCGGAGCTACGCGCAAATCTCCCGAAAGAAGAACCGGAGAGCCGTGCAAAGGGAGTGCTCAGATATCCAGGTCGTCCGCGAATTCGGCATTGTCCTGGATGAAACGAAACCGGGCTTCGGGTTTGTTGCCCATGAGCCGCTCCACAGTGTCATTCGTTTCGCCGATATCCGTTTCCTCTACACTGACCTTGAGCAGCGACCGTTTGGACGGGTCCATGGTCGTTTCCTTGAGCTGCGAGGGCAGCATTTCACCAAGGCCCTTGAACCGGCCGATTTCGACCTTCCCCTTGCCCTTGAAGGCTGTTTCCATAAGCTCGTCCTTGTGGGCGTCGTCGCGCGCGTAGAGCGTCTTGCCGCCCTGACTCAGGCGGTAGAGCGGCGGCACGGCGAGATAAAGATGTCCGCCCCGGATAAGCTCCGGCATTTCCCGATAGAAAAACGTGATCAGCAGCGAAGCAATGTGGGCACCGTCCACGTCCGCATCGGTCATGATGACGATCTTTTCGTATCGCAGGTCCGGTTCCTTGTAGTGGGAGCGCGTGCCGCAGCCGAGCGCCTGAATGAGATCGGCCAGCTGCTGGTTTGCGACCAGCTTGTCCCGGCCGGCATTGGCCACGTTCAGGATTTTGCCTCGCAGCGGCAGAACGGCCTGGTTGGAGCGGTTGCGCGCCTGTTTTGCCGACCCGCCTGCCGAGTCCCCTTCGACGATGAAGAGTTCCGTGCCGTCGGACTGGTTCGCGGAACAATCCGCGAGCTTGCCGGGCAGCCGCAGCTTGCGAACCGCCGTCTTGCGCGCAACGTCCTTTTCCTGGCGGCGGCGCAGGCGTTCATCGGCGCGGTCGATTACCCACTCCAGCAGCTTGTTTGCCTGGTTGGGGGAGGCCGTCAACCAGTGATCGAAGGCGTCGCGAACCGCAGCTTCCGTGATGCGCGTCGCTTCGTTCGTCGCAAGCTTGTCCTTGGTCTGGCCGACAAATTCGGGTTCCCGGATGAAGACGGACAACATGCCTCCGGCTGACGTCATCACGTCGTCGCCGGTGATAATGGCCGCCTTCTTGTTGTTGGTCAGTTCGCCGTAGGCCTTCAGCCCGCGCAGCAAAGCATAGCGGAACCCGGCTTCGTGCGTGCCGCCTTCCGGGGTGGGAACGGTGTTGCAGTAAGAATTGACAAAGCCGTCGCCCGCGAACCAGCTGACTGCCCATTCGACGGAGCCGTGCTTGCCCGTCTTGTCCGTGCGTCCGGCAAAAGCCTCCTCGACGACGCGGCGTTCCTTGGTAAGGCGTTCGGCCAGAAAGTCCCGCAGTCCGCCGGGAAAATGAAACACGGCCTCCGCCGGTGTTTCGTCCTTCTCCTGAAGCAACTCGGGATCGCAGTGCCAGCGGATTTCCACCCCGCCGAAAAGATAGGCCTTTGAGCGCGCCATCTTGAGCAGGCGGGCAGGGACGAATTTTGCCCCCTTGCCGAAGATCTCCGCGTCCGGCTTGAAACGAACCTGGGTACCCCGCCGGTTTTGCGTGTCGCCGACGAACTCTAGCGGTCCTTGCGGGTGTCCGCGACGGAAGGTTTGCCGGTAGAGCTTGCGGCTTCGAGCCACCTCGACGACCAGTTCCTCGGAAAGGGCGTTGACGACGGATACGCCGACGCCGTGAAGGCCGCCCGAGGTTTCGTAGACCTTGCTGTCGAACTTGCCGCCGGCATGCAGCGTCGTCATGATGACTTCCAGGGCCGACTTGTCCTTGAACTTCGGGTGCGGATCCACCGGGATGCCGCGGCCGTTGTCCGTGATGGTCAGGTAGCCGTCGGCACCGAGGCTCACGTCGATCCAGGTCGCGTGACCGGCGACCGCCTCGTCCATCGAGTTGTCGATGACTTCGGCGAAAAGATGGTGCAGGGCCTTCTCGTCGGTGCCGCCGATGTACATTCCCGGCCTGCGACGGACGGGCTCGAGGCCTTCCAGCACCTCGATGTCGGCCGCCGAGTACTCTTCCTGAACCGGGACGGGGGTAAGCGCGCGCGGTTTCTGCGGCACAGGTGCAGGGTTGTCTTGTGACAGGGGTGTCGAGACCGCTGCGTTGCCTGCAAAAAGATCGTCTTTTGCGCTCATTCCGTATCGCCTGATGGGGGGTGGGCCGATTTTCGAAGTTTCAGCGCTGTTATCTACACCGAATCATCCATCAGTTTGAAGGACAAACGAAGAACGGCAAAGAAAATTGCGGAAAAGCCCTCGTTTTCAACAAGCGGATCACGCTTTTCGCCCTGGAAACCTATTTTCAACCCCGCCGTGGTCAAATTCCGGAGGCTCGAGCGAAGACGTCGCTAGCGGAGGCAAAGCTGTGCCAATTCCGCAACACATTCGCAGAGAGTCGCGTGAGGCTTCGCGGAATGGCTCTGCTGCCTAGGTTCGGCCATGTTTGCCCGCCACCCGTTAGGCTATCGTTTAGGCGCGTGGGTTGAAGTGGGACCGGAGGCCTTGGAGGTCAATCCCGGTTCAGGCGGAACTAACCTTCAAATGGTCTTATTTGGGCGCGGAATGGCCCAACTTAGGCCGAAATGGTTGGCCATTTTATGGAGCCTGAGACAGGGGTCCGCGTACAAACGGCGTTTAGGGCTGAAGAGACAGAAAATGCGCTTGGCGCGGACAGAAAACGACCAAGATTTGATCGCCCGTCGGATTGATGAGGCTCGACCGGCAGGTAAAAGTGTGACCGGGATGCAAAACAAAAAGACAAGGCGTCAGCGGAATGGACACGCCGGAACTGTGCTCGGTGCGCTGCTTTTGATTGCAGCGACGGGAGGGGCGTGGGCGTTTGACGGTCAGCCTGCCCAGAACCCGTCAATCGGTCCCAAGGATCTTTCCCCGACCGAGGCTCTGAGAGCCGGTGCACGCCAGTATTATTCCGGAGACAAGTCCGGTGCGCTTACCTCGCTGCAATATGCCGCCGAGAACGGGCAGTCGATGGCAGCCTGGAAGCTCGGTGAGATGTATGCCAAGGGCGATGGCGTCAAGGAAGACGACCTGAAGGCCTTCCAGTACTACAGCCAGATCGTCCGGGATCACGGGGACGACCGCCCGAACGCTCCGGATGCGCCTTTCGTGGCGAGCGCGCTGGTCGCGCTCGGATCCTACTATCTCAGCGGCATAGACGGGTCCGTTCCCAAGAATGAAACCCGGGCCCGCCAGATCTTTACCCACGCCGCTTCCTATTTCGGCGACGCTGACGCGCAATTCGAACTCGGCCGCCTTTATCAGGATAACAACAGCCGCATGGCCATCCGCTGGTACAATCTGGCGGCGCTGAAAGGTCATGTAGGTGCCCAGGCGCGCCTTGGCGAAACCCTGTATTCGCTAGGCACATCCGACAAGAAAAAGGCGCGTGGGCTGATGTGGATGACAGTCGCGCGCGAGCAGGCAACAGGTACGGATGCCGGCTGGATCCATTCCCTGCACGAGCAGTATTTCGCTGTGTCGCCTGAACCCGTCAGGGAGATAGCGCGCTCGCTTGCCGACGGTTGGCTCAAGCAGAACCGTCCGGACATGATTGCCGCGCAGCAAGCCCCCGCCCAATAAGTCGGACCCGGGGGTCGGGGCGGGAAGTCCGGTTTGGCGTGTCTATTTCACCGCGCCTGCATCCCGTGTTCGGGAGCCGTATACCAATTCCGAAACCTGGAGGGGAACGATCAGCTTAAATCCGGTTCGTGAAACGTCGACCCTTTTGGAAAGTTGTCGATCCAGGCTGCTGAACGGGCAGGGGTCCTTGCTGAACTGCCAGGACGTGTTGTTGAGAACCATCCCGCAGGTCGCCATCCGCAGGCCGTCCGGTCCCTTGAGGCAGATGGATTCTCCAACGCCGTAATTGTTTCCCTGGTACCGGCAGGTGCAGGTGGCTTCCTGAGCCCTGGCGGCGGACCCGGGAACTGCGATACCTGTCAGGGAAAGGGCCGTGAACAGCATAAAACCAACGAGCGAAACGGAACGTCCGGCACCCTTGGTGAGGTCCGGCAAGGGAAGTCCGCATGTCGCCCTGGCGGACATCTGGCGGCGTTTCGTTACCCCATGACATGTAAAGACTACCATGGACACGCCCGACTGCAAGCCGGGAATGACGCGGTTCTTGCCCGCTCTGGACAGGAGTGGACTTAGCGCCTCGGGCCGGATTGGTCTCAGGCGGCCAGATTGACCCAGACCGGTACGTGATCCGAGGGTTTTTCCCAGCCGCGAACGTGTTTGTCGATGCCGCAACCGGTCATGCGGTCGGTTGCCTGAGGCGACATCAGGATATGGTCGATCCGGATGCCGTTGTTTTTTTGCCAGGCACCTGCCTGATAGTCCCAGAAAGTGTAGGTTTCCGCCGCCTCGCTGCAAGCACGGACCGCCTCTGTCAGACCAAGGTTCGTGAGTACCCGGAAGCGCTGGCGGCTTTCAGGTTGAAACAGGGCATCTTCCAGCCAGTTCTGGGGATTTCGGGCATCGACCGGGTCCGGTATGACGTTATAGTCGCCGAGCAGCAGGAACGGAGTTTCTACGGCGAGCTGCCGTTCGGCATGCGCAATCAGCCGGTCCATCCAGTCCAGCTTGTAGGGGAATTTCTCGGTGCCGAGCGGATTGCCGTTGGGAAGATAAAGGCAACCGAACCTGACAGTACCCGTTCCGGAGGAGACGCCCGCCTCGATGTAGCGGGCCTGTTCGTCCGCCTCGTTGCCCGGCAGACCGCGCCGGACATCTTCAAGCGGCAGCTTGGACAGGATCGCGACGCCGTTAAAGCCCTTCTGCCCGTGTGTCTCCACGTTGTATCCGAGGTCTTCGAAGGGCTGGCGTGGAAAGTTTTCGTCGACGGACTTGATTTCCTGCAGGCAGGCCACATCCGGCGAGGCTTCCTTCAGCCATTCGAGCACCGTTTCGATACGGGCCTTGACGCCGTTGATGTTCCAGGTAGCGATTTTCATAGAGCTGGCCTCGAATGCCGAAAACGCCGGTGCACCGGCCAGGGAAACCGAAAACCGGTCAGATGGTGAAGCTGGTCCCGCAGCCGCAACCGGCAACCGCATTCGGATTGTTGATCTGGAACGATTGTCCGATCAGGTCGTCGACGAAGTCGATTTCGGACCCGGCCATATATTGGAGAGAGATGGAATCGATCAGAACGGTTGCGCCAGGTTTCTCGATCACGAGGTCATCGTCCTCTCTGCCGCCGACCACTTCGTATTTGTATTGAAGTCCCGAGCAGCCGCCGCCCTCGACGCTGACGCGAAGCATACTTCCGGACGGTTCGCCTGATAATATCTTCGCAATCCGCTTGGCAGCGCGGTCGCTGACTGTTACTCGATTTTCAAGTGTTTCGGTCATGTTTAGCCGACTCGTCTGGCTCTTGAGGTCATCAAGAGCGGTAAACCTGATTTATTCAGATAAGTATGGTTTGAACCGGACCGCGTCAATGTCGGGCTTTGAAACGGAACAAGTTAGGCACGGGGAAATGCCGTGAGTGAAGGCTGGTAGCAGATGAGATCGGATATCGGGTTTGGCGCGCAATCCCGGGCCATCTTTGCGGAAGATCCCCTGAAAAGCCGCGGCAGGCTTTATCCCGAAGCGGAAAGTCCGACCAGGACGCCCTTTCAGCGGGACCGGGACCGAATCATTCACTCCTCCGCATTTCGAAGGCTCAAGCACAAGACCCAGGTTTTCGTCTATCACGAGGGCGATCATTTCCGCACGCGACTGACCCATACGATCGAGGTCTCGCAGATCGCCCGGTCCCTGTCCCGCGCGCTGCGACTGGATGAAGACCTTGCCGAATGCCTGGCCTTGGCGCACGACCTTGGTCACACGCCCTTCGGCCATGAAGGCGAGGACGTGATGCATGAATGCATGGCGCCCTATGACGGGTTCGACCACAACGCGCAATCGCTCCGCGTCGTGACCCGTCTCGAACAACGCTATGCCGAATTCGACGGTCTCAACCTCAGTTGGGAAACGCTCGAAGGACTGGTCAAGCACAATGGCCCGCTGACAACACCGGACGGCGCTCCTCTTGGAAAGTTCAAGGACAGTCAATTGCCGTTCGCCATAAGGGACTATGCCGCCAGGCAGGACCTGTTGCTCCATACTTGGCCTGGCGGGGAGGCGCAGGCCGCGGCGATCGCAGACGACATCGCCTATGACGCGCATGATCTCGATGACGGTCTGCGCGCCGGTCTGTTCGCGATCGAGGACATGCGCGAAGTGCCGTTCCTGGCCGGCATCCTGGCGGAGGTCGACGACAGGTATCCTAACCTTGAAGAAAGCCGGCGGATCCATGAAATCGTGCGCCGGTCCATCACCCGGATGGTCGAGGACGTTATTCAGGAGGCGATCCGCAACCTGTCCAATGTGGACCCTCAAAGCGCACAGGACATCCGCATGGCGGGTCGGTGCCTGGTCGGGTTTTCCCGCGACATGGCAGCCGCGGAAAAGGAAGTGAAGCGGTTCCTGTTTGCCAGGGTCTACCGCCACGAAGACGTCCTGGCGGTGCGCCGGCTGGTTGCCCAGGTGGTCAGGGACCTTTTCTCGCGGTTCCAGGCGGAACCGGACCTGATGCCTGCGCCCTGGAACACCGGGCTTGAGGTGTTGTCGGAGGGCGAAATCGCGCGGCGGGTCTGCGATTACATCGCCGGCATGACCGACCGCTACGCGTTCGAGGAACATCGTAGATTGTTTGACGACACTCCCGATTTAAGGTAGGCGCTTGGGCACATCGCAGCCCTGTGGCGCTGGAGGCTTTTGCCTTTGCAGCGCGCAGGGGCTTTGTGTTTGAAAGTCAAAACCTGATCGGTGCTCTATGAATATCTTTGCGGACTTCACGCAGCGCGTTAAAAACGCTCTCCAGTCTCTTGATCTTAAGGACTCTAACGGAGAAGCTCCGGACCTTTCCCGAGTTGTTGTCGAAGCTCCGCGCGACCCGGCACATGGCGATTTTGCCACCAATGCAGCCATGGTCCTTGCCAAGCCCCTGGGCGTAAAGCCGAGGGACCTTGCGCAGCAGCTCGTGGAGAAGCTGACCGAGGATCCCGAGGTCACGGAAGCAACTATAGCAGGGCCGGGCTTCATCAACATGCGGGTGGCGCCCATCGTTTGGCAGCGGGTTCTCGGTAGCGTTCTCGAAAACGGTATCGGTTACGGCTCGGTCAGCAAGTCGCCTGTGCCGAAGGTGAACGTTGAATACGTTTCCGCCAATCCGACCGGTCCGATGCATGTCGGCCATATCCGGGGCGCCGTCGTCGGTGATGCGCTGGCCAATCTCCTGGCCTTTGCCGGCTGCGACGTGGTCAAGGAATATTACATCAACGACGCGGGTTCGCAGATCGACACGCTCGCCCGCAGTGCCTTCCTGCGTTACCGGGAGGCGCTCGGCGAGGATATCGGCGAGATACCGGCCGGACTTTATCCCGGTGACTACCTAAAGCCGGTCGGGGTGCAGCTGATGGAAGAATTCGGCGAGACCCTGAAGGGCAAGGAAGAGGCCGACTGGTTGCCGCTCGTCAAGGAGCGGGCCATTGCCGCCATGTTCGACCTGATCCGCGAGGATCTGGCGGCGCTCGGTGTGAGCCATGAAGTCTTCTTCTCCGAAACGACCCTGCATGAACGCCAGGACGGCGGGCAGTCCATGATCGACCACATGCTCGACAGCCTGCGCGCCAAGGGGCTCATCTATCAGGGGACCTTGCCGCCGCCCAAGGGCCAGGTGCCGGAAGACTGGGAAGACCGGGAGCAGACGCTTTTCCGCGCCAGCGACTTCGGCGACGACACCGACCGGGCTCTCAAGAAGTCCGACGGCTCCTACACCTATTTTGCCGCGGACGTCGCCTATTTCCAGGACAAGTTCGAACGCGGTTTCGAAGAGGCGATCTACGTGCTGGGCGCAGACCACAGCGGCTACGCGAAACGGCTTCAGGCCGTTGGCAAGGCCGTGTCCGACGGCAAGACCGACGTCATCGTACGGTTTTGCCAGCTGGTTAAGCTCATGCGCGACGGCGAGCCTGTGAAGATGTCGAAACGCTCTGGTGACTTCATCACTCTCCGGGAGGTCGTCGATGAGGTGGGCCCGGATCCGGTCCGTTTCATGATGCTGTTCCGCAAGAATGACGCGCCGCTGGATTTCGATTTCAAGAAGGTCACGGAACAGTCGAAAGACAACCCGGTCTTCTACGTGCAATACGGGCATGCACGGTGTTGCTCAACGATGAGAAAGGCCGCTGTTGAAGTCACTGGTTTGAAAGCCGATGACACAACGCTTGGTACGGCCGATTTCACTCAGCTCGACGATG
>JBNKGB010000051.1:0-30211 GCA_050289605.1 Roseibium sp. | reverse complement strand
CTGTCGACATCGTTGTCCGGACACAGGATGTAGAAATCGCCTTCCGACATACGGCCGATGAAATGATCGACCGTCTGTTCGGCGGTCCAGGCGGACGCGGGCTTTTCCGGAAAATGGGCCGCAGTCATGCCCGTATAGGTGAAACCCGGAACGAACAGATGCACGGAAACCGGGGCGCCGACCTGCCGCAACTCGTGCGCCAGCTGTTCGCTGAGCACCTTGACCGCGGCTTTGGAGGCGTTGTAGCCCGGATTGCCCGGCGGCGTGGTGATGCCCTGCTTGGAACCGGTGTTGACGATGACTGCCGGGCGGCCCGCCGCGATCAGGCGCGGGGTGAAGGCGTGGACGCCGCGCAGGATACCGAAGAAATTGACGTCCATCAGCCGGGTCCAGTTCTCCAGCCTGTCCCAGGTGCCGGTCGGAAGGCTGATACCGGCATTGTTCATCAGCACCGCGACGGGTCCCGTCCCGAAAGCCTTGTCTGCCAGGGCTTCGACCTGAACCATGTCGCTCACATCCGTCGGAACGGCGAAAACATCGACGCCGGACCGGGCAGCCCGCCGGACTTTTTCCGTTGCCTTTTCGAGCGCTGCGCCCGGCAGGTCGGCCAGGATCACGCCCAATCCCGCCTTGGCGAAACGGACCGCCGCCGCCAGACCCACGCCGCTTGCGGCACCGGTCACGACCGCAAGGCCGCCTTCTGAAACTGCTTTATTGTACATGACTGGGCTCCCTCGGCATCGGGTCTTGAGAAACGGGTTGTCCGGCAAGGCCGGAAGGTTCCCGTCCTAAGATAGAAGCCGCGGCGAACCTTTCACGTCAAACCGGTATTTCATTAGGCGGTTCAGGCTGCTACAACACCGCCGGTTCTTCTTTAGCGACGAGGACGTCAGCACATGCGTACAGCCAGTGTATCGCGCGATACCAAGGAAACCCGCATTTCGGTCGAAATCAACCTGGACGGCACCGGCGTCTACGACGTCAAGACCGGCGTCGGGTTCTTCGACCATATGCTGGAGCAGCTGTCCCGCCATTCGCTGATCGACATGACCATCCGCGCCGACGGTGACACCCATATCGATTTTCATCACACGGTCGAGGATACGGGGATCGCCCTGGGGCAGGCCCTGTCGCAGGCTCTCGGCGGCATGGCGGGCATCACGCGTTATGCCGACACGCACCTGGCGATGGACGAGGCCCTGACCCGCTGCGCACTGGACGTGTCCGGCCGGGCCTTCCTGGTCTGGGACGTGAGCTTCGACCGCGACAAGGTCGGCGAGTTCGACACCGAGCTGTTCGAGGAGTTTTTCCGCGCCTTTGCCATGAATGCCGGGATCACCCTTCATATCGCCAATCTTTACGGCTCCAATTGCCACCACATCGCGGAAACCTGCTTCAAGGCCGTGGCCCGTACCCTGCGCAAGGCGATCGAGATCGATCCGCGCCAGGCGGACCGCGTCCCGACGACCAAGGGCCAATTGGGCGGCTAACCTACGGACTGGCGCATGAGCACCTATGTTGTGATGGCTCCTCCGGAGTTCGAAAGCCTGGCGGGCGACCCGCGCCAGACGGACCGGCTCGCCTTCGTGCCGGACCGGTTTTCGTTTCCGGCCTTCTTCTTTTCGTTCATCTGGCTGCTGTTTCATCGCATGTGGCTGATCCTCCTCGGCTATCTTGCCGCAACGCTTGCCATCGAGTTGGTCGCCCTCTCGGCAGGTGAAGCGGCAATGGGTGCGATCAGCGTGGTCGTTGCCCTTCTCTTCGGCTTCGAGGCGCAGGCGCTGCGGCGCTGGTCGCTGGAGCGCAAGGGCTGGCGGATCGTCGGTCTCGTGGAAGCGTCCAGCCGATCCGAGGCCGAACTTCGCTTCATTTTCAAGGCAGCCGGCGACGTGGCCCCGGCCGCCGTTCAAAAAGACCGGCAGCGCCCGGCTCCGGTTCCGATCGTCCCGAGGATCGGCAGCGAGCAGGTGGTGGGCCTGACACTCGGTCCGGAGACCCGTCAATGACAATCGCGATTATCGACTACGGATCGGGCAACCTTCGCTCGGCGGAAAAGGCATTCGAGCGCGCGGCCCGCGCCCATGCCCGTATGCCGGACGTGGTGGTGACGGCCGATCCGGAGCGTGTGCTGAAGGCGGACCGGGTGGTCCTGCCGGGTGTCGGCGCTTTCGCCGACTGCAAGCGTGGCCTTTGGGCCGTCGAGGGCATGCCGGAAGCGCTGAACGAGGTGGTCCGGCGCCGGGGCAAGCCGTTCTTCGGCATCTGCGTCGGCATGCAGCTCATGGCGAGCCGGGGCCTTGAATTCGAGACCGTGGAAGGTCTCGGTTGGGTCGACGGCGACGTCATGGAAATGAAGCCCGCCGATCCGGCGCTGAAGATCCCGCACATGGGGTGGAACACCATCGACGTGCGGCCGGAAAGTCATCCGGTTTTCAACGGCATCGACACCGGACCGGACGGATTGCACGCCTATTTCGTGCATTCCTACCACTTTGCCTGCGCCAACGATGCAGACCGGCTGGCAACCTTCGACTATGCCGGAACCTTCACCGCCATGGTGGCGAAGGACAACATGATCGGCACGCAATTCCACCCGGAAAAGAGCCAGCGACTGGGGCTTTCCCTGATCGCCAATTTCCTGGAGTGGAATCCTTGAAAATCCTGGGAGACTACCGATGAGCAAAGGTTACTGGATTGCCCGCGTTGACGTGCGCGAACCTGACGGATATCCGAAATATCTCGAGACCGCGAAACCGGCTTTCGAGCGCTTCGGAGCGAATTTCCTGGCCCGTGGCGGCAGGACCAACACCATCGAGGGTCAGGGCCGGGCACGGAATGTCGTCATCGAATTTCCGAGCTTTGAACATGCGGTCGATTGCTATAACTCGCCCGAATATCAGGAAGCGGTGAAAATCCGCCAGCAGGTAGCCGATGGCGAAATCGTCATCGTGGAAGGAATTTAAGCAAAATGATCCTCTTTCCCGCCATCGACCTGAAGGATGGCCAGTGCGTGCGCCTGAAACTCGGCGACATGGACCAGGCGACCGTCTTCAACGATGATCCCGGTGCCCAGGCAAGGGCCTTCGAGGACCAGGGTTTCGAATGGCTGCATGTGGTCGACCTCAACGGGGCCTTTGCCGGTGAAAGCGTCAATGGCGCAGCGGTCGATGCCATTCTGGGTGCGACGAAAAATCCGGTGCAGCTCGGCGGCGGGATCAGGACGCTCGATCACATCGAGACCTGGCTTGAAAAAGGCATCACCCGCGTCATCCTCGGCACGGTCGCGGTTCGCGATCCGGAGCTGGTGAAAGAAGCCTGCCGCCGGTTTCCGGGCAAGATCGCCGTCGGCATTGACGCCAAGGGCGGCTACGTGGCTGTCGAAGGCTGGGCGGAAACATCCGAACTCACCGCGATCGATCTTGCCAAACGTTTCGAGGATGCCGGCGTTTCGGCGATCATCTACACCGACATCGACCGCGACGGCGTCCTGAAGGGGCTGAACATCCCCTCCACTCTTGAGCTGGCCCGGTCCGTCTCGATCCCCGTCATCGCCTCCGGCGGCCTTGCGTCCATCGACGACATCCACCGCCTGCTGGAACCGGACTGCGCCATCCTGGAAGGCGCCATTTCCGGCCGGGCGCTGTATGACGGCCGCCTGGATCCCAGGAAAGCCATGGATCTCATTCTGGCTCAGCGGAGCAGACCCTCATGACCCTGAAAGCCCGCGTTATCCCCTGTCTCGACGTCAAGGACGGCCGAGTCGTCAAGGGCGTCAACTTCGTCGACCTCATAGATGCCGGCGATCCGGTGGAGGCGGCCAAGGCCTATGATGCGGCCGGTGCCGACGAGCTCTGCTTTCTCGACATCACCGCCAGCCACGAAGGCCGCGACACCATCTACGACGTGGTCCGGCGAACGGCTGAAGCCTGCTTCATGCCGGTCACCGTCGGCGGCGGCGTGCGCACGGTGGAAGACATCCGCAAGCTTCTGATTGCCGGCGCGGACAAGGTGTCCATCAACACGGCAGCGGTGAACAATCCGGACTTCGTGCGGGAAGCGGCGGAGAAGTTCGGCGCGCAGTGCATCGTCGTCTCCATCGACGCCAAGCAGGTCAACGAAGCGGGCGAACCCGACAGGTTCGAGATCTTCACCCACGGCGGGCGCAACGCTACGGGCATCGACGCGGTCGAATTCGCGAAAAAGGTGGTTGAGCTCGGCGCCGGAGAGTTGCTGGTGACCTCCATGGACCGGGACGGCACCAAATCCGGCTACAACATCGCGCTGACGCGGGCGATTGCGGATGCCGTGCGCGTGCCGGTGATCGCTTCCGGCGGCGTCGGCAATCTGGAACATATGGTGGAAGGCATCCGTGATGGCCATGCCACCGCCGTTCTGGCCGCCTCCATTTTCCATTTCGGTGAGTACACCATCCAGGAAGCCAAGCAGTTCATGGACGACGCCGGCGTGCCGATGCGTCTGGACGCCTGACCCGGGGACCCTAGCCAAATGACCAAGTTCACTCTGGACGATCTGGACGCCATAATTGCTGCGCGTGCGAAGAGCGAGGACGAGAAGTCCTATACGCGCAAGCTCGTGAACAAGGGTGTGGCCAAATGCGCCCAGAAACTGGGGGAAGAAGCGGTTGAGGCGGCCATCGCCGCCGTCAGGGAAGACCGGGAAGAGTTGACGGCCGAGGCCGCCGATGTGCTTTATCATCTGTTGGTGGTTCTTAACATCTCCAAGGTTCCTCTCGGGGATGTTATGAACGAACTTGCAAGACGCACGGGGCAGACCGGCCTTGAGGAAAAGGCCTCCCGTCCGCAGGACTGACGTCAGCAACAGGTCCGGCCTTCCGCCGCGCAGCAGGGACTGCGAGTTAAATGGATCAGAAAGTCGCCACCGCCCTGGACATGGATTTGTCCCCCTACCGGGTGTTCACCGAGCGCCAGTGGTCCCGGCTACGCGCCGACACGCCGATGACGCTGACCGCGCAGGAAGTGTTCCAGTTGCAGGGTCTCAATGCGCCGGTTTCCATGGAGCAGGTCGAGACCATCTACCTGCCGCTGTCCCGGCTGCTGGCCTTCTACGCCGAGGCGACCATCAGCATCCATCAGGCAACGCAGAACTTCCTCGGCATTCGAGACGGCAAGACCCCTTTCATCATCGGGGTCGCAGGGTCCGTTTCCGTCGGCAAGTCGACCACCTCGCGCGTCCTGCGCGAACTCCTGGCCCGCTGGCCGGCAAGCCCCAAGGTGGACCTGATCACCACCGACGGTTTCCTCTATCCCAATGCGATCCTGGAAGCCGAAGGGCTGATGACAAAGAAGGGCTTCCCGGAAAGCTTCGACCGTCCGCGGCTGTTAAAGTTCCTGTCAGACATCAAGGCGGGAAAGCGCAACGTCCGCGCGCCGGTCTATTCGCACTTCTATTATGACGTCATGCCGGGTCATACGGTGACGGTCGATCGGCCTGATATCCTGATCGTCGAAGGCCTCAATGTGCTGCAGACGCGGGAATTGCCGAAGGACGGCAAGGCTGTGCCCTTCGTCTCGGACTTCTTCGATTTTTCCGTCTATATCGACGCGGACGAGGATCTGCTGCAGAACTGGTATGTCGACCGCTTCATGCGGCTCAGGGAAACCGCCTTCCGCGATCCCGGGTCCTATTTCCATAAATATTCGCGCATTACCGACGAGGAAGCGGTGGACACCGCGCAGACGATCTGGCGGGAGATCAACCTCGTCAACCTCAAGGAGAACATCCTGCCGACACGCCCGCGCGCGGATCTGATCCTGTCCAAGGACTCCAGCCACCAGATATCGAAGGTCGCCCTGCGCAAGATCTGACAGGCATGATCTGACAGGCACGCAAAAAGGCGCCCGCGGCCGTCTCCGGTCCGTGGGCGCCTTTTTGCTTGGTGCCGGTTAGGCGGCTTCGCCGCGCTGCATGGTCAGCTCGCGCACGGTGTCGAGGAAGGCCGTCACCTTGCCGCGCAGGTCCGCCGCGTTGGATTCCAGGTCGCCGGCGGCCAGATCGACGGTTTGCGCGGCTTCCCTGGTATTTTCCGCCGCATCCGACACGCCCTTGATGGTGCTGCTGACTTCGACGGAACTTTGCGATGCCTGCTGCGCGTTGACCGCAATTTCCTGCGTCGCCGCGCCCTGCTGGTCGACGGCCGAGGCGATGGACGAGGCGATCTCGTTCATGTTGTTGATGATCGCGGTGACGGAGCCGATGGCGCTGGCGGCCTGTTCCGTTTCGCCCTGGATGGCGGAAATCTGGCTGGAAATCTCTTCCGTTGCCTTGGAGGTCTGCGTCGCCAGTTCCTTGACCTCCGCGGCAACGACGGCGAAGCCCTTGCCGGCCTCCCCGGCGCGAGCGGCCTCGATGGTGGCGTTCAGGGCCAGAAGGTTGGTCTGCTCGGCGATCGCCTGAATGAGCGTGACCACTTCGCCGATCCGGCCGGCGGCTTCGGAAAGGCCATGCATGCGTTCGTTGGTGGCGGCAGCTTCCTGCGCGGCCCTGGCGGCGATTTCGCTGGAGGACTGCACCTGCCGGCGGATCTCGTTCACCGATGCGGAGAGCTCTTCCGCAGCCGCGGCAACGGTTTCCACATTGCCGGAAGCGCGGGTGGACGAATTGGAAACGATGCCGGATTTTTCCGTCGTCTGCTCCGCACCGGTCATCATTTCCGAAGAGGAGGCTTTCAGCCGCGCAACGGACTGCTCGATGGTCTGCATGAGGCCGGTGATCTGGCCGTCGAATTCCTGGCTGAGGTCGCGAACCTGTTCCCCGGTACGGGCGGCTCTTTCGCGGGCGGCGCGCTGTTGGTCTTCAAGGATGCGGCGCTCGGTTTCATTGGCGACGAACACTTCCATGGCAGCCGCCATCTGTCCGATTTCATCACCGCGATTGGCACCTTCCACGATAATGTCGGTGTTGCCGTCAGCCAGGGTGCTCATGTTGTGCGTCAAGGCGCGCAGGGGACGAACGAGGCTGCGGATCGCGAAGAAGGCGACCGTTCCGGCCACCGCGGCACCGGCTAACGTCAGCAGCATGATCAACACGGCCTGGTTCCAGAAGGCGGCATTCAGGTCGTCGATATAGACACCGGTTCCCAGCATCCAGCTCCAGGGCTCGAAGCCGACAGCGTGGCCCCATTTCTCGACCGGTTCGTCGTTGCCCGCGCGCGGCCACAGATATTGCAGGTTGCCGCCACCCTTCTGGGCGAGTTTCACCAGCTCCGGAATGATGCGCACGCCGTTCGTGTCCTTGAGGTCGGAAAGGTCCTTGCCGATCAGGCTGGCCTTGGCGTGGGAAATGGTCACCGACTTGTTGTCAAAGACGAAGACATAATTCTCGCCATTTTCGAAACGCATTGCCGATATGGCTTCGACGGCCCGTCCCTGCGCTTCTTCGCGTGTTAACGCCCCCGATTTTTCAAGATCGTTATAGCGGATAGCGATCGACTTCGCGGTGTTGGCAATGTCCTCGATTTTCGCAAGACGCTCCGTCAGCATGGCCTCTTTCAGCGAACCGAGGGCAAGGCCGGCCAAGGTGATCGTGAATATGGCGATGACGACAACGGGAGTGCTGATTTTCCAGGCCAAGGGCCAGCGTGTAAAAGACATTGTTTCCTACCCGAGATGTGTTTTCCAGGGTAAAGATAGGTCCAAAACTTAACTGTTTTCCTAAGTTCGAAAATAATCTTCAGGTTCAACCTTTGATTTATTTTAGGCCATGAAGTTATTTCTGCGCACTTATTGCGAGATCTGAAGGTATTGACAAAATAGACAATTACTCAGGTCCATATTGCAACCTTGAATAATAAATCGCTACCTTCGGGCGCAAAATACATCCCGAAGTCCGGGTCTGGACCAGGTTGCGTTCTGCAGTTGCCCCTTCAGCACATGCCCTTGGGATTCGAAATAGAAAGTGTTGGCACCGCCCTGGCGTTGCAGCGTGACCGAGCCATAGCCCATTTCCGCGACGGTCGCGGTCAGGCCATCCGGTGAAAACACCACGTTCAGGTCGATTCCGGCCGTGCACAGATAGTCCGCGACATTGGCCCGGGCGGTTTGCTGCTGGATGCCGGGCTGACCGAAGCCGCCGACATCGCCGGGCGGAACAGGGCCGGCGGGAAAGCCGTTGTTGAACTGATTGTCCTGGAAACCGCCCTGCCCGCCGAACGAACCGTTGAAGCCGCCGCCGCCGGCCGCGGGGGCGAAATTCGCCCCGCCATTGATGACGACTTCCCGGTAAGGCGATTTGGTCACGTAGATGCCGCGGCATTCGCCGTTGGCGCCGCGAATCGTCCAGGCGTGGGAAACAAATGTCTGCTGTTCCAGGATCTGACCTGGCTCGAGACGGGCATAGGGCCGCTCGCCGCCGCGATAGTCGACCCAGTTGACTTCGATCGCCTGACGGCTGCTGTTGCGGAAGACGATCTGCCCGGGTTGGACGGCTTCCACCGACCTGACCCGGCCGAGTTCGCCGCAGGAAAGATCGGCGCCGGGTTCTTCTCCGGGGACGCCGGCGTCGGAGACGATCTGCTGCGGCAGGGCACAGGTCGCCACGAACAGGCGCACGGGATTGGCGCTTCCCTTCAGGGACGCGGAATAGGCCGGCAGGCCCTCCACGGAGATGGAGAGTTCCGACTGCCGGATCATGGCTTCCCAGAGCGGATCCGTCATCTCGATGTTGACTTCCGGAAGGGACACGCCGGCTTCGTTCGCGCTCGACGAACCGAAGGCGCTGTACGTGCCCTCAAAATCGCCGGCGACGATGCGCACGGCCTGCGGCATGCCTTCCTGAAGACCCGCCGGGGCCTGCTGGAAGACGACTTTCGCAAAGCCCGACTGCGTCCCGCATTCCGCGCGGAAGTCACGGTCGTCGGTTTGCGGCACGGTGTGCTGAAGGATGGACTGGGAGCCCGGCTGGCTGCCCGGTTCGGCGAGCCATTGACGGTCGTCGCGTGCCGTCACCAGCAGGGGTTGGCCGTTGCCGGCCGTTCCGCCTTCGCCCAGGCTGTCTCGAACCATCGTTTCGAAGTCCTGGGAGGTGTTTGCCGTTTCGGTTTCGTCCGTTCCGGGTGTCGAAATGGGCGTGTCCACCTGTTCGAGCGGTTCCAGGCCGCCATTTTCGGCAGGCGGGCTGATTTCCGTGATCGAGGGTTCGCTGGTTGCACGGGGCAGGCTCGCGGTCGACTGGCCGGAGGACTGCGCGCCTTCGGAAGCATTGCTGACCGGCCCGGCCGGCGTGCCCGTGTCGGTGCCGACGACTCGCGCGGCAGCGCCCGGCTTGCCGTCGCTGGACACATCCACCAGCAGCGTGTTGCCATGGCAGATATTGGCGTCGCGATGCAGGACCCGGCTGTTTTCCAGGGTCACTTCCAGCTTCACGTCGCAGGACGGCAGCTTGTTGTCGCTGCCCATCGTGTCGATGACGACGCCCTTGTCGTCCCGGTTGATGATCGCGCGGTACTTCTTGTTGAGCGTGATCGACCGGATTCCGGGTTCCGGCGGAGCCACGTTGATACGCAGGGTTTCCGGAACGGACTGGGCGTGAGCGGCCGGCCCGCTTGCCAGGAAGACCAGGCTGCAGATGGCAACAAGGCCGGGTTTCAGCAGGAAGGCGATAGAAGCACGGGCAGCAGATTGCCGCATGAGCGATCTCCGTTGGAGCGCAAGGAACCACCGAATTATGGTTAAGGCGTAGTGCAATAAATAGGCAAAGTGGCGGGCTGAGGGCAAGCCTGCATTCATTGAAATGCAAAGGCTTTGTTACATTCCTCAGCGCGGCGCGCGCTTGGCAAGGATCCGTTGCAGCGTGCGCCTGTGCATGTTCAGGCGCCGTGCCGTCTCGGAGACGTTCCGGTCACACAGTTCATAGACACGCTGGATATGTTCCCAGCGCACCCGGTCAGCCGACATCGGGTTTTCCGGCGGCTGGGCCTTGTCCTCGGGCTTGCGAGCCAGCGCGGCCACGATATCGTCCGGATCGGCCGGCTTCGCCAGATAGTCGATCGCTCCCAGTTTCACCGCCGTGACGGCGGTGGCGATGTTGCCGTAGCCGGTCAGCACGATGGCCCTGGCATCCGGGCGCTTCTGCCGGATCAGCTCGATCACGTCGAGACCGCTGCCGTCTTCAAGGCGCATGTCGACGATGGCGAAGGCGGGAGCTTTCGAAGAGATCCTGGCGGACGCCTCCTGAACGCTGTCGGCCGTTTCCGTTTCAAAGCCGCGCTTTTCCATCGCCCGGGCCAGCCGCTGCTGGAACGGCTTGTCATCGTCGACGATAAGGAGGCTCATGTCCTCGGCCGCGTTCAGGGGAGTATTCTGATCCGTCATGCTTGTTTTACCGCGTTATTCTTTCGACTTGCTTCAGGTCCGGCTCATTCTTCGCGAGCACAACCTGCCTTGGCTGTCAGTTACCGTTGTTATGGGATGAAAATACCGTTTCGTCCACTCCGGAGGCCCGGCGTCAGCTTGCCGCCTCCCGTTCGAACACGGCGCGCGGCCAGCTGATACGAATGTGAGCACCGGTTTGCGGCGGCGCCCTGTTCTCCAGCGCAAGCTTTGCGCCGGTGCGTTCCAGAAGCGTCTTGGCGATGAAAATACCAAGGCCCAGGCCGCCGCCGGTGCCCCTTTGCGGCGACTTTCCCCCCCGGATCGACACATAGGGGTCACCGATCTTCCCGAGAATGTCGACGGTAAAGCCCGGCCCGTCGTCCTTGATGGAAATGGACAGCATCGTCTCGTCCCAGGTCGCCGAGACGTCGACGCGCGAGTTGGCGAAATCCACGGCGTTTTCGACGAGATTTGTCAGGCCATAGCGGATCGCGGCGTTCCTCGTACCGATCGGTTCCGCGCCCGCGCCTTCCTGCTGGGTGTGAATGGCGACGCCCATGCCCCGGTGCGGGTCGATGACGTCCTCCAGCAGCTGGGACACGGGCATGCGCTGGTAGGTATGGTCCTCGTCGCTCGAAAGGCTCGCCAACTGCCTGAGAATGCCCCGGCATCGCTCGGCCTGGGAGCGGATCAGCGCGACGTCCTCGCCCCGCGCGTCGCTCTCCTCGAATTCGTCGGTGAGCTCCTTGGCGACAAGATAGATTGTCGCCAGCGGCGTTCCCAGTTCGTGGGCGGCGGCCGTTGCCAGTCCGTCGAGCGCGTTGAGATGCTGTTCCCGGGCAAGCACCAGCTCCGTCGCGGCAAGGGCGTCGGCCATCTGCCGGGCTTCCTCGGCAACGCGGAACGCATAGATCGCCATGAAGCCGAGCGTCGAAACAAGCGCGATCCAGATGCCGACCGAATAGACCACCGGCAGGCTGAAGTTGTCGCCTACCGCCCAGGGAAGCGGCAGGTGGAAGACGGCAAGCACCGTGGCGCAGGCCGTGGCAAGGATCCCGAGAACGATCGTGTGCAGGGCCGAGAGGCCCGCCGCCGACACCATCACCGGGGCCATCAGAAGGAAGGCGAACGGGTTGCCGAGACCGCCGGTCAGATACAAAAGGCCGCTCATCTGCAGGATGTCGTAGGCAAGCTGCAGGGCCGCAGCCCGGTCCGAAAGACGCATGGCGGCGGGCGAGCGCACCTTCAGGAAGATGTTGAGCCAGGCGGACAGCGCAACCAGCGCGAAGGCCGGTCCCGCCGGCAAGGGGTAGCCGAGCCCGACATGCACCACCAGCAGCGCAGCCGACTGTCCGCCGACCGCCAGCCAGCGCAGGCGCACCAGCGTGTCCAGTTTCAGCCGTCTGTGCGGCAGGGTGATATGCGAGGTTGGTTCCGTCATCAGTCTCTTTTGAAGCCGTTTCCCGCAGCTGGCAAGGCCACAGGACTTGTGCCGGAAGGTGGTAGATGGTAGCCAGCCGCTAACAGGTTTGTCCGGATCACGCGGGCCGGCGGCCGACTGGACGCAGTTTTATGCGCTTCATTTCAGATCAGCACCGCGAAACGGAATGAGACAAGATGACCGACACCAATGAAGGCGGTGCACAGCCGCAGGCGGAAAGCGCTGCAGCTCCGGGCATGCACATCCTTGGCCAATACATCAAGGACCTGTCTTTCGAGAACCCCAACGCGCCGCGCTCGCTCGCCCAGGGCGACCAGCCGAAGCTCGACATCAACGTCAATGTCGGTGCCCAGCCGATGGGCGACGACCAGTTCGAGGTCGTCCTCACGCTGAACGCCAAGGCCGAGCGCCCGGACATGGTCATGTTCAACGTCGAGCTGGTTTATGCGGGCCTCTTCCGGATCACCGGCGTGCCGAAAGAGCACATGCATCCCTTCGTCATGATCGAGTGCCCGCGCATGATCTTCCCGTTCGCGCGCAACATCCTGTCCGACGCGACCCGCAACGGCGGCTTCCCGCCGCTGATGCTCGACCCGATTGACTTCGCCCAGCTGTACCGCCAGAACATGGCGCAGCAGGCCGCCGCACAGCAGGCCGGTGAGCAGAAGCCGAACTGAATTTTTCGGTTCCCAAAAAATCGAGGCCCGTGCCGGGAAACCGGCGCGGGTTTTGTTTTGGGTGTCGGTGTTACCCTTCTTCCAGCAGCTCCGCCCAGCTCTTCGGATTGTCCCCGTTGAGCGGGTTGCCCGGAGAACGCTTGTAGCGGATCGTTTCCATACGGAAGCTGCGGGCGTCGAACATCACCATCCGCCCGGTGAGCCCCTCGCCCGTCCCGGTCAGTTCCTTGATCACTTCCATGGCCTGCATCGCCCCGATAATGCCGGTCAGCGCCCCCAGCACGCCGGCTTCCGCACAGGTCGGCAACAGGCCTTCGCGCGGCTTGTTCGGAAAGAGGCAGCGGTAGGTCGGGTTCGGCGTGCCGTCCGGACCGGTTTCAAAGGGCCTGAGCGTGGTGATCGAGCCGTCGAACTGGCCAACGGCGGCGGTCACCAGCGGTTTCCTGGCAAAAAAGCAGGCATCGGACGCCAGGTAACGCGTGTCGAAATTGTCCGAGCCGTCGACGACGAGGTCGTAGGCAGAAACCAGCGCCATGGCGTTGTGACCGGCAAGACGGGTCGGGTGCGGTTCGACCGTCACGTTCGGATTGAGGCGGGCAATTGCCTCCGCCGCGCTCGCCACCTTCGGTTCGCCCAGTTTGTCCGTGTCGTGGATCACCTGGCGCTGAAGGTTGGAGAGCGACACCGTGTCGTCGTCGACGATGCCGAGCGTACCGATGCCGGCGGCCGCCAGATATTGCAGCACCGGCGCTCCGAGGCCGCCCGCCCCGATCACGAGAACCCGGGCATTCTTCAGCTTCTGCTGCCCGGCCCCGCCGATCTCGCGCATGACGATATGGCGGGCGTAGCGTTCAAGTTCGGCGGGTGAAAGCATGTCGGTTCCTGTGTTGACCGGAGAGCCGGTAAATGGGCCGGATGGGATGCCGGATCAAGTTTTATCCGAGGATCTTGCTCACCAGCCGGGCGGTGTAGTCCACCATCGGGATTACCCTGGCGTAGTTGAGCCGTGTCGGGCCGATGACGCCGAGCACGCCGACGATGCGCTGGCTGCTGTCCCGGTAGGGCGAGACCACCAGCGACGAGCCGGAGAGCGAGAACAGATTGTTCTCCGACCCGATGAAGATGCGCACCCCGTCGCCTTTTTCGGCAAGGCCGAGCAGCTGGATCAGGTCCTTCTTGTTTTCCAGGTCGTCGAACAGAAGCCGGATGCGTTCCAGGTCCTCCACGGCGTCGAGATCGGTCAACAGGTTCGAGCGGCCGCGCACGATCAGGGTGCCCGGGTCTCCCGAAGCATCGCCGCTCCAGACCGCAAGCCCGGCGTTGATGACCTTCTGGCTGAGCTGGTCGAGCTCTGCCTGGTCGACGTCGCGGATCCGCTCCAGTTCCGAACGGATCTCGGCGATCGTGCGGCCCTGGATCTGGGAATTCAGGTAGTTCCCGGCTTCCACGAGCGCAGACGAGGGCAGGTCCGGCGGCAGGTCGATCACCCGGTTCTCCACCGTGCCGTCCTCGCTGACCAGGACGACCAGGGCTTTTTGCGGTTCGATGCGCACGAATTCGATATGCTTGAGACGCAGGTCGCTCTTGTGGGTCAGCACGACCCCGGCCCCCATGGAGAGACCCGACAGCATCTGGCTGGCCTCGGTCAGCACCTGTTCGGCGGAATTCGACCTTTGGGAGGCCCGGACCTGGGCATCGATCGCCCGCCGTTCGTCCGAGGTCAGGTCACCGACTTCCAGAAGTGCGTCGACGAAGAACCTCAGGCCGACCTGCGTCGGCAGGCGGCCTGCGCTGGTGTGGGGCGAATGCAAAAGGCCGAGGTGTTCCAGGTCCGACATCACGTTTCGGACGGAGGCCGGCGACAGGGACATGGAAAGATTGCGGGAAACGTTGCGCGAGCCGACCGGTTCGCCGGTCTCCAGATAGGTCTCCACGATGGAGCGGAAGATTTCGCGGGATCTCTTGTCGAGGTCGCTCAGGCTCAAGTGGGTATCTCCGTCGAATGACCGCGACAGGCGGTCAGAAAGCATTGTTCAAAGAAGATATAGGCGCAAAATGGGCCGCGCGTGAAGCCGGAGCGCATTCGGCTGAAAGACGTGTCCTGATTCCAGTGCGGGAGAAATGCGCGTCAGACACGCTCTAGCCCTTTACGGCGGCCGAACTTGAGGTCTACAAGGCGCAGGGGAATTTGGGGGAAACAGCCGTTTCCGATAGCGAGAGCCGAAAGGAATTTTCATGCGTCCGTCCAAACGCGCAGCCGACGAACTGCGGGCCGTCACTCTGGAACGCGGTGTCTCCAAACATGCCGAAGGCTCCTGTCTCGTCAAGTTCGGCGACACGCATGTCCTGTGCACCGCCAGCCTTGAAGAACGGGTTCCGCCGTGGTTGCGCGGCCAGAACCGGGGCTGGGTGACGGCGGAATACGGCATGCTGCCGCGCGCCACGGGCGACCGTATGCGCCGCGAGGCGAGCGCCGGCAAGCAATCCGGCCGCACCCAGGAAATCCAGCGCCTGATCGGCCGCTCCCTGCGCGCCGTCGTCGACCTGAAGGCGCTTGGCGAAGCGCAGATCACCGTCGACTGCGACGTCATCCAGGCCGATGGCGGCACGCGGACCGCGTCGATCACCGGCGCCTGGATTGCTCTGCGCGACTGCATCGAGTGGATGAAGGCGCGTGACATGGTTTCCGGAGAAGTGCTGAAGGACCATATCGCCGCGATTTCCTGCGGCATTTACGAAGGCACGCCGGTGCTCGACCTTGACTATGCCGAGGACAGCACCGCCGAGACCGATGCGAACTTCGTCATGACCGGAACGGGCGGCATCGTCGAGATCCAGGGAACCGCGGAAGGCACGCCTTTCTCCGAAGACGAATTCGGGCAGCTTCTGGGTCTGGCGAAGACCGGTATCGGCAGGCTCGTCGATCTGCAGAAAATGGCCATTCTTTAAGGAACCCGGGCAATGGCGCACCGTAAACTGGAACCGGGCAAGCTTGTCGTGGCGAGCCACAACAAGGGCAAGATCCGCGAGATCAACGAGCTGCTGCAGCCGTTCGGTTTCGAAGTCGTTTCCGCCGGCGACCTCGACCTGCCGGAGCCGGAGGAAACCGGGACCACTTTCGAGGAGAACGCGGCGCTGAAGGCGCATGCGGCTGCCAAGGCATCCGGTTTTCCCTCCCTTGCCGACGACAGCGGCTTCTGCGTCGCTGCGCTCGATGGCGATCCGGGTGTCTATTCCGCGCGCTGGGCGGGGCCGGACAAGGACTTCGCCATGGCGATGCGCACGGTGGAGGAAAAGCTCCAGGCCAAGGGGGCAACCAGCCCGGACCAGCGCCGGTCTTCCTTCGTGGCCGTTCTCTGCCTTGCCTGGCCGGACGGGCATGAGGAACTGTTCCGTGGGGAAGTCGAGGGCGAGGTCGTGTGGCCGCCGCGCGGAACGCAGGGCTTCGGGTATGACCCGATCTTCCTTCCCGACGGCAAGGACAGGACATTCGGCGAAATGTCGTCCGAGGAAAAGCACGGCGGCTCGAAGGACCAGCCGGCCCTTTCCCACCGGTCGAGGGCCTTCCGGCTCTTCGCCGACGGCTGTCTTTGACGTCCGGCGCCGCGAACGAAACAAGACAGCAGATCACAAGGACCAGAACCGTGGTGTCGCAAGGGGCAAATGAAGGCGGATTCGGAATTTATGTTCATTGGCCGTTCTGCGCGGCCAAGTGCCCCTATTGCGACTTCAATTCCCACGTTCGCCATCAGCCCGTCGACCAGGCGCGCTTCGCCGCCGCGTTCGAGCGCGAACTCACCTATTTCGCGGAGCTTACCGGCCGCCGGACGGTGCAATCGGTTTTTCTGGGCGGCGGCACGCCGTCGCTCATGGAACCGGCGACGGTGGAACGTATTCTGACCGCCATCTCCGATCGCTGGTCGATGGACGAGAACGTCGAGATTTCGCTGGAGGCCAATCCGTCTTCCGTGGAGGCCGCCCGGTTCAAGGGATACCGCGCCGCCGGGGTCAACCGTGTCTCGCTCGGCGTTCAGTCGCTGCACGACACGGACCTGAAGCTGCTCGGCCGTCTGCACGACGCGCAAACGGCTCTGAACGCCATCGAGATCGCCCGCACCACCTTCCCGCGTCTTTCCTTCGACCTGATCTACGCCCGCCCCGGCCAGACCCTGGAAGGCTGGGAGGAAGAGTTGAAGCAGGCGCTTGCTCTCGCTGCCGACCACCTGTCGCTCTACCAGCTGACGATCGAGGAAGGCACGCCCTTCCATACGCTCTATCACGCCGGCAAGCTCAAGATGCCGGGGCCCGATTTCGCGGCTGAATTCTACGGACTGACTCAGTCCGTGACGGGCGAAGCGGGGCTCCCCGCCTATGAAGTTTCCAACCATGCCCGCTCCGGGGCCGAATGCCGCCACAACCTGGTCTACTGGCGCTACGGCGACTATGTCGGCGTCGGGCCCGGCGCCCACGGACGGCTGACGGTCGGGGCGAGCCGGCTGGCCACCGCCACGGAACGGCATCCGGAGACCTGGCTTGAAAACGTCGAGCAGTGCGGCCACGGCCTGGTGGAAAACGCGGGTCTGAGCGAAGAGGAACAGGGCGACGAATTCCTGCTGATGGGCCTCCGCCTGATGGAGGGGATCGACCTCAGTCGTTACGAACGGCTTGCCCATCGTTCCATCGACCAGCGCCGCCTCAAGGCGCTTCTGGAGCATGGAATGGTGGAAGAAATCGGGGAAAACAGGATCCGCGCCACGCGGGACGGTTTTTTTGTGCTCGACGCGGTGGTTGCCGATCTTGCCTCCTGAGGGGCGTTCCGTTGCCTTCTAAAGCTGATCTAAAAAGTTGATTTAAATATCCAATCTGCATTTTGCGTTGCGAAGTGATTTGATGCCGAAACGAGTTTTGCCGTGTATTTGGGGACTTAGGCCGGCCGGATCATAGCAATTAGCGGTATTGCGGCCCGTTGTCCGCGTAGCTATCGTGTTGCGATGCAATAGATGGTGCAAGAAAAAGCGGGCCGTAACCGAATGTTATTCAAATTCGCCAAGGGGGACGGCGGCGGCTTCACCAACAAAGGAGACGCGCCTTTGCCGTATTATCACCTGTACGAGCTGAACCATGCCGCCATGGCGCCGTTCCGGGCCATGGCCGACATGATGCGCCTTTATTTCCAGAACCCGCTCAATCCGCTCACCCACACCAGTTACGGGCGCTCCATTGCGGCCGGCTGCGAGGTGTTGGAGCGCACGACACGGCGTTATGGCAAGCCGGAATTTGGCCTGAAGGAAACCAATGTCGGCGGCGTGCGTGTTCCGGTTCGCGAAACCGTTGTCTGGAGCCGTCCTTTCTGCGACCTGATTCGTTTCGAGCGCGGTGTCACCACGCACCGCAACGACCCGAAAATCCTGATCGTCGCGCCGATGTCCGGCCACTACGCCACGCTGCTGCGCGGCACCGTGGAAGCGCTGATGCCGAATGCGGATGTCTACATTACCGACTGGATCGACGCCCGCATGGTGCCCGTGCAGGAAGGCAAGTTCGATCTGGACGACTATATCGATTATATCGTTTCAATCCTGCATTACCTAGGGCCGGATACCCACGTGCTCGGGGTATGTCAGCCCTCCGTCCCGGTCCTGGCGGCGGTCGCCGTCATGGAAGACCGGGAAGATCCTTACGTTCCAGCCACGATGACGCTGATGGGCGGGCCGATCGACACCAGGGTCGCACCGACCGCGGTGAACGACCTGGCGGTCTCCAAGGGCATCGACTGGTTCAAGAACAACGTCGTCATGAAGGTGCCGTTCCCGCATCCGGGTTTCATGCGCGACGTCTATCCGGGCTTCCTGCAGCTGTCCGGCTTCATGAGTATGAACCTCGACCGGCACCTGACCGCGCACCGCGAGTTCTTCCAGCATCTGGTGGAAGGCGACGGCGACAATGCCGAAAAGCACCGGGACTTCTACGACGAATACCTGGCGGTGATGGATCTGACGGCGGAGTTTTATCTGCAGACCGTCGAGACGGTCTTCATCGAGCATGCCCTGCCGAACGGCACGATGATGCACAACGGCCGTCTGGTCGACTGTTCCAAGATCACCCGCACGGCACTGCTGACCGTGGAAGGCGAGAAGGACGACATCACCGGCCGTGGCCAGACCAGGGCCGCGCATGATCTGTGCACCAGCCTGCCCGACGACATGAAGGCGCATTACGAACAGCCCAATGTCGGACACTACGGCGTCTTCAACGGCTCCCGCTGGCGTTCCGAAATTGCGCCGCGCGTCATGGATTTTATCCGGTCCAACCGCACGGACCTGCCGAAAAAGACCCAGGCCACTCCGGCGGTCGCGGTGAAGGCACCGGTCAAGGCGGCGGTCAGGGTGGCGGACAAGCCGAAAGCGGCGGCACAGGCTGCCCCGCCCGCCAAGGCCAAGGCACCTGCGACTCCGAAGCCGGCCGCAAAAACCGGAGGCACCTCGCTTGAAGAAATCCTTCTGGCAAAGCCGGACGGAGCCGCGGACGACCTCAAGGCGATCAGCGGCGTCGGTCCCAAGCTGGAAACCGCGCTGAACGAAGCCGGCATCTTCCACTACTGGCAGCTGGCCTCCCTGACCCCGGAGCAGATTGAGGCGCTCGACGGCAAGCTCGACATCCGTGGCCGGATCGCCCGCGACAACTGGATCGAACAGGCACGCGGCCTGTCTGAAAAAGTGAGCTGAGGAATACGGGCAGGCCCCACCGGGGCCTGCGAATCCTTGCCGGTTCCTGCAACATGTGATTGAAGCGCGCATCGCGCCGGTGCGCCGGATTCTCTAGAAAAAACAATATTCTGGTGCGAAGGATCGCGGTTGCCTCCGTGGTTCGCCGCTGATTTGCGCTGTGTTTCAGATCACAAATCCTTGACGCCTGTCCAGCCAATCCCCACCTGAACAAAGTGGATGTCTTAAATGGATAGGACGATGACAACTACCAGAAGTTGCATGATCAAGCCTGCCTGGACGCCGGCCACCATCGGCCTGATGGTGCTGGGGTTTGTGGTGTTCTGGCCGCTCGGCCTTGCCATGCTCGCCTACATCCTGTGGGGCGACCGTTTCGAAGGCATGGCCCGCGACGCGAAGGATCAATGGCGGGCAAGCCCGCTGAAGGGAGCATTCGATCAGATGCACAATACGGCCGGCTATGCCCGTACGGGCAACGTCGCTTTCGACGACTACCGCGAGCGCGAACTGAAGCGCCTTGAAGAAGAACGCGCGAAGCTCGACAAGATGCGGGCGGATTTCGACGATTTCCTGAGAGAACTGCGCCGGGCGCGTGATCAGGAAGAGTTCGACCGCTTCATGGCCAACCGGGGCCGGAGCAATGGTGGCACCGAAGGGGCCGCCCTCTGATCCGCTCCCCGTAGCCTCCTCCTCCGGCCTCCTGACCTCCAAGTCCTCCCGGACGGCCTGACCGAGAGCGGCGCCTTCACAAAGCGCCGCTTTCGTCCGTTTGAAGGTTGGCGAAACGATTCAAGTTTCCCACGAAACACATTAGACTCCGGTCGACTTCGCTCATCTGATTCGGTTGGACCTCCGTTGTTGAAGCTGCTCCGCGCCGGCAGGCCGCCCCTGCCGGACCACATCGAAATCGAGACGGAAACGAGGGCCGTCCGCATTCGCCTGAAGGCCAATCCGAGGGCACAGCGGTATCTCCTGAAGCTGCCTGCCGACAGGTCCGGGCCCGTCCTCACCGTGCCGAAAGGCGGCAATCTCGCCCGTGCGGAGCGATTTGCCCGCCAGCATATCGACTGGCTGGTCGAACGCCTTCAGGATCGGCCCGACCATGTGTCCTTCCGGCCGGGCGGTATTTTGCCCCTGCGTGGGGAGGACCACGTCATCGTGCCGACGGGCAGGCTGCGCGGGCTGGTGACGGTCGGACGGACGGATGAAGGCTTCCCGGCGCTCTTCGTGCCGGGTGCGGAAGACCACATGCCGCGCAAGGTGACCGCCTGGCTGAAGGAACAGGCACGAAAGGATCTCACCGAGCGCGCGGAAATGCATTCGGCAACCATCGGGCGGAAAATCGCCGCGATCAGCATCCGCGACACCAGCAGCCGCTGGGGCTCCTGTGCCCATAACGGCCGCCTGTCCTTTTCCTGGCGGCTCATTCTCGCCCCGTCCGACATCCTGGACTATGTCGCGGCCCATGAAGTGGCGCACTTGCAGGAAATGAACCACTCCTCCCGCTTCTGGCACCTGTGCGAACAACTGGCCCCGCAGACGCCGACCGCCCGCGCATGGCTAAAGGAAAACGGCGCGCGTCTGCACGGGTACGGCTAGGCCCGGGATCAGCGGATTACCGTGAGCACCTCCGCGGATGCAGATGTCGAAAGTCTTCTCAGGACAGCGTCCGTCGCTGGACGATTGCCACAAAACCCATAAACTCGATTGCCCGGACGTTTCGTCTACCCATTGAAGGGGACCCCCATGGAGCGGCGTCTCGCTGCTATCTTGGCAATTGACATGATCGGTTACAGCCGGCTCATGGCTGCTGACGAGTCCGGCACCCTCAAGCGTCTCAAGCAACATCGCTCCAGGCTCATCGACCCCAGGCTGGCGGAATACGGAGGTCGCATCGTCAAGACGACCGGCGACGGTTTGCTCGGCGAGTTTCACAGCGTGGTCGATGCCGTCAGATGCGCGGTGATGATTCAGTTGTCCGTGGCGGAGGCCGAGGCGGATACTCCCGCCGATCAGCGAATACTCTACCGCGCGGGCGTCAATCTCGGGGACGTGCTTTTCGAGGACGAAGACATGTTCGGCGACAAGGTGAATGTCGCGGCGCGGCTTGAAGAGCTTGCCGAACCGGGCGGCATTTGCGTCTCGCGCACCGTGGTCGAGCATGTGCGCGGCAGAGTGGCTTCCGGGTTCGAGGACCTGGGGCCCCGGAACGTGAAGAACATACCCGAACCCGTCCAGGTATTTCGCGTCATGTTGGCGCCTGAGAAGAAAGGGTCCGCACCCGCGCCGGCTCCCTCGTCCCGCCGCTTGTACAAATGGGCGGCGGTCGCCGGACTTCTGGCATTGGTGCTTTCAGCCGCCGCACTCCTGGCCTGGCAACAGTGGAGACCCTACACGGAGACCGCATCGGTAGAGAACATGGCCTTCCCGTTGCCCGACAAACCCTCCCTGGCCGTATTGCCTTTTTCAAATCTCGGCGGGAGTTCGGGGCAGGAATACCTGGCAGACGGCATTACCAACGACCTGATTACGGACCTTTCCAAGTTCAGGAATCTGTTCGTCATCGCGGCCAACTCCGCTTTTACCTACAAAGGCAAGCCTGTGAGGATTCAGGAAGTCGCGGAAGATTTCGGCGTACGCTATGTCCTTGAAGGGAGCGTCCAGGCGGCCGGGGAGACCGTTCGCATCAATGCGCAGTTGATAGATGCGATCAACGGCTATCATCTGTGGGCGGAACGGTATGTCGGCGAAATCGACGATTTGCTCGCCCTGCAGAACAGGGTTGTCGATAGTGTTGTCTCGGAACTTGCGGTGAAGCTGGAAGCCGGAGAAGGACAAAGACCGGACAACGCTCACGGCCTTTCAGCCCCCAGTTACAGGTTGTTCACGCGTGCGGGTACCTTGCTGCCGGAATACTTCGCCACCAGACCCGACCTGACCCGTGCCCGGGAGCTCTTTGAAGATCTGGTTGCCCGGGAACCGGACTTTCCGGGCGGCTATGCCGGTTTGTCGAAAACCTACTCTCTCAGCGTGTTGCGCGGCTACGCGACGACACCCGATGCCGATCGGGCGAATGCCTTAAGGTTTGCGGAAAGGGCACTTGAACTCGATCCGCGGGACGAACTTGCAAGACTGGCGCTTGCGGACGCACAATTCGCCCTTGGCAGACAAAGCGAGGCGGTGGCGACGCTGGAGCAGATCATGCAGGCCTCGCCGAGCAACGCAGCTTCTCACGGCCGTCTCGGACTGTTTCTTGTCTTTCTGGGCCGGCCGGACGAAGCCATCGGGCACATCCGGTCCGCCATTCGGCTGAACCCCTATGCAGGCAGCCCCTATCTGAACTACCTTGGCCTGGCCGAGTTTGCGGCCGGCAGGTACGAAGCGGCCGTATCCGCCTTCGAGGATAATGCTGCGCAAGGCGGCCCCATCGACGATGCCGGGCTGGTCGTGCTGACAGCGTCCTACCACAAGCTCGGACGCACTGCCGAAGAAAGGTCGACCCTGACCCGGTTGTTTGACCGCTACCCAGGCACGCATCTGCGGTCGTTCTGGCTGATCCGGAATTTTGCGCACGAGAAAGACCGAAACGCGGTCATGGACTCATTGATGCAAGCGGGCATCCCGATGGACAGGCCCTACACCCGATAGCGTGAACAACGAAAGCTGCGTTAGTCCACGCTCACGGCGGCCGGATCTCCTTCGCGCTTTATATGGAACACGACGTCACGCACCCATTTCGAGTCGCTGCCGTTTTTTGAGCGCATGACGGAATTCGGGGTCTCGTAAAACACCTCGCCGGGGCCGACGGTCCGCGATTTCATGTTGTCGAAGTTGAACTCGTAGCTGCCTTCCAGGATGTATCCGAAAATGTGGCCCGGATGATAGTGCTTGCCGCCGACCCAACCGGGAGGCCCTTCGACCAGAACCACCTGCACCACGTATCCAGGCAGGCCCTCCAGTTTTTGCTCGAGGAGCAAGGTGCTTTTCGCTTTCGGGGCTTCTGCAGTCTGCTCGGGTTTTTCATCGGCCAGGGGGCCGATGACGCCGAAGGATGCGCTCGCTGCCGAGAGCATCAGGATCGGTAGAACTTTGGATGCGATCATCGCCTATGTCCTCCCTTTCTCGGGGGCCCACCGCCGAATGAATCGGCGGTTGTATGTTTAACTAAGGACATTTGAGTGCGCCCACTCCCGAGTGGGCGATAAGGCCGGAAATGATAGCAGGAAATGAGATGGTGTTGAAACGGACGCCGATATGGAGGGTCCCATGCGCGCCGACAGGGTCCGGTCTATGTCCCGACGGATCGATTGCCGAGCCGGCGATTTCCGCCGATACCTTGTTTCCCGCGACTTTGCCAGGGCACCTTGCGCTGGCTTATACAGTGCCGACTGTAGAAAGAATGCGCCATTTTCTGCGGTAGACTGAAGCGGAGACGCCCACCCGTCTACGAAAGGCCGACCGGAAGCTTGAGGGTTCCGAATAGCCAACCTCCTCCGCAATGCTTTCCACTGTCATGTCGGTCGTCTCGAGCAACTGCTTGGCTTCCTCGACCCGCAGGCTCTGAATGTAATCGGCTGGTGACTGGCCGGTCGCACGGCGGAACCGGCGCAGAAAGCCCCGTTCGGACAGGCCGCTGCGGGTGGCCATCTCCGCGACAGGTGTCGGACATGCGTAATTGTCGGCCGCCCAGAGCTGGGCTTCGCACACCGTCCGGTCCTCGTGCTGGCGCCCGGCGGTAAGCGAAGCATATGTCAATTGCCCGTCGCCGTGCGGTGAGATCAGGTGAAGTTTGGCTATGCGCCGCGCCGCTTCGGCCCCGGCGAACCTGCTGATCAGGTAAAGCATGAGATCTTCCCATGCAGAGGCGCCACCTGCGGTGATCACCCGGTGCCCCTCGCCGGCCGGCACAAGGATGCGCTCGCGTCGCACATTGACCCGCGAGTAGTCGCGCTCAAGCAGGTCGGCAAATGCCCAGTGCGTCGTGGCTTCGCAGCCGTCAAGTAGACCGGCTTCGGCGAGCACAAGCGCTCCAGAGCAGACCGAGGCCACGGTCGCCCCTTCTGCGTGGGGCGTCGCGATCCATCGGGAAAGCTCCACAAGATCCTCGGGCAAAGGCCGGTTCGGATCGAATTGCATTTCCGGCACGATGACTAGGTCCGGCCTGGGACGTTCGTCCAGGGCCGCATCGGGCGTGATCCGGCGACCGTTCAGGTCCCAGTAGGGTGCGCCATTCGTGGTTCTGTAACTTACGGCGAATGGTGCCGGTGTCGGCGGCGTGCCGTGCAGGAACTCCCAGTCACGCCCGACGGATGCCAGTACGTCGAGGATGGAAAATACCGTTGCTGTTCCAGCATGAGGACTGCCGATAACTACCGTTTGAAGCGGCTTTTGATCGTTTTTCATCGATAATGCGTCCGAAAATCACCGGTTCATTCTTTTCTCCTTCTATCTCTTTGTGTGGCTTTCGTCCATCTCCTTGGTCAATGAACTGATGGTCAGAAGGAGATCTTCCATGGAACCGACCAGCGAAATGCCGGTCATCGTGATCGGCGCCGGATTGTCGGGGCTTGCCTGTGCAAGGGTCCTTGCGGACAGGGGCGTCCCGGTCAAAGTGCTCGAAGCGCGCCAACGGGTTGGCGAGCCATGGCGTTCGCGCCACCCCGCGCTCCGCCTGAACATCCATCGCCACTTTGCCCGGTTGCCGGGCCAGGAAGCGCCTCGCAGTGATGGCCCATTCCTGCGGCGCGACACCGTTGTTGAACACCTTGAACGCTACGCGGACGGGCTTGGCGCGGAAATCCGTTATGGCACGGAAGTGACCGGCATCGCCCGCCAGGGCAGGACTTGGCGCGTTGAAACGAACTGGGGAAATCTTGATGCCGCGCATGTCGTTTTTGCGACCGGACGCGACCGGGTTCCCTACATCCCCGACTGGCCCGGGCGCGCGGATTTCACGGGTGCGTTCCTGCACGCCGCCGAACTTGGTGATGTTTCACGGTTCAACGGGAAGCGGGTTCTGGTCATCGGAGCCGGGAATTCCGGGGCGGACGTGCTCAACCACCTGTCGCGGCATGCGCCGGCGGAGGTTCTGGTATCGGTCAGGCATGGACCGGCAGTCGTTCCCACGCGCGTTCTCGGCTTTCCGCTTCACCGGTTGGCGCGCCTTTTTGCGGCCATGCCCCTTGGTCTCGTCAATCCGGCCTTCAAGCTCACCCAACGCCTCTTTCTGGGCGACCTCGCCCGCTACGGCCTGAAGAGCCATCCGGACGGCGGTGGCACGCGGCTTGTGCGTGACGGAGTTGCCTTTGCCATCGACGACGGTTTCGTTCGCGAGCTGAAGAGCGGTCGGCTGCAGGTGGTCTCAGAGGTCGAGCGTTTCGACCGCGGACGTGTGATCCTGGCGGGGGGAGGCCAATGCAGTCCCGATGTGGTGATTGCTGCGACGGGGTATCGCTCCGGGCTGGAAACGCTTCTCGGCCCGCTTGGTGTGCTGGGAACCGATGGCCAGCCGACCCACCCGATGGGAGAACCGGATCCTGCTCATCCCGGGCTCTGGTTCACCGGGTTCCGGCCGCTCTTTACCGGCTATTTCGACGCAGCCCGGATCGCCGCCGACCGGATCGCCGGAGTTATTGCCGCGCAAGTTTCGCCAACACGGACACGCTCCAACAGACACACCGGGCAAAAGGCAGCTCTGGCCGGGGCCCAGCCCGCAATCGGGATTGGCGAAGCCCGGATCAACTTTTCAACGACAGGAGAAACGAAATGAACGAGATGACTGTCACCAGAACACGTTCCGAAGCCTTCGCCGAACGCGTCGGAACCCTTCTTGACGCGGGCGCCGTTGCCGCCATGCTGTCTGTCGGACACCGCGCGGGCCTCTTCACGGCGCTCGCGGGACAGCCGCCCGCCACGAGTGAAGAGATTGCCCGCCGCGCCGGTCTTGCCGAGCGCTACGTGCGCGAATGGCTTGCCGTGATGGTCACGGGTCGCATCGTCGACTATGACCCTGCACACCGTACCTATCACCTGCCCGATGCGCACGCGGACTGCCTGGTACCGGGCGCTGCGCTCGGAAATCTGGCGGTCTATGCGCAGCACGTCACGCTTCTGGGCAAACTCGAAGACCGGATCCAGCATTGCCTGGAGACCGGCGAAGGCACCGGATATTCCGATTATCCCTGCTTCCACCAGATCATGGCGGAAGACAGCGACCAGACGGTGAAGGACGGCCTGTTCGAGGTGATCCTGCCCCTTGTCGAGGGGATTGATGCAAGCCTTGCAAAAGGCATCGAGGTGCTGGATGCGGGCTGCGGCCGGGGGCACGTACTGATCGCTCTGGCAGAGCGTTATCCGGCGAGCCGGTTCACTGGATATGACCTGTGTGCCGACGCGATCGACCATGCCCGCAATCGCGCGTTGATCGCGGGTTTGTCGAACGTCACCTTCGCGCAGCGCGACCTGACCGGCTATTGCGAACCGGGAAGGTTCGATCTCGTCACGTCCTTCGATGCGGTGCACGACCAGAAGGATCCCGAGGGGTTGATCCGCGGCCTGAAGACCTCGCTGAAACCCGGCGGAGTCTATCTGATGCAGGACATCGGCGGCTCGGCGTGTCTGGAAAAGAACATGGACTTCCCTATGGCGTCGCTGCTCTACGCCGTCTCCTGCGCCCATTGCACTCCGGTTTCGATCGGTCAGGGCGGTATCGGGCTCGGCACCATGTGGGGCTGGGAGACGGCCGAACGGATGCTGGAGGATGCAGGTTTTGCTTCTGTCACCCGCCACGTCCTGCCGCACGACCCGATGAACGTCTGGTTCGTCAGCCGGGTCTGATACAAGGCCCTGTCCCAATCCGGCCGGTACGGACTGCTTCAGCGGGCGTTGAGGCTGGACCGGCCGGAGGCCGGCTCACAAGACAAGCTCTTGCCGGTAGAAAAGCAAGTCCCGTCAGCCGCCGAAGAGATTGCGGAAGAGGTTGAGCGGTCCCTTGCGCTCGCCGGAATTGCCGCCGCCGACCGGAGCGGGCGGAATCGGGTCGCGTCCGGAGCCGACGGATTGGGTCGCGGCAGGCTTGCGCGGCGCTCACGCCCGCCGAGGCGCTGCGCCAGGCAACGGGCGATGCCGGCGAGCTTCTGGCCCTGTCCGGACCCCGTACCCCCTACCGGGACGGCCCGATCGACGTGATCAGGGACGGCGCCTATGCCGATCTGCTCCTCGTCAACGGCAACCCGCTTGAGGATCTCGATCTGGTGGCGGATGCCGAGCAGAACTTCGACCTGATCATGAAAGACGGCGTGATCTTCAAGAGCAGGTTGGGGTAAGGGTCAGCATCCTGGTTGAAATGAAACCCGGAAATCCTTGCGAGCGGCATTGCCGGTACAAGAAGGTCGGTCGGCGGTCAATATCTCATTCCATCGCGAGCAGGCGGTAGACGGCGACCGGCCTGGGAAAGCCCTTCAGCCGCCGGTCGGCCGACTTTTGTGTCGTTGCCACTTCCGCGGTTGCTGCCCGAACCTCTTCGTCCATGAGGATCTCGCCATTTTCCGCTTCGTCGCACAGGCGCGAAGCGAGGTTCACGACCGGCCCGATCGCGGTGTAGTGGAACTGGTCTTCTGTCCCGATATGGCCGAGGGTCGCGTAACCGGAGGCGATGCCGATACCGATGCCGAGATTGAAACCCCTCCGGTTCCATTCCTCGACCAGCTTGCCGATTTCCTTTTGCATCGCCACGGCAGTTTCCAGTCCACGCAGCTGGTGGTCGGGGCAAGGCAGAGGATCGTTGAAGAGGGCCATAAGTCCGTCGCCGGCGAAATGCCCGATGGTCGCTTCGCTGCAGCGCAGTTCCGCGCCAAGGCCCTTGTAGTAGTCGGCAAGCACCTGCATGACCGTTTCGGGAGCCGCGGAAGCGGAAAAGGCCGTGAAGTTCCTGAGGTCGCAAAAGATCACGGTAATCTCCCGGCGGCGGCTTTGACCGAGGATGGTGTCGCCGGAAGACACGATCATCTCGGCAAGCTGCGGAGAAAAGTAGCGTTTGAGCTGGCTCACGCGGTCGAGGTTTCGGTAAAGCTGCTGCAGTTTTTCGCCCATCTGATTGAACTGGCCGGCCAGGTCCTCCAGCTCGTCACCCGTGGTGATGCTGATGCGCTGGTTCAGATCCCCCTCGCCGATATGCCGGGCGCCCTGCTGCAACGTGCGGATGGGCACCACCATGCGCCGCGCCAGCAACAGGGCGACGAGAACCGCGAGCACAAGGCCCGCCGAAAGAAGAGCCAGCGAGCGTTTCACGGCAGCATAGATCGGCTGGTTGGCTTCGGCCACCGGCAGTTCGACGAACACGTGCCAGTCGAGCGGCGGAATGGGCGCAAAGGCTGCGAGCACGGGCTGACCTGCAAGATCGCGCGCCTTCGTTACGGTCCGCAGGGCGCCTGCGGTCTCCGCCTGGCTTGCCGCATGCACCTGGGCAAGACCGGAAAGATCGGTATTCCTGAGAACCTGCGCGATATCGGGATGGGCAATGAGGCGGCCCTCGCCGTCGACAACGTAGGCGGTGCCGTGGCGGCCGACCCGGATACGCGAGACAACGTCCCAGATGAACTTGAGATTGACCTCCGCCACGCTGACCCCTGCCGCACGGCGATTGCCCCCGACGGCAATTGTCATGTAGGGCTCCGACTGCTGTCGGAAATAAACCGGTCCGAACCACATTCCATGTTCAACGGCTTCCGAGAATCTCGGGTCGCCGGAGTAATCCCGGCCACCGCCGATGATATCCATCGCCAGACGGGACACCTTGAGTTGCTCGCGGCCGCTGCCGTCGAGCTGCATGAGTTCGGTGACGGCCGGCACCTGACGCAACAGGCGCTGGGCATCGAAACGGCGCTGTTCGAAGGTTCCGGCAATCCACGGCAATTGCATGGTCCAGCCGATCTGGTCCTCGATCTCGCCGATAAACTGGCCGATCTTGCCGGCGGCGGCCGTGGCCTGCTCATGTTGCAGGCGGATGAGAAAGGCAGTCTGCTCCTGGTAGGCAAACCAGATCTGCACCAGCCCGCTCGCCAGCAGGGCCGCGGATACCGCAGAACCAAAAAGAAGGGCGTATTTGCGGAACAAACGCCCTTGGCCCGGCTGCCGGGCAACGGGTGCCGCCGTCTCCTCGGGAGGAACGGGGCGCTCCGTCATTCGATCACATCATCGGCAAGCGCAAGCATGGACGGCGGGACGGTGAGACCCAGCGCCTTTGCCGTTTGAAGATTGATTGTGAGATCGAATTTCGTCGGCTGCTGAAACGGCATTCCGGCGGGATCTGCCCCCTTGAAGATAAGATCGAGATAACCCGCTGCCCGACGGTAGGCATCCACTATGTCGGGCCCGTATCCCAAAAGTCCGCCCGCCTCGACGTATTCCCGGTAGAAATTCACGCTTGGCAAATTGGATTCAATCGCGAGATCTGCGATCAGCCGCCGATAGGCGAGGTTCTCCGGAGCAGGTGTCACATAAAGGGCATCGCCTCCGGCGTGGACCACATCGGCAAAGGTCTGCCGATAATCCTTCTCGCTCATCTTCGAGTCGATAGGGGCGCCGATTATCGTCACACCGAGTTGCTCTCCAACCTGCTGGAAGTCCGTCCGGGAACGTCCCTCCCAATAGGGGCGGAGAATCAGGATCGCCATGTTCGACGCCGAAGGAACGATTTCTCTCAGGAGCGACATGCGCTTGGCCATGGTTTCCATTCCGGCATCGAGGGTGAAACCGGTGATGTTTCCGCCGGGACGGGCAAGGCTCGCGGCCAACCCGTACCCCACTGGATCTATCACGATCGTGACGATCGGCGTTGAGACCTTCGCCTTCTTGAGCAGGCCGACGATGGTCTGGGCCGGGACGAAGGCCGCATGCGGGCGAAATGACGACAGATCGGCAATCGTTTCGCCAAGCCGGGCCTTGTCGGCAACCAAGATCCGGACCTCCAGATTTTGCCCTTCGACATTCCCGAGCTGCTGCAACTCGTCCTGCCATGCG
>JBNKGB010000050.1:27183-30574 GCA_050289605.1 Roseibium sp. | reverse complement strand
TTATAGAGAGGCCCCAACCCGTCGGAAGCCTGTGTCGACGAGGGCGAGGAGGCCCAGAGTTTTTTGAAAATTCCGTTGCCGACCTTGAATATGTGCTGTTCCTCGAAGGTCAGATTGGCGTTGGCATGGGAATAGGCATCCCTGTCCGGACGTCTTGTGGAGGTTCCGGCGCCACCCTGCATGAGCTCGAAAGGTTCCGGGCGTTCGAAGCCCGCTGGCCCCCGCAGGACCTTCGCAACCTTGGCGCGGTCTGCGTCAGAAAGATCGTCGCGATGGGCAAGCGGCCCGTCCGCTGCGGCCGGTGCGGCCGCAAGGCAGACAAGAACGGCGCCCGCGGCGACAATTTTCGGGAAAGACCCCATTCGTCCATCGCATCCTGACGGCCTTCCGCAGCTCCCCTTTGCGCGGAAGGCAAATGCCGGGCGGCAAGACGCTGCCCGGCGAAAGCTGTTACTCGAAAACGGATCCCGGATTGTCCAGGCTGTCGGAGCCTTCGAAGGCGATATCGTCGAGCTCGAGAGCCTTGACGACGCGTTCGATGGAGGTGGTCTGGTCGACCAGGGCGTCGACGGCGGCCTGGACGATCGCATTGCCCTCGTCGTTGCCTTCGCCGATCATCTGGTCATAGGCCTCGCCGCCGTCGGCACGTGCCTTCATGATTTCAAGCGCGGCCAGCGTTGCATCGAGCTTGGCTTCCATCTCCTCCGCCAGCGCCGGATCCTTTTCCGCGACTAGGTCGGCCAGCGAAGGGCCGGACACGTCATTGCCCAACGGGCTCTTGTATGTGCCGAAATAGACGTTCCGGATGCCGATCACATCGTTGTAATGCGACATATGGGTGTTGTCGGAGAAGCAATCCTGCTCCTCTTCCGGATCGTGCAGCATCAGGCCGAGCTTGATGCGCTCGCCCGCAAGCTCGCCGTAGGAAAGCGAGCCCATGCCGGTGAGAATCGTGGCGAGGCCGCCCTGCTCACCCTTGGAAGCCAGCTCTTCGCGGGCCGCACCGTCCTTTTTCCAGGCAGCGGCCATTTCTTCCAGATCGGAAATCAGCAGATCCGTTGCCGCCCGCAGATACTGGATACGACGTTCGCAATTGCCGCCGGTGCAGTTGGCCGGATCGAAGTCGCTGGCCGGCCGGTTGCCGGCACCGGCATCCGTTCCGTTCAGATCCTGTCCCCAGAGCAGGAATTCGATCGCATGGTAGCCGGTCGCCACATTGGTCTCGACCTCGCCGGCTTCCTGCAGCGCATTCGCCAGCAGATCCGGCGTGATGACGGTTGCGTCGATGGTCTCGCCGCCGACCTTGAGAACCGGGTTGGCAATGATGTTGGCAACGTAGAATTCGTTTTCCTCCGATTCCTCGCCATAGGACACGTCGACGTAGTCGATCAGGCCTTCGTCCAGCGGCCAGGCATTTACCTTGCCTTCCCAATCGTCGACAATGGCATTGCCGAAACGGAAGGCTTCCGTCTGCTGATAGGGCGTGCGTGCGTCTCTCCAGGCAGCGCGCGCCGCTTCCAGGTTCGCATCGGTCGGCTCTGCGATGAGCTGGTCCACTGCAGACTGGAGCGTTTTCGCGGTGGTGACCGCGTCAGCGTATTTCGCCTGGGCGATGTCGCCGTAGGTCGTCAGAACGTCGGCCGGCGTGGCCGCGAGGACCGGCGTGGTCAGCATGGCGGTTGCCGCCAGGAGTCCGAGTTTAAAGCTGTTCATCGTTTCGCCCCAAGGTTGATACGGCCTGCGGCGGTGTTCGGCCCGCGCAGGAAAGATACGACTGCAAGCACGGCCTGTCTTGCCGCGCCGGGAAGGGACAAATCATTTTATGAGGATAAAAGTCAAGTTATAAAATCAAAAAAATCAATACTTTAGAACAATTCAAAAAAGTTGACTTTAGAATGCCGGATTTAATTCCCACCTCTGGAATCTAAAGCCGTCATCAACCCTTTGATGGTAAAGGTGGAATGAGGTAGCAATAAAAGGACCGGCCGGATGGGCGGCCGGTCGACAGGACTGGACACTCATGCTCAACGCGCTGAAAAGCTTTGTTCGCGAACTCACCTTTGGCAGCAGTGGTGAAAAGACCTTCGCCGAAGACGACAAGCGCCTGGCGGCGGCGGCCTTGTTGTTCCATCTGATCGATGTCGACGGCGTCATCGAGGACAGCGAAAGCGAAAAACTCCGCCAGATTCTCCAGAAACACTATGAACTCACCGACAAGGAAACCACCGAGCTCATCGCGGCGGCGAAGCAACGCGACGAGGAGGCGGTCGACCTTTACGGCTTCACTTCGGTGCTCAAGCGCTCGACGGACGAGGCCGAACGCCTGGCCATTGTCGAGATGATGTGGGAAATCGTCTATGCGGACGGCCACGTCCACGAGTTCGAGGACAATACCATCTGGCGCGTCGCCGAACTGCTCGGCGTTTCGACCCGGGACCGGATGACGCTCCGGCACAAGGTCGCCCAAACCGCGCCCGACACGGACGAGCAGGGCTAGGTTCTGTCCGGCGCCCAAGTCCTGGGCGTCAAAGGGCGATCATTTGCGCAGGGTGCGCAGGGAACGGGACTCGATTTTTGCAGAAGGCTCCCTCATATTAACTCCATGCTTTTTCGAACCGATCCTGCGAAGAACCATCCGAAGGTCCTGGTCATTCTGCATCAGGAACACTCTTCCCCGGGCCGCGTCGGCCTGGAGCTGATCAAGCGCGGATTTTCCCTCGACATCCGCAAGCCGCGCTTTGGCGACAGCCTGCCGAAGACCATGTGCGATCATGCCGGTGCGGTCATTTTCGGCGGCCCCATGAGCGCCAATGACCCTGACGGCTTCATTCACAAGGAAATCGACTGGATCGGCGTGCCGCTCCGGGAGGAAAAGCCCTTTCTAGGCATTTGCCTCGGTGCCCAGATGATGGTCAGGCATCTCGGGGGCTCCGTGTGCGGCCATCATGACGAGCTGGTCGAGATCGGTTACTACCCCTTGCTGCCGACCCCTGCGGGCCGGAGCCTGATGGACTGGCCGAAAAAGGTCTACCAGTGGCACCGGGAAGGCTTCGACTTGCCCAAGGGGGCCGAACTGCTGGCCGGCGGCCCGACCTATCCGAACCAGGCCATCCGGGTCGGGTCCAACGCCTTCGGCATACAGTTTCACCCGGAACTGACCCACCAGATGATGGTCCGCTGGACCACCAAGGGTGCGCCGCGCATGGAGCTGCCCGGTGCCCAGAAGCGTCGCGACCATTTCGCCGGCCGTTTCGTCTACGACCCTGCTGTCAAAAAATGGCTCGACGGGTTCCTGAATCTGTGGATCGGCACGGCCGCTACCCCCGTTCGGCAAGGTGTGTTGAAGGCGGCGGAATAACTGCGTTTCAATCATGGTCCCGGGGGGGGGGGG
>JBNKGB010000050.1:0-27173 GCA_050289605.1 Roseibium sp. | reverse complement strand
CCCCCCACCCCCCGCTTCACTCCACTCTTTCAATTCAAGAGATTTCAGATGACCGTTTTTGTTGCGCTTCTGCGCGCCGTCAATGTCGGCGGAACCGGGAAACTGCCGATGGCCGACCTCAGGTCTATGGCGGAAGAGATCGGTTTCGAGAACGTCGCCACCTACATCCAGAGCGGCAATCTGGTTTTCAGCACCGGGTTACCGGCAGAGGATGCGCTGGCCCGCCTCACCGAAGTTCTGACCCGTTATTTCGGCAAAACGCCGGGCGTTCTCCTGCGATCGCTCCCTGAACTGGAAGCCCTTTGCGCCCGGATGCCCTTTCCCGATGCTACGCCCAGTCAGCTGCTGGTGACGTTCCTTCCCGAAGAAGCGTCGATGGGCGCCCTTGAAGGCATGTGTGCGCCGGACGGCGAGGAAGCCGTGGTTCTCGGCAGCGAAATCGTCATTCACTATCCGAACGGCCAGGGACGGTCGAAACTGAAACTCCCGGCACTGAAGCCCGGCACCGCCCGCAACGTGAACACGGTCCGCAAGTTGCTGGAGATGGCACGGGAGCGGGTGTGAAATTGGCTTTCGTCATCCCGGCCAAGCGAAGCGCGAGCCGGGATCGGGGAGGCACAGGCCTTCAGCTGTCGCCATTCGTTCGTCAGCCCTCGTTCCCGATCGCGGATCTTCCCTACGCTGCGTCCGGGATGACCTTGACGGGGACTGCGAGAAAGCCAAAGCCGCTCCGAACTGTCCTCGGGGCGGCCGCTTCTCTTAGCTTTCGAAGACGACCAGAAGGTCTTTTGCGTCGATCTGGGAGCCTGGCGAGACCAGCACTTCCTTGACCTTGCCGTCGCGTTCCGCGTGGAGCGCCGTTTCCATCTTCATCGCCTCGATGGAAACCAGCACATCGCCCGCGGTGACGTCCTGGCCGGCTGTTACCGCCACCGTGGAGATGACGCCCGGCATCGGCGCGCCGACATGGGCGGCATTGCCGTCTTCCGCCTTGCGCATCGCGGCCACGCCCGTGGCGCCATGCGCCCGGTCCGGAACCTTGACGCTGCGCGGCTGGCCATTGAGCTCGAAGAAGACCTTCTTTTCGCCCTTCTCGTCCGTTTCGCCGATCGCCTGGCAGCGCACCACCAGGGTCTTGCCGGGCTCGAGATCCACAAGGATCTCGTCCCCCGCTTCCAGGCCATAGAAATAGACCGGGGTCGGCAGGACGGAAGTGGGCCCGTATTGCTGCTGGGCCTTGTCGAAGTCGACGAAGACCTTCGGATACATCAGATAGGCGGCAAGATCCGTGTCACTGATGTCGCGTCCGGTTTTCTGAGCGGCATCCTTGCGCTCGGCGTCGAGGTCGGCGTCATTCAGCAGGGATCCCGGCCGCACGGTGATCGGCTTTTCGCCCTTCAGCACTTTCTTCTGCAGGGCTTCGGGCCAGCCACCCGGAGACTGGCCGAGATCGCCGTGGAGCATCTTGACAACGCTGTCCGGGAAGGCGACGTCCTTGGCCGGATCCTCGACCTCCGCAACGCTCAAGCCCTGACTGACCATCATCAGCGCCATGTCGCCGACCACCTTGGAGGACGGCGTCACCTTGACGATGTCGCCGAACATGCGGTTGGCATCCGCATAGGCCTGCGCCACTTCATGCCAGCGGGTTTCAAGACCGAGCGAACGGGCCTGTTCCTTCAGGTTGGTGAACTGGCCGCCCGGCATTTCGTGCAGGTAGACTTCCGAGGCGCCGAAACGCAGGTCGCTCTCGAACGCCCGATACTGCGTGCGCACGGCTTCCCAGTAGAAGGAGATCTGCCGGATGGTCTTGGCATTCAGCCCGGTATCCCGCTCGCTGCCGCGCAGGGCTTCGACGATCGAACCGAGGCACGGCTGCGAGGTCAGGCCGGACAGCGCGTCCATGGCCGCGTCGACCGCATCGGCCCCCGCCTCGACCGCCGCCAGAACGGTGGCCGCGGAGATGCCGGAGGTGTCGTGCGTGTGGAAATGGATCGGCAGGCCGACTTCTTCCTTCAGGGTCTTGATCAGGATCCTGGCCGCTTCAGGCTTGCAGAGCCCGGCCATGTCCTTGACGCCGAGAATGTGGGCGCCGGCCGCTTCCAGTTCCCTGGCGAGGCCGACATAGTATTTCAGGTCGTATTTCGGACGGGCGCTGTCCAGCATGTCGCCGGTGTAGCAGAGCACGCCCTCGCAGAGCTTGCCCGCCTCCTGGACCGCGTCCATCGACACCCGCATGTTCTCCACCCAGTTGAGGCAGTCGAAGACGCGGAAGAGGTCGATGCCGTTCTCGGCCGCCTGGGCGACGAAGAACTTGACCACATTGTCCGGGTAATTGGTGTAGCCGACGCCGTTGGAGCCGCGCAGCAGCATCTGCAGCAGGATGTTCGGCGCCTTTTCGCGGACCTGATGCAGGCGTTCCCACGGGCTTTCCGTCAGGAAGCGCATGGCGACATCGAAGGTCGCCCCGCCCCAGCACTCCAGTGAGAACAGCGACGGCAGGCCCGCCGCATAGGCATCGGCGATGCTGACGATGTCGTGGCTGCGCATGCGCGTTGCCAGCAGCGACTGATGGGCATCGCGCATGGTGGTGTCGGTGACCAGCGCCCGCTTTTCAGCCTTCATCCAGTCGGCAAAGCCCTTCGGGCCGAGCTGGTCCAGCAGCTGACGCGTGCCCGCCGGCTTGTCGTCGCCGAAATCCGGGATAACCGGCGCCGCGACGTCTTTCGGCGGACGAGCGCGCGATTTGGTTTCCGGATGGCCGTTCACCGAGACGTCGGCGATATAGGTCAGGAGCTTGGTCGCCCGGTCCTGGCGCCGGGTCTGCGCGAAGAGTTCCGGCGTCTCGTCGATGAACCGGGTGGTATAGTCGTTTGCCTTGAAAGCCTTGTGGCCGATGATGTTTTCCAGGAACACCAGGTTGGTGGCAACGCCGCGGATACGGAATTCGCGCAAGGCGCGATCCATACGCTTGCGCGCGTCTTCCGCCGTCGGAGCCCAGGCGGTGACCTTTTCCAGGAGCGGATCGTAGAAACGGGTGATCACCGCGCCGGAATAGGCGGTGCCGCCGTCGAGGCGGATGCCGAAGCCGGTCGCGCCGCGATAGGCGGTGATACGGCCATAGTCCGGAATGAAGTTCTGTTCCGGATCTTCCGTGGTGATGCGGCACTGCAGGGCATGGCCGTTGAGACGGATGCTCTCCTGCGCAGGAACGCCGCTTTCGGGCGTGCCGATCTTCGCACCCTCGCAGATCCGGATCTGCGCCTGAACGATGTCGATGCCGGTGACTTCCTCCGTCACCGTATGTTCCACCTGAACGCGCGGATTGACCTCGATGAAGTAGACCGCGCCCGTGTCCGCATCCATCAGGAACTCGACGGTGCCCGCACCGCGATAGTTCACCGCCCGGCCGATCTTCAGCCCGTATTCGCAGAGCTCGTCGCGTTTTGCCTGATCGAGATAGTGCGCCGGCGCCCGCTCGACCACCTTCTGGTGACGGCGCTGGATCGAACAGTCGCGTTCATAGAGGTGAACCACGTTTTCACCGTCGCCGAGGATCTGCACTTCCACATGGCGCGCGCGCTGGACGAGCTTTTCCAGATAGATCTCGTCCTTGCCGAAAGCCGCCTTGGCCTCGCGCTTGGCGGCCAGGACTTCCTTGGCCAGCGTCGCCTCGTCCGGAATGACGCGCATGCCGCGTCCGCCGCCGCCCCATGAGGCCTTCAGCATTACCGGATAGCCGATCGCAAGCGCCTGCTTCTTGATCTCGTCCAGATCGTCCGGCAGCGGGTCGGTTGCCGGCATGACCGGCACGCCCGCCTCGATGGCAAGGTTGCGCGCGGCCACCTTGTTGCCGAGCCGGCGCATGGTGTCCGACTTCGGCCCGATGAAGGTGATGCCCGCGGCCTCGCAGGCATCCACGAATTCCGGACTTTCCGACAGGAGGCCGTAGCCAGGATGGATGGCGTCGGCGCCCGAGTGCCTGGCGACACGGATGATCTCGTCGATGGAAAGATAGGCCTCGATGGGCCCGAGCCCCTTGCCGACCTGATAGGCCTCGTCCGCCTTGAAGCGGTGCAGGGCAAGCTTGTCCTGTTCCGCATAGATGGCGACGGTCTTCAGGCCGAGCTCATTGGCCGCCCGGAACACCCGGATCGCGATTTCGGACCTGTTTGCAACGAGAATTTTTCTTATCGCCAAACGCCTATTCCCCCTAATATTGCGCAAGCACCGATGCCGGTTTCGGCAAGATTTCTACTTTGGCCGGAGGCGCTTGAAAAGGGGCAGACGTTATGTCCTTTTTTTCACCGGGAAAATTTTTTTGCGCCTGCACCTGTAAAGCTCGGAAAACGAACACTTATCCGATTTAAACCGACAGAAACGGCGGCTTCGAAAAATATTTGCACCGCAGCAATATCCGTCGAATCCTGCCTCCTCGAGCTCAAAAAACCGGATTTTTGACCCGGCCCAATCTGGCACAGAACAAAAACGGGCATCTTTCACCACGGGCCGCAACGCAACAGCGCGCCCCGGCAGCATCTGTGCCGGACCCGGACAGACTACTACATCTTGTAAGAACAAACCAGAAACCGCCGGGAGTCAGCGATTCGTCCGGGATTCGTTCACCCTGTGTCCAAAGGTAAACCGGACTCGCCCGGCGCATGTGCCCGGGATTATTTTTAAATTAACCATTGACACGATTCCGGACTGAATCGAGCGCACCTTCCGCCCTCGACTCAAGTTATTGGCCAGATTCAGGATTTCGTGGCCATTCCACCGCCTTCAACCACATGTCGTAGGGAACAAATCCGGAATCCGCGTGAGTCAGCGATTCGGTTCCGGTTTGTTCCAGAGTCGTTCTCCACAGATTATTTTACGGACAAAATTCCTGACCTATTGGCCAAAAGGAGCAGGACACAACCCTCTTGGCTGTGCTAGACACGCGGCACCATATTTTGGGGTCGGCACCTTGGGATCCGTTTCCCGGGGTCCCGGCCCGAGGCCATGACGCCGAAAGGATTCCGATCCCGGGGCGCCCTGCCGGAAGAAAGCCGATCACAGCCACTCTCATGCCCCGCATCCAGAACCTGCCGCTGCCGCCTTCCGCACGGTCCCGCACCGTGACGGCCGTTCTCGGGCCGACGAACACCGGCAAGACTCATCTCGCCATCGAGCGCATGCTGGCCCAGAAGTCCGGCCTGATCGGCCTGCCGCTGCGCCTTCTGGCGCGCGAGGTCTATGGCCGCGTCGCGGAGCGCGCCGGAGAAGAAGCGGTCGCCCTGATCACCGGCGAAGAAAAGATCATTCCCAAGGCTCCGCGCTTCTGGGTGTCGACAGTCGAGGCGATGCCGCTCGACCTCGACACCGAGTTCGTCGCCATCGACGAGGTGCAGCTCGCCGGCGACCTGGACCGGGGGCACGTCTTCACCGACCGCATCTTGAACTTGCGCGGCCGCTCCGAAACGCTGCTGCTCGGCGCCGCGACGATCCGCCCGCTGCTTGAAAAGCTGCTGCCGGGTCTGAACGTCGTCACCCGGCCGCGCATGTCGATCCTGGAATACGCCGGATCGAAAAAGGTCTCCCGCCTTCCGGCCCGCTCGGCCGTCGTCGCCTTTTCCTCCGACGAAGTCTATTCCATCGCCGAACTGATCCGCCGCCAGCGGGGCGGGGCTGCGGTTGTCCTGGGTTCGCTCAGCCCGCGCACCCGAAATGCCCAGGTCGAGCTTTTCCAGAATGGCGATGTCGATCATCTCGTGGCGACCGATGCCATCGGCATGGGGCTGAACCTCGACGTGCACCACATCGCCTTTGCCGGCACCCGCAAATACGACGGCTACCAGTACCGCCAGCTGACCCCGTCGGAGATGGGACAGATCGCCGGACGGGCCGGCCGCCACACCAAGGACGGCACGTTCGGGGTGACCGGACGGGTCGACCCGCTCGACGACAATCTGATCGAGCAGATCGAAAGTCACCACTTCGACAGCCTGAAAGTGCTGCAATGGCGCAACAGTGCGCTGGATTTTTCATCCACCGCCGACTTGCGCCGCAGCCTGGATCTGGTCCCGAAGGAGCAGGGCCTCGCCAGGGCGCCCTTCGGTGACGACATCACCGCTCTTGAACATTTGTTGCGCGATACGGCAATATCTGGCATGGCAAAGGGCCCAAAAGCGGTCGAATTGCTATGGGACGTATGTCAAATCCCGGACTATCGTAAGATCGCACCGGCGAACCATGCGGACCTTCTGAACACGATTTACACCCATCTGATACAGGACAAGGCGATCGCCGACGACTGGTTCGCGCGTCAATTGGCCTTCGCAGACCGCACAGATGGTGATATCGACACACTCGCGAACCGGATTGCCCATATCCGGACGTGGACATATGTTGCCAACCGCCCCGACTGGCTGGCCGATCCGGCCCACTGGCAGGGAGAGACGCGCGGCATCGAAGACAAGTTATCGGACGCCCTTCACGAACGGCTGACACAGCGGTTCGTGGACCGGCGGACGAGTGTATTGATGCGACGTTTGAGAGAGAACGCAATGCTGGAAGCGGAAATTACATCGAGCGGTGATGTGCTCGTGGAAGGTCAGCACATCGGGAATCTGCTTGGCTTCCGTTTTGCCCCCGACGCGGCAGCCGAAGGACCGGACGGAAAGACCGTGCGCGCAGCGGCTCAGAAGGCCCTGAGCACCGAAATCGAATCCCGTGCGGAAAAGCTCGGCAAGTCCGACAACAGCGATTTCGTGCTGACATCCGAGGGTGTCGTCCGCTGGCGCGGCGAGCCGGTCGCGAAACTGGCCGCAGGCGAGGATGTTCTGGCGCCGGTCGTGCTGCTGCTGGCCGACGAGCACCTGAACGGCCCGGCGCGCGAGGCCGTGCAGGCCCGGCTCGATCTTTGGGTCAAGGCCCAGATCGACACACTCCTGAAGCCGCTCACAGACCTCAAGACCGGCGAGGAGCTGGAAGGCCTGGCGCGGGGCATCGCCTTCCGCCTCGTCGAGGGTCTGGGCATTCTGGAACGCCAGGAAGCTTCCGACGAAATCCGCCAGCTCGACCAGGACATGCGGGCTTCCCTGCGCAAGCACGGCGTGCGTTTCGGCGCCTACACGATTTTCGTGCCCGCGCTCCTGAAGCCGGCGCCGAGCCAGTTGCTTGCCCAGCTCTGGGCCCTGAAGCACGGTTCGCTCGATATGAACGGCATGACCGAGCTGCCGCAACTGTCGGCCTCGGGCCGCACGTCCATTCCGGTCGATGAAAGCATCGACAAGTCGCTTTACAAGGTCGTCGGCTTCCGCGTCTGCGGTCCGCGCGCCGTGCGCGTCGACATCCTGGAGCGCCTCGCCGACCTCATCCGGCCGCTGATCGCCTGGAAGCCGCTCGACGCCGAAGTCAGCCCCCCGGAAGGCGCGATTGCGCAGGGCGGCGGCTTTACGGTGACCGTGGCCATGACGTCTCTGCTCGGCTGTGCCGGCGAGGACTTTACCGCCGTGCTGAAGTCGCTCGGCTACCGGATGGAAACAAAGGAAATCCAGCGCCCGGCGGCGCTCAAACCGGCGGAAGCGGAAAAACCCGCTGAAGCATCGGCCGCTGAAGCGGAAGTCCCGGCGGTGACCGCGGATGACACGGCGGCCGAAACCCCGGCCGCGACGGAGGAAGCCTCAGAGGAAACCGCAGCCGCAGAACCCGTTGCGGAAGCTGCTCCTGCCGCCGAAGCTGAAGCCACGCCCGAAGCGCCGGCCGAATTGTCCGAAGAACCGGCAACCGCCGAAGCTTCCGCGGAAGCCTCCGGCGAGACCGCTGCCGAAGCCGGGGCTGCGGCCGAACCGCCCGGACCCGTAACGCGGGTCATCGTGTCGGCGCTAACAGAGAACGCCAAGCAGAGGAAGGCAGCGAGGATGAGAGCAACGGCAGGCTTCTTGAGGTGGCCGGCCCCCCACGACCGCCGTCCGCGCGGCCGTCAGGATCATCGCCGCGGCGACGACCGCAAGGGCCATGGCCCGAAGGGCGCTTCCGGCGAGAAGCGGTTCGGCAAGGGCGGCCCGAAGGGCAACCGGGGCAACCGCCAGGAAGGCCAGCGGAACTTTGACGGCGGCAACCGCCGCGACAGGGCTCCGAAAGACAAGCCGATCGACCCGAATTCGCCCTTTGCCGCACTGATGGCCCTGAAGGCGAATCTGGACAGCAAGGACAAGAAGTAATTTCGGCCCCGGACGATCTTGCTTCAGGTGGCAGCCTGCGCGTCGACAAGTGGCTCTGGTACGCCAGGGTCACCAAATCCCGGTCTCTTGCCCAGAAGCTGGCGACCTCGGGCCATGTCAGGATCAACAAGGACAAGATTTCCTCGGCAAGCAAGACGGTCAGGGCGGGTGACGTACTCACCATCGCCCTGGAGCGCCGCGTCCTGGTGTTGAAGGTCGTCGCGCTCGGAAGCCGGCGGGGTCCTTATGAGGAAGCCCGCAAGCTCTATGAGGATCTGTCGCCACCACCGCCACCGAAAACAGCCGCTCCGCCTTCGCCCCCCGGCCAGCGGGAACCGGGCGCCGGCCGCCCGACCAAGAAGGATCGCCGCAAGATCGACGAATTCCGCGGCGACGAGTGAGGTCCCTGTAGGAGGGCTGGAAAAGTCTTTTTCCGATCAGGGCGTTGGTTGAGGCCGGCCCGCCGGCCGGGTCTCGGCCAGGTGAAGCAAAATCCGCTGCCGGGCCCGAAATCGGAATAACTTTCTCTCATCGCCGTGAATTGCGTCATCCTGTGCGCTTGCGCGCGTGAAGCAAAAACGATACCCAAAGCGGCGAAGGATATTTCGCCCGTGGCTTCGCGAAGGAGCCGGGCACGCATGAGCGACCGGAAGGGCCGATGGCATATGCCATCCGGCAGGGCTCCGGCGCCGAGTGAGGATACCGATGACCTACGTCGTCACAGACAATTGCATCAAGTGCAAATATACCGACTGTGTTGAAGTCTGCCCGGTGGATTGCTTCTATGAAGGCGAGAACATGCTCGTCATCAATCCGGACGAATGCATCGACTGCGGTGTCTGTGAGCCCGAATGCCCGGCCGAAGCCATTCTTCCGGACACCGAGCCGGGTCTTGAGAAATGGATCGAGCTGAACGCCGAATATTCCGAAAAGTGGCCGAACATCACCGAGAAGAAAGATGCCCTGCCCGAAGCGGAAGAGTTCGACGGCAAGGAAAACAAGCTGGAACAGTATTTCTCGCCGAATCCGCCGGCCTGATTCGCTGCTTCAGGCTGCGGCAGTCTGCCGCAAGAAATCGAAAGATGTGTCGGTTTCGCTCAAGTTTTCAAACACCTGCAAGCGAGCAGCCTGCAGGTGCCTTGTGGTATTTGCGCACCTGAAAAGCGCAGCGCTTTAATTTTCCACAAAACTGTGTTATCTATGGGGGCTAGTCGCCAACCACGAGAATAACCCCCTACACGGAGTCTTCAAAAACGTGCGCCGGACCTATGGAAACCGGGCAACGTGAGATCCCGGCAGCTCTTATGACTGAACAAGGTTCTAAAGTGGGAAGCAACGACTGACCAGCCCTGACACGCCGCTTATCAACAGGCGTTCCAAATCGGATCGCTCGTCGGGCTGCGTGTCGCAAAAGAACAGGGGCCGCGTCGCGGCCCGTTCCCGGTCTTGAGCAAAGACCGACAACTGCGCAGGAGAGAATACGAGTATGGCAACGAACACCAAAAAGACCGCGCAGCGTCAAGGTTTTAAAACTGGTGAGTACATTGTCTACCCGGCACACGGCGTCGGACAGATTACCGCCATTGAAGAACAGAACGTTGCAGGTCACTCTTTGGAGTTGCTCGTTATCGTTTTTGAACAGGACAAGATGACCCTTCGTGTCCCGGTCGCCAAAATCGCATCCGTTGGCATGCGCAAGCTCGGCGACCCGGCAGCGGTCAAGAAGGCTTTGGAAACCGTCCGCGGCCGCCCGCGCGTCAAGCGCACCATGTGGAGCCGCCGGGCGCAGGAATATGAAGCAAAAATCAATTCCGGCGACCTGATCTCAATCTCGGAAGTCGTTCGCGACCTCTACCGTTCCGAGAACCAGCCGGAGCAGTCCTACTCCGAGCGCCAGCTTTACGAAGCTGCTCTCGACCGTATGGCCCGCGAAATCGCAGCCGTGAACAAGTGTTCCGAAACGGAAGCGGTCAAGCAGATCGAGCAGAACCTGGCAAAGTCTCCGAGCCGCGCTAAAGCCGACGTCGCAGCGGAAAGCGACGTCGACGAGGACGAAGGCAAGGAAGAAGCCGCCTGATCATCGCGGTTTTCTTCAAGGTCAAGAATGACAGGGCCCGGCTTGCCGGGCCCTTTTTCTTGCCGAAAGTGCGGTTGCGGCGGCTACTCGCGCGTTCATCACGCAGATGTGTGCAATTTCTCTCCCAACGGTAGCCTCAAGTGATCTAACCTATCTGTAGATACGTAATTACCCCGATAATCCAATCGGAGTGCAGATCATGTCCCTGAGCGAGAAACGGCAGCTGGTTCGAACCGCGATGAACGCGCCCTACCTCACGCGTGAGGAGGAACGCGAGCTTGCGGTCCGCTGGCGTCACGACAGGGACGAGAAAGCCCTGGAAAAGCTGTCGCTTTCCCATATGCGCCTGGTGATTGCGGTGGCGTCCCGCTTCAGAAACTTCGGCCTGTCGCTCGGTGACCTCATCCAGGAAGGCCATGTCGGCCTGCTGGAAGCTGCCGCTCGCTTCGAACCCGAGCGGGAGGTACGCTTTTCGACCTACGCCACCTGGTGGATCCGCGCCTCGATCCAGGACTACATCCTGCGCAACTGGTCGATCGTCCGCGGGGGCACGTCTTCCTCGCAGAAAGCCTTGTTCTTCAACCTGCGCCGCCTGCGCGCCAAGCTTTCCAACAACCAGACCCCGCTCACCGACAGCGAGTTGCATCAGAAGATCGCCGATGCCATCGGCGTGAAGAAATCCGACGTGGCGCTGATGAATGCCCGGCTTTCCGGGCCCGACACGTCCCTGAACGCCCCGGTCACCGACAGCGAAGGCTCCAGTGCCGACAGGCAGGACTTCCTCGTTTCCGAGGCCCCGCTCCCGGACGAGATCGTTACCGGCCAGATCGATTCCGAGCGCCGCCACAAATGGCTGGCGTCGGCGCTGCAGGTGCTTAGCGAGCGCGAGCTCAAGATCGTGCGGGAACGGCGCCTCACCGAGGACGGCGCCACGCTGGAGTCCCTCGGTGTCAAGCTCGGCATTTCCAAGGAACGCGTCCGGCAGATCGAAAGCCGCGCCATGGAAAAGCTGAAGTCGGCGCTCCTGGCAAGGCAATCGGACAAGGCCGTGTTCCAGGCCTGACGGCCGGCCGGCCTTCAGGCTTCGCAGCCCCCGCCTTTCAAAAAAACCGTCCCTCCGACATTTGCTCCGGCCTTGCGCCTGGACTGCACGCTTTCTCAGTCGGTGGTGTGCCAACCGGTGCGATCTCAGTCAGGTTCTGGCGAACGCACACGTTTTCTCAGTCCACCACAAGCTTGATGGCGGTACCTTCCGGGATCGACTCGTCGAGGTTGAAATCGTTCAGGATGGAGAAGAACTCCAGCCGTCTGGAAGGCTCGATACCACTCATGCCGATGGCAAGCTGCCTTGGCGTCGCGCCCGGCTTCGCCTTGATCACCTTGATGCGGAGCGAGCGCAGGCGCGCCCGCTCGGTCGGTGTGAGCTGCGTGAAGCTCTCGATGGTCTGGCGGAAGTCGGCATCGAACGCATCGTTGGGCGAGCGGCTGGCGAAGATGAACCGGTAGCCCGTCCGACCGATGCGCAGCACCGCGATCCGGAACGACCAGCCTTGCGTGATCGCCGCGCCCGTCACGCCCGGCAGGCCGTTGATGGTGGTCTGGCGGACACTTTCCGGCAGCAGCCCGTTGATCCAGCCCGAATTCATGTAGTCGACCAGGCTGGAATAGCTGCTGACATCTGCCCCGTCGAACCGGATGGCTGTGCCGCCGCCGTTGCTGGCGAGTACTGCTTCGGGCGAATTTTCCAGGATATAGCCGGACGGCACGGTAAACCCGATGCCGAGCGCCTTGTGCAGGAACGAGCGGCCGCGCACGAAGCCTTCCAGCGGATCATCCCCGAAGAGCATGCCGTCGATCCTGTTCAGATAAGCGTCCCGGTCACGCTCACCTATGCCCGGTGCGCCGATCTGACGGGCCGAGTGGACCGAGATCTGAAGCCGCTCCGGCGTTGAAGGATGCGAGGACAGGAAGTCCGGCGCGGAGGAGGCGGACTTGTCCGCCGACTGATAGCGGGCGAAGGCCGCCATGGACCTCAGAAACCGGGCCGCCGCATAAGGGTCGAACCCGGCTCTTGCCAGGGTCTTGACGCCAATCGCATCGGCTTCCAGTTCCTGCACCTGGCTGAAGCGGGCGAAGGAAAGCTGGGAGGAGATGATCGCCTTGCGCGCTTCTTCGGAGTCCTGCACCACGTCGGTCAGGATCTTGTTGGCGAGCTGCTTGGCCTCGGCCCGCTGCTGGCGCTTGATGGCATGATTGGCAGTCACATGCGCCATTTCATGGGCGAGCACCGCGGCGACTTCCGAGGTGTCGTTCGCCAGCGCCAGCAGGCCGCGCGTGACATAGAGATAGCCGCCCGGCAGCGCAAAGGCGTTGATCGCCGGGCTGTTCAGGATTGTGATCTTGTAGCTCTGGGACGGATCGTCGGACGCTGCCACCAGCCGGCCGACGACACTGGCAACGGCGCGCTCCGCCCCCGCGTCCTTGTAGACACCGCCATAGGTGGCAACGACGCGCGGATGTTCCCGCTCGCCGATATCCTGGGAAAGGTTGGGTCGAAGCGTGCCCGGTGTGACGGTTCCGACCGTCGGTCCGTCGCCCAGAAGCTGGCAGGAGGCGACGAGGACGGCGAGACCGCTAACGGCAGCAGCCCGCAGCCAGCCGCGCACCAGTCTCCACCCGGATCCCCGGTGGGATCTCTGGGGGAGTCTCTGGCGAGGCCCCTGAAGTCTTCCGAAGTCAGTCACTGTCTTGGCCGGCACGTTCTGCCCTTTTAGTCTCTAGTACAATCAGTTGCTCCGGATGCCGGAGCGTGATGAGCGGGCCGTCATGGTCCTGAACCACGCCGCGAAGTTCGACGGTCTTGCCGGTCAGCCCCTCCAGACCCCAGCCGGCGCGGCCGAGGACGGCATTGAAGGCCTCCTCGTCCGAGGCCTTCAGCGTAGCTGTGAGATCCGTTTTCCAGTATTTACCGAAATTCAGATAGCGGGTGCGCTCGGTTTTTCCAAGGGAAACAATACGTCCCTGCGCAATCACGAACCGGCCGATCCTCTTTTGCAACAAATCCGGCTGTGCCGTCGAATAGACGGGCGGCTCCTCGTCCCCATTCCAAAGTCCTTCGCCTTCGATGCGCGCATCCCTTTCCGCACGGCGAAGCCGGTCGGCGCAAAGGCCTTCCGACCGCTCCGGTGCGAACATCGCCCCGCCTTGGTGGAGCTGCTCTTCCTGATAAAGCCGCCTTGGCTGGTCCCCGCTCGAGACGACGATCCAGGCCGGTATCAGGCCCCAGCGGTTTTCCGGTCCGAGCGGAACCGCCTCGAAACGGAGCGGCGCGGCAAGCGTGTTTCCGCGGCCAAGATCCGCTCCGGCCGGCAGGGCTTCCGGAGGCCGGTGGAGATCGGAAGCGAAGAACCGCTGGCCGGAGGCGGCGACGAAGAGGCCGCCGGGCGCCAGGTTTTCGATCGGAACAGCGGAAACGGCCATTGGAACACAGGCGTCATAGGCCGAAGAGCCCTCAGTCTCCTGCGCCGTTGCTGCAAGGTGCCAGGCGGACAAGAACTGAAATATGCCGACGACCATCGACGCGGGCGCTCCAGCCCTCCGCCGGCCAAGGCCTTTCATCCGTCCGTCTTTATCCCCGTGGCTCAATCGTCTCCGATACTCCAGCTCCGTTCCTTCCGATCCGCACCGCACTCGGCCGCAGGGCCCGCCAAGCAGCCCCCTCCCGCCGGTTCCGGGACTACGGTCCGGGCGGAACACGGTGCCGAACTGCCCTGTTCGCCTTCTGTGCTAAGCAGCGATTGCGGCAAGTCCAAGACAGGCCCCCAAAAAGCCACCATTTCAAATCAACACCCCGGCCGGCACTTTCCGGGTGACGCAAACGCCCTTCTCTCCACAACCCGTCAGGAGGGCTCGCATTGTCGGAAAAATCATGCTAATCGACCGGTCAAGGCCCCGTAGCTCAGCAGGATAGAGCATCAGATTCCTAATCTGAGGGTCGCGCGTTCGAATCGCGCCGGGGTCACCAATCTTTCCAATTAATCATCTTCATAGATCACGCGAGTGATATTGCTTCCGCAAGCTGGAACAGCTTCGCCAAAGCACGACAACCGCAGCATTTTCGGATTACCCGGCCAGTTGCCGGTCGCTAAAGCTGCCCAAACGGTCAAATTAGATTCGATCGTATTTTCCATAACTTAGATGTGAGTAACTGATGAGAGCCTTGTTTTGCGCCGCCATCGCAATGATGGTTTCGGCATGCGCCCAGGTTGGAAACAACTTTGACATAAACGTACTCGACAAAATTCAGCGCGGCATGACGGAAACGGAAGTGGTTGCTCTGGTCGGCAGTCCTCCGACAGCTCGTTCGGTCTCCACCAACAGCGGCAAGACACGCACCGCGCTCGTATGAACCTATTCCGAAGCCATCCTGGAGAAGGCTGAGGCAAAATCACTTGTCGTCGTATTCGAAGAAAAAGGCCGGGCCATCAAATAGTTCGCCGATTGGCGGGAAACATGAGCGTAACCGACAAAAAACAAAGGCCGGCACGCTGTGCCGGCCTTCTTTTCGTTAAAGCGTCAGGACCGCCAGGTGCTTACCTGTGCGGCGGATGCGGGTGCCAGCCGAGCAGGAACAGCGACAGCCAGCCGATGGCGAAGGCGACCGGGATGATCCAGGTTTCGCGCACGAACACCTTGGTGTTGCGGATACGGGGGTGATCGTTCGAGACCGCCACACCGGCGGAAGAGCCGAACCACATCATCGATCCGCCGAAGCCCACGGAGTAGGCCAGCCAGCCCCAATCGTAGCCGCCCTGATCGAGGGCAAGCTTGGTGAGGGGGATGTTGTCGAAGACGCTGGAGATGAAGCCGAGCCCCAGAACCACGACCGTCGAGGCTTCAGGCAGCGAGCTCACCGGCATCAGGCTGGCGGAAAGAACGAGGGACAGCAGGAATATCGCGCCCTTCGCCGCTTTCGGCACGTGGTGCCAGTTGGGTTTGCGATACCAGGACATGGCAAGGATCGCGATCCAAACGCCGACGAACGGCAGATCCAGAAGGACGTTGGTCGTCACCGTTCCGACCAGGATCAGCGCCACCACCAGCAGGCTGCCGTAGTCGATCGGATAGGTTTCGACCGCGTCCTTGATGATCGGATCGCGGCGGTGCTGGTAGATGGACAGCGGAATGCCGAAGCACAGCAGGGCCACGAACGCGGGCAGGAAGGCGTGGAGAACTTCCGTCCAGGCCACACCGTCGATCCACATCATCGTTGTCGTCGTGTCGCCGATGACACTGCCGGCACCGCCGGCGTTGCTGGCGGCAACGATCGCGGCCAGATAGCCGACCGAAACCCGATGGTGCTGGTAGATGGAGACGGAGATGGCTGCGCCGATCATCGCAGCGGCAATGTTGTCGAGGAAGACGGACATCACCCATACGATCATGAGAAGGACGAAACCGCCCTTCCAGTCATCCGGCAGGATGGCCGGAATCCGGTCCGCCATCCGCGACAGGCGGAAATGATCGGCCAGGATTTCGAAGCCGACCAACAGGCCGAGCAGGTTGGCGATCAGTGACCATTCGTGGGTGAAATGCTCCACAACATTCACATCATGCGCGATGAGAATCTTGTAGAGAATAACGACGAGCAGGCCGCCGATGGCGATCTTGGTGTTCTGGTGATGAAAGACAGCCACCCCGAGGAGCGTGGCAGCGAAGATGACGAACTCCAGCGGAACGGGAGCCATTTGTACGATCTGATCGATCAAACTAAATCCTTTCGTCTTGTTCGAACAATTCCTTTAGCTCCTCGCGGAACCTTATGAGTTGACCGTTGGAGAGGTCAGAAAAATGCGGCACCGGTTTTAAGTCTGTAACCGGTTCGATTGTATTTCGCGGAGAAGTCCTGTCCTTCGGACCTTGCCCGCGAATACTTGTTTGGAACCACGACACCTTCCGGGGCAGACAAAAGGCTGCCGTTGCGAGGACGGGTCGTGATCAACTCTTTTCGTGGCGCCCCTTGACGGCCCGAAAGGACGCCGGAGACCTCGGGCATGCCCCCCTCCCCCGAAACACGGGACATCTGGAAAATCAACTTCCGCCGAAGCAACTCGAGCAGATTTTCAGCTCTGTTCTGGTTTCGAGGCTCAAGATATTGCCTTCCAGTCCCTGATTAACAGATTCGATCACAGGATTTACAGCAAATTCCGTTTATTTTCTGTGTCGATGAAGGAATACGCGTCAAAAACTCCTCCGAATTGCATTCGCAGTTCCGATCGGCCTTCGATCGGAATCGTCCCCGAGCGCTCGGACGCCCCCTTGCGGCAAACGCCGCCGCCCAACAGGCGAATCGCGCCAGATGTTGTCTAAGTCCCATCCGGGCAGACGGCAAGGTCTTGCCGCAGCAATTCATGCCGCTCCGGCCGGCGGAAGCCTTGTATTTCAGCTCTTTCCGGACACCTGTTGCCCGCAGGCGTCAGGGATTTGGGGCCTCGCGCAGGCTTCTCGTCGCGGCTAAAAGGAAAGACCGCACGTTCGAAGAGGAGGTAGCGACATGAAGTTTTCGGCCAATCTCGGGTTTCTCTGGAACGATCAACTGTTGCCGGACGCGATCCGGGCGGCCGGGATTGCCGGTTTCGACGCGGTGGAGTGCCACTGGCCCTATGATGTCGAAGCCCGTGACATGCGGGTGGCCCTTGGCGACACGGGTCTCGTGATGCTGGGCCTCAACACGCGTCGCGGCAACGTCGAGGCCGGGGACAACGGCCTGGCCGCCGTTCCCGGACGCGAAGCCGAGGCTCGGGACGCCATTGACGAGGCGCTCGACTATGCGCGCCGGATCGGCGCCCTGAACATTCACGTGATGGCCGGTTTCGCGCGCGGGAGCGACGCGCTGGGAACCTTTTGCGCCAATCTGGATTACGCCTGCGCCGCTGCGGCTCCGCACGGACTGACCATCCTGATCGAACCTCTGAACAGATACGACGCACCGGGCTACTTCCTGAGCACCACCGATCAGGCCGTGGAGGTGATGGAACTGGTGGCGGCGGAAAACCTGAAGCTGATGTTCGACTGCTATCACGTTCAGCTGATGGAGGGCGACCTGACCCATCGACTCGAAAGGCTGTTGCCGAAAATCGGCCATATCCAGTTTGCTTCCGTGCCGGACCGCGGCCCGCCCGACGCGGGCGAGCTGTCTTATGCGCATATCTTCAAGGTCATCGAGGACCTTGGTTACAGCCGTCCGCTAGGCGCCGAATACAGACCCGCCGGCAAGTGCGAGGACAGCCTTGGCTGGATGCGGACTTTCCGTCCGTCCGGATAGGAGGCGCGGACCGAATCGTTCGATGCGATCGGCAAGGTTCATGAGGCGCGGGGCGGCAGGACTATTCTAGTCCCCTGCTCCTGCACGCATGCTAGCATGCGCGGACCGCACCCGGATCATGTGATGGGAGACCGGTAAATAGTGGATCGGCGTCGGTCCAGGGAGGAAAGTCCAACGCCGATCCAAACCGGTCTTACGGCGTTGCCGGGGTGTACAGCGTCGTGACCGGAACCCCGGAGAACGTGGTCGAATGAGTCAAGGCCTGGCTCGGATTTGCGGACTTGACGGCTGCGACGCCGGCAAGCACCAGCACGACAAAGGCTAAGTTCCAGTATTTCATTCAAGTGTTCCTTGAAAGGTGCGACTCTTGTTGATGGGGCCGCTTTTGATTTGCACATCCGTATTCAACTTTCGTCTATATTAGACTTTAGGAGTAGATGATGCAATGCCCCTGGGTTAGCCGATTGATATTCAACGATTTTTCGAGAGGTTACTTCGGGAATCACGGCTCCCGGGCGTCCAGAACCCCAAGTGCCGTCCTAAATCGCCCGCCGGAAAGAACGAAAGGCCGCAATGCGCAAGACCCCCCTCGCCTGCGGAAATGCCGCAGAGGCAGCGGTTCGATGTCGTTACAGTCGGTTGAAGCCGTCCGGAGCGCGCCGCTCAGGTCAGGGGCTTGCGGCGCTGCGCCGCAAGCTCCCTTGTGTATGCAGAAAGTGCCTCTAGCTGGACTGCGGCATCTGCGCCGTCCTGTGCTTCAAGCGCCTTTGCGAGCGCTTCATGGAGGTCGGCGATCCGCTCCCTGTCGCGCAGGCGATAGACCAGCATGTTCATCGGCGGCTGCATGGCCTCGAAGGCCGCCGACAGCTGAAAGGTAAGCAGCGGATTGGCAGTGGCCTGCGCGATCAGCGAGTGAAAGGCGACATCGGAAGCGCAGAATGCCTCGTCACTCGTCTTCGGGTCCCGCTGACGAGCGATTTCGGCTCGCATGTCCTTAAGCTGCGCCTCGGTCCGGTTGACGACCGCGAGCGCCAGGGCCGCCGTTTCCAGCGCGAAGCGAGCCTCCGCGGCATCTTCCAGCGGTATGTCGTTCATGCCGATCAGAAGACGCGTGGCGGTGACGAGATTGTCCTGGGCCTCGGCCCAGGTCATCCGGTTGACGAACGCACCGCCCGAGGAACCGCGCTCGCTGCGGATCAGGTTCTGCGCCGCAAGCCGCTTCAGCGCTTCGCGCACAGTCGACCTCGACACGCCGAAACGCTCGGCAAGTTCGGCTTCGCTTGGCAGGCGCTCTTCCCCGGCGAGCCGGCCTTCCAGAATGGCGTTGCGGATGGCATTGGCGATCTGGACCGAGAGGCCCTCTTTCTGAATCGTGTTGAATTCGATCGCCACTATCGTCTCCAGACTTCGGGCCACTGGCCGCAATTTCCCCTTTCCCCGGAATTTAAACGTGCGGGGATTCGGGGTCAATTGCAAAAATACAAATGTCCGACAATTAAATGTTTGACTTTTCATTCTCCGAAGAGCAGCGTTGGCCGCAACGACAAATCGGGAGGAGCGCTTGAAGACGATTGCACGTCTGGTGCCGGACCAGAGCATGCTTTGGCTGCTGTTCTTTGCAAGCGTTCTGGCGGCCTGGAGCGCTCTCTTCGTCATGCAGGTACCGTTTGCGGCGGACAACGCCGCAGGCACATCCGGCGCGGCCCTTTTGTGGTCACTCTGCTCCGGCTCCGTGGGGGAGGCCGGTTATCCGACCGCGATCCTGATGTGGGCGCTCATGACCCTCGCCATGATGGCACCGACCGCCTTTCCCGCCTTCAGGACCTATCGCGACCTGGCTCATACCGATGCGGCAAATACCGTTTCGGTTGCCGTTCTGATTGCAGGATATCTCACCGTCTGGCTGGGATTTGCCGCGATTGCCGCCTTTCTTCAGGTGCGGCTTGCGGAACTTGGTCTGGTGGATGCCGCCGGCCGCTCCAGCTCCGTCGTCCTGAACGGTGCCCTGCTGATGTTTGCCGGGCTTTATCAGTTCAGCGCCCTGAAAGACGCCTGCCTCTCGGCCTGCAAAAGCCCGATGGCCTTTTTCCTGGGCCATTGGCAGCCGGGATACTCCGGCGCCTTCCGGCTCGGCCTCAGGCTCGGCGCGGTCTGCCTCGGCTGCTGTTGGGCCTTGATGCTGCTCGCCTTCGTCGCCGGCACGATGAACCTTGCCTTCATGGGCCTGGCGATGGTGCTGATGACCCTTGAAAAGCTGCCGCAGATCGGCACGAAAATCAGCGCGCCTCTCGGCGTCTTCCTGATCCTGGCCGGAGCGACCGTGATCGCCCTGCCGCTGGTAACGACAATCAACACTTGAGGAGAAACGCATGTCCGGCTGGGCTATTCGCGGCGAATTGATCCTGAACTGCAACTGCACGGTTTTCTGCCCCTGCGTGGTTTCGCTCGGCAAGCATCCGCCCACCGAGGGCTATTGCCAGGCCTGGGCTGGCGTACGCATCGACGAAGGCCATTACGAGGGCGAGGATCTCTCCGGCCTCAATGTCGGGCTTGTTCTGGAAATCCCCGGCCTGATGGGCCGCGGCAACTGGAAGGCGGCCGCCTATATCGACGACCGGGCAAGCGATGCCGCCTATGAGGGCCTCCTGAAGATCTTCTCCGGCGAGGCCAAGGGCACGACCGGTCTCTTCAAGGTGCTGGTCAGCGAGTTCCTCGGCGCCGAGCGCGCGCCGGTTTCCTATACCAACGAGGGCAAGAAGCGCCGCCTGATCGTCGGCAAGGCCATCAAGGGCGAGGTCGAACCGGTTCGTGGCGCCAATCCGGACGAGGACATCGTCGTGAAGAACACCGAATACTGGATGGGCTCCGACATCACCGTCGCGACCGCCACCCAGGGCCGGGTGCGTGCCTATGGCCGCGTCTGGGATTTCGATGGCCGAAGCGCCGAGATCTGCCAGATCGACTGGTCGGGTCCTTCGGCGGAAGCTTCGGCTTAGGAGGTCGCAATGCAGGTCCCCGCGCTTTCAATCTCCCGGCGGACGCGGAAAACCCCGTTTTCCCGCCGCGTGCAGGCAGCCGGTGTCAAGGCCTACACGGTCTACAACCACATGCTGTTGCCGACGGTCTTCGATACCGTCGAAGCGGACTGTCGACACCTGAAAACCCACGTCCAGCTTTGGGACGTGGCCTGCGAGAGGCAGGTTGAACTCTGGGGACCCGACGCCACACGTCTTGCACAAATGCTGACGCCGCGGGATCTGTCGGCCATGACGCCGGGCCGTTGTTACTACACGCCGATGGTCGACGAGACGGGCGGCATGCTGAACGATCCCGTCACCACGAAACTCGCCGACGACAAATACTGGGTTTCGGTCGCCGACAGCGATCTTCTGTTCTGGATCAAGGGGCTTGCCCATGCCTTCCGGCTCGAGGTCGATGTCGACGAGCCGGACGTCTCGCCGCTGGCGATCCAGGGCCCCAAAGCCGAGGACCTGGTCGCGCGCGTCTTCGGGGAGCGTATCCGCTCCATCCGCTTCTTTCACTACGACCACGTCGAGTTTCAGGGTCACAGGCTGATCCTGGCGCGCTCAGGCTATTCGAAACAGGGCGGTTTCGAGCTTTATGTCGAAGGCACAGGCCTTGGCGAACCGGTCTGGGATGCCCTGATGGCTGCGGGCGAGGATCTTGAGGTCAGGGCAGGCTGTCCGAACCTGATCGAACGGATCGAGAGCGGTCTTCTTTCCTACGGCAACGACATGACCCGCGCCAACACGCCCCATGAGTGCGGATTGGGCCGGTTCTGCCAGACCAGGGATGCCATCGGCTGCGTCGGCCGCGATGCCCTGTTGCGCGTTGCGGTCGAGGGACCGGTGCGGCAGATCCGCAGCATTGCCATCGACGGCGATCCGGTTCCTCCCTGCGACGAGCTCTGGCCGGTCATTGCCGGCGGCAAGCAGGTCGGGACGATCAGCTCCGCCGCCTATTCGCCGGACTTTCGCACCAACGTCGCCATCGGCATGATCCGCATGACCCATTGGGACGACGGCACCAAAGTGCAGGTCGATACGCCGCACGGGATACGGTCCGCAACGGTCTGGGAAACGCCGTTCACCAACCAGGGAACCTGAAAATGCTGATGCATTTCGAGGCCTTCGAGAAGCAGGCCGCCAATCATGTGCCCCTGTCTCCGCTGTCCTTTCTGGAACGCACGGCCGCGATTTTCCCGGATCGCACCGCGGTCATCTACGAGGACCGGCGATACAGCTGGGCCGAGGTCCATGCGCGCGTCCGGCGCGTTGCTTCAAGTATTGCACGGCGAGGGATCGGCCCCGGAGACACGGTGTCGGTGCTGGCGGCCAACACGCCCGAGCTCTTCGAACTTCATTTCGCAGTTCCCATGACCGGCGCGGTGCTGAACACCATCAACACCCGCCTTGAGGCGGAAACCATCGCCTATATCCTCGATCACAGCGACGCCAGGCTGGTGATTGCGGACACGGCTTTTGCAGGCGTCGTCAAGGGTGCCTTCGACTTCAACGGCAAGGCGCTGCCGGTGATCGACATCACCGATCCTCACGGACCGGGCGGTGAGCAGCTCGGAGAAGAGACCTATGAGGATCTCGTGTCTGGCGGCGACCCGGACTTCGACTGGCGCGGGCCGGAAGACGAGTGGCAGGCGATTGCGCTCAACTACACCTCCGGCACATCCGGCCGGCCCAAGGGCGTCGTTTACCACCACCGGGGCGCCTATCTCATGAGCATGGGAACGCCGGTTGCCTGGGAGCTGCCCCGTCACCCGATCTATCTCTACACCGTACCCATGTTTCACTGTAACGGCTGGGGCCATGCCTGGACCATGACGCTCCTGGCAGCGACCATCGTGTGCATCCGGCAGGTCACGGGAAAGGTCGTCTTCGGCATGATCGCCGAACATGGCGTCACGCATCTTGGCGGTGCCCCCATCGTGCTGTCCATGCTGGTCAACACACCTGAAGAAGACAGGGCCCGACTTTCCGCTCCGGTCAGGATCCTGACCGCAGGCGCGCCTCCCCCGGCCTCCGTCCTCGCGGCAACCAGGGCGCTCGGCTTCGAGGTGATGCAGGTCTACGGCCTGACGGAAACCTATGGCCACGTGGTCCAGTGCCTATGGCGGGAGGAATGGGACGACCTGGGCCCCGACGAGCAGGCCGAACGGCAATCCTGGCAGGGTGTCGCCTTTCCGATGACCGAATCCGTCGACGTGATCGACCGGGAAACGGGCAGGCCCGTGCCCTGGAACGGCAGCACGCAGGGAGAAATCGTCATTCGCGGCAACACGGTGATGAAGGGTTATTACAAGAACCCTGAGGCAACCGAGGAAGCCTTTGCGGGTGGCCATTTCAGCTCCGGCGACGCTGCCGTCCGGCACCCCGACGGCTATGTCCAGATCCGCGACAGGCTGAAGGACGTCATCATTTCCGGCGGCGAGAACATTTCCTCCGTCGAGGTCGAGGGCGTACTGCACCGCCACCCGGATGTGATCCTGGCTGCCGTGGTGGCCCTGCCGGACGAAAAATGGGGCGAGGTTCCCTGCGCCTTCGTCGAGGTGAAGGAAGGCAGCAACGAAACCGAGGACAGCCTGATAGCCTTTTGCAGGGAACAGATGGCCGGGTTCAAACGGCCCAAGAAAATTATCTTTACCGAACTGCCGAAGACGGCGACCGGAAAGATCCAGAAATATGTCCTGCGCCAGCGGGCCAGGGCATTCGCCAATGAAACCAGATGACAGGACAGGTCGGACATGACTTTCAAAGCCCTCATTGTCGACAAGGATGAAGACGGCAAGACCCACGCCGCCATTCAGGAGATCGACGAAACCCGGTTGCCGGAAGGCGATGTCACCGTGGCCGTCGACTATTCGACGCTGAACTACAAGGACGGCCTGTGCCTCGGCCCGGGCGGCGGCCTGGTCAGAACCTATCCGCATGTGCCGGGGATCGACTTTGCCGGCACGGTCGAGGAGTCCTCCGACGACTGGTACAAGCCCGGCGACAAGGTGGTGCTGACCGGCTGGCGGGTCGGCGAGGCCTGGTGGGGAGGCTATGCCCAGAAGGCCCGGGTCAAGGGCGAATGGCTGGTGCCGCTTCCCGAGGGCCTCACCACCCGTAACGCCATGGCGATCGGCACCGCCGGTTTCACCGCGATGCTGGCCGTGATGGCCCTGGAAGAACATGGCTTGAAGCCGGAAAACGGCCCGGTCCTGGTCACCGGCGCCGCCGGCGGCGTCGGCTCCGTGGCGACCGCAATCCTTGCCAATCTCGGCTATGAGGTCGCCGCCGTCACCGGCCGGGAAAGCACCTGGGACTATCTGAAATCCCTTGGCGCCAGCCGGATCGTTCCGCGCGACGACGTCAATGAAACCGTCAAGCGGCCGCTTGAATCGGAGACCTGGGCCGGCTGTGTCGACGCGGTCGGCGGCGCCATGCTGGCCAGGATCCTCGGCCAGATGAAATACGGCGCCTCGGTCGCCGCCGTCGGCCTTGCCGGGGGTGCGGCCTTGCCGGCAACCGTCATCCCGTTCCTGCTGCGCGGGGTCAACCTGCTCGGCATCGACAGCGTGATGAAGCCCTATGACGGCCGCCTGAAAGCCTGGGAACGGCTGGCGAAGGACCTTCCGATGGACAAGCTCGAGGCAATGATCCAGCCGGCCACCCTGGAAGACCTGCCAAAACTTGGCGCGGACATTCTGAAAGGCCAAGTCAAGGGCCGTGTCGTCGTCGACGTGAACGCGTGACCGGCACGAGGCGGTTCACTCCCCGGACCGCCTCAGCTTCTCCTTCAGGAAATCGACCATCACCCTGACCTTTTGCGGCAGATAGGCCCGGCTCGGATAGAGGATCCAGGCGGCTGTCTCGAAATTCGCCGGCGCGCAGGCGTGGTCCGGAAAGAGATCGACCAGCGTTCCGGCCTCAAGGTCGCCTCCGATCAGCCAGTCGGCGAGAAGCGCCGGCCCCATGCTCAGCCTCGCCGCCTCCCTCAGGGCAAGCGCGCTCGAGATTGTCGTCTTGCCGGAGACGTCTATGTCGAAAGCCTCTTCGTTGCCTCGTCGAAACCTCCAGGAATTGCGAAAGTTGGGCAGGGCGAAGCACAGACAGTTCAGGGATGTCAGATCCCCTGGCTCGCCGGGGTGTCCCACCTTCGCCAAATAGTCGGGAGAGGCGACAACGCGATAATGCGTCCGCAGCAGCCTGGTTGATATCAGATCGCCCTTCGGCGCCGCCGCGAGGCGAATTGCGAGATCCAGTCCCTCTGCCAGCAGGTCCAGGTTGCTGTCGGAAGGAAAGAGTTCTACCGATATGTCCGGATAGCGCCTGTGAAACTCAGGCAGGATAGGCACGATCCCCTCCAGCACGAAGGCCACCGAGGCAGTCATGCGCAGGGTGCCCCTGGGCCGGTCGCTGCTCGAAGATATTTCCTCGTTTGCCGCTTCTATCTCCTCCACGAGAGGAGTGACACGCTGCAGATAGCGTTCCCCTTCCTCCGTCAGCGACAGTCTGCGTGTGCTGCGCTGGAAGAGACGTTGGCCGAGTTCCCGCTCGACGGCGGCCACAGTCCGCGAAACGCTTGAGGCATCGAGGTCCAGCGCCCGGGCGGCGCCTGCAATGCTGCCGAGATCGCGAACGAGGAGGATGGTTTTGAGTGCCTGCAGTTCCATTCATGCAGTTTATGCACGATTGTGCTGTTTGCCATCCTGTTTTTCCGCCGAGCCTGCAGAAATAGCCTTCGGGCATCGTCCAACAGGAGATTCCCGAATGACACTGCTCTTGCGTATCAATTCCAGTTCCCGGCAGTCCGGCTCGCACAGCGCTGCCGTTGCCGACCAGTTCGAAGCCAGCTTCCGGCAGAAGCACCCCGATTGCCGGGTGGTCACCAGGAACGTGGCCGACGGTTCCATTCCCATCATCAGCCAGAAGACGATCGAAGGTTTCTATACGCCGGCTGAGGCCATGTCCTCCGATCTCGTCGAGGCGACGTCGCTGTCGGACGAGCTCATCGCCGAGCTTCAGGAAGCCGACACGCTGCTGATCGCCGCCCCGATCTACAATTTCTCGGTTCCCGCCGCCCTGAAGGCCTGGATCGACCAGATCGTCAGGATGGGACACACGTTCGCCTATGAAAACGGCGCGTTTCAGGGCCTTGCGAAAACTCGACGCGCGGTCGTGATTTGCACCTTTGGTGCGCAAGGGTATTTGGAAGGCCAGCCCTTCGCAGCGGCGAATTTCGTCCAGCCCTACCTGAGGTTCCTGCTGTCCTTCCTCGGCATCGAGGACATCCGTTTCATCTCCGTGCAGGGAACGACGGCGGATCCGGAAACGGTGGCGCAGGCCGTCGAGGCGGCAAAGCGGGAATGTGCGCTCGCCGCCTAGCCCGGCGGCACATCACGCGGCCGGGATCCGCCTCTTCCCCGTTTTGGCCGTCAGAACGCCAAAAACAGCGGATTCCGGTTGCAATTCACCGGTCGCTCCCATATAAGCGCCCGGTCCAGAGTCGTCCGGCTCGTCGTGGACTGGTTTCCTGCATCCTGATGCGGGACCGGCCCCGACAACCAAGGGCATGCCGTGTCGGCTCTGAATGCACCAACAAAAGAGCTTTTGCCGCAAGGCGGAAGCACCAAGGAAAGGATGCAAAATGCCCAAGCTGAAGACGAAGTCAGGCGCCAAAAAGCGCTTTAAAGTGACCGCGACCGGCAAGGTGAAAACTGCGCAGGCCGGCAAGCGTCATGGCATGATCAAGCGCACGACCAAGTTCATCCGCAACGCCCGTGGCACCACCACGCTGAGCGATCAGGATGCAAAGATCGTGAAGCAGTTCCTGCCTTACGCATAACGCCAGCCCCTTAAGGAGATCACCTAATGTCACGCGTCAAAAGGGGCGTAACCGCCCACGCTCGTCACAAAAAAGTTCTGAAGGCCGCCAAGGGCTACTACGGCCGCCGCAAGAATACCATTCGCGTTGCCAAGCAGGCCGTGGAGAAGGCAGGACAGTACGCCTACCGCGACCGCAAGGCCAAGAAGCGCAACTTCCGTTCGCTCTGGATCCAGCGCATCAACGCAGCGACCCGCCAGCACGGCCTGACCTACGGCCGCTTCATCGACGGCCTGAACAAGGCCGGCATCGAAGTCGACCGCAAGGTTCTGTCCGACCTCGCCATCAATCAGCCGGAAGCCTTCAAGGCTCTGGTTGACCAGGCACAGGGCGCCCTCGCCGCCTGAGGCCATCCGGCCAGACTGAAATTTGAGAGCGCGGTTCCCCCGGGAACCGCGCTTTTCTTTTGCCCTCTCCTGTGGTCCCCTGTCCGGGTTCCATTTCGAGACGGCGGAACCCATGCACCTTTCCCGAAAACAGACCGGCGTCCTCAAGGGCATGGTCGCCGCCCTCGTCCTTTCCGCCATCGGACTGGGCCTCGGCGCCCGGCAGTTTCCCGCAGAGTGGCTCCCGGACGACACCGGTCCGGGGCGTGCCATCTTCGCCGCCCGGGTCCTCCTTTTCCTGAGCTTCTGGCTTCTCGTCACCATCGGCACCCTGG
>JBNKGB010000049.1:0-30778 GCA_050289605.1 Roseibium sp. | reverse complement strand
CATCTCCATGAGCGAGCATACAGGCACACATTTCGACGCGCCCTGCCACTGGATTTCGGGCAAGGACGTGCCCAACGGCTCCGTCGACGAGATTCCGGCGAATGCCTTTGTCGGTCCCGTCGTGGTGATCGATTGTTCCGCAGGGGCGGCGGAGAACGACGATTTCGAGCTGACGCCGGAGGTCCTTGCGGCCTGGGAAAAGGACCATGGCCGCATTCCGGCAGATGCCTGGGTGCTGATGCGGACCGACTGGTCGAAGCGCAGCGGCGCGGACTACCTGAACATGCGCGAAGACGGACCGCATTCGCCGGGGCCGACGCCGGAGGCCATCCGCTTCCTGATCGAAAGACGCAACATCCGCGGCTTCGGCACGGAGACAGTCGGCACGGACGCAGGCCAGGGCGCGCATTACGTGCCGCCGTACCCGGCCCATTATTATCTGCACGGGGCGGGGAAATACGGCCTGCAGTGTCTTTCCAATCTCGATCAGCTGCCGGCAACCGGTGCCGTGCTGATCGCGGCTCCCCTGAAAATCAAGAATGGAACCGGCAGCCCGCTTCGGGTTCTGGCGATGGTGGCGGAATGAGTGAATTTACGGCGATCATCACCGGGGGCAACAAGGGGATCGGCGCCGATCTGGCCGACAAGCTTCTCGGGCAGGGCTATCAGGTGGTGTCCGTGGCGCGGTCCGCTCCGGACAGATCCCACCCGAACCTGCATTCGGTGGAGGCGGACCTGCTCGACCCGGACGCCGTCTCAAGGGCAGCCGAGACGATCGCGGCCGAATTCGATGTCACGCATCTCATTCACAATGCCGGCCTGATCTGGCCCAACCTGATCGAGGACGCCAAACCGCAGGACATTACCGGCCTGGCGCAGCTGCATCTGGGATCGGCGCTGACCTTGCTGCAGGCAGTCCTGCCGGGAATGAAGGCACGCAGGTTCGGCCGGGTGCTCTTCAACGCGTCCCGGGCGGCACTCGGAGCACCGACGCGCACAGCCTATAGTGCCAGCAAGGCCGGCATGATCGGCATGGCGCGCACCTGGGCCCTGGAGCTTGCCCCCCACGGCATCACCGTCAATGTGGTCGCTCCCGGGCCGATCCTGACTGACAATTTCTGGGGCATCGTCGAAAAGGACAGCCCGCAACAGGAAGCGCTCGCCAAGCGCATCCCGGTCGGACGCATCGGCGAGGTCCGGGATGTCACCAATGCGTTCCTGTTCTTCTGCAGCCCGGAAAACAGCTTCGTCACCGGTCAAACGCTCTACGTCTGTGGCGGAGCCAGCGTGGGCACCCTGACGATCTAGGCTCGGGCGCCGTTTTCTTCCTGCGGCAGACAGGCAAGCAGCGCCGCCTTCACGTCTTCCGGCCAGGGAATGGACGTATGTTCGTCCAGGTTGCTGGCGGCGAGAACCTGCGTGCTTGACCAGCGCTTCTGTCCCTTGCAGCTGATTTCGTGATGCATGGTGACCGAGGACCGGCCGACACGCTGCACGGTGACTTCGAACTGCAGTTCTTCCCCGAAGAAGGAGGGGCTCGAAAAGTCGCTGGAAAGGTGAACGGTCGGAGTGCCCCAGCGCTCCTCCCAGATGATCTTGTGCCAAGGATAGCCGAGATGCAGCCAGAATTCCTCGTTCACACCGTTCAGGATGTTCAGGTAGGATGGGAAATAGGCTGTTCCGGAGATGTCGCAATCACCGAAATGAAGCATCCGGGTTGTTCTGAATGGCATGTCCAAGTCACGTGTCTCCTGTCTTCAGCGTGCGCCGGGGGGCCGCGCCGGTCGGCCTCCAATTTATTTGATTTTGCACATATCTGCTCCAAGCTTCAACTACGAAGCCTTTTGCGATCCTCCAGGCGCAGCAGCATTCCCGGGACAGATCATAGGTCAAAAAAGCACGAAAAGAGAAAGTATGTCAGGAAGTTACTTTTGTGCTCCTTCAATCCGTCTCCAAACGTGTAAAGTTGCAGTTGGCGCAGAAGAATCTAGGATAGATTGTAAAAAATACATGCAGTTTCATATTTATTGACAAGGCATGACCAGAGGTGAAAGTATCTGGTACCGGCCCCGGGCACGGTGGAGGAGCCCGGCCATTAAGACGCATCATTCAAGGGAGAGGAAGATGAAGTCGCTTTTCAGATTTGCGGGTGCTACCGCCATTTCACTGTGTCTGAGCGTGTCAGCGCTTTCGGCGCAGACCGTGCTGAAGATTTCCAGCTGGCTGCCGCCCACGCATGGCATCAACACCGAAATCTTTGCCGGCCTCATCAAGAACATGGAAGAAGCCACCGGCGGCGAGGTCACAGGTGAACTGGTCTTCGGTCTTGCGCCCCCGCCGGCGCAAATGGATCTGGTCCTCGATGGCGCCGCTGACATGGCGATCATCTTCCACGGCTATCAGCCCGGCCGTTTCGTGGCGACGAAACTGATCGAACTGCCGGGCTACGAGGGCAATGCGGAAGCGGCCTCTGTCGCCTATTGGCGTGTCCATGAAAAGTACCTTGCCCAGCTGAACGAACATCGCGGCGTGAAGGTCATTTCCCTTAATACGCACGGACCGGGACAGATTCATTCCAGCAAGGAAGTCACCAGCCTTGCCGAGATGAATGGCCTGAAGACCCGCATCGGTGGCGGCGTTGCCGGTGACGTGGGCGCGGCCCTCGGACTGATCGGCATCAACGTCCCGGCCCCCAAGGTCTATGAAACGCTGGAATCGGGAGCTGCCGACGCGGTGGCCATGAACGTTGGCGAGCGTGTCGGCTTCAAGCTGAACGAAGTGGCCAAGTACCTCTATGACATGCCGGGCGGGCTCTATCGCGGCTCCTTTGCCATCATCATGAGCCAGGAAAAATTCGACAGCCTGCCGGAAGATGTCCAGAAGGCGCTGGACGAGAAGGTCTTCGGCGAACCGGCCAGCCGGATGGCAGGCGCCGCCTGGGACAAGTCCGACATGATCGCCTATGAGGCGACCCGGAACGCGGAGGGCACGAAGATCACCCCTGCGAGCGACGACGATATCGCCGCCTTCAAGGTGATCGCCCAGAACGTCACGGACAAGGTTCTGGCCGAACTGCAGGACGCCGGGGTGGACGCAAAGGCCGCCTATGACATGGTCAAGCAGGAAATGGCCGGCAACTGACCGGATCCGGCGGTCCGGTTTGGTCCGGGCCGCCGGCAGCTGAAGGATCTGGACGTGCCCCGTCTTCTCAAGTTTGCGGTTCGCCTGCCGGCCCTGCTTGCCTCGCTGGCCCTGTTTGTCCTGATGGTGATGACCTTCTGCGACGTCGTGCTCCGGTCCGTGTTCAATGCACCGATCGAAATCGCCGCCGACATGACGCGCCTCCTGATGGCGATCATGGTCTTTTCCGTCCTGCCGGTCGTCTCCGCTCAAGGCGGCCATATCTGCGTCGACCTGACGGACGGATTCTTCAAGCGGGCCGGGCTCACGCGCTGGCGAAATGCCTTTACCGACCTCTTTTGCGGCCTGATCCTGATCCTCCCGGCCATGCGCATCTTCGATCTTGCCGAGCGCAGCCGGTCCTACGGCGACGTCATGGAATATCTGCGGTTGCCCGTGCACTACGTCGGATGGTTCATCTCCGTCGTCACCGCAATTACCGCCGTTGTCCTTGTCATCCGGGGGCTCGGGCATCTCTTCGCACCGAAATTGATGAGCTCATTGCATGCTTGAAGGTCTTCTCGGGTTCGCAGCGGTTCTCGCCCTTGTGATGGTGCGCATTCCCATCGCCTTTGCCATGGGCTTCGTCGGCATGGTCGGTTTCATGTTCGAATCCGGTTATCGGGCATCGATTTCGATGACGGCGAGGCTGATCATCGACACCAGCCAGGACTACGGCCTGTCGGTCGTTCCACTGTTCATCCTTATGGGACTGTTCGTGAACAAGGCAGGCATCAGCCGGGAACTTTATGCCGCTTCCAATGCCTTTCTCGGGCATTTCCGCGGCGGACTGGCCATGGCGACCATCGTCGCCTGCGGCGGATTTGCCGCCATCTCCGGGTCCTCGCTCGCAACCGCCGCGACCATGTCGAAGGTCGCCATGCCCGAAATGCGCCGGTTCGGCTACAGCGACAAGCTGTCGACCGCCTCGATCGCAGCCGGCGGCACGCTCGGCATCCTGATCCCGCCCTCGGTCATCCTCGTGATCTACGGGCTCCTGACCGAAACCTCGATCGGAAAACTTTTCGTGGCCGGCATCATTCCCGGGCTTCTCGGGGTACTGCTTTACCTTGCCGCCGTCCGGTTCACGGTCTGGCGCGACCCGGACGCCGGCCCGGCGGGTGCAAAGGCCTCCCTGAAGGAAAGGCTCGCCACCCTGAAGGATGTCTGGGCGGTGCTGCTGCTGTTCTTCCTGGTCATCGGCGGGCTTTACGGCGTGTTCGACGTACCCCCGCTCAACCTTAGCTTCTCGCCGACGGAAGCCGCCGGCATGGGGGCCATGGGCGCGTTTCTGATCGCCCTTGCGCGCCGGCGCCTGACTCTGGCCGAGGCCCTGGAAGCCCTGCGCGAAACCGCCATGACCGCGGCGAGCCTGTTTGCTGTCCTGATCGGCGCCTGGATCTTCTCGAACTTCGTCAACATCGCGGGACTTCCCGCGGCTCTCAGCGGCATCGTAACCGCCTACAGCCTGGCACCCTGGATGGTCATGGGGCTGATCCTGCTGATCTACATCGCGCTTGGCTGCGTCTTCGAAAGCCTGTCCATGCTCTTGCTGACGGTGCCGATCTTCTTTCCGCTCGTAACGGAGCTCGGATACAATCCGATCTGGTTCGGCATCATCGTCGTTGTCGTGACCGAAATCAGCCTGATCACCCCGCCGGTGGGCCTCAACGTCTTCGTTCTGAGAGCCATGGTCGGCGACGTCTCCACCGGAACCATCTTCAAGGGCGTTACCCCGTTCTGGATGGTGGACATCCTGAGGCTGATCATCCTGTTGACCTTGCCGGGGCTCGTCCTGCTGCTGCCGAACCAGATGTAACCGCTTGAACAGGTCCGGCTAGCCGCCCAGATGCCCGGAGATCTGTGCCGCGCAGGCGATAACGCGCGGCGCAACCGTTTCCGTGTCCAGATCGTCGAGTGCGACCACGCCGACGGAAGCCTCCAGGGCAGCGTGTTTCTGCCTGGAAAAACGAACAGGTGCGGCAATGCCGACGGCACCGCGCTGAAGCTGGCCCCTGGTGATGCTGAAACCCTCCCGCCGTGCCTCACGAACCGCGTCCGCGTCGTCCGGCCTTTCCACGCGTCCGGCAAGGATCGCGATCCCGGCAGCGCCGAGGTCGAGCGGATGACGGCTGCCGACACGGTAGCCGACGCGGATGAGGCCCGCAGTCGATTCGGCAACCAGAATGGCGACGGCGTCCCTGCCGCGCGCCACCGACAGGAACGCGGTCGCCCGCGTTTCCTCGGCCAGCTCCTGCAGAAGAGGCTCCGCGAAGGACCGCAATTGCGGTTCCAGATTGGCAGCCAGGGCCAGGATCGCGCCACCCAGGAAGACGTTGCCGCTGGCTGCACGCGAGACAAAGGAATCCGCTTCGAGGGTCGCGACCAGGCGGTAGGCGATCGCGCGGTCGACCTGAAGTTTTTCCGCCAGCTGGGCGATGGAGAGACCGTCGGGATGATCGGCGACAAGCGTGATCGTTTCCATTCCCCTTCGCAGGGTTTGCAGGAGGTTCGTCTTCGGCTCGTTTCGCTTGTTCACAAAGGGTCTCCGCTTCGAAACTGAGGGCTGTCGAGCGTCGCTCGACCAGGTTCTGGGACACGGTCTTGACGGCACTGTCAAAGACTGCATTATTACTATATCGCACACATCTGCGCGATATAAGTAAAAAGTTTTGGGAGCAGAAAATGGACCGCTCTGAGAGTTCCGCGAATTCATCGGCAGACGGCAGGAAAGCCGCAGGTTCCCGGAGCGAACCGGTTTCAGCATGCCCGCACGAACAAGGTGCCGCGGCGCTTGCCGGTGGCCAGTGTCCCATTTCGCAGATGGCGGACGATTTCGATGCCTTCACCGGGCCTTATCAGGTCAACCCGGCGGAAGCCCTTCGCTGGTCGCGGGACCAGCTGCCGGTGTTCTTCAGCCCCAGGCTTGGATACTGGGTCGTCAGCCGCTACGACGACATCAAGTCGGTCTTTCGCGACAACACCCTGTTCTCGCCCAGGAACGCCCTTGAAAAGATCACCCCCGCGACGCCGGAGGCGATGGAGGTCCTGAAAAGCTACGGCTATGCCATGAACCGGACCATGGTGAACGAGGACGAGCCGGCCCACATGGCGCGGCGCCGGGTGCTGCTGGACCACTTCCTGCCGGAAAACCTCGAGGCCAAGCAGGAGATGGTCCGCAGGCTGACCCGCGAGAAGATGGATGCCTTCCTCGACAGCGGCCGCGTCGATCTGGTCGATGCCATGCTTTACGAGGTGCCTCTGAATGTGGCGTTGCATTTCCTGGGGGTTCCGGAAGACGATATCGCCGTCCTGAAGAACTTCTCGGTCGCTCATTCTGTCAACACCTGGGGCAAGCCCACCGACGAACAGCAGGTCGCCATTGCCCATGACGTCGGACAGTTCTGGAACTATGCGGGCAAGATCATCGAAAAGATGAAGAAGGAGCCGGAGGGCACCGGCTGGATGCACGAGACGATCCGCAAGAATGCGGAAATGCCGGATGTCGTGCCGGACAGCTACGTGCATTCCATGATGATGGCGATCATCGTCGCGGCCCACGAAACGACGTCGCTGGCATCGGCGAACATGTTCAAGACGCTGCTCACGCACCGGCAGGCCTGGGAAGACATCTGCGAGGATCCGAGCCTGATCCCCAACGCGGTGGAAGAGTGCCTGCGCTACTCGGGCTCCATCGTGGCCTGGCGGCGGCAGACCACGGGCCCGGCCCGGGTTGGGGATGTCGATCTGCCCGAAGGCGCCAAGCTGCTCATCGTGCAGGCCTCCGGCAACCAGGACGAACGCCACTTCGAGGATGGCGACAAGTTCGACATCTACCGCGACAACGCAGTCGATCATCTGACCTTCGGCTACGGCAGCCACCAGTGCATGGGCAAGAACATCGGCCGCATGGAAATGCGGATCTTCCTTGAGGAGATGACCCGGCGGCTGCCGCATCTGCGGCTCGCCGACCAGGAATTCAGCTATCTGGCCAACACCTCCTTCAGGGGACCGGATCACGTCTGGGTGGAGTGGGACCCGGCGCAGAACCCCGAGCGGCGGCATGCGGAGCTTGCGCGCGAAAACCTCCACTTCCCCGTCGGAGCTCCCTCGCGCCGCAACATTGCCCGCAAGGTGCGCGTGACGGGCGTGCGCAAGGAAGCCGAGGAGATCATCGGACTGTCGCTCGAGGACGCCAAGAGCAGGCCGTTGCCGCGCTGGAGCGCCGGAGCCCATATCGAACTTTGCATCGGCGACTTTGACCGCAAGTATTCCCTTTGTGGCAAACCCGACGCGACAGGCTACGACATTGCCGTCCTGAGAGAAGACGAGGGCAGGGGAGGTTCGCGGTACATCCACGAGGTCGTCAGCGAGGGCATGGAACTGCGCCTTCGCGGCCCCAGCAACCTGTTCCGCCTCGACGAGGAAGCTTCGTCCTACGTCCTGGTCGCCGGCGGCATCGGCATCACGCCGATCCTTGCCATGGCGGACCGTCTCAAGGCCTTGGGCAAGGATTACGCCGTTCACTACAGCGGCCGCTCACGCCGGAGCATGGCGCTTCTAGAGCGTCTTGAAAAAGATCATGCGGGACGGGTCACGATCCACGCCCGGGACGAGGGCGGGCGGGCCGATCTTGCTGCCCTCGTTGCCGGGTTGCCCGAAGGCGGACAGATCTACACTTGCGGACCGGAGCGCATGATTTCAGCACTAGAGGACCTGGCGGCGGAATTGCCTGAGGGCACGCTGCATTTCGAGCACTTCTCGACCCATGACACCGGTCTCGATCCGGACAAGGAAAGTGCGTTCGAGGTCGAACTGAAGGATTCCGGACTGACACTCAACGTCGCGGCGAACGAAACGCTGCTGGATGCCATCCTCGCCGCCGGGATCGACATTGCCTGCGATTGCCGGGAGGGCCTTTGCGGCAGCTGCGAGGTCGAGGTGCTGGGCGGCGAGATCGACCATCGCGACATGGTGCTGACGCGCGCCGAACGGTCTGAGAACCGGCGCATGATGTCCTGCTGCTCGCGATCCCGGAACGGCGGCAAGGTCAAGCTGGCGTTGTAGGTCGTTCGAGCGAAAGCCCCGCCGCAGTCGTTCTCGCTTTCGTGATGGAAGACGGGAATTCTCGGTCCGAGTATTCAGGCCTTTGTGTGAACGATGTTCGATATGCCGCAAGGCCAGATACTCCAGGGCCTCGATTCAGACACCGCGGCAGCAACAAGAGCCTGGAAAAATCGCCGTTCAACAATCGCTCAACTCCTGAAGATTGTCATGGATCTGCGCCAGCGCTTTTTTAAGCCAGGCGACTTGTTCCTCGCTGAAAGTGTTGGTGCCCACGTCTTCGAAATGCGCGGCAAGGGGCATGAGTTCGTCGGCTAGCCTTTCACCCTCTCCGGTCAATCCGATGCTGACCGTCCGGGCATTGTCTTCCGGTCGGACCCGGGTGAGGAGCCCGTTCTTTTTCATGGCCGTGACGAGCCGTGAGAGCGTCGACATCTCAACGGTTACCATGGCGCTGAGATCGCCCAGTCTTTGAGGCCCCTCCTGCCTAAGAACCGCAAGGACACGGTACATGGGCAGCGAGAGGTCCCGCTCGGCGAGCTTTTGGGAAAACAGCTCACCCATTCTGACGCCAACGCGGTTCAAAAGGTAAGGCAACGAGCTCGTGAATCGGTAGGTCATTTTCATTCGCAACTGTTGTGTGACCACAAGTTAGCGTCCTGCAGCGCAACCTGCAACGCCGAGCAATTTTATTATTTGGAATTCTTGCTTTGACAACTTTTGCAAATGAAAATATAGTGGCCCCCTCGACAGGGAGGATGTCACATGACCTTGGTGCCGGTTAAGAACGAAAGCGTGAGGACCCATTTCCGCGCCGCCATGCGCAGGTTTCCCGCCACGGTAACGGTGATTACCGGTCACAAGGAGGGGGGCGATCACGGCATGACGGCAACCGCCGTCACTTCGGTTTCGATGGAGCCGCCGTCGCTCGCAGTCTGCTTGAACAATCGGACCTATCTGCACGAAATGCTGCTCTGCCGCCCGGAATTCGCGGTCAATGTGCTGAGGCAGGAGCAGCAGCCGCTATCGGATGCCTTCAGCGGAAAAACGCCGCCGGAGGAGCGTTTCCAGTGCGGCCAATGGGAGCGGCATGCCGCGGGCGTTCTGGTTCTGAAGGATGCGCATGCCCTGGTGATCTGCCGGCGCGTTGCGGCTGTGCCCTACGGTACCCACACCCTGTTCATCGGTCAGGTTGTCGAAGCCGTCGTCGATGAAGCGACGCGGCCGCTTCTTTACGAAGATGCCCGCTACTGCATCTCGCAGCCGGCGGCCTGAAATTCAATCCAAACGGGAGGAAATCGTGATGCATGGCACACTTAAGGCCGGAGCGGCGGATCTCGCCGTTCAAGATCTCAAGGACCGCTTGCGCGACATAGCACCTGCGTTCCGGGAAATCGCGCTCGATACGGAACGGGAGCGGCGTGTACCGGCCAGTTCCATCGCGGCCTTGCGGGAAATCGGATACTTCGATGTGGTCAAACCGGCTGCCTATGGCGGCACGCCTCGCCGTTTTTCGGAGCTGGTGGATGCCAATATCGAGCTATCCGCCGCCTGCGCCTCGACCGGCTGGGTCGCCGGTCTGCTTTCGGCGCACCAGTGGCTGCTCGCCATGTTCCCCAAGGAAGCGCAGGACGATGTCTGGGGTGATAATCCGGATGCACTTCTTTGCGGTTCCTATGCGCCAATCTCCATGGCCGAGCGTACCGGTGACGGCTACAGGCTGAGCGGACGCTGGTCTTTCGCCAGTGGCTGCGACAATGCCGAGTGGTCGCTGTGCGCAGCCGTTCTGCCCGCCGAGGGTGACGGGAAGCCGGTTCCGGCCTTTCTGCTCGTGCCTGCAAGCGACTATGCGATCGAGGACACCTGGGATGTGGTCGGGCTCGCCGGGACGGGATCCAAGACCCTTGTCCTGAACGAGGTCACGGTGCCGGAGCATCGGGTGCTGACATTTCCCCGGGCCGTCAGCGGCAAGACGCCGGGCGCTGAGATTTACCGGGGAGAGGGGCTTTTCAATATGCCCCTTCTCACCGGAATTCCCTCCTGTCTGGCAGCAACCGGTGTCGGCGCGGCCAAAGGGGCTCTGGAAAGCTATGTCGCCTCCATTTCGAACAGGGTTACACGCGGGGCAGTTGCCGGAGCAAACAACCGTATGGCGGAATTTCCAACCATTCAGCTTCGTGTCGCGGAAGCAGCCGCAAGCGTCGATGCCGCGCGGGACCTATTGCTCAAGGACATTGCCAACGCAGAAGACCTCGCCGGTTCGGGCGAAAATTTTTCCATTGCGGACCGCCTTGTCAGCCGCCGCGGACAAGCCTTTGCGGTCACTCTGGCGTTGCGGGCCGTGGAGGCCCTCAACGCATCGACCGGAGGGCTCGGCCTCAACATGGACAATCCGGTCCAGCGGGCCTGGCGGGATGCCAACGCTGTCGGCCGCCACATTTCCATGAACTGGGACGCCGTCGGCACCATGGTCGGCCAGCACATGCTCGGCCTCGAGCCCAAGGGTCAGTACTGACCCCGTCTCAGGCAAGAATTGAAGGGAGGAAACATGCAAGGCAAGATCGCGCTCGAGGAGCATTTCGCCATTCCCGAGACACTGATGGATTCGGCGGGCTTCGTGCCTGAGGTTTATTGGATCGAGTTGAAGGCCAGACTGCTCGACATTCAGGACAAGCGCCTGACACTCATGGACGCGCACGGGATCGAAACCATGATCCTGTCGCTCAACGCACCTGCGGTTCAGGCGATTGCGGAGACCGGGAGGGCCATCGAGGTCGCCCGACGAGCCAATGATGCCCTGGCGGAGGAATGCGCCAGGCGGCCGGACCGGTTTCGCGCCTTCGCCGCCCTGCCGATGCAGGATCCCGAGGAAGCTGCAAGCGAGCTGGAACGCTGCGTGAAGGAATTGGGATTTGTCGGCGCGCTCGTCAACGGTTTCAGCCAGCGCAGCGATACCGACGCGTTGCTCTACTACGATCTTCCCGAGTACAGGGGTTTCTGGGCGACCGTCGCCGGGCTCGATGCTCCTTTCTACCTTCATCCGCGCAATCCCTTGCCCGAGGACAGCCGGATCTACGCGGGCCATCCCTGGCTGATGGGCCCCACCTGGGCTTTTGCCCAGGAGACGGCGGTCCATGCCCTGAGGCTCATGGGATCCGGACTTTTCGACGACCATCCTAACCTCAGGATCATCCTCGGCCATATGGGCGAGGGGCTTCCCTATATGATGTGGCGCATCGACAACCGGAACGCCTGGGTCAAGGTGCCGCCGAATTATCCGGCCAAGCGACGGATCGCGGACTATTTCTGCGAGAATTTCTACATCACGACGTCGGGCAATTTCCGCACCCAGACGCTGATCGACGCTATGCTGGAAATCGGTTCGGACCGGATCCTGTTCTCCACCGACTGGCCGTTCGAGAACATCGACCATGCTGCCGGCTGGTTCGACAACGCAACGATTGCCGAAGCCGATCGCCAGAAGATCGGCCGGGGGAACGCGAAGGCACTCTTTGGCTTGTAGGAGGTTCGTCGACATGGAAACGCGATATCCGCTTTTCACGGAAGAAAAGTCGGCCGAGGCGGTCAATGCCCGAATGGGTGAAACTGCCGACCCGAGATTGCGCGAGGTCATGGGCGCGCTCGTCCGCCATCTTCATGCCGCGGTGAAGGAGGTGGAGCCGACCCATGAGGAATGGCTGGCTGCCATCGAATTCCTGACCAGGACCGGACACATGTGCACCGAATGGCGGCAGGAATTCATCCTGCTGTCCGACATACTCGGCGTCTCCATGCTGGTGGACGCGATCAACCACCGCCGCCCCTCGGGAGCCACGGAAAACACGATCCTCGGGCCCTTTTATGTGCCCGAAGCGCCCCGCTACGAACGCGGAACGAATATCTGCCTCGACGGCAAAGGGGAACCTCTTGTGGTGGGCGGCGTCGTGCGCGATACCACGGGCAAGCCTGTCGAAGGTGCACTGATCGACGTCTGGCAGACCAACGATGACGGTTTCTACGACGTACAGCAAAAGGGCGTGCAGCCGGACTGGAACCTGCGCGGCGTCTTTTCGACGGATGCCGAGGGCTCTTACCGGTTCCGATCCGTCAAACCTCGCTACTATCCGATCCCGGACGACGGTCCGGTCGGCCAGCTGCTGACCCGGCTCGGACGGCATCCCAATCGTGCGGCACATATTCATTGCATCGTGACTGCGCCGGGGCACGATCCGGTCATCACCCATATTTTTCCGCCTGACTGCGAGTTCATCGACCAGGATGCGGTTTTCGGGGTGAAGGAAAGCCTGATCGCCGATTTCCAGCTGATGACAGAGCCCGGTGAAGGCGAGGATGCTGGACTCGCGCCGCCATATTGGCGCGTCGACTGGGACTTCGTGCTTACCAGGACGGGAGACTGACATGCAGTCGTTCACCTATACCGGACTTCCGATGCGGGTGATTTTTGGCGACGGCACGCTCGACAGGCTTGGCGAAGAAACCGAACGCCTCGGCGTCTCGCGTGTCCTCGTCCTCTCCACGCCGGGCCAGCGGGCCATGGCTGAAAATGTGGTGCGGCGGCTCGGTTCGTCGGCGGCAGGCATTTTCTCCGAAGCGGCCATGCATACGCCCGTTGATGTGACCGAGCAGGCCCTGACCGAAGTGGCACGCCTTCGGGTGGACGGGATCGTCGCGGCCGGCGGAGGGTCAACCATTGGATTGGGGAAGGCAATTGCCCTTAACACCGACCTGCCGCAGCTTGTTGTGCCGACCACTTATTCCGGCTCGGAAATGACAGCGATCCTCGGCCAGACCGAGAACGGGCGGAAGGTCACCTTGCGGGACGAGAAGGTTCTACCGGAGACCGTTCTTTACGACGTTTCCCTGACACTCGGCCTGCCGGCAAAACTGTCGGCGGTCAGCGGCCTGAATGCCATCGCCCATGCCGTCGAGGCGCTATACGCACAGGACCGAAATCCGATAACCGATCTGATGGCACAGGAGGGCATAGCCGCTCTCTCGCGCGCGCTTCCCTCTATCGTGGAAAATCCGGGCGATCCCGGGGCCAGGTCGGACGCGCTCTATGGGGCCTGGCTTTGCGGCGCCTGCCTGGGTTCGGTCGGGATGGCGCTTCATCACAAGCTCTGTCACACGCTCGGCGGAATGTTCGCCCTGCCGCACGCCGAAACCCATGCGGTCATCCTTCCCCATGCCATGAGATACAATTCCCGTGCGGCACCGGAGGCCGCTGCAAGGGTCGCTCGTGCGCTCGGGACCGCTGACGCGGCAAGCGGGCTGAAGGCGCTAGGACGGCGCCTGGGTGCGCCCGGGTCACTGAAAGAGATAGGCATGCCGGCTGATGGGATAGAACGGGCCACGGTGCAGGCCATGACCAATCCTTACTGGAACCCGGAACCGGTCACCGAAACCGGGCTGCGAGACCTGCTGGAACGCGCATATCGGGGCGCTGATGCGTGAGAGGATCCTACGCCGTGCGCAGATCCCTGGTTTCGAAGGAATGGTCCTTGCAGAACTTGATCAGGAGACGGACGGCATCGGAGTCCGCCTCGGTGACATGCGGGTCCGTACCGACCAGGGTGATCGAAGCCTGGGCCTCTCCCTGCCAGTCCAGAATGGGAGCCGCGATGGCCACAAGGCCGGGAATGAACCGTCCGTCTACCCATGCATACCCTTGGGACCGGATCTTCTGCACCATCTCATCGATCCCGCGATTGGAAGGTTCGAAGTCGACCGCGGATTTGGGGTTCTGCCGGATACGCCGAAGCTCCGCATCGCGGATCGCCTTGAGGGGAGCCGGAGGAGCCCAGGCCAGAAACGTCCGGCCGGAAGCAGAATTGAGCAGCGGCAACGTGGAGCCCAATCCCATCGACGTCACTGTCGGAGAGGCTGCGCGCTCCCACCGAACCACGGTAGGACCCAGGTTGCCCCAGACAGCCAACAGGGCGGTCAGGCCGGATTCGGCACACAAGTCCGGCAGGGCATCCGCGGCGCGGTTGACGAAATCGTGGCGGGCAAGTGCCGAAAGGCCTAGGATCACAGCGCCGGGGCCCAGGTCGTATTTTCCGGACCGGCCGGCCTGAATCACCAGGCCCGCGTGCTGGAACGATGCAAGATAACGGTGAACCTTGCTGGGCGGCATGCCGCATTCACGGGCGAGATCCGACAGAGACGCCGGCCCATGCCGTTCGGCCATGGCATTCAGAAGCCGCAATGCGGCGTCAAGCGATTGAATGCCGCCCGATTGTCCGTCGCCTTTTTCGTCCTTAGCCATGGCCATCCACCAGTTTGCGTAACGGTTCCATTTCTCCGGCGACTATTCCATCGCCGCTTCGCCTGAATAGCCCGCGGACCTCCGATCCGGCAACCGTCACATGTTCGCCGACGCGTCCCTCATAGGACAGATGCAGTGTTTTGCGGCCCCAGTCCTCAATGGAGAGGGTCAGGGACAGCACGTCCCCGTCGCACATCGGACGGCGGAAACGGGCGTTGGCTTCCATCAGACCAAGACCGACGGCATCCAGGTCCCGGCAGAGCGCGCCGTGACCGCCGAAACGCCGCAGCCAGTCGTGGAAGGTGCGATCGAACCATGCATAGACGTTTGGATAAAAGACGATTCCTGCAGGATCGCAGTCACCGAAACTGACTGAAAAATCAAGGCGATGCAGTTTCATATTTTTCCATTCTATAAAACGTATTGCATATTATGGAAAATTACTTATCATTTGGGCAGAGAGTTGTCGAGTGACCTTTGGGAGGAGGCATGACCAAACTGTCCCACATCGAAATATTGGGCGGCGGCCCGTCCGGCCTGTACACGGCCATCCTGGTTCGGCGGCTTCTGCCGCACGTCCGGGTGCGCATCACGGAGCAGAATCCGCAAGGCGCGACCTTCGGCTTTGGCGTGGTCTTTTCCGATCAGGCGCTTGATTTCCTGAACGCCGACGACCCCGAAACCCACGATCTCGTGACGCCGCATATGGAGCGTTGGCGCAACATGACGCTGAACCTGCCCGCCGGGCAGGTCACGCTCGACGGCGTCGGCTTTTCCGCCATCGGCCGCCTGGAACTCATAGAAATTCTGCGAAAGCGGGCTGAAGCCCTCGGTGTGGAGATCCGTTTCTCGCATCAGATCGCATCGCTGGACGAGTTGCAGGCGGACCTGATCGTGGGTGCTGACGGTTTGAACTCGCTGGTGCGCCGCACGCTCGAACCTCAGTTCGCGCCGGTGATCGAGAACTTCAGCAATCATTTCGCCTGGTTCGGCACCGAGCGCGCCTTCGATACGCTGACCCAGACATTCCTGACGACGGACAAGGGCGCACTGAACGCCCACCATTACCGGTTCGCTCCGGACCGCAGCACCTTCATTGTTGAATGCGACGACGCGACCTTTGACGCCTACGGTTTTGCCGGAATGGACGAGACGGAGAGCGCGCGGATCTGCGGCGAGATCTTCGCCGAGGTCCTGGACGGTGCGCCGCTGATCACGAACAAGTCGATGTGGCGGCAGTTCCCAAAGCTCTGGTGCAAGAACTGGGTTGCCGGCCGGCATGTGCTTCTGGGTGACGCCGTGCACACCGCACATTTTTCCATCGGTTCGGGAACCCGGCTCGCCATGGAAGACGCCATTGCCCTCGTCCGGGCACTGGCGGCGCATGAAGATGTCGACGAGGCGCTGGCGGCCTACCAGGCCACGCGTCCGCCCGTAGCCAGAAAGATCGTGGATGCGGCAAACACTTCCGCAACCTGGTATGAGACCTTCGCGGAAAAGCTGACGCTCCCCCCGGTTGATTTCGCCTTCGACTACATCACCCGTTCGGGTCGGGTCGACATGGACCGGCTGCGCCAGATAGCGCCGGGCTTCATGGCTCGCTACGAGGCCGAGAAGTCGGCCGAAGGCACGCTGACGGATCGGGTCGCCGACGACACGCCCGGTGCCGTGGAGATCGGTTTCGACAGAACCGCCCATGCGAACTGCTCGGCGATCCTTTGGAACAATCTGGAGCGCAATCCGGACAAGCCCGCGGTGATCGGTCCGGCAGGGACGCTCACCTATGCCGAACTGATTGCGGAGGCGGCGCGATGGGGCAATGCCTTTGTCGCCGCCGGACTGGAACGCGGCGATCGGATCCCGTTTTTTCTGGATGACACGCCTGTCTATCCGGCAGCCTTTTTCGGGGCGGTCAGGGCCGGATTCGTGCCTGTGCTGCTGAATATCCAGACCACGCCGGAAGTATTGAACTTCTTCCTGAAGGACACCGGAGCGCGCGTCGCTCTGTGCGAAGCCGAACTTTCCGGCCGTTTCGGTCGAGAGACCCTGAAAGGCACCCGGCTTGAAATGGTCGTGATCGCCAACGGAGTGGCGGATGGAGAAGGGCGCGTTTCTGCGGCTGATTTCCTGGCCGGCCAGCCGTCGGAGCTTGCCTGCGCCGATACCGGTCCCGATGACATGGCGTTCTGGATGTATTCCTCAGGGTCCACCGGCCGGCCGAAGGGCATCGTTCATCTGCATCACGATATGGCCTACACGCAGGCTTCCTTCGGCGAAGGGGTGCTGAAGCTTGATCCGGACGATATCTGTTTCTCCGTGCCCAAGATCTATTTCGCCTACGGGTTCGGCAACGCGATCACGTTTCCCTTTTCAATCGGCGCGACGACACTGCTCATGCCCGGTCAGCCCCGCGCCGATGCGGTGCTGGACGTGATCGAGCGTTTCCGCCCCACCGTGCTTTTCGGTCTGCCGACGCTTTATACGGCACTCGCCCGGGCGGAGGAGGTCAAACATCGCGATCTGAGTTCCCTGCGCAAATCCATGTCGGCGGCGGAAATCCTGTCCCAGGATATTTATGACAGCTGGAAGGCGCTGACAGGCCACGGGCCGACGGAAGGTCTGGGCTCGACGGAGATGTTGCACATCTATCTGTCCAACAGTCTCTCGGACCACCGGATCGGTTCGGCCGGCGCTCGGGTGCCGGGCTATGAGGTGCGCCTTGAAACCCCGGAAGGAAAACCGGCGGAACCGGGCGAGGAGGGCGTCATGTTCGTCCGGGGCCATTCCTCGGCCCCTTGCTACTGGAACCGGCCGGACAAGACCCGCGAGACCATGCGTGGAGACTGGATCTACACCGGTGACCGGTTCATCGAGAAGGACGGCCACTACTACTTCCAGGGCCGCGCCGACGAACTCATCAAGGTCTCGGGCCAGTGGGTGTGGCCGCTGGAGGTGGAACGGTGCCTCAACGAGCATCCGGACGTTCATGAATGTGCGGTCCTCGCGCATGAGCTGGCGGATCGCCGGATGACCTTGAGGGCGGTTGTCAGGCTGCGTGACGGCGGGCGGGCAAACGAAGCGCAGAGCGAGGATCTGCGCGCCTACGTCAAGTCGCGGCTGCAGCCCTACAAGTATCCGCGCATAGTCGAATATGTCGAGGATCTGCCCAAGACGGGAACGGGCAAGATCGACCGGCAGGCCCTTTTGAAACGGGAAGCTGCCGAGGCGTAGCCCCGCCGGTGCAATCAGCTGAAACGGAAATGGCCAAAGGCGGGGCACCCCGCCGAACCGTCCGGCTATCGACTTGTCTTTTAATGGGAGGAAATCATGAGACTAAACAAGTATCTTCTGACCGCCGGGCTCGTGCTCGGGCTTGCGGCACCCGCCACTGCCCCCGCCGCTGCCCAGGTCCTGTCCGTGGCAACGCCGCCGCAGGGCTCGGTGTGGAACACCATGTCCTCGGTCATCGCCGGGCAGGCGCGTGAAAGCAGCGATCTGCGCATGGTGGTGCAGCCCTATGGCGGCAACGCGCAAATGATGCAGGCGGTCAATGACGGGGTTGCGGAATTCGCGCTCAACGACGTCAATGACGCGATCTCGGCCACGGGAGGAAGCGGCGAATACGAAACCGCACTGCCAAACCTGCGCGTGATCGCCCGGATTAATCCGTTCCCGGTCGGCCTCTACGTGAAGGATAGCTCGGGCCTGAAGCAGGTCGCAGACCTTGCCGGCAAGAGCGTGCCCGCAGGCTGGGACGGTTTCCCTCTTGCCCGCTCTCACATCACCGCAATCCTGGCGGCCGGCGGACTGACCTGGGATGACGTCAAGAAGGTACCGGTTCCGGAGCTCATCCGCGGCTCCGATGACATGGCATCCGGCCGCGTCGACAGCGCCTTTTTCGCGGTCGGCGGACCGAAGGTCGCCGAAATCGATGCCTCGGTCGGTGGGGTCCGGTTCCTGACGGTGAACGCCAACGACGACACGCTGGCCAAGATACGTGCTGTTCGGCCCGCCTTTTATTTCTCCGAGGTGACCCCGGCGGCGCCGCGCGTCGGCGTCAAGGAACCGATGATGTTCGTAACCTGGGACAACATTCTCGTTGCCGGTGCGCATGTGTCCGACGAACAGGTTGAAACCCTGCTGTCGGTCATCTTCGACAACAAGGATGCCATCGGCAAAGCCTACCCACCGCTTCGGGCCCTCAATCTTGAGACGGCCTATAGGGCCTATCCAGGGCTGGAATACCATCCCGGAGCCGTCGCCTTCTTTGAAAGCCGTGGCGTGGAACTCTCGCCCGCCGAATAGCCTCGAGACTGTCGAGGGGTGGCGCTCGAGCCGCCCCTCTCTCCTGCTGAAATGAAGGAAGGGCTGAGAGTGACAGACGTCAGCAAACAAGACTCATCGCGCTCCAAGGCTTCAAAAGAACCGGCGAAGCCGAACCGGATCCGGAACCTGATCCATGCTCTGGCAGGTATCCTGACCCTGACCGCGGTGGCCCAGGCCGCGGATCTGCCGTCGCGGCTGGGATACTCCTATTACACGGAACAATTCCTGGCCGTGATCCTGGGACTGAGCCTTGCACTTGTGTTTCTCCTTCGCAGGATCAGACCTGGTGCCGGTGCCCACCCCCCTGTCACCGATCTGCTGCTTGCAGCCCTCGGCCTGTCGTTGTCCTTCTATGTGGCCTGGGACTATCCAAGCCTGTTGACCGGGGCCATGAAACTGCCCTGGCATGCACTTGCCGTCGGCGGCATGCTGTTTCTGCTCGTTCTGGAAGGCCTGCGTCGCACCGTCGGCATGACGCTTGTGGTTGTGGTTCTGGTCATCGCCGGATACGGCCTGATCGGCCATCTGGTGCCTGGCGTCCTGCAGACGCGGGAGGTCACCGCGCCTCGTCTTGCCGTCTACCTCGCCTTCGATCCGAACGGTCTCTTCGGAATAACCCTCAACGTCGCCGCGACCGTGGTCGTCGCCTTCATCCTGTTCGGCCAGATCCTGCTGCGCTCGGGCGGAGCCGACTTCTTCAACGATATCGCTTTGGCCACCATGGGGCGCCGGCGCGGCGGCGCAGCCAAGATCTCCATCGTCGCTTCGGGACTTTTCGGCTCGATTTCCGGTGTTGTCGTTTCCAACATCGTCGCGACCGGCGTCGTCACCATCCGGCTGATGATCAATGCCGGCTTCCGCCGGACGACCGCGGCGGCCGTCGAAGCGGTCGCTTCCACGGGAGGACAGATCGCACCGCCGGTCATGGGCGCTGTGGCCTTCCTGATGGCCGACATTCTGCAAAAGCCCTATTCGGACATTGTCGTCGCGGCAATCGTCCCGGCACTGCTCTATTACGTCTCGCTCTATGTGCAGGCCGACCTGCAGGCGGCCAAGAACGATATCAAGCCGGTCGAAGGCGAGGAAATTCCAGCCGTCACGCAGGTCATGTCGCGCGGATGGGTTTTTGCCCTGCCTTTCGCCGCCATCGTTGCCGCCCTGTTCTGGTTCAATCAGCGGGCGGAAACCGCAGCCCTGTGGGGCGCAGGCGCAGCCCTTCTGATCGGGCTTCTGTTGGGGTATGGCAAGGCCCGCATGTCCTTGCGCGACCTTTGGGACGCTGCCGTGGAAAGCGGCCAATCCATCATTGATATCGTCATGATCTCGGCAGCGGCCGGTTTCATCATCGGCGTCCTGAACGTGACGGGTCTCGGCTTCGCGGTCACATTTGCCCTGGTTGATCTCGGGCAGGGAAGCCTCCTTCTGCTGCTCCTCATCTCGGCAGCCGTCTGTCTTGTGCTCGGCATGGGCATGCCGACGGTAGGCGTTTACCTGCTGCTCGCTGTCCTGATCGCCCCGTCGCTGATCGAGACCGGGGTCGAGCCGATCGCGGCTCACCTCTTCATTTTCTACCTCGGCATGATGTCCATGGTCACCCCGCCCATCGGCATCGGCGCATTCTTCGCCGCCTCGATCGCCAAGGCACCGCCGATCCCGACGGCCTTCGAGGCCATGCGCTTCGGCTGGACGGCCTACATCGTGCCCTTCCTCTTCGTGTTTTCGCCCGCACTTCTGCTGATCGGGGATCCGCTCGACATCGTGCTGGCAGTCACAACGGCCATTCTGGGCGTCTACGCCATTTCCAGCGCTTTCATAGGCTGGCTGCACGGACCGGCCGGGTCCCTTCGCCGGATATTGATCGGGGGAGCGGGTGTCGCGCTCCTGCTGCCGCCGGACCTGCTGCACGGCGAGGCCATCTGGGTCAACGGAGCCGGACTGGCGGGCCTGGCCATGCTCTGGATGGCAGGGCGCGAGGGAAGCGAACCGCAAACCGTTGCGGCCGCCGCTGAAAACACAACCCAGGTGTGACCGGCTCGGCCGGGCAACCGGAAACACGGAGCGCGACGAACCCGAAAAAACCACAGGGTCATCGCTGCCGCCGAAACCAACAAGCGCAACAGGAGAATTGAATGTCGTATGTATTTCCTCCCCCACCGACCCCGACAGTGGCGGTCGCCGGCACGTCGGACCGCCTGCCGGTACGCCGCATCTTCTGTGTGGGACGGAACTACGCGGCGCATGCGCGCGAAATGGGCAAGGACCCGGACCGCGAGCCGCCGTTCTTCTTCACCAAGCCGGCGGATGCCGTGGTGGGGTCCGGGGAAACGGTCGTCTACCCGCCCGAGACCGAAAATTTCCACTATGAGGCGGAGCTGGTCGTCGTGATCGGAACCGGCGGGAGCGGCATTGCGGAAGCGGACGCACTCGACCATGTCTGGGGCTATGCAGTCGGCAACGACCTGACCCGCCGGGACCTGCAGCTTGCGGCGCGAGACAAGGGCCGACCCTGGGACTTCGGCAAGGCCTTCGATCGGTCCGCCGTGATCGGTCCGGTCCATCCGGTCTCCGAGGTGGGGCATCTCGGCAAGGGATCCATCAGACTCACCGTGAACGGGGAAACGAAACAGGATGCCGATCTTTCCGAGCTCATCTGGGCCGTGCCGGAGATCATTTCGATCCTGTCCCATTCCATCGCCCTGGCACCCGGGGATCTGATCATGACGGGCACACCCGCCGGTGTCGGCCCGCTCGTACCGGGCGATATCTGTGTCGTCAGCATCGAGGGACTGGACGAGATCCGCACCGAGATCGGCCCGCGGGTGTGATGATGACCTTGAAGCTGCACAACTTCTTCCGTTCCTCCACCTCGACGCGCCTGCGGGTAGCGCTCAATCTCAAGGGACTGGACTACGCCTACGTGCCTTATGTGCTCCGACGCGGCGATACGCGTCAGCCGGATTATCTGGCGATGAACCCGGCAGGTCTCGTCCCGACATTGGAACGGGAGGACGGCACCTGTCTTACCCAGTCGCTCGCCATCATCGAGTGGCTGGAAGAGACACAGCCGCTGCCCGCTCTGCTGCCTTCCGACCCGGATGGACGGGCGCGGGTCAGGTCGCTAACGTTGATGGTCGCCTGCGAGATCCATCCCCTCAACAATCTCCGGGTGCTCTTCTATCTGGCGGACCGCTTCGGTGCCGACGAGAGTGCCCAGAAGGACTGGTTCACGCATTGGGTCAGGACCACATTCGACGCTCTCGAAAAGAGGTTGGCGTCGGAAGCCCAAACAGGAACTTTCTGCCATGGAGAAACGCCAGGGCTCGCCGATATCTGTCTTTACGCGCAGGTCTGGAACAACCGCCGGTTCGAGATCGGCACTTCGGACTGGCCGACGATCGCCCGGATCTACGAGCGGCTTGACGCCATCCCCGCATTCAATGACGCCGCGCCGCCGAACCAGCCGGACGCTGCCTGACTTTTCATAAATTCGCGACCAGGAGAACACGTCATGCCCGACAAACCAGAACAGGTTCCGGTGAACGAAATGCGGCCTGAGGACACTCCGGAACTGCGCGCGCTTTACAAGGGCTTTGAGGATCAGCACCTCAAGCCGCTCTGGACCCAGCTTGGCGACCTGATGCCGCGCCATCCGAAACCGAAAGCCGTGCCGCATGTGTGGAAGTGGGCAGACCTTCTGCCTCTGGCAGAAAAATCCGGCGAACTCGTGCCGGTCGGACGGGGAGGGGAGCGGCGCGCCATCGGCCTTGCCAACCCTGGTCTGGGCGGCAATGCCTATGTCAGCCCGACGCTCTGGGCAGCGATCCAGTACCTGGGTCCCCGGGAAACCGCGCCGGAACACCGTCATTCGCAAAATGCCTTCCGTTTCGTGGTCGAGGGCGAGGGCGTGTGGACCGTGGTCAACGGCGATCCGGTCCGCATGAGCCGGGGCGACCTGCTCCTGACCCCGGGCTGGCATTTCCATGGCCATCACAACGACACCGACAAGCCCATGGCCTGGATCGACGGCCTCGACATTCCCTTTGCACAGCAGAACGATGTCGGCTTCTTCGAATTCGGCTCGGATCGCGTCACCGACTATGCAACACCGCGGTTTTCCCGGAACGAACGACTCTGGTGCCATCCGGGCCTGCGTCCCCTGTCAGGGCTCCGGGACACGGTGAGCTCGCCGATCGGCGCCTACCGCTGGGAGTTTACCGACCGCGCCCTCACCGAGCAGCTTCTCCTGGAAGAAGAAGGGCAACCGGCAACGGTCGAACAGGGCCATGCCGCCATTCGCTATGTGAACCCGACCACCGGCGGCGATGTCATGCCGACGATCCGCTGCGAGTTCCACCGCTTGCGGCCGGGCACACAGACACCTGTGCGGCGCGAGGTCGGATCGACGGTGTTCCAGGTGTTTGAGGGCAGCGGCGCGGCCGTGATTGATGGCGTGACGCACAAACTCGACATCGGCGACATGTTTGTCGTTCCATCGTGGGTCTCCTGGTCGCTTCAGGCCGAAACCCAATTCGACCTGTTCCGCTTCTCCGATGCCCCGATCATGGAACAGCTGAACTTCGCGCGGACCCATGTGGAGGTGGAGGAAACGTGAATCAGACCCTTGGGCAAGCCCGGGAGGCCCTGAGACGGCGGCAGGGCAGTGGCGCACGTTATGATGCCGACGGCGCACCAGCCGAGGCACTCGGCTGGGCGCGTTGCGGTACCGCCTATTTCGCGCGACTTCTCAACAACCTGACGGACAGGGAGCTCGACGAACCTTCGGCAATGCCCGGATGGACCCGGCGCCACGTCATCGCCCATATCGGTTATCAGGCCCGCCTCTTGAGCGAAGCGGTTTCCTGGGTGCGCACGGGGCAGAAGCCGCCCTTTCCGAGGGAGTTGCTCGTACTGCAAAGCGATGTTGCGCTCGGGGCGAGCCTGCCCGCACACGCTCTGCGCTATCTGTTCCACCATTCCGAAGTTCATCTGAACGTGGAGTGGCGCGATTTGACAGATGCCGATTGGGACGCCTGTGTCGAGGATGCGACCGGGCGGCAGGTCCCATTGCGCGAAACGCCTGAATTCCGCGCGAATGCTCTGTGGCGAAGTGCGATCGGAATGAGGGCAGGAGGCCGGTATGCGGACGTGCCGAAGCCGCTGCGCGACGGCTTGAAGCGAGAAATCGCACCGGTTTAGCGGCGGCGCCGATTACTCAGGATCTGCCATTCGAGCAACAGTGACAAATTTGAACTTGTGACCCGATTTTTTCCAAGTCAGAATGTTATCGATAACTCTTCAACCTCGAACAAGAGATAACGAACGTGGATTTGACACAAAACACAAAAACACTCACTCACCACGGAGCCATGGCGATACTCTCCGCAGCCGTGAAGAAAGCGGAGGAAATCGGTCAGCCTCAATGTATCGTGATTGTTGATGCAAGTGGTGTTGTCCTCGCTGAAATCCGAATGACCGGTGCCAAGTTTCTGAGCCTCAGGAGCGCGAAGGCCAAGGCGGTAACGGCCGCATCGATCGGCACGGAAACGACGTGCATTCCCGAGGAGGTGCGCCTGCTCATCGGGCTTGCGACCCAAGGCGATGCGACCGGGCTGCCCGGGGGACTGCCGATATGGCTGGATGGCGACCTTTTGGGCGGCATCGGTGTCGGTTCCGGCAGTGGAGATCAGGATATCGAGGTTGCGCGCGCCGGTCTGACGGCCATAGCCGCAGACGTTTGAATATGCCTCTCCCTGAGCACCCGCAGGTTGGGGAAAATGCCAAAGGTCAGAAGATACCTTTGGCCAGACCCGACCGGGCTCAGGAAAAAGCGATCTGAGCCTTGACTGCCTGACTGCGATCCCCGGCAGTCTCGAAAGCCAGCAAGGCGTCTTCCAGCGGGAAGGTCTGCGTTATGAACGGCTTCACGTCGATGAGGCCCTTCCGCATCAGGCTGACACCGGTAAAGAACTCCTCATGAAACCGGAAAGACCCCTTCAGGGAGAGCTCCTTCGATGTCAGTGCCATCATGGGTATGGACATGTCTCCGCCAAGGCCCAGTTGAACGATTGTCCCGCCCGGACGCATTACACCGATGTCTGCGGTAAGCGCAGGTGCCGCACCCGAACACTCGTAAAGAACATCGAAGGTTCCTTTTTCCGCCGAAAACGGATCCAGGCCGGACGGATCCCCGGACATGTTGATCACCCGGTCGGCTCCCGCCTTCTTGGCCATGGACAGGGTGAAATCGCTGAGATCCGTGGCAACGATCAGATCGGCTCCGGCTCTTCGCGCCGCGACGATGCAAAGAATGCCGATCGGACCGCAGCCGGTCACCAGGACAGATTTACCCAGCATGCTGCCGGCCCTCCGTGTGGCATGCAGGCAGACGGCCAGGGGTTCGGCCATCGCGGCTTCCCCCGGGGTCAGGCCGTCGGCCGGGGCACATTGAAGGGCATCGGCCACAAGCACCTCCCGGAAAGCACCCTGCACATGCGGGAACGGCATGGCACTGCCGTAAAAGCGCATGTTGAGGCACTGGTTGAAGGCGCCTTCGTTGCAGTAGCGGCACTGACGGCAGGGCCGGGACGGTGATACGGCGACCAGTTGCCCGAGGGACAATCCCGATACGCCGTCACCAAGAGCGGTGACATGACCCGAGACTTCGTGACCGAGGATCATCGGTTCCTTCAATCGTACGGGCCCGAAGCCGCCATGATTGAAATAATGCAGGTCGGAGCCGCAGATCCCGCCTGTCGCCAGTTTGATTTGCACCTCGCCTGGACCCGGCACGGTCACTTCCCGGTCCTCGATGCGAAGATCCCTGGCGGCGTGAATAACGATGGACTTCATGGCGGCCTCACAGAACCGGGGTCAAGAGGTCTTTGCCGGCAAAATGCGCGGCAAGATTGTCACGTACGAGCTGCCCCATCGCTTTTCTCGTCTCGAGTGTCCCCGATGCGTGATGCGGTTGAAGCAGGACGTTTTCGAGCTCAAGGAACCGTGGGTTCAAGGCCGGTTCTCCTTCGAAAACATCGAGGGCGGCCGAACCGAGCCGCCCGGTCTCAAGCGCGTCCAGCAAGGCGTTTTCGTCAATATTCGAAGCCCGGCTGATGTTGATGATCATGCCCTGCGGGCCGACCGCTTCGATAACTTTCTTGTTGACGATATGACGTGTTTGCGCGGATGCAGCGAGCGTCACAAACAGGAAGTCCGATTGCCGGGCAAGCTCGACCGGATCGGCGATATACGTCCAGTCGGATGCATGATCCTTTGCCGCGATATCCGAATAGGCGATGTCGAGATCGAAACCTGCCAGGCGCTTGGCGACCTCAAAGCCGATTCGGCCCAGACCGAGCACACCCGCCTTCTTCCCCCAGACACGGCTCTTGAGCGGATAAAGACCCTTTGCCGCCCAACTCCCGTCCCGCACCCAGGTCTCCGCGCCAATCATGCCACGCGACTGAGCAAGCATCATGGCCACGCCGAGATCTGCCACGTCCCTGGTTAGAACGTCCGGCGTGTTGGTGACCCGGATTTCATGTTCCCGGCAGGCGTCAAGGTCTACCGCGTCGAAGCCGACACCGTAAACGGAGATGATCTCCAGATTGGGGCAGGACTCGATCATTGTCCGGTCGGCTCCCAATTCACCCCGGGTTGCGATGCCACGAATTCGATCTCCAACCGTCGACAGAAGAGCCTTGGGATCGGAAGCCTCAAATAACTTGTGCATGGTGAACCCTGCCTCCAGCGGGATCTGGTCCCACTCTGGATAAGGGCCGACCTGGAGGATGTCGGGTTTGGTCATTTGAGGGAGCTCCGTGGCTTGACAATCTTTGTTATCGATAACATAACAAAAGAAACTGTCATTGTCTTGAAAAGGGAAACAAATGAGCCTCGCCCTGTTCGATCTGTCCGGAAAGCGGGCGTTGATCACCGGTTCGTCTCAGGGGATCGGCTTTGCTCTGGCGCGCGGCCTCGCGCAGGCCGGAGCGGAAATCGTCCTGAACGGCCGCAATGCCGAAAAACTGGCTGCGGCCGCCGCAGACCTGCGGGCGGAGGGGTTCAAGGTTTACGAACTTGCCTTCGACGTGACAGACCATGAAGCCGTCCGTTCGGCCGTCGAGGCGTTCGAAGCCGGAACAGGAGCCATCGACATTCTGGTGAACAACGCCGGCATGCAGCACCGGGCTCCCCTTGAGGATTTTCCTTCGGATGCGTTCGAGCGGCTTCTTCAAACAAACATTGCATCCGTCTTTCATGTCTCCCAGGCGGTCGCAAGAAGCATGATCAGGCGCGGCTACGGAAAGATCGTGAACATCTGTTCGGTTCAGACGGCACTCGCAAGACCCGGAATTGCACCCTATACGGCCACCAAGGGTGCTGTCGCGAACCTGACAAAGGGCATGGCGACCGACTGGGCGAAACACGGCCTGCAGTGCAACGGCCTTGCGCCGGGCTATTTCGATACACCTCTCAATGCGGCGCTTGTCAATGATCCGGAATTCAGCGCATGGCTTGAGAAACGAACACCTGCCGGCCGTTGGGGCAAGGTGGAGGAACTGGTCGGCACCTGCATCTTTCTGTCTTCTGAAGCATCTTCGTTCGTCAACGGCACCAACGTTTTTGTCGACGGCGGCATTTCGGTATCGCTGTGATGGATGCCTTTGTGGTCATGGGGGTGTCAGGCTGCGGCAAAAGCGAAATCGGCCGTCGTTTTGCAGAGGCAATCGGTGGCCGCTTTATCGATGGCGACGAACTGCACCCCATTGAAAACATCACCAAAATGGGCCGGGGCGAACCGCTCGACGATCTCGACCGTGAACCCTGGCTGGACAAGGTTGGCCAGTGCCTCCGGAACGGCGAAGAACCCATTGTTGTGGCGTGCTCAGCCTTGAAAAAAAGCTATCGGCAGCGGATCAGCGCAGTCGCGGGCCGCCCGGTGACTTTCCTTTATCTTGAAGGCACAAGGGAAATCCTGTCCGAGCGAATGGCAACGCGGACCGGACATTTCATGCCGGTTGCGTTGCTGGACAGCCAAATGGCCACGCTGGAGCCGCCCGGGAAGGACGAACGTGTTGTCTCCGCTTCGATCGACCAGACGCCTGATCGGGTTGTGGCGGCACTGCTCCGCGGACTTGGAAGGAAACAGGAATGAGCGAAAAAGTCGCCCTGATCGGGGCAGGGGCCATGGGAGGTGCCATCGGCACACGCCTGGCCGAAACGGGAAACAGGCTGACCGTTTTCGATCTCGATCCGGAAAAAGTCTCGGCTCTCGTTGAAAAAGGAGCGATCGGTGCCGCGACTGCCGCGGAAGCCGCTGCTCAAGCCGATTACGTCATTACCAGCCTCAACTCACCGCGCATTGTCGACATCGCGGTATTCGGTGCAAAGGGCGTCTCGGAAGGCGCCAGGCGCGGGACACTGATCATTGACATGTCCTCTATTGATCCCGAAGCGACCAGGGAACTTGCGTCAAGGGCGTCCGCCGCGGGCTTGCGCTGGGTGGACAGCCCGCTTTCGGGCGGTGCGCCGAAAGCACTTGTCGGCGAGCTGACGCTCATGGCTGGCGGAACGGCGGAAGATGTCGCCGACGCCCACAAGGTGCTGAAGCATGTCAGCTTGAATTACACACACATGGGGCCTGTCGGCGCGGGACAGACGACCAAGCTGATCAACCAGGTTCTGTGCGGACTCGGCTTTCTGGCTGTCGCCGAGGCAACGCAGCTGGCGCTCGACGCCGGAGTCGATGCGGCAAAAATCCCGGCTGCCCTCAAGGGCGGGCGTGCGGACAGCGCGATCCTGCAGGAATACATGCCCCGTTTCGTCGCACGCGACTACCGCAGAACGGGGCGGATCGACAACATGGTGAAGGACCTGAACGGCGCCCAGGACCTTGCAAGGCGCACTCACACGGCAATGCCGCTGACAGCGCTGTGCGCAGAGGTCCACAGGATGCTCACCGCGGCCGGTCTCGGGGGCGAAGACCAGGCTGCGCTGATGGAGTTTTTCAAGGGACCGGACAAGGAGCAGTTCAAATGATCACGCGTTTTGCGCTTTTCGAAGGAAGCGTGAAGCCCGGCAAGACCGAGGCATTCCGCACGGCTGTAATCGAACGGCTCGTCCCGCTGTGGCGGCAATTTCCCGGCAACAGCGATGTCCGGGTGATGTTCGCAGAAGAGCGCGATGAAGGTGCGCCCGAGTTCCCGCTTATCCTGGCCATCACCTATCCCGACAGAACCGCGATGGAAGGGGCGTTGAACAGCGATGTCCGCAGCCGGTCCCGGGATGTCACGGGAGAAATCTTGGCCGAGTTTTTTGAGGGCCGGATCCATCATCACGTCACCGAAGCAAAAGAATACGCAGGTTAGATCGTCCGGGGAACAACAGGCCGAAATTCTTGTGGGTTGGTCGCGGCAATTGCGGTAGCGATCTCATTCCGCGTATTTTGCGCTGGATTTGAAAAGGGGGGCGCATGCACCGGACTGTGACGATGAAGGATGTGGCGGAAAAAGCGGGCGTATCCGTCATGACGGTCAGCCGTGCGTTCAAGCAACACGCTTCCGTGGGCGAGGAAACCCGGAAACGGATCCTGAAGATTGCCGAAGATCTGGGGTATGTATTCGACAGCACCGCCGCGAACCTGCGCTCGCAACGAACGGGCTTCGTGGCCGTTGCTATTCCCTCCATCAACAATGCGAATTTCGCTGATACCGTCGGGGCGCTTTCGAGCGTGCTCAAGGAAGCCGATCTTCAGGTGCTTCTGGGCTACAGCAACTATGACATTCGCGAGGAAGAAGGGATTGTCGAACAATTCCTCCGGCGGCGGCCGGAAGCCATCGTCCTGACCGGCGGAAGACATACGGATCGAACCCGGCAACTTCTTGCCCGGGCCAATGTTCCCGTCGTCGAGACCTGGGATCTGCCGGAAGACCCCATCGGACATGTTGTCGGGTTTTCCAACGCCGCGACCATGCATGATCTGGTCAGGCACCTGGTCAACACGGGGCGGAAACGTATTGCGTTCATCGGCGGTGACACGGACGGCGACACGCGCGGGGCAGACCGCCGGCGCGGTTTCATCCGGGCCATGTCCGAATTCGGCCTGTCGACAGATCGTCTGATAGGTGCGGGCGAACCGCCAATTTCGATGCGAGAAGGAGCCGACGCCATGGCCAGGTTGCTTCGGGATTTCCCGGACACGGAAGCCGTGATTTGCGTATCTGACCTTTCCGCGTTCGGCGCCCTGACGGAATGCGCGCGCAGCGGTGTGCGGGTACCGGAAGATATCGCCGTGGCCGGATTCGGGGCATACGACATTTCTTCGATCTGTGTTCCGACACTGACCACGGTCGACCCCCATCCGGCGGAAATCGGACGGCGTGCGGGAGAACTGATCGTCGACCTGCTTCGCGGCGAGGGTCGAAACGGAGACGGCCCGGTCCTGGTCGAAATCGAGCCGCACCTCAGCGTCGGCGGATCAAGCGCCTAGTCACCTGAATCTGAAGTTCGTCACCGTTCCCGGCAGGCCCTGAACGAACTTCAGATTCAAAAAAGGCGACCAGCAAAAATATGTTTCTAATGTGGTTTTCAAATTTGAAATACGCTCCGGCGGGTGCTGCAAAAATGAGGCGTATTTCAAATTCACCACACTGGCGTCTGCGCGGGATTGCACTTTCAAGGGAGCCGGGTCGGCGCAGACGCGAGAGATTGCTGCTGCCAGGGGTTACTTCCTCACCGTCAAACCGTGTCCCCTTCAATAAGCCTGAAACCGACGTCTGTGATGGGTTCCACGTCTTCGCCTTGTATCCTTGAGAGCAGTTTTTCCGCGGCCAGTTGGCCGATCCTGAGATGGTTCACCTGCATGCTGGTCAACCGATAAGGCAGGACCGAAGAGATCGGCAGGTCGCCCCAGCCGGCAAT
>JBNKGB010000048.1:0-32083 GCA_050289605.1 Roseibium sp. | reverse complement strand
GGCCACCTGCGCTACCTCGCCGTCTTTTCGGCATCCAGGGCAAGTTCCAGCTCCCGTTTCCATCTCCAAATTAGCCCAAAGCCGCCCCTTTGGAGACCGGCTTGTCTATTTTCGGTAATTTGATCGGGCGCAGGATTTTCGTGTTTCCTCCCCCTTTTTTGTCGGGCTTCGCGCTCTTTGGGGGACCGCAGTCATTTCCAGATCCACGCGCCCTGAGCAACAAAAAAAACCACCAGTTGGATTGACGGGTAGTTTTATTGGTATCGGGAGCAGGCTTTTATGTTGGCGTTGCTCAGCTGCGTCAGCGGGCTTCGCCCTCGCCGTGAACCTGCCATACCTTTATTTTCACAAAGCTTTGGCAAGTTTCCTCTCCATATGATCCCCGGCCTACAGATAGGACAACAGCCTCAACCCTGGAGGGTTGAGGCTGTTGTCGTTTTTGGTCGTGGGAGCGTGAACACACCGAGACTTGCATGTCACGAACGGGGCCGAGAGCGGACTGACAGCTTTCAGATCAAAAGCTCATCGAAGCGGACGTTCATGCTGAGAGGCCTCACGGCAATTTCCGGCCCCGATTCCGTCGGGTTTCAGATAGCAGCAAACATTTGAATGCCAAGATGCTCGACGCACTAAACGTTGTGACTTCACGAGGGCCGAAGAAAGCGGCGATCGCCGATCGATGTTTGGGTAATGTCCGGGGCTGCCAAGCCAACGACCTGATGATGCCGGTGAAGGCTGCGATACCGTCAGCAGCTCCCAAAACAGGCCGTCATGAACCTGGAGAGAGGCAGTTGCCGAGGGACTCCACCGTCTCCTCACCGGCGGAAAGGGCGCTGAGCGCCCAGGCCAGTTTCCAAAAGACAACCACGGCAATCGCCAGGACCGGCGCCGAAGCGACCCGCCCTGGAAAATCCGCTGCGTTTTACCCACTTGCCCGAATTCTCCCGGCTGAAGTGGCGAGCCCGCCAGGATTGGACATTTTGGCCGTGCTAGTATGCGACATTGAAAACCGTGCGGAAATGCGCTGGCTTCTCAGCTTCGTCCAGCATGGCGATGGCATAGTCTTCCGCGCTGATGTTGCCCTTGTCACCGTCCGGGCCGGTGAGGATGGTGCGGCCGCCAAGGCGGAATTTGCCCGTGCGCTCGCCCGGCGCGATCATGCCGCCCGGCGAGAGAACCGCAAAGTCGATGTCCGCCTGCACCATCATGCCGTAGGCGAGCCGCATGCCGGTGGCTTCCGGCACGATCTCCGGTGGCGTGACCTCCATGACACTGGTCCCGTCGGGCAGGTGCAGCGTGCTCGCACCGCCGACCATCAGCAGACGCTTCCCGGTGGAGCGCGCGACCTCGATCAGGGCTTCGGTGAAGGTGACGGCTTCCCTCGGGGCATCTCCAGTGCTGCGCGGGCTGACCGCCGAGATGATCAGATCGGCCTTGTCGGCGAGCGGAGCGATATCGCCGGCGTTGTTTACGTCGACCTTGACGGCAGTGACCTTACCGTTCGTCCCGACCTTGTCCGGATTGCGGACCGCGGCGACAACGTCATGTCCGCGCGCCAGGGCTTCGTCCATGATGCGGCTGCCGATCATGCCGGTTGCGCCGATAAGAAGGATTTTCATGGATGTGTGTCCTTGTGTTCGCTCTGGTGGGTAACTTGGAGATCTCTGGGCTGAACCGGGTCTGCAGTCAGGCCGCGAGTTCCAGAATGCGTTCCGGAGAGCGGTAATAGTCCGAGACGCTGATCTGCTCGCCGCGGTCGCCCATGATCCTGAAGACAGCCGGAACGCCGCGCGCGCCGCCAACCATCATGATTTCCTCGGCGCGTCCCGCCTGATCTGCCGCTTCGGCGGCCAGTTCCGCCGTCCCGATCCGTTCGGCCTCGGTGCGGGAAACGCCTTCCCGGATCAGGGCGTCCACAACGGACGTCCGGTCGGCAGCAGAGACGCCGTCGACATAACGGGCATGTTGCAGGCGGGCGGCGAGGGAAAGCTCGGCAATCGGGCCCTTGTGATGAACGAGTGCGGCCGCCTGCGCTGTCAGGCCGGATTCGACGACTTCGGTCTCCGACCCCAGAACGCTGTCCATGTAGGTCTGGCTGAAAATCCGCCCCGTTAGACGGGCGATTTCGGCGTCGTAGCGGCGCGCATATTCGCCGAAGCCGTCCGCCATCCTGTGGGCGTTGGCGCCCTTGAACAGGTAACGGTGAAGCACTTCGACATCCGCGCCGCTTCCGGCCAGGGCCTCAAGCACCGGGGCCGCGCCATAGCACCAACCGCAATAGGTGTCGTAGACGATGATGAATTTGACATTCGACATGATCGAGCCTGCCTGGTCAGGATTGCCTGTGCGGCAAACACTTGCCGCCTGTGAACTTTTCCGAAAGTAGTCCTCGTCATTCGTCATTGTAAGGCTGTCAAAGAAGACATATCGTCAGCCTCAGGCTGACGATAAGGTCGATAATCACCCATGAACAGACGCAACAATCTGAACCGCCTGGCGCATTTCGCGGCCATCATCGAGGAGGGGTCGATCACGGCGGCGGCGGACAGGCTCGGCATCAGCAAGGCCGTCGTCAGCAAGCAGCTCATCCTCCTGGAACAGGAGCTCGGCGTAAGCCTCGTCGTTCGCAATTCCCGCCACCTGCTGCCGACCGACGCGGGGCTCATCTTTTACGAAAAATGCAAGGGCGCGCTCGAGCAGGCGAACGAAGCCTTCGATGTGGTGGCCAGCGGCCGCCTCACCGTGCATGGAACCATCCGGCTCACATCCCCTGTCGACTACGGCATCATGCACCTGGCGCCCCTGGTCGCAGAGTTTGCAAGAACCTATCCGGATGTCCGGGTCGATCTGAAACTCAGCGACGAAAGGCTGGATCCAGTCGCGCAAAGCTACGATATGGCGATCCGGGTCGGCTGGCTGGAGGACTCTGAAAACGTTGCCCGCAAGGTCTCGGACTTCACGGAGGTCGTGGTCTGCTCCAGGACACTTGTTTCGGACGGAGAACCCGGCCATCCGCGGGAGCTCGCGGGCCTGCCCTTCATCGCGAACACCGCGCTTGCAAGACCGTGCAACTGGACGTTCCAAAAGGGCGAGGAAATCTGCGATATCGAGCTGCAGCCATCCGTTTCCATGAATGTCGGACCCGGAATCCGCCAGGTCGTCACCGCCGCGGGCGGGTTTGCAATCGCGCCGGAGTTCATCGTGGAAAAGGATCTGGCCGAGGGGCGGCTGGTGCGGCTTCTGCCGGACTGGTCCCTGCGCACGGGCGGCATTTATCTTGTCTTTCCGCCGATCAAGTACAGGCCCTACGCCGTTCAAACCTTCGCTGACATGCTGGTGCGCTCCTACAGGAAACCGGTACGGTCGTGAGGCCGGGGAACGTATTTATCCGACGATACGAGCGGCCGCCAATGCCTGCCTCAGCGCCACAACACGTACCGTTTTCGAGGAAGCGCGCGAACCGTCTTCATGCAGGGTGTTGCTCTCAACCCATATTCTAAGATCGCCATCCTTTGCGGCGGCGGCAAGCAGGCAGGCGGTCTTCACCGGTCATGCAAACCCGGCCCTTCGGGTGCGACAATGGCCGTCGCCGTCACCTGGATGAGGCATCCCTCGGGGAGGTCGGCGATATGCACTTGCCGCGCGGGACGGCGCATCTCGTCCGGCCAGCACGCCAGCCAATCGGCGTTCACCGTCGCACGATCCGATCTGTTGAGGAGATAAAGGTCCAGCTTCACGACATCATCCAGGCCAGCGCCCGCCTCGCGCAGGATTTGCCTGAGATAGGCAAAGCACAGTGCGCTCTGCTCTGCCAGGTCCGGCGGATAGGTGTCGGTCTCCTGTGCCTTGCCCAGGATGCCCGAGGTCATCAGCACCCCACGGTGAACGGCTGCATTCGGCACCGGGTTGGTGTGCTGGGCGGTACCGGCGGCAACGATGGAACGGACCATCAGGCTCCTCCGCGCTGATGCAAAATCGGGTTTTCGAGCCGGCCCAAGGGTTCGATCTCGATGGCAAGCGTACCCGTGACTTCGCCGAGAAGCACGCTCTTGTGTCCCCTCGGAAACCGGCCGGTGCCTTTGCCGGTGGTGCCGAAGGAAATGAGGTCGCCGGGTTCCAGGGTGAAATAGCGGCTGGCCTCCGCTATGCAGACCTCGATCCCGAAACGGTAATTGCCGGTGTGATCGACCGTGAACTTCTCGCCATCCAGCCAGCCGGTCACATGCAGGTCGTTCGGATCGGCCACTTCGTCTCGGGTGGTGATCCAGGGCCCCATCGGGGCGAAGGTGTCCGTGCCCTTGGAGCGGGTGTGATAGACGTAATAGGCGTCGGTGTCGTCGGGCCCGTTAAGATTGCGCCAAGTGTAGAATTCCGGCCGTGCCATGTCCCTGTCGTAGGTGACCGCGATGCTATCCTTGCCGAATTTCAGTCCGTGGGACGTGATGTCGTTGTGGATCAGGTAGCCGAAGACATGGTCGAGCGCCTGATCTTCCGAAATGTGCTTCGCCCGCTTGCCGATGACGGCGCACAGTTCCGGTTCCGGGATGACCGCGCCCCAGTCGGGATCGACAATCACCGGCTTGCCATGGGCCTGCAGGGCGGAGGGGGGCTTCAGGAAGTAATTCGGCACGCCCGGATCCCGATGCGCCTTCTTCATCAGTTCCTTGTTGTTGAAGGCAACGCCGAGGATCTTCGACGGCTGGGTCAGCGGCGGAGCCCAGTCGGGCGCGCCGGGCACAGGATCGGTCCCGTCGACGGAGCGCGCCAGCAGCTCCAGGTCCGTGCCAGACCGGATGAGCTCCAGGATCGAACCGACAGGCGCAAGTCCCGCTGCCTTGCAGATGTCGTCAAGTCGCCTCGGCTTTCCATCCGCGCCGCGCATGACAGCGACCGGCTCACCACCGATCAGAAGCGATCCGAATTTCATGCGTTTTCCTCCGCCAGATAATCCTCGAGCGTGACCGGGGCCGCTTCCAGAAGAGGAGGCCGGACCGATACCCCCGCAAACGGGGTCGCTTCGTAAAACCACTTTTTCGGTGCCGGCAGCCCCCAGAGCTGTGAGCGGCGGGTATCGCTGAGCTCCCATCTCGTCGGCACGAAGTCCCGGTCGATGACGTTGTAGTGACTGGAAAAGATTTCCACGCGGTGGCCGTCCGGATCGCGGAAATAGACGAAGAACGCATTGCCGATGCCATGGCGGCCGGGGGCGCGGTCCATCGTGTTCGCCAGGCCGAGGGAGGACATGGCATCCGCCGCATGGATGATCGAGGCGATCTCCGGCGTGTGGAAAGCCAGATGGTGGAGACGAGGGCCCCGGCCGTTGCCGAATACGATATCCTGGGTGTTGTTCTTCCGTTTCAGCCAGACGCCCCAGAGTTCGTCGGTGCCGTCGCGGGCGGTGTATTCGGTGAGGCGAAAGCCGAGATCGGTGTACCAGCCGTAAGCTGCGGTAACGTCGTGACAGGCAATCTGCACGTGATCGAGAAAGGCAAGCTTGCCGCCAGAATGGGTATGGAACTTCCGCATCCGGCTTTCCAACTGGTCCATCACGGCACAGAATTCGAGCGGTACCCCGACGCTGTCCGAAACATGGAGTGTCCTGCCCTGATAAGGCCGATCGACGAATTCAGCCTTGGTGCCGCGCGTCGAAAACCAGTCGAAGGCAGCCTCCAGATCGTCGTCGGAGGCAACACGGAAACCGATACGCTGCGCCGCCGCCGTGTCGTCCCTGGTCTTTTTCTCGAACACGAGGGAATGATGTCCCCGTTCCTCAAGCGCCCTTAGATAGAGCCTGTCCTCGTCTTCTGCGGTGACTTCAAGACCCAGGCCGGTCTCATAAAAGTGCCGGGTCGCGGCGAGATCCCGGCTTTCCAGAACGCAGTGGCTGAGCCGGGTGACGTTGAAGGGCGGGTGTTCGGGAGGTGCGAGCAGCGGCATTGAAGGTCTCCTGAAAGCGTTGTGATTGATATGCGCCGTCATGCCCGCGGCGTTGCCGCCGCTAGGTTCGTGTGTTGGGAACACGCGGCGGAAAATCGTCAGTCGAAGCGGGGCGGATGGTCGCGTAGAACGTCGATTTCTTCGGCATCGGCTGCCGCCTTTGCAGCATCGAGCGCTGCAATATTGCGTGCAAGGCGGGCATAGTTGGGATAGTCCGCCGCCATGTCGAAGCCGACGCCGTTGCCCCACCGGTAGAACACCAGCAGAAAGGCATCCGCGGCCGTGAACGCGTCACCGAGTGCGAAGGGCGTCTGGATTCTCTCTTCGATGAAGTCGAAACACTCGCTTATCGTCTTGCGGCCCTTGGCCTGGATCTGTTCAAGGATAGTCTCGTCGTCGGAAAACCGCTGCGGCCGCCAAAGACCTGCAAAGGCCTGGCCGTGCAAGGTGCCGGAAAGCCAGTTCATCCATTCATGGACCCGGGCCCGCTCAAGGCGGGTACGTCCCATGAACGCCCGTTCGGGAGCCAGTTCCGAGATCGCGGTGGCAATGGCCGGTACTTCCGTGATCGTCTCGCCGTCAAGAACGAGCACCGGAACGCGTCTTTTCGGATTGATGCGGGCGAAGTCCTCGGTCAAATGTTCCCCTTCGAAAAGGGCGACCCGTTTGGGGGTGAAGGAAAGACCGGCCATATGCAGCAAGATATGCGGTGCCAGGGAACAGGCTCCCGGAGCATGGTAAAACTCGATTTCCGGCACTTTCGGCCCTCCGATCAGGAAATTAGGTAGACCGGTATATCTATATTTGATACCAGCCTGTCAAGCAGGAGACATGATGCAACGCAAAAAATCCGACCCCCGAGGCACCGCAGGAAGGGCCAAACTGGTGGAGACAGCGCGCCAGCTATTCACCCGCTTTGGCGCGTCGAATGTGGGGATCAACGATGTCACGGCGGAAGCCGGCGTCGCCCGCATGACGCTCTACAACAACTTCCCGTCAAAAGAGGCGCTGGTGGCGGCCGTCTATGAGGAGATGGCCGAAGCGACTTTGAAGGAATTGTCGGAAATCGCCGATGCGGGCCTTTCGGACGAGGACAACATTCTGGCCATTTTCGATCTTTTCGACCGACGCCGGCAGCAAGAGAACGACCGCGGCTGCCCGTTCATCCACGCGAGCCTTCAGGCAGCCGATGCGGGCGGGCCGGTCTATGAGATCGTCCACGGCTACAAGGCCGCCTTGCGCGGGCATGTTCTCAGCCTTCTGAATGAGGATCGTGCGAACCGTATGGAACTCGCGGACCAGATCGTTCTGTTGCTGGACGGCGCGGTGATCGAAGCCTATCTGAAGGGTGTCGAAGCACCGGTCCGTGCCGCCAAGAAGGCGGTAACGACGCTACTGAGAACTTAAGCAGCACGAGCGACTGATGGACAGTTCACCTCGTTCTCAGGCTTCGCCCGTCAAATCCTGAAGGCGCCAGGCCTTGGGTGTCATGCCGTAGTGGCTTTTGAACAGTGTTGAAAAATGCTGCAGGTTCGAAAAGCCCTTTCGAAAGGCGATTTCCGAAATCGAGAATCCGGCCAGACGGCTGTCGCGCAGGTCCGCGGCGACGGCAGACAGCCGTTGGCTACGGATATGATCCGCGAGGGACGCGCCTTCTTTGGCGAAGATGACGTTCAGCCTGCGCACGGACATGCCCATCGCTACGGCGACAATGTTCCTGTCAAGATCCGGATCGTGCAGGTTGTTGCGGATAAAAGTTTTCGCCCGAAGCAGGATATGCTGCTCGGGCGAGGAGAGCGTCGCCTGTTCTCTCAACGTGGCAGCAAGACCGGTCGCGATCAGATCGATCAGCGTCTCCTGTATCATCGTCCGCAGGGAAGCATCCTCGGAGCCCGCGTGCCAGGAAAAGGCCAGGATGTTTTCCCGCACCAGCTTTCCAAGGCCGGTCTGGCCGTCGATTCTGTGGCCGGCGGCAAGCTGAGCGTTCGGCAGCCGGTCGAGCAGGCGGCTTTTGCGCAGTTGCACGACCGTCTGGGCAAAGCCTTCCTGCAATTCAAGCCGATAGGGATCCGTGCTGTCGTAAATCGCCATGTCGCCGGGCCGCAAAACGGCCGACGAACCGTACTGTGTGATCCTCGACGAGCGGTGTGTTTGCAGCGAGAGCAGGAAAAAATCGTCGTTGGCCGACCGGATGTCACGCTTGCGGCGGTCGACCGAGTGGGCGCTTCCGCTTACCCGGCTGACGGACAGCATCGAATGACGCTCAGTTTCGATAAAGCCCCTGAAATTCCACCTGTTGTCGGCTTCACACCCGAGCTGAACGAAGCTGTCGCAGACCGCTTCCCGCCAGAAGGAAAAGCGGTCTCGCGGAGCAACGGCTGCGGTATCATAGCGAGTTGCGATGTCGGTTCCGTTCAGGTCCTGCATCACTCAATCTTGCCGCAATAGTACAAAAACGCAAGTTTTACGGCCCAAGCGCAAAAGTAATCGGGTGAACCGATTGGCATTCTCTCTCCATCCATTTGGGAGAGAGAGATGTTCCAGAAATTCAAAGTTGCGGCGGTCCAGGCCGCACCCTGCTACCTCGATCTGCCGCGCGGCGTCGAGAAGGCGGTCAGGTATATCGAGGAAGCCGCCGCGGCCGGTGCAAAGCTGGTCGTCTTTCCGGAAACGTGGCTGCCGGGCTATCCGAACCACATCTGGCTCGGGTCCGTCGCCTGGAGCATGCAGTTCACCGGACGATATTTCGAGAACTCCGTCGAAGCGGGGTCAGATGCGGACCTGGCGATTGCCGAGGCGGCCCGCAGGAACAACATCCAGGTGTCCATGGGGCTGAGCGAGCGAGACGGCGGCTCGCTCTATATCGCGCAGTGGCACTATGACGAGAACGGCACCGTCATTCAGCGCCGGCGCAAGCTGAAACCGACCCATGTGGAGCGGACCGTCTATGGCGAGGGCGACGGATCGGACCTCGTGGTCCACGAGACGTCGATCGGGCGCGTCGGCCAGCTCAGCTGCTGGGAGCATCTGCAGCCGCTTTCCAAATACGCAATGTATTCCCAGAACGAGCAGATCCACTGCGCGGCCTGGCCGAACTACGCCCTTTACGAGACGCAGGCCTATGCGCTCGGGCATCAGGTCAACACGGCTGTCAGCATGATCTACGCGGTCGAAGGCAGTTGCTTCGTCATCGCCGCCTGCGCGACCGTCGACAAGGAGCTGCAGGACATGCTGTGCCAGGGCGATCCGGAAAAGGAAGCGCTGCTGCGTGTCGGAGGTGGCTATGCCCGGATCTTCGCTCCCGACGGCCAGTCCATCGGCAGCAATCTGCCGGATACGGAGGAAGGCCTTGTCCTGGCGGATATAGATCTCGGCATGATCGCCTATGCAAAGGCGGCCGCGGATCCGGCCGGGCATTATTCCCGCCCCGACGTTACAAGGCTCCTGCTCAACCCGAAACGCCAGCGTCCGGTGATGCTTTTCGACGATATCGAGGACATCGCCATTCTTGACGACGTGTCCGTGACAGTTGCCGAGGATTTCAGCGATGCGGCCGAGTGAAATGAAGTCCGGCGAACGAACCTATCCGTTCCGGATGCCGAAGGGGCGCCGGCCGTCCCATCCGGCCTGGTCGTCAACCTTTGCCGCGGACCAGACGGGGGTTGCGATGGCAGTGATCGGCTTCCAGCACGATGCCGGCACCGATCCCGGATCCCGCCTTACGGCTCTCCACGAGGTGCTGGAAGGAGCTACCATCCGGGACCTGGTGACATCGGACGCCGGCGGCGGTCTGCACGAGACCCTGTGCATCGCCTATTGGCGCGAAGGCGCCGTGGCGGCGGAAATACTGACCTCCGGCACCTTCACGGCCCTTTGGGAAAAATGGATGGATGCCGGAGACATCGGCCTGATCCGGGAATATGTCAACATTCCCTTCGAGCGGACCGAGACGCTGTTCAGTACACCAGACCATGCACACGGCTACAGCCAGATGCGCGAAGGGCTCGCCGGACCGGTCGAACATCACGAATACTGGGGAGGCATGCGCGACCGGATTCCTCTTTCCGCCCACGATCCTCTGGAAGCCGGCGGCGCAGTCCGCGTGGTGCACCGGGACGCTCGGCGTGTCGTTGTGGAGGCCCACGAAAACCTCTGCATCATCCGCTCCGGGCAGGACTGGAGCCACTGTGATGCCCAGCAGCTGGCGGAATACAGCGGCAGCATCGAACCGGTGTTGCGGGAAGGGATGGCATTCCTCCGGGACGAGGGCAGCGACGTCAATTGCTATGCCTGCCGCTACCTGCACGACATCAGCCTGGATGGTCACGATCCGAAGCGATCTTCGGGAATGGCCTATTTCCGCACCATGAAGGATCTCGAGGACTGGGCGGAGCATCACCCGACCCATCTCAGGATCTTCAACACGTTCCTCGGCATCGCGCCGAAACACGGCCCGAACCTGCAGCTTCGTCTCTGGCACGAAGTTTCGGTTCTGCCCGCGTCGGGCTGCCGGGCCGAATACGTGAATTGCCGGCCCGGCACCGGCTGGATGCCCGCCTGAGGCCCGGGTTTCGGAAACCGGCACTTTCCGGCGCCGACTTGCGCCGGAAAGACACTTGAGGAGGAGTTCGACGTGAAAATCCAACAGTCCCTTGCCTGCCTACTGGCTGCCCTGGCCCTGTGCGCCGGTGCGGAGACCGCAGCTGCAGATACCGAAACGCCTGTCTGCGGACTCAACAACGGCCAAGCCGCGACGGGTGAACCGATCAGGGTCGGCGGCATCAACAGCAATGCACCCCCGGGCGATTTCTCGGGAGGAACGGACGCCGCCGCGGCCTATTTCGCCTGCGTCAATGCCAATGGCGGCATCAACGGCCGTCCGATCGAATATATCGTCGAGAACGATCAGTGGGACCCCGAGCTCGCCTCCCAGGTGGCGACGAAGCTCGTGAAGGACGATGGGGTCGTCGCTCTTGTCGGCAACGGATCCGTCGTTGAAATGGCGGTCAACGAAGACCTTTATGCCGCCGAAGACGTGATGGTGATGGCGGCCGGTTGTGCAGTTGCCCAGTGTTTCGAAGCGTCCAACATCGTGTCGACGAACCAGGGGCCTGTGCCGTCGGGTATCGGTGCCCTGACATACGCGGTCGAGGAACTGGGGACCGAATTTGCCGCCTGCATCGGGTTCAACATCCCCAACAACGGGATCTGGGCCTGCGGCTGGATGGAAGATTACATGCGCAGCAAGGGCAAGGTCGGCGTTTCCGTGCTGATGGATCCGACAACTGTCGATCTCAACACGGTTTATCTCCAGGCGATCGCGTCCGGCGCGGATACAATCCTTCTCATGCTGCCGTCCGGACCGGCGATCGGTCTTCTCAAGGTGGCCGAGGAACAGGACGGGCGCGATTTCTTCAAGTGGGTCAGTCCCACCCCGCTCTACGAACCGGGCGTTTCGGAGCTGATCGGCGACTACTGGAGCGGCGCGATCTACGTGAATATCGAGCTCAACCAGTATGACAGCTCCGGCCCGGACAATCTTAACTGGAAGCGGCTGATGGAGGCTTACGGCAACGAAGGCGACCGGCAGGACACTTTCAGCCAGTCCGGGTATCTCGCGGCCAAGTTCTTCGTCGAAACGCTTCTGGACCTCGACCCCGATACCGTCGACCGGGCAATGGTGAGCAAGGCCATCCGGGATATTTCCGGCAAGAAAAGCGACCTGCTTTGCGGCTCTTATTATGTCGGGGAGGCGGACCGCCATCTGCCGAACCATGCCGGGCGCATGGTTGTCCTGAAGGACGGCGCATTCGAGCTGGTCCGCGACTGCTACGACGTAGATACGGCCTATCTCGACCCGATTTTCGAGCAGGAGAAGGCCCTCGGCCTTCAGTAATCCTCCCCAAACTTGGCGGTGCCGGAAGGCTCCGCCATCCTTTTCGGAGCTGTCTCGAATGCTGAAAATTCTCGGTCTGTTTCTGGTGTCCGGTCTGGCGGTGGGATCCTTGTACGGTCTTGCCGGCATCGGCCTGGTGGTCCTGCGCCGGTCAACGGGCGTCCTGAACCTTGCCTATGGGGCGATTGCGGCCGCGTCCGCGATGTCTGCCTGGCAGGTGGCGCAGTGGACGGGCGTCGGTTCGGCCGGCTGGCTGGCTGCGCTCGGCACCGGCATGCTGCTGTCGCTGATATACGGATATTTCCTGTCGCCGCCTCTTTCCGGGCGCGAACCGGCGGTCAAGGCCGTGGCCTCGCTCGGCTACATGCTGATCGTTCTGGGGTTGATGGGCGTTCTGTGGAACGACGATCTGCGCAAGCTCGTCCTGCCGACGGACGCCATGGCGATCACGCTGCTGTGAGTTCGCGTCACCCTGACCCGGATCGTCGCGCTGGCTTTGTTGGTGGGCATCCTGATCGCGATGACCCTCTATCTTGAGCGGACGCGAACCGGGCTGCACATGCGCGCCCTCGCTGACAACCGTAGCCATGCCGCGCTGCTCGGCATCCCGATCAAGCGGGTCGAAACCATCGCATGGGGCATCTCCGGTGCACTTGCGGGGGCGACCGGACTGTTGTTCGGTTCCCTCGTCAGGCTGGAACCCGCCGTCATCACCTTCATCGTCATTCCCGCCATCGCCGCCGCCGTCTGCGGGCGCCTGCAATCCCTGCCGATGACGCTTGCCGGCGGCCTGCTGATCGGTGTCGTGGAGGCGATGCTCATCCTTTACCCGCCGGCACAGTTGCTTCGGTCGATGACACCTTTCGTGATCGCCGCCCTGGTCATCCTGTGGTTGCAGCGGGGCCGAAAATTGACCTTCATGGCAAGTGAGTGAATGCCCGATGCAACGCATTGTAATTCCAATCTGCCTTCTGGCTCTGGCGGTTGTCTTCCTGCCGCTCGTGCTGGGCGCTCTGTGGATCAAGGTCCTGACATCCGCGGTTATTTTCGCACTCGCCGCCGCGGGGGTGTCGCTTCTTTATGCGCAGCTCGGTCTGATCAATCTGGCCCAGATCGCTCTTGTCGGCACCGGCGGCTGGATTGCCCTGCGGCTGAATTTCCTGACAGGCCTGCCCGCACCGTTGATTGCTTTGATCGCCGGACTTGCGACAGGGCTGATCGGTGGTGTGCTGGCCTTGCCTGCCCTGAGGATGCGCGGCCTCTATCTGGCGCTCGTGACGCTGATGGTCGCCGCCTCGTTCCAGATCCTCTTCAACACCTTTCAGTTCCCGAATGGCGGAACCGGGTTCTGGGGACTGGCGCAGCAGTCGACAGGGGCGGTCCGCCGGCCCGAATTTGCGCAAAGCGACGCCGGCTATCTCCGGTATGCGATGATTGTGCTCGGGCTCGGGTTCGGCCTGATTGCGCTTCACATGGCCAGTGCGCCCGGCCGGGCCTGGGCAATGATCCGCCGTTCCGAGGCGAATGCCATGGCGGCGGGGGTGAATGTCACCTTTCATAAGCTTTGGGCATTTGCCCTGTCCGGCGTTCTGGCCGGGGTCGCGGGGGCCCTTCTGTCCGGGGCGCTCGGACTTCTCGACTCCCGCAGCTTCATCGCCGGAGACGGCATCCTGCTTTTCGCGCTGGCTGTCGTCGGCGGTGTCCATCACTGGCTCGGCGCGGTGATTGCCGGCCTTCTCTACAAGCTGCTTCCCGCACTCTTCAATGATCTCGGGGCGTCCGCGGATTTTGCCCTGATCGTGTTCGGCGGTGCGCTCCTCCACGCCATCATGACGGCGCCGAGGGGTATATCCGGGCAGGTCCTCGAACTTCTAGCGAAAGGTCGGCTAAGTGATTGATATTCGTAACTTGACCGTTCGCTTCGGCGGAGTGATCGCCCTCAACGATCTTTGCCTGCATATCACCGAGGACATTGTCGGCCTGATCGGCCCGAACGGAGCGGGAAAGACGACGCTGATAAATGCCTTGTCGGGTTTCGTGGAAGTCGCGTCCGGCTCCCTGTCCGTGAACGGCATGAACCTTGGCGCCCTTGCTCCTCACAACCGAACCCGGTGGGGCCTGGCGCGCTCCTTTCAGAAAGTGCAGACCGTCGAGGATCTGACAGTGGAAGATCACCTCCGTGTTGTCCTCGACGGCAAGAAAACCGACCGGAAATCGCGGGAAAAAGAGGTCGACCAGGTTCTGGACTTCATCGGTTTGCAGAACCTGCGCCGTGTGAAGGGGCGGAACCTGAACACCTGCCAGGCCCGGATCCTTGAGATCGGGAAATGCCTGATGGGGATGCCCCGCGTCGTCATGCTCGACGAACCGGGCGGGGGACTGAGCGAGGCCGAAATGGAACTCCTGCGCTCGATCATCTTGAGGATCCATCCCGAGTTCGGGGCTCAGGTTCTTCTGATCGACCATGACGTCAACCTGATCCGGGACGTGTGCACGTCTACCGCCGTTCTCGATTTCGGCAGCCTCATCGCTTATGGCCCGACCACCGAGGTGCTCGAGGACGAACTCGTCAAAACCGCTTACCTGGGACGCTGACATGACCGGCCTGCTGAGATTGACGGAGATTGTCATCGACACACCTCAACGGCGTGTGGTCGACACTGTTTCCCTGGAAGTTCCGGGGGGTGAGATCGTCGCCCTGCTTGGGCCGAACGGAGCCGGCAAAAGCGAACTCGTCCTCGGCGTTGCAGGAATGCTGCCTATGAGTGGGAGCATTTCCATCGACGGCAAACCGCTTGCCACTCATGAACCCGAAGCGGTACGGGCCGCCGGGATAGCGGCCGTGCCGGAAGGGCACCACACGCTTGGCGGATTGTCGGTCTTGGACAATCTTCGCGCTTCCGGCGCCAATCTGAATAGTAGGGACTTGGAGATGGAGGTCGAAAACGCATTCGATGTGTTTCCGGAATTGCGGAGGCTGTCGGGGCAAAAATCCGGTTCCCTGTCCGGCGGGCAGCAGCAGATGGTCGCCCTCGCCCAGGCTCTCGTGTGCCGGCCGAAATTCCTGCTGATCGACGAGATGTCCCTAGGCCTGGCACCCGTTGTTATCGAACGTCTGGTGGGGGTCGTCCAGTCCTTGAAAAAGAAGGGCATCGGCATCCTGCTGATCGAACAATTCACGCAGCTTGCTCTCGATGTCGCCGACACCTGCTATGTGATCGCACAGGGGAGAATTTGTTTCTCCGGAAAGCCGGACACGTTGCGAAGCGATCCCAGCATTCTGGAACGAGCCTATCTGGGTTGATTCAAAACCGACTGACAATTGCTTCAACCTGGACAACTTCGGACGTGATGGTCGAAGTTTATGACACGACTGATTTTGGGCAAAGCGCTTGAGCGGCTGAACTTATTGGTAAGTTTCAAAATCGGGAAATTTGTAACGATATGCATGACCCCGCGGTGCGCAGGGTCGCACGCTTTCAAATCTCAGTATGCTCTGCTAGCTCCAACGCATCTTCAATGTCCACTCCCAGATACCTGACCGTATTTTCGATCTTGGTGTGGCCCAACAAGATTTGTATCGCGCGAAGATTGCCCGTCGCTTTGCAAATCATTGCTGCCTTGGTGCGCCGAAGCGAGTGCGTTCCCTAGTCTTCACGACGTGGATCAAATGCAGTCCCCCATTCATCTACCAATCGGGCGTACTGGCGCGCGCTCAGATGATCGGCCGGATCGTATTGTGCAACACCCATTTGAGTTCTCATTCAGCCACTATTGGCCTTCAGGAAAATACCTGAGCTCGGCCATTCAAGGGGGCGTCAACCGGACGACCAGGCCATATTCGCAGTTTCATTAATGCGGACAGGCTGCCGCTCAGGTCTCCCGCATGGCATGGGCGATCTGGTCGACAATGGGTTTCGTCAGATAGCTCAAGACGCTTCTGTTCGCCGTCGTCACAAAGGCTTCCACAGGCATTCCCGGTACCAGCTCCTGGCCGTTCAGCTTGGAGAATTCCTCTTCGTCGATGGTGAGGCGCACCTTGTAATATCGTTCATTCGCCGAAGTGTCGTAGGTCTGGTCCGCAGCAACGGTTTGAACCTTCGCGGACAGCCTTGGCGTTGTTCTGTGATCCAGCCCGGGAAAGCGGATCAAGGCTTCCTGCCCGACATGCAGCTGATCGATATCGGAGGGAGCGACCTGGGCGTCGACCACCAGCAGATCGTCGCGCGGGACAATCTGCAGAATGGTTTCGCCGGGAGGCACGACGCCGCCTACCGTATGGACTTCAAGCTGGTGAACATATCCCGACTGTGGCGCTCTGATTTCCAGACGCTCAAGTTCATCCAGAACCGTTACATGCTGCAATTCGAGCTCGGCAATCTGCGAAACAACCTCCTGGAGTTCCTGCAGGGTGTCCTGCCGTGTGTCCTCGTCAAGCTGTAACAGCTGGGAGCGACGCTCGCTGATGGTTTCCTCGACACCGGCGATCTGAGACTGCAACTCGCTGTACTCCCCTTCTATCCGGGTCTTTTCGCGCCTCAGAAGGGAAATGCGGTTTTTCGTGACCAGCTGCTTTTCGTACAATTGCCGAACGCCGGCCAACTCGTCCTCTATCAGTTCAAGCTCGCCTTTCTTCGTGCCGAGGCGGACTTCGAAACCCGTGATCTGTTTTTCGAGTTGCTCGATCTGATCCTGAAGCTGCTCCTGCCTGTTCCTTACCCCGCCTCTGCGCGCACTGAGCAGAAGCGACTGCGTCAATTCGATTTCCGCGTAGGTTTCAGCCGCCAGGCTGTCGTCGCGCGCGGGGAATGCAATCTGCTCCAGACCATCCCTCTCCGTCTCCAGCCGCGCACGGCGTGCTTTCAGCTCCGCAAGCTGGTTGGCGATGATAGACCGATTGGATTTCGCCTTGGTATCGTCAAGCCGAAGCAGTGGATCACCGGCGGACACTTCCTGTCCTTCGCGCACGAGAATGTCCCTGACAATACCGCCTTCCCGGTGTTGTATCCGCTTCACTTCGCTTTCTACGGCAATATTGCCACGAGCAATCACCGCGCCGGAAATTTCGGTGAAAACGGCCCATCCGCCACCGCCGGCGAGGAGAATGAAAACGGCGGCACCGGCAAGCCGCAAATGAGCTCGGATGCTGTCTGCGATGCCGTTTGCTGCGGCCGCGGAATGCCTGGAGTCAACGATGCTCAAGCTCACGACGCAACTCCGGACCTGACTGGTTTGAGCGTGTTTTTCATAACTTCTTCCTTAGGGCCGAGCGCAGTCACGCGACCGTCCTTGAGGCACATCACCAGATTGACGGCGGCCAGGGCTCTTGGACGGTGTGCGACCAAAAGAACGATGGAGCCCTTTTCACGCATTTTCAGCAGAGCATCGGATAGTGCCGCTTCGCCCTCTGCATCGAGATTTGAATTCGGCTCGTCCAGAACCACGAGAAATGGATTGCGAAACAGGGCACGGGCAAGTGCGATGCGCTGCTGCTGCCCGCCTGAGAGGCGTATCCCTTGGGAGCCGACGACAGTGTCGTATCCCTTGGGCAGCCGGACAATCAAATCATGAACGTCCGCCAGAGTGGCGGCCTCGATTACTTCGTCGGACGCGGCTCTCGCGTCGAAGCGCGCGATATTCTGTGCAATCGTGCCGTCGAACAGATGCAAATCCTGCGGTAGATAGCCGACAAAACCACACCGTTCCCCGTCGCTCCACTGATCGATCGAGGCTCCATCCAGGCGAATATCGCCTCTCACGAGCGGAAGGGTTCCGACAACCGCCTTGGCGAATGTGGACTTTCCGGATCCTGATGGACCAAGGATGGCGATGCCATCGCCTGCTTTCAGATCCAGCGATACGTTCTTGAGAACAGGTTCTTCCGAGCCCGGCGGAGAACAGTAGAGGTTTTCAACCTGCAGGCGGCTTTTCGGCGGATAGAGCCTGGTCTCACGATCCGTTTTCGGCCACATCTTCTGCGCCCCTTTCAAGCGTTGCAGACCTTGCCGTGCTGAAACGAAACCTTTCCAATGCGCGACGGCTTGCTCGACGGGTGACAGGGCACGGGAGGTGATGATGGAGGAGGCAATCATGACCCCGGGGGAGATTTCCTGCCGAATTGCCAGCCACGCACCCGTTGCAAGGATCGCCGACTGCAATACGAAGCGCAGTGTCTTGATGCTGGTGCTGAAAAGGCTTGACCAGTCAGCAGCGATACGCTGGCCGCTAAGGTAGGCTTCGTTCTCTCGCCGCCATTGTTCTGTCAGGGCCCCGGACATGCCCATGGCCTTGATTGTCTCGGCATTGTGGCGGCTTTCTTCGACAAGTGCGCTGCGCCGGGCACGCACGCGAGCGGCTTCCGAGGAAGGGCGCCGGGCTGTGTATTCGTTCAACGCCACGAAAAGGCATATGGACGCCGCGCCGCCAAGTGCCACGAAACCGAGACTGCTGTGGAACAGAAACACCACTCCCATGTAGAACGGCAGCCAGGGCATGTCGAAAATCGCTGCGGGACCTTGCCCGCTCATAAATCCCGTCAGGCTATCGAGGTCATGTACCGGCCTGACGGCGTGACCGGCTGCGCCTGCCTTGATGGGTATGAGGTTCGACAGGGAGAAGATTTCCGGCGAAAGTGTTGAGTCCACCTGCTGCCCCATTCGGAATAGCACACGGGCTCTCAAGGTTTCCAGAAACCCAAAAAACAGGTAGAGCACCAGCGCCAAACTGCCCACCGCAATCAGGGTTGGCACCGATCCGCTGACCAGTACCCTGTCATACACCTGGAGCATGAAAATCGGACCGGTCAAGGCGAGCAGGTTTATGACGAAACTGATGCCAGCCACTCCAAGCAGCCACCCCCTCAACGAGCGCAACACGCTTTCCACCTTGTTCGGTGTGTGCGAGGCAATCCCACCGGTTTGGCATTGCGCGACGGCCGCCACATTATGGTTAATATCCGTCATTATGTATTGCCTGTACCACGCCAGAATTTCGTATAATCAAGACGTCACAACGAGACGCATCGAGTTCAAGTTGAGCTGTTTAATCACAATTTCAAATTAAATAAGCGTAATATTGCTTGAAGTGAGGCAAAATATAGGCTTCAAATTAGTAAAAATTAGACGGTTACAATTTGATACATTTTTAATCTTGAAAATATAGTTATTTTTACTTCTGAATATCTTTTGGTCAGGGGCCATCCAATTAAAGGACAGGCCACTATGGAAGGCACTTTTGAAGAGTTTCTGGACGCGCTCCTGGCGTATGAATCCGGTTGGGACCGGGAACGCTACGACGCGGGTATCATCCAGGATTGGCAATTGACCGAATGGGCTGGCGGTTCGGTTCAGGACTTCTTCCCGCAATACGACAGCTGGAGTGACCTCACAGACGCGGAATGGGAGGCAATGGCCTACCGTTCGATGAACAGCTACGGTTTTGTCGGCTACCAGTTCGGTGAAGCACTTCTCATCGATCTGGGGTATTACGACGACGATTTCTACTATGGCAACGGTGCGGCCACGAACACATGGGACGGCACCTGGACCGGCAAGAACGGCGTGAACTCCCTTGAGGACTTCATGACCCAGGAAGCTCAGGATGTCGCCATCAGGGAGGCGTTCGGACACAATCTCGGCATTATTGAAGACGGTCTCAGCGCCCAAGGCTACAGCATCGACGACTTCATCGGCACAACGATCAGTTATATGTCCGATGGTACGACCGTTCCCGTGACTGTTTCCATGACCGGCATCCTTGCCTCAGCCCATCTGAGTGGTGCTCCGGCAGTCGTCGAACTGCTTTTGAACGGCACGCTCAGCAACGATGAGTACGGCACATCAATCCTGCAATACATGGAGCAATTCGGTGATTTCGAGTCCCCGAGCACCGAGGAATTGATCGCCTATTTCGAAGAGCGGCTCACGGGTGACGAAGGTCTTGGCTCGTCCGACGATCCGGTTTCCGACGGCAGCAACGGCAACGGCACCGCGGAAGTCGACGCAGATACCGCCGATGTCGTCATCGACTGGGCCTGGGGCACGGATGCGGTCGAAACCGGCTTTGATCCGGCATCAGACACGATCTACGTCGGCTGGTTCACAGCCGATCACATCAACGTTTCGGAAAGCAACGGCAACGTTGTCTTTTCCATTCCCTCCAACAACCAGACCGTAACCCTTCAGGGTGTCACCCTGTCCGAGCTCAGCGCGGCGAATTTCACAATCATGGATTCAACGGCTGCACAGGAGATACTCGCTCTGGTCGGCCAGGATCCCGGCGGTGATACCGATAACGGTACAGATGGCGATGCAGGCGGAGATACCGATGGCGGCACCGGTGATAATGGCGGCGGCGATGGCGGCTCGGGTGACGGCACGGATGGAGATACCGGAAACGGCCCTGATACCGGCACCGGATCAGGAAGTGTGAACTACGGCAACGGGACAGCCAATGTCACGGCCCTGACAGCAACCGTCGCAATCGACTGGGCCTGGGGGAACCACGCTGTCGAAACCGGCTTCGACCCGGCGTCCGACACAATCTACATCGGCTGGTTCACCGCCGATCATATCGAGGTGTCGGAGAGCGGCGGCGATGTCGTCTTCTCAATTCCTTCAAACAACCAGAGCCTGACACTGACCGGCGTGTCGCTCTCCGATCTGTCGAATGCCAACTTCACGATCATGGACGATGGCGCGGCCGCTGAAATCCTGAGCAATGTCACGGATGTGGGGGGAGGTATCGGCAATGTCCCCTATGACAGCGACGGATCCAACCCGCCGGCCACGAACGGCACGACCGACCAGGGCGGCGTAAAATACGTTGCCGACTGGTCGGCCGACGATGTGACAGGCTTTGATGTTTCCCGCGACGAACTCGATTTCGGCGACACCTCGGTTCACGGCATGATCATCACCAAGCTTCCATCGGGCGAGCTTGCGATCGACAATCCGTGGGGCGACGACATGCAGATCCTTCAGGGGATCGACTATTCTGAGCTCAGCACCGAAAACTTCGGGATCGTCGGAAACGAGCATTTGCGTCAGGACATTGGCGGTGTTCTTTCCTGGGAGCTGGGTGTCGGCCCGCGCGAAAACGATACGGTCTATATCCGGTCCCACGAATACGGTGTGCATGAGGTCATTGATAACTTCGATCCGGCAACCATGAAGATCAGCTTCCTCTACTACGGAACGCGGGAGCGCCTCACGGTTGAAGATACGGCCGATGGCCTGGTCATTTCGACGGAACCGTCAGGTCAGAGCTTCACCTTCACCGGAGTATCGTTGTCAGATCTTCAGCCGAACACGCTGGAGTTCCACCACGACCAGGTCATGGAGGACAATCTGGAAGCTGCGTTCGGCTTTTCCCAAAATGATGTCAGCCTTGTTTCCCGAGAGGAGCTGCTGACGCCCGACGCTCCGGTCGGAGCGACGACCGATGGATATCAGGTGCGTGAGGGAACGACGACGTCTGTCACGCCGGTCGACGTGGATGACGACGGCGATGATCACAGCGATCACATGACCGGCTCCGATGACGGCGGCACGGAGGGCCAGCCGGATGCGGCAGATGAAACCGGTCAGGACGACGAAGGATCCGGTGCTGGCGACGGTGAAACGGACATTGTCAGAATCGGCTGGTCCTGGGGCCGGGAAGAAATCATTTCCGATTTCGCACCGGAAGAGGATGTGATTGATTTCGGAGCGCTGTCCCCCGGGTCATTTGAGATCAGCGAAGTTGAGGAGGACCTTCACATCGAAGTTCTGAACAATGGCGGTCACAAATACATCCTTCAAAACGTCCAGGCCGAGGATCTGACGCTTGCCAACCTCTCCGCGCCGGACTGGAATGATGATGTGCTGAACGGAAGGGATGGTGTCCTCGATCAACTGTCGATCCTGGGCAACGAGGAACTTGCTTAAGGTCCTCTGCCCTCGGCCTGACGCTCCATAAACGCCTGTCTTATGGCTTTTGCCGCCAAGCAGGCGGATGGATATTCAAGTGGGGCCGATGCCATATCCATTGGATGGCGGAACCCGGCGAGACGACATATCACCGGGTTCCGCCGCAGAGCATTCAGGAATGAACGCGTTCATTTCAGCGACTTAGAGGGAAAATAAACCATTTCTCGCCATTATTTTAACGGCACGCCCCGCGCGTTGCGCAATTGCCAGCAGGAGCCTCAAAATGAATTTTCTTCACAAGGCCGGACCCCTTTGTCACAGCCTGCTCCGTCTCGTGTCCGGACTGCTTTTTCTTGAACACGGCACGTCAAAATTTCTGAACTTTCCCCACAGCGAGTACTCCGGCACTGCCCTCATGAGCATGGATGGCTTTGCAGGCTCGATTGAACTTGCAGGTGGGCTTCTGATAACGCTTGGGCTGTTCACGCGACCGGCTGCGTTTGTCGCCTCAGGCACAATGGCGGTCGCCTATTTCATGGCGCATGCCACACAAAGCTTTTTCCCGATCCTCAACGGTGGCGCCGAAGCGATCCTGTACTGTTTCGTATTCCTTTATCTTGCCGACGCGGGCGGAGGCCCCATCAGCCTGGACGCCCTGATACGCAGGAAGCCCTGACAGCCAAGGGACCGTTCCCGGCCCGCGGACCGGCCCCGGGATCGAGGTTGCCCCGTGCTGCTCGCGCCTTCCAAGCCGGTTTTCGGGAAAACGCCGTGTTCCGGCACGGGCCGCTGCAGGCGCCGGCCACGACGGGACGTGTCCTAGTTTTGAAGCGCCTTTTGCCGCTCCAACAAATCTTGTTCCAGCTTGTCGGCTTCACCACAGTCCAGGCGTTTCAGAAACCGCACCGACATGGCGGACTTGTCCGTTGCAGATTTGGCATGAACGTATAACAGGCGGTCCGAACCTGACGACGTTACGTGATCAAGCCCGCCATTGGGAAACCCGAATGTCAGAAAGCCGGCAGCGGGATTGTAGGCGCCATTCTGGTAGGTCGGGCCGAGAACATAGGTGTTCTTGTCGTCCCATTCGTAGATATGGCTGAACACCAGATAATCTGTGTCCTCCATCATGCGTATTTTCAGCCACATCTTCTCCCGAATGACAGTCGCGCTTTCGGGATCACTGGCATCGGACAGCAGCGAAGTGGCCGCAAATGCCTCACTTTCCCAGCAGCCGATAAAGCGCGGCAGCCCGGTGCCATCCGTCTGTGCAAGCGCAGGCAACGGCAGGAGCAGACCGAGCAGAAGGGTCGCACACGCTCTCACCGGGACTCACCTCCTGTCAGGAACCTGGCCAATCACGAAATCCTTGATGTGGTCTGTATAACCCGGGTTGCTTTCCGGCCCGATGATTGGAGTTGATCCCCGGTAGCCGAGCCGGGATATACCCTTGTTGCCGATGGTGAAGATGTTCTCTGCCGGCACGCCGGCGTCAATGAATGCATCGGTCACGACATCGGAGTCGACGTAACCGTAGCTCGGAACGAGCCCGAATTTTTCCTTCACCTCCTCGACAAAGGATGTGATCAGGGCTGTTCCGTGATCCCCCATCCACTCGGCCATGGCGGTTCCCCGGTCCTTGGCTTCCGTCACCGTTGCGTCACCGTCCCTGAGCAGCAGAAGCGTGTCGCCTTCCTCCACCGGGAAGCCGTTTTCGAGGAGCCAGTCAAGCGTTGCCTGGCACATGGATTTGCCCAGCACCTCCATCTGGCGAGGCCGGCCCGCCATGTAGACAATCGCGTAGCCACGCCGGTGGTAGATATTCATCAACAAGGCAGCGTCTTTGCGGGGGTAGGTTACGCCGATGTCCAGAAACGCACCGTTCGTCGGGCCGTAGTCCAGCAGAATGTACTGGCCGAGCACGCCATCTATGTCGGTCACGACCGAGTGCCGGTCCTTGAGCTTTGCAGCCGTTTCTTCGGTGACAGGCCTGCAATAGTCCGATTCCTCGGCCATGACAGGACGAACGGCAATAGCAAGCAGAGCCGCCAGCATCAGCCTCTTGATGAAAGTATCCAATGTGCCCTCTGAATGCGATGCGCGGAAAGACGTGTAACAGCAAGCCTCCCGCTACGGTACGATCCTGAAATTCTGTAACATTCCCGTTTCTTCGTGCGCAAGAAAATGGCAATGGAAGACGGTCTTGCCCACAAGCTTCGGATCGAAGCGCATCCAGAGGCGCACCATCCCCTTTTGCGGAATGACGATCGTATCCCGCCACATGTTCGGCCGGTCGAGATGCCGCATGGCTTCGATCCGGTTGGTGACGATCTGGCGCTGATGCTCAGGCACAAGCTTTTCGTTGACGCTGAGGGCGCCAAAGACTTCCTTCACCTGGAACGGATTGACGTGAATGTGGATGGGGTGGGTCGCCGCCGACGGGCTCGAAACCACCCATTCCTCCACCGTGCCCGCCTTCACGTCGAAATAGGTGTCGTCCGGACGATAGTCCCTGTCATCGATCCGGAACTGGGGATAGGGAAACTTGCAGGTGTCGCCGGCAAGGTCGAAGACGAAGTGCCGCCTGCGGACGATTTCCTCCTGGCGGATGTCCTGTTCCGGCGGAATGCCCGGCGTGAAAGTCATCTCCGAGATCGGCGCCTGTCCCTCGGCGACTTCATCCGTCACCCGGAATGTCGCCAGCAGTTGATCCTTAGGGCCGCCGCCATAGAACTGGATGGTGCCGCAATGATCGCTCCAGACCTCATAGACACCGGACTCGGGGAACTGGACCAGGAGGTCGTGTCGCTCACCGCCGCCACAAACCATGGACATGCGCTGGACCGGCTTGTCATAGGAAATTCCGTCGGACGCGATGATGTGGAAGGGAATGTTGCCGTCGTCGGTATCGGGCGGAACAGGCTTTTCTGCTCCGGCAGACTTGACGATTCTGAAGCCGTTCAGGTTCTCGATGGTCGCGCTGAGGTGACGGATCAGGACAACTTCGTTCCGCTTGACTTCATATTCGGGCCGGTACCGGCCCGTCACCAGAAAGGAATAGTCGTCCTCGCCATTCTGGCTCGCCAGGAAACGGGCGACTTTTGCAATGCCGGGAGAACCTTTCTCCGGTGCCTTGGTGACCGAATAATGAGGATCGTGGACGGCGAAGGGAATTTCCGTGCTGATGCCGTAGGACTTCAGTTCCTCGTCATACTTGCCGCGGACAAGCACCAATCCAGCCATACCGCTCCATGCCTGAATGGCGACAGAATTGTGCCTGTGCGGATGGTACCAGAAGGTGCCGCACGGATGGTCTTCGGCAAGTGTGAAGGTGTAGGTCTTTTCCTCGCCCGGCTTGATGGTGATATAGTCGGACGCCTTCTCCAGGGTTCCTTCGGGCTCAAACAGGTGCGGCGTGATCTGCAAGCCGTGCAAATGAAGGTTCGTCCAGTTGTAGTTCCTCGGGATATTGACCTCGTCGACCGTAATATCAGCCATTGAGGACGATGCGTTGCAGTTGTTTGCAAACGGCATCCCAAGCGGATCGACATTGTGCAGGAAAGCGTATTCACCGTTCTTCGGATCAATCAACGGCAGCCAGTCCTCCGGTTTGGGTTCGGCTGGCCCGATATCCTTGAAAATACCCTCTTCCTTCAGGTTGTTGACGATCTTGACGCTGAAGGTCTGACCGGGCTTCAGTTCCAGTACCGGTCCGAGGAAGTTGCCGTCGAAGACACCGTCAAGACCCCAGCTGCGGCACAGATACTCGAATTGGCCCGTAGCCACGTCCGGGCTCCCCTGATCGAGCTTGCCGTCCTTTCCGACACCATATTCCAGTTCAAGCGGATAGTTGGCGAATTGCGCGACCAGCTTGTAATCAGCGCTTACATCTTCAAGAAGCTCTCCTTCGAGTGCCGATTTGGACGTCGTCTCGGCGCCCACAGCCAGACGCGGCGCGAAGGCTGTTGCCATGATACCCGACATGCCGGAGAGCAGTGCCCTCCGCGACACACCGGCGCGCAGTTTGCCGGCGCCCACTTCACTCCGGACGCTCGAACTAGCTGAAGATTTGGTCATTGGAAAACCCTTCGAAATCTATTTGAGTGACATCCCGGCGAACCGGAGCAGGCTGAAAGGATGCGCACCATCAGTTCTGACCGGAAACCACTTTCAGCCCTGTTTTTCCTGTTCGGCCAGCCAGTCCTTCAGCGACTGGATTGGCTTAACGATGCAACCGGGCGCGCCCGGGTTGTCGCAACAGCGCTGGAGATCTTCCACGTCGCGTTGATAGACCCGGTTCCAGTCGGCCAGCGGCAAGTCGTTTCCCGGCGGCATCCAGTAGGAATGCGGATAAGCGGACGCCCACTTGCTATAGGGATCCGGCGGTGTCTCATTCATCGTGCCGACGCGCGCACCGAGCCGTCCATGAGGCGCTTGTCCGATGGATTGAAGCATCTTTGCCGGCTGCTCGCCGAAAGTGGGGATGTCTTGCGCCCCGCAGGTGTTGAGCGAGCCGATCCGGTGACACCCGGTGCAGGTGTTGCCGCGTGTCGAGATGCTCTTCGGCTTTGGCCAGGCTTTAAAGGGCCCGCCGGCATCAACCGAATGGAAGCCCCACGGATCCGCCGGCAGTTGACCGTTCTGTTCCGACCAGGGCGTCCGCATCCATGGATCGCTGTCGTGACAGTAGATGCAGCCGTGATTGGCAACTTCCTGCGGCGTTGCCCAGAGCTCGTCCGCCGAGATTTCGCCTTCCGGCGGTGTGACCTCGGTCGGCGGCGGTACCCGGCTGCCGTTGTCTCCTTCCGGCTTGCCGCCGAAATTCTTTGAAATGAAGAAACAGGTGCTGCCCGATTTGACGTTGTGCATGATAATTTCGATGGAATCGAAATTCGGATCGTCCTTCGGGCGGATAAACATGCGGCGGCATAACAGGACCATCTGCACGTCGTCGTCCCGATAAGCCGTCATGCGGCTGTACGGCGCGCACTGGCCGTCGGTCGTCTCCGGATACGGCAGCATGGCTGGACGGTCGCAGGTCATGCCAGGCGTGTATTTGTCCGGGACCTTGCCGTTTACCGTCACCGGAACCAGATCGAGATCCTGACAATTAAAGACCGGCGCCTCGGCGATCAGACTGGCGCATTCCCCGGCATAGTCGTTCAGCGTATAGGATTCTTCGGAAAGCGCTGCGCTCGCAGTGCAGCTCAGCAGTATCGTGGCAGCAAGCCGGGCCAGACCGTTCATGAATGCGTCTCCCATCATGTCACCAGTCCGGGGGTTTCAAGCAGAACCTGACGGATGGCCTTGTGATAGCGTACGTAACCCGTGCACCTGCAGACATGTTGGCCGACCGCTGCTTCTATTGCCTCGTCCACCTTCTCCTCAGGGATGGGTTGGCGCTTCAGCTTGTCCACAAGCGCATACGAGGCCATCAGGAAACCCGGGCTGCAATAGCCGCACTGGAAAGAGAAATTGTCCAGAAAGGCCTGCTGAAGAGGGTGGAGGGCTCCATCTTCTTCCAGTCCCTCGACAGTCGTCACATGCCGCCCGTTGATGTCGCTGACGGGGGTCGTGCAGGACCGGATCGCTTCCTGATGCGCGCCTTCCACCCTGGCGACACTCACCGTGCAGACCCGGCAAACGGCGATGCCACAACAGAACTTGGTGCCCGTCAGGCCCAACTCTTCTCGCAGAAAGTCGACGAGCTTGAGGTCCCCCGGCACCGACTTGCGGCTGACCCTTTCCCCGTTGAGCGTAAAGTCCAGATCGATCATATCCATCATCCCCTCCACGCGGCACGGACATCTTCGGGCAGGATTGGCAGTTTCCGGAACCGAACTCCGGTTGCATGGGCCACCGCGTTGCTTATTGCGGGGGCAACCGCGACCATCGCGACTTCCGCGATCCCGCGCGCGGGAGCGTCGGGCGCTTCCGGAGGCAGAATAACCTTCTCCACCCTTCCAAGGGCAACGTCGGATGACAGCGGCACATGATAGGTGTGAAGATTCCACAGGCCATCCGCCGCCCCGCTGCCGTCAGCGGGCGTCACCTCGAGAAGAGCCTGCCCGACTCCCATGGCCAGGCTTCCGTCGATCTGCCCTTCCACGAGGTCTTCCTGCAGGACCTTGCCGGGTGCGAGAAAATGAACCGCTTCCTCCAGTCGGACCTTCCCGGTCCGTCGGTTGACGCGAACCGCGGCGAGGCAGGCCGTGGCGCCGAAGGACTGACCGTTGCCTTCCCATATGCTTTCGACCGTGTAGAGCTGAGGGTTGCTGCGGTCGATCAGTTCCCGCTCGCTTCGCCCGCCACGCCGCACGGAAAGCGCGTCGATCTGCCAGCGGTAGGTGTCGTTTCCGACCGTATAATCGGCCTCCACCCAGCGTCCGCTGTAGAAGGCGTGGATCATCGCCGAGACGACAAACCCCTTTTGATGCGCCGTTTTTGCCAGCACCGATAGCGGGATCGGATCGTGCCCGTCGCTGACGAGCTTGCCGTCCTCCCATCGCACGGCCTCGACCGGGAGTTCACCTGCGCCCCAGAGTTCCCGCGCAGCCGGTAGCAGGCCTGTGGCCAGCAATACCATGCAGGCCTGCTCGACGCCGTGCACCCACTTGGAAGAAGTGGAGGCCGCCTTGGTGGATTCGTAAATGAGCGGTGTCCATCGCGGATTGTCCGGCTGCATCTTGAAGCCTTCCTCGAGATGCAGCGCCTCAAAGGGGCCAAGGAAGCCGGTGTTCACCTTGGCAGCATTCGCTCCCAGATGCTTGGCCGTGGCAATGGCAAGCGTGGTTGCGGTGCCGGTTCCCATGTCGATGACATTGGTCGTCACCGTGATATTGCCGTTCTCATCGATCGCCACTTCATCGAGCGCGGCGTCCGCGCCGGTTCCGTAGTTCTTGATCGACGCCGCATAGCCGACGCCATAAGCCTCGTCACCGCCGGCCGCCTCCTTCTGCCTGCGCTCCCGTTCCTGCCAGAGCCGGTGGGCTGCGGCCCGTTCGCACATTTCCGCAAGTCCGGGAGGTGCGACAGGTGCACCTGTGCCGATCGTATCGCCCGGCGAGAGTATGTTGATCCGGCGCAGCTCAATCGGATCTATGCCGATTTCCGCCGCCAGTTCGTCTACAATTGACTCCACCGCAAACTGGCTTTGCACGGCGCCGAAGCCGCGCATGGAGCCAGCCGTGATCGACTGGGTCTTGGTGGCACGCGACCAGATATCGACAAGGGGAATGGCATAGGGTCCAGTTCCGTTGATACCGGAAACCTGGGCGACATACCCGCTGACATTCCGGCGGCCGCCTCCGTTCAGGTAAATATGGTTCCGAAGTGCCTTGAACTTCTTGTCGCCGTCGACGGCAAGCGTGACGTCGCAGCGCGAGGCGTGGCGTTTGACGCCGGCCTGAAACTGCTGAAAACGGTCGTTGACGATCCTGACCGGTTTGTCCGAGTAGGCGGCCGCAATCGCAAGATGAAGGCAGAGTATCGACGTGTCGCGGCCACCGAAGCCGCCGCCGGGATAGGCTGCAATGAAATTGACGCGCCTGACGCCGAGCGCCGACATCGGATCGGAATAGATTTGAAGCGCCGCGGTGGCATCATAGCTGGGCGATTGCGTTCCGATCAGCAGATGAAGCGTTCCATCTCTCTTGTCGAACCAGGCAAGGCCCGATTCCGGCTCCATGAACATCGGATCGACCATCTGGGTTTCGTAGGTCCGGCTGAGTGCCGTCCATCCCTGGGCTTGCGGGTCCTTCAACCGCGCTCCGATCTTGTCCACCCAGTCGAGCGCTTCGATGTCTCTTTTGGTCTTGCCTTCCTGCGGCCGGACCGGACCACCCGAAACCTGGGAAAAGACTTCCTTGCCTGTTGCCGTTTCGGCGTGAACGATACTCGTTTCCGGCGCATAGTAATGCGTCGCGCCCGGTGGCGTCATGCCGCCAAAGGCAAGACCGGAGGTCACGTCCGAACGTATCTGCCTGCGCGCTGCGTCCATGGCATAGTAGTCATTGAAATAGAGAAGCCCGACGGCCTGGCCGAAATAGTCGGGAACCTTGCCCTTGGGCAGCAGATAGTCGCCTTCCGGATAATCTGCCTGCGCCACCCCGATGTGGTCGGCCATCAGGTTGTCGGCGGTAACTATTCGTTTCGGCGTGAGACTTTCCGGCAGCCTGCTGAGATCGAAGCCGAGAAACACCCGGTCGGCAATCGGTGTTCTGGCAACCAGCACCACCTCTTCTTCATCCGGCCATCCGTCGAGGTCCCGGGGACGAAAATCACGGGCATAGATTTTCCGTCCGGTCACTTTTTCCAGGCCGTCGATGCGAAAGCGTGCTTTACCCGCGCCGGCAGACCAGTCGGGAGGCGGGGACACCGTTGCGGCTTGGGCGTCGCGCAGCCCCGGCCCGCCTCCTGGCAGGGAAAACACCGTCAGCACAACGCCACCCACGGTTGTTTTCAGGAAATTTCGACGTGTCGTTTCCAATCGCTTTCGATCTCCATGACTGGAAGCCGCTGGCATTTGTTATTCAGGTGCGGGCAAGTGTAGTTCAGTGGCTGGATTAATTGCCCTTTCATTCAATCAGTGTTGAATCAGAAATTGAAAATTTTTCCTTAAGGTTTTTCGATTCTCTCCAGAAAAATCAAACAATTCCTTGTATTTGTCCCTCCAAATAACAGTCTCTCTTTCAGCTTGTATTTCAGGTTTTCCCGGGCAATTGGCTCAAGTTCCACCTCGTCCCGGTGTAACTGGATCGAGCGTCGCGATTGCGTCATGTCCGCGCCAGAGCAAGGCCATGAAAACCAGAGCCAATATGCAGCTTCCGATGGCAACAAGGAGAGGCAATGCGGGATTGAGCGCCATCATGGTTCCGCCGGCTATCGAAATCGATCCGGAACCCAGCGTGTAGAGCGCAACGCAGACGCCCATGGCCCAGCCTTGTCGACTGGCGTCGACGCTTGCGGAAAACATGGACAAGAAGGTTGGATAGGTAATTCCGAAGGCCGCGATGATCGGGACCACCAGCACATAGGCAAGCCAGGCTTCGTGATTTACCAGATATCCCGCCATGAACACGATCATGGTCGTCACCGTGACGGCGATAATGGCCGACTGCCGGAAACGCTCGAATACCGGCCCGACAAGAAAAAGACTTACCGACCCCATGGTTGCCCCGAAAACAATCAGAACGGCGCTGTTCTGGAACGTGCCGAAATTGAACCTGGCAATAAGGAAGTCGTCTAGAAACAGGTAGAATGCGTTAAATCCCATCACCGCAAAGAAGAACACTGGCGCAAGGCGTAGAGTGGCCGGATGCTGGAAGACTCGAAGGAGGGTCAGAAAGACCTCGTTCACGCCAAAATCGATCTTGCGGCGTTCCGGCAAGGTCTCGTGGAAGAAACTGATGATCAAAGCAATGTTGACCGCCACGAGCAGGGCGGCCGCAAGAACGGGCAATTCAAAACCTGCAGATTTTCCGATTACATCCTTGCTGGTCAACACGGCCGTCAGCATCGGCCCGGCGACAAGTCCGAGGGAAACGGCCGCCACCATCTGCCCCATGAATTTTGCCTTCTGCCGATTGTTGCCCGCTTCATCGATCAATGCAGCCTGGGCAATCGGTTGGTTGCCCGCCGTGAACCCTGCAACAACCCGGCCTGCCACAAGCAGCGGCAAACTGGAAAGCTCGAGCGCCAGAAATGTCAGCAGGTAGCCGGCCAATGCACCGCAAAGGCAAACCAGTATCGCGCTTTTGCGGCCGATATAGTCGGACAGTTTCGATATGAATGCGGCGCCGAAAAACCACGACAGGAAAAACGCTCCCAACACCGCGCCGTAATAGAACGCACGATTCCCTTCGCTCACGGATGAAGCAAGAAACTCCTGCGCCGGCTCAAGCAGTATTTCGCTGAGAATCGGGATCAACAGTCCCAACCCGAGAATGTCGATAAAAACGACGAAGAGAACTGAAAATCGTGCCAAGTTTCATTGCCCCTCACCTGGATCCCAAGGATAAACTTGGCAGATTCTTTTTGCAGTTGGGAGAATTCAGTTCGATCTGTGGTTTGTCGCCGCACTTCGTCGCCGCAGAACGACGTCCGATTTTAGTCGCTGACATGTCTAATCGGAATGTCCGTCATGCGGGCGCTTTGCAGTCAGCGGGACGGGAGTCCTTGGCGGGAAGTCTGCTTTTTGAGCTTGTTTAAGTTTACGCGCTTTGACCTGAGACCCAATCCTCTTCCACTTCAGCGCGGAGTCCTTCGGTTGATGGAGTGCTACCCAACATGCCCCCGGGACGGGCTAGAGTTTTCCGGACCAAATCAGGAACACGGGCTGGCT
>JBNKGB010000047.1:0-32823 GCA_050289605.1 Roseibium sp. | reverse complement strand
TGCGCCTCGCGCTGGAAGCCGGCGATACAGAGCTGTCGGAATTCGTCGAGCATCTGCGCGTCAATGGCAAGCTGACCACCCGGATGCTGTTGCGCTCCGTCTGCTGCGGCCGCTTACGGTTCTTTGCCGCGGCGCTCGCAAATCTCGGCGGCGTGCCGCTGCCGCGCCTGTGCCGTTTGCTGCTGACCGTCCGCCGGTCGGCGCTTCAGGCCATCCTGCGCAAGGCCGGCTTGCCCCTGCGGTCGCACCAGGCCTTCCTGCTGGCGATCGATATCGTGCGCCAGGCCGATGCCGATTTCACCTATGATCTTGCGCTCGACGAAGCCAGGATGCTGACCGAAACCCTGCTTGCCGAAATGCAGGACGGTGCCCTGGGCACGGATGAGGACGTGACGGCGTTCCTGCGCCGGTTCGCCATCGATGTGGCGCGTCTCGAGGCCCGCCTCCTGGTCAAGAACGGCAGCCTTCGGCTGACCCAGTCGGCACAGTCGGCACAATCGGCTCCTGTGGTGCAGGCGACCCGAGCCGCTTAGCGCGGTCCGGTCAGAAGACGGGACCGCCCGCCCTCAGGACTGCCGCACCCGGCTGCAGGTGCATTGGGTGACGTGATCCAAAGCCAGAAACAGGAGATCGGGTGCGGTTTGTATTTGTTGCAAACCGCTTTCCTGCCGCAAGGGTGAACAAAAGTCGCGGAATATCCTTCATTCCGGAATTGCAATGTCCCGCGCTTCCGCTCTTACGCCGAGTGGCTGTTCGAAGTCTCTCGTAAACGGTTACGCGTCTGCGGCGCCCGGGGCGAACTGGGACAGGTAATCATCCGTGACGGCCTTGAGTTTTTCCAAAAGCTCAACGCCCGTCTTGTTGGCTTCGTCCTTGGCACCTTCCATGACCATGGCCCGGATGGCTTCCACGTAGCGCTCCACCAACTCGAGCGGCAGCTCTTTGCGGGATGGAACGGCTTCGATCAGGTGGCAGAAATTGGCCGCCACGTCGCCGACGAGCGGGAACCCGAGCGTGAGGGCCTGGCCCTTGATGTTGTGCGCGGACTGAAACAGCGTATCCAGCAAATCCTGCGAAATGCCCTTGGACTGGATGTTTTCCCAGGCGCTAAGCAGTCTTCTGGTCTCGTCGTCCATCCAGACGCTGAACTGAGGCGAAAGCCGGCTGACGGCATCTTCCGCGGCCTTCACCGGATCGAACTTCTTGGCTTCACGGGGCGACAGCACCCGAACCTTGCTGCGCAAGTCCGTCGGCGGGGACACGATTTCGTAGTCCTGATCCTTGGCGGTGCCAGTCATAGTTCGGAGCGTCCTTATTTCCCGATTACGCAAACTGCTACAGGCTGGAGTATCGTCAATCCTGCTTAACAGGGTCTTGCCGGAACGGGTTTTGCACAAAGATTGTCAGTAGCGAAACATTTCCGTGAGGATTCGTTCGTCCCAGCCATGGTCGGAATCGAACATGATCACGCCTTCGGTGTCGGTGGATTCACTGACCGAAACATGAGTGACCCTGCGGAATTCCCGGTGGTCGGCGGAGGCGCTGACCGGGCGTTTTTCCGGGTCCAGGATTTCGATGTCGACACGTGCCCAATTCGGCAGCAATGCGCCGCGCCAGCGCCGGGGGCGGAAGGCGCTTATGGGGGTGAGCGCCAGGAGCTGGGCCGTTATCGGCAGAATGGGGCCGTGCGCCGACAGGTTGTAGGCGGTGCTGCCGGCCGGCGTCGAGACGATGATGCCGTCGCAGACGAGTTCTTCGAGCCTGACACGACCGTCCACGGAAATCTTCAGCCGGGCGGCCTGGGACGTCTGGCGCAGCAGCGAGACCTCGTTGATGGCAAGCGCCTTGTGCTCGGAGCCGTCCTCGTTGCGGGCGGTCATCTCGAGTGGCCGGATCGTGGTGGCATCTGCTTTTGCCAGCCGGTCCTTCAGATTGTCTTCCCTGTACTCGTTCATCAGAAAGCCGACGGAGCCACGGTTCATGCCGTATATCGGCGTTCCATTGCCCATGTGGGCGTGAAGCGTCTGCAACATGAGGCCGTCGCCGCCGAGCGCGACGATCACATCGGCGTCCTCAACCCGGACATTGCCGTAGCGGGTGGCAAGGCTGGCCAGGGCGTCGCGGGCCTCTTCCGTGTCGCTGGCGACGAAGGCAAGCTTCTCCACCCGTGGCCGGGGCAGGGTCTCACTGTGAAGGGAAGGCGCAGATTGGTTCATTTTCGAATGGATCTTTGCGTCTGTCGAACTCTCCCCGGGGCGTTCATGTTCCCGCATGTCAGGATTGTCCGGCCGGGAAAGCACCATAACCGTGCAGGACGGCCAGGGGCAGTGAAATTTTCAACTTTCTCGCGACTGCGGATAGCTGATGCTGCCGGCCAATCGATGGCGGCATGTCCCGGCGGGATCAGTTTTTCGCCGGGAGGGATTTCCTGACGGCGGGTGGAATGGGGCCGCCGAGTGAGCCGCAGGACGTGTTCTTCAGCAAGTCCTGCCAGCGGTAAAACGGTACGATGGCCGAGCGGTCCTCGTCGATCTTTGCCGACATGACGCCTGCAACGCGTGTGCCGTGAGGCGTTTCGACCAGCAAGGGGCCGCCCGATGCGCCGCTTTCCGTCGAGCAATCAGTGACCCACACATCTGCGGAGTTTGCCAGCACCTTGCAGGCCGGGACGAGAGTGGGCAGGTAGCGGCGGCTTTGCCGGTAGCCGACCGACTGAAACCGCGTCTCCCTGTTCAGCCTGCGGGCTTCCTCCACTCCAAGAGGCGGCACAGGCGGCAGGGAGCTGTCTTTCTTCAGGATGATGAGGCCGACGTCTTTCTTGAGGTCCGCCAGCTTCGGTTCGCGAAGGGGGGAAAAGCCGTCGAGGGTTTTGACGCAGGCTGTTTCGAGCCGGGCCGCATATTTGTCACGCCGTACGCCCGCGAGGAACAGCAGGTCCTCAGGTGCGCGCGGTTTCATGGTCCTGCGGTCGAAGAGGCAATGGGCGGCCGTCAGAACGATCCGGGGTGCGATCAATGTGCCCGTGCACATGGAGACCGTCCGGAAACCGGATGAATTGACCCGTCCGATGGACGGCCAGGGTGCTTCGGTGCTGTCGATGACCTGAAGCTCGGCCGCGCGGGCGTCGCTGGCGAAAAGGGCGGCCGCCAGGATCGCCGGCAATGCCGCAGCCGCCCGGTGCCCGTTCCGGTGTGAACGGAGCATCCTCCCCAAGAAGCCAAACATAGCGAGCATGTCGTCTTGTCCTGTCTTGCCGGCAGCTTGCCGTTGCCGATGCCGGAACGGCAAATGAATTCTCCGGTCGATCTTTCTAACCGGAATAGAAGTCCCAGACCGCCTTTCGGGCGAGTGTTTCGTCGTTGTGGCGCATGCGGGTGGACAGCAATGCATCCAGGTTCGAAATCACGACATCCGGATGTTCCGCCGCCCTGTTGCCAAGATTTCCCGCCTGGGCGCCGGCCTTAAGAAGAAGGCTCTGCATGCCGGAAAAATGGACATACTGCCACTCCGTCCCCAGACGGCTGATCAACGCCGTCGAGCCGCCGTGCGCCGACTGCGGAAAAAGCCCGGGCTGTGCTGCCAGGACCTGCCGGAAATCGAACTCCCACAATGCGGCGCCGCGCCAGGAAAGGGGCGTGCGGCCCGATAGAAAGGGCAGCAGGCTGGTGCCGTCGGGGGCGTGTTCCGGTTCGACCGCCAGGATATCGGCCAAGGTCGGGAAGACATCGGCGGAGGAGGTGAAGGCGGAAACGCGGTTTGCCCTGGCGCCACCGGGGGCACGGATGATCAGCGGGATGTGGTAGCTCTGCCTGTAGAAGCCGGCTTTTCCGAGCAGCCAGTGGTCGCCCATCATCTCCGCATGATCGGAAGTGAAGATGATCAGCGTCCTTTCCGGCTCATCCAGCGCTTCGAAAATCCGGCCGAGCTGGGCGTCGACTTCGCTGATCATGCCGTAGTAGAGCGCGCGGATCCGCTTCAGGTCGTGCCGGCTCAGGTCGCGGACCTGGGTTGTCGCGCCGGGAATATGGCTGGAAAGGCGCTGCAGGTTCTGCAAAGCGGCGGCCAGGGGGTGAAAGGCCGCTTCCTCTTCGGCTGTCGCCGCCCCGGCAAAGTCCGGTCCGTCCTCCGGGTCGTAAAGTGTGTTGTAGGGGGCAGGCACCACGATCGGCGGATGCGGGCGCAGGAACGAGACATGCGCCATCCACGGCTCGTCCCGGTGCTGTTCTCCAAGCCAGTTCAGGAAGGCATCCGCCATGAAGGCTGTCTGGGTCTCGTCCTTGGAATAATGCGGCGCCTTGCGGGAAATCCGTTCGCCGGGTTCCGCCTCGACTAGGTGGATCGAGCCGAATGTTTCCGGATCGTGTCCGCGTCTAGCGAGCCAGGAGAGCCAGGGCTTGTCGTCCTCCGGCAGCGGCTGGCGGACCGTGAAGCCGGGCAGGGTGCCTTCATAGGTCTTGAGCGCCGGATCCTGCGGATGGTGCTGCCGGGGATCGGGGGCGGTGTCCGTATAGCCGAAGAGGGTGGGCAGATATCCCGCGCGCCGCGCGGCACGGGCGATATTGTCGAAACGATTGTCGAGCGGCGCGCCGTTCCTGACGACGCGGTGATTCATCTGGTATAGCCCGGTGTAGAGCGAGGCGCGTGCAGGCGAGCAGGGAGCGGTCGCCGAATAATGCTGCTCGAAAACCGTCGCCGTCTCCGCAAAGGCGTCGAGGTTCGGGGTTCCGACCACAGGGTGCCCCGTCGTTCCGAGGCAGTCGCCCCGCCACTGGTCGGCGGTGATCAGGAGAATGTTCGGACGTTTCATTCTGCCTCCAGTAGATTCCGGAAAGGGGCAGGCCATGCGGCCGCCGTTCCGCCTTGCCCGGCCCGCACCGGTCCCTGCGGGAGCGTGACCATACTTTGCTGCCTTGCGGGCGGCAATCTCGCAGGCGCGCAGCAGACCACGCAAATCGGTCCGTACTGCCTTGCCTTTCCGTTCTTCGCCTGAAAACAGGGTTCCAGCCGCTGCGATTAAACTGGAGAATGCAATCCTGTGTGTATTGCAGCATTGTCTGCACGCAGGATAACGAGCAGAAACAATTTAACTTTCGTGGAAATCGAAAACTTACGGTGCTGCGTCGCAGCATTTTTGTTGCATAAAAAATAGCCTTGCGCATAATGTTGTCATGAGCGGCGGCCTTTCCATTCTGGTCATAGACGATAACAAGATCCGGGCATCCATCATCGAGCAGGGACTGCGCGATGCCGGGCACGACAAGGTCATTCTCGTGCACAACATGGATGGGCTGGTAAGGAAGATCGCGGATATCAATCCGGACGTGATCGTCATCGACCTGGAAAATCCGAATCGCGACCAGCTCGAACACATGTTTCAGGTATCAAGGGCCGTCCATCGTCCGATTGCGATGTTTGTCGACAAGTCCGACAGCACATCGATCGAAGCCGCCGTCGATGCGGGTGTTTCCGCCTATATCGTGGACGGCCTCAAGAGGGAGCGGGTCAAACCGATACTCGACATGGCCATCAGCCGTTTCAGGGCGTTTTCACGGTTGACGGCGGAACTGGAAGAGGCGCGCACGGAGCTCGCGGACCGCAAGACCATCGACCGGGCCAAGGGAATTCTCATGAAATCGCGAGGGCTGACGGAGCAGGAGGCCTATGACCTTCTGCGGCGTACGGCCATGAACCAGAGCCGCAAGATCATTGATGTGGCGCAGAGCCTGGTGATCGCCAGCGGATTGCTGGAGGGCTAGGCCGATGACGAAAGACAGAACAAGCACCGGTTGGGGAGGAGCGGCCAAAAAGGGGACCGGAGGACAATGGATATCAGCCTGAGACCCGTGATTGCCGGATTCATCCCGTTGCTGGACAGCGCGGTTCTTGTTGCCGCTGCCGAAATCGGCTTTGCGGAAAGTGAAGGCATTGCGCTGAAGCTGGTGCGGGAGACTTCCTGGGCCAACATTCGCGACCGGATCTCCGTCGGTCATTTCGATGTCGCGCACATGCTGGCGCCGATGCCGATCGCGGCAAGCCTCAACCTGACCAGTCTTGCAGTCCCGATGCTGGCACCCATGCTGCTTGGTCTTGGCGGCAATGCGATCACCGTGTCCACCGGGCTTTGGTCGGACATGCTGTCCGTCGGTGCGAACAGGGGCGGCGACCCCGGATCGACCGGCAGGGCGCTTGCGGAAGTCATCAACATGAGGCGTCGGGCCGGTACCCCACCGCTGCGGTTCGGGGTCGTGCATCCCTTCTCCGGCCATGCCTATGAACTGCGCTACTGGCTGGCGGCGGCAAGGATAGACCCGGACAAGGATGTCGAAATCGCGGTGCTTGCGCCGCAGCTCATGGCGGATGCGCTCGCCGGTGGCCAGCTCGACGGTTTCTGTGTCGGTGAACCATGGAATTCCGTCGCGGTCGCGGCCGGCACCGGCCGGATTGCCACCTACAAGCAGGCTATCTGGCCGGACAGTCCGGAAAAGGTCCTTGGCGTCACCCGGAAATGGGCCGAGGCCAATCCTGAGACGCTGGGAGCGCTCATGCGTGCCCTTTCCGCCGCCGCGGACTGGTGCGCGCTACCGGAAAACGCGCATGAACTTGCCGGTATTCTGGCCCGGCCGGACAGGCTTGGCTGTCCGACGGAAATCTGCGCCGCCGCGCTGACTGGCAGGATCAGGCTCGGCCGGAACACCATTAAGCATGTTCCGGATTTCCTTTCATTTTCGGGCGGTCTCAAGGCGGCGCCAAAGCCGGCGCACGGTAAATGGTTTTACGAGCAGATGGTGCGCTGGGGACAGGCGGAACGGTCTACGGAGGCCGTCATCGAGATCGGGAAGATTTTTTCTCCGGTTCCTTACCTTGCCGCGCTCGGTTTGACAGATGTCCCCCAGGGCAACGGTATCGAGATGTTCGACGGCGTTCGTTTCTGATCGGTCGCCAACGCGCGAAGCGGGTAGTGATTAAAAAGTAGGCTCGCTGCATTGCACAAAAATCGTTCAACTGCCTGCGGCCTCAGCCAACAAATCAAGCAGGTCTTCGAACAAGAGCTTTCGTGATATTTTTGTTAAACTATTGAAATAATTAGGAAAAATACAAAATCTAAAAACTGGCACGCTTCCTGCTTTTAAGCTTTCGTGGCCGATGATGGCCCATCAGATATCGCGCTCATCGCCGGGCGCTCAGGCAAAGCCGCCGCACTGTCCGCATGGTTCCTCCTCCACCCCATGCGCGATCAGTGGGCGGCTTTTTATTTTGACCTGGGCCCTGCCGGAAAGCGGGGCAAAAGAGGGAACGGGACGTGACAATGGCTAGAACTCAGAAAATCTCCCGACGTGTAGCGCTTGGCGCCTTGATGGCAGCCACGGCACTGATGCCCGCTGCGGGCGCGTTTGCCGAAACACTGGACGTCGAGAAGGACGAGCTGACCTTCGGTTTCATCAAGCTGACGGACATGGCGCCGCTCGCCGTTGCCTACGAGAAAGGCTATTTCGAAGAAGAGGGCCTGTTCGTGACGCTTGAGCCGCAGGCCAACTGGAAGGTTCTGCTGGACCGCGTCATCACCGGCGAACTGGACGGCGCCCATATGCTGGCAGGCCAGCCGCTGGCGGCCACCATCGGCTTCGGCACCAAGGCCCATATCGTCACGCCGTTCTCCATGGACCTCAACGGCAACGGCATCACCGTTTCCAACGAGATCTTCGAAATGATGAAGCCGCACCTGGAAATGCAGGCCGACGGCAAGCCCGTGCATCCGATCAAGGCATCGGCGCTGAAGCCGGTGGTCGACAAGTTCAAGGCGGACGGCAAGCCGTTCAACATGGGCATGGTGTTCCCGGTCTCCACCCACAACTACGAACTGCGCTACTGGCTGGCCTCCGGTGACATCAACCCGGGCTTTTATTCCGACACGGACATTTCCGGCCAGATCCAGGCGGACGCCCTTCTTTCCGTAACGCCCCCGCCGCAGATGCCGGCAACGCTCGAGGCCGGCACCATCTACGGCTATTGCGTGGGCGAACCGTGGAACCAGCAGGCGGTCTTCAAGGGCATCGGCGTTCCGGTCGTTACCGACTACGAGATCTGGAAGAACAACCCCGAGAAGGTCTTCGGCCTGACCAAGGAGTTCACCGAGGAGTATCCGAACACCACGCTGGCCATCACGAAAGCCCTGATCCGCGCCGCCAAGTGGCTGGATGAAAACGACAACGCCAACCGCATGGAAGCGGTCGAGATCCTGTCCCGGCCCGAATACGTCGGCGCCGACAAGGAAGTCATCGCCAACTCCATGACCGGCACATTCGAATACGAGAAGGGCGACAAGCGGGACGTGCCCGACTTCAACGTCTTCTACCGCTACTATGCGACCTATCCCTACTATTCCGACGCCGTCTGGTATCTGACCCAGATGCGCCGTTGGGGCCAGATAGCCGAGTTCAAGCCCGACAGCTGGTACGACGAGGTCGCAAAGTCGGTCTATCGCCCGGAAATCTATCTGAAAGCCGCCGAACTGCTGGTCGAGGACGGCCTCGTCGCCAAGGAGGATTTCCCCTGGGACACCGACGGCTACCGCGCGCCGACACCGGCCGAGGATATCATTGACGGCATTCCCTACGACGGCAAGACGCCCAACGCCTACATCGACAGCCTTCCGATCGGTCTGAAGGGCAAGCAGGTCGTGACCGGCAACCAGGTCGTCGGCGGATAAGTCTCCCCCAAACTGGAGCGGCGGAAATGCAGCCCCGCCGCTCCCCCCTTTTTCTTTCGAAACGAAACTGCAGAAATTCGAACAAGGATCGACATCATGGCCAATGCCGATACCGCAGGCAGTCAGGATCTTGCCCGCGCCGCACGCCGGGAGAAGCTCTTTACACGCATCAACAAGGCGGCCGGCTGGCTGGATGCACTCGGGCTCAGCTGGACCGTGCCGCTTCTGAAAATCGCCGCCGGCGACAGCCCGAAGGAACAGATGGGCGAGTTGAAGCGCGTACTCCTGATTCCACTTCTGGGAATTGCCGCGTTCCTGGTCCTTTGGGGCGTTCTGGCGCCGCAGGTCCAGACGTCCCTCGGTGCCGTTCCCGGACCGGCGGCCGTCTGGTCCCAGGCGGTCAATCTCTGGGACGACCACGTCCGCGAGCGCGAAAAGGCAGCCGCCTTCTACGAGCGCCAGGAGACACGCAACGCCAAATACGAGGCGGAAGGCAAGACCGACAAGATCAAGTGGCGTGATTACACCGGCAAGCCGACTTACATCGACCAGATCGGGACGTCTCTCAAAACCGTCGGTCTCGGCTTCCTGATTGCGACGCTGATCGCCGTGCCGCTCGGCATTGCCTCGGGTCTGTCGCGCTCGTTCAATGGTGCCATCAATCCGCTCATCCAGATCTTCAAGCCGGTGTCGCCGCTCGCCTGGCTGCCGATCGTCACCATGATCGTTTCGGCAACTTACGCCGATCCGGTCGACTGGCTGTCCAAGTCGCTGCTGATTTCCGCCGTCACCGTGACGCTCTGCTCCATGTGGCCGACGCTCATCAACACGGCTCTCGGTGTCGCCTCCGTCGACAAGGACCTGATGAACGTCGGCCGCGTGCTTCAGCTGCCGACCTGGAAGACGGTCACAAAGCTCGTCCTGCCGTCGTCGCTGCCGCTGATCTTCACCGGGCTGCGCCTGTCGCTGGGCGTGGGCTGGATGGTGCTGATCGCTGCCGAAATGCTGGCGCAGAACCCGGGCCTCGGCAAATTCGTCTGGGACGAATTTCAGAACGGGTCTTCCCAGTCGCTCGCCAAGATCATGGTCGCGGTCGTCACCATCGGCCTCATCGGCTTCCTGCTGGACCGGCTGATGTTCGCCCTGCAGCGCGCCTTCACGTTCAGCGCCAACCGCTAAGGAGACGGATATGTCCTTTCTGGAAATCTCCGGCGTCTCCAAATCCTACGGCGAGGGCGCTCGTCGGACCGATGTGCTGGACAATATCAACCTGAAGGTGGAAGAGGGCGAGTTCATTGCCATTGTCGGCTTTTCCGGCACCGGCAAGACGACGCTCATCTCGCTGCTCGCAGGCCTCATCGAGGCCGATACGGGTGGTGTCATCTTCAAGGGCAAGGAGATCGACGGGCCGCATCCGGACCGGGGCGTGGTCTTCCAGTCCTATTCGCTGATGCCGTGGCTGACGGTTGCCGGCAACGTCGCGCTTGCGGTCGACAGCGTCTTCAAGAAGAAGCCCTCGGCCGAACGCAAGGCCATCTGCGACAAATATATCGAGATGGTGGGGCTCGGCCACGCCAAGGACCGCAAGCCCGCGGAGCTTTCCGGCGGCATGCGCCAGCGCGTCGCCGTCGCAAGGGCGCTCGCCATGCAGCCCGAAGTGCTGCTTCTGGACGAGCCGCTCTCGGCCCTCGACGCCCTGACCCGCTCCAAGCTCCAGGACGAATTCGCGGCCATCTGCGAGGAAGAGAAGAAGACCATCATCCTCATCACCAACGATGTGGACGAGGCCATTCTTCTGGCGGACCGGATCATCCCCTTGAGACCGGGCACGCCGGCAACGCTCGGGCCGGAGTTCAAGGTGCCGTTCAAGCGCCCGCGCGACCGGGGCGAGCTCAACCACGACGACGCCTTCATCAGCCTCCGGGCGGAAGTCACCGAATACCTGATGGAAGCCGGTGCGGAGCGCGGTGCGGACATGGAGCGGGATATCATCCTGCCGGACATCGTCCCGATCACCCAGCGGGGGGCCAAGGGCGCAAAGGGCGACAAGCTGCCGGCGGCCTACGAGCGGGCGTCCGAATCCTTCATTCAGGACCGCTACCTGGATTTCTCGCAGTTGAAGAAGGTCTACCCGACGCCGAAAGGCCCGCTGACGGTCGTCGACGGTTTCGACCTGAAGATGAAGAAGGGCGAGTTCATCACCCTGATCGGCCATTCGGGCTGCGGCAAGTCCACGGTTCTTTCCATGGTCGCGGGCCTCAACAAGATCACCGAGGGGGCGATCGTCCTGGACGGCACGCACGTCACCCAGGCAGGCCCGGACAGGGCCGTCGTCTTCCAGGCGCCCAGCCTGATGCCCTGGCTGACGGCCTATGAAAACGTGGCGCTCGGTGTCGACAAGGTCTATCCGGACGCCTCCAAGACCGAAAAGCGGGACGTCATCGAATATTACCTGTCGAAGGTCGGTCTCGCTGACGCCATGCACAAAGCGGCCGTAGATCTGTCGAACGGCATGAAGCAACGCGTCGGCATCGCACGGGCCTTTGCCCTGTCGCCGAAGCTGCTGCTCCTGGACGAGCCCTTCGGCATGCTGGACAGCCTGACCCGCTGGGAACTGCAGGACGTCCTGATGGACGTCTGGAAGCGCACCCAGGTGACGGCCGTCTGCGTCACCCACGACGTCGACGAGGCCATCCTGCTCGCCGACCGGGTGGTGATGATGTCCAACGGTCCGAACGCCCGCATCGGCAACATCATGGAAGTCGACCTGCCGCGTCCGCGCTCGCGCAAGGAGCTGCTGGCGCACCCGGACTACTACGCCTACCGCGAGGAACTTCTGGACTTCCTCGAAGCCTACGAGGGCGGGGCCGACCCCAGTGAAGATCAACTGAAATCCATCCAGGAAAAGCGCGCTGCACGCATGGCCCGGCAGAAGTCGGTCATCGAAGCCGCCGAATGAGAGCTTGGAGGGGAATTATGAGCAAACAGAAACTTGTCGTCGTCGGTGCGGGCATGGCTTCGGGCCGCATGCTCGAGCATCTTTTTGAAAGCAATCCCGACGCCTTTGACGTCACGCTGTTCGGAGCCGAACCGCGCGGAAACTATGACCGCATCATGCTGTCACCGGTGCTGGCGGGCGAGAAGACGTACGAACAGATCGTCACCCATGATGCCGACTGGTACGCCGGACATGGCGTCAACTGCCGCTTCGGCGAAACGGTTACCGGGATCGATCGCGCCAACAAGACCGTCATCACGGCCAAGGGCGAGATGTCCTACGACAAGCTGGTCGTCGCGACCGGGTCGGCGCCTTTCATCATTCCGGTCGCCGGCAAGGACCTGCCGGGTGTTCGGGCCTTCCGGGATCTGGACGATGTCGAGGCAATGGTCGAGGCGGCGGGCAAGCCGAATGCCAAGGCCGTCGTGATCGGCGGGGGGTTGCTCGGCCTGGAGGCTGCCGCCGCACTCAGGCTGCGCGGCATGGAGGTCGTCGTCCTCCACCTGATGGGCCACCTGATGGAGCGCCAGCTCGATCCGGCTGCGGGTTTCCTCCTGCAGAAGGAACTTGAAGGCCGCGGCATCAAGATCCACTGCAAGGCCCAGACCAAGGCAATTCTCGGCGAAGAACGCGCCGAAGCCGTTCTGCTTGATGACGGCACCGTCTATCCCGCCGATCTGGTGGTCATGGCGGTCGGCATCCGGCCGGAAGTGCGCATCGCCACCGACGCGCATCTTCATGTGGAACGGGGCATCGTCGTCGACGATCAGATGCGTTCGTCCGATCCCGACATTCTCGCGATCGGCGAGTGCGTGGAACATCAGAAAACCTGCTACGGCCTCGTCGCGCCGCTCTACGACATGGCAAAGGTGGCAGCGGCGACGCTCCTCGGTGAGGAAGCGGCCTTCCGCCCTGTCGAAACGGCCACGAAGCTCAAGGTGACGGGCGTGACGCTCTATTCGGCCGGCGACTTTGCCGACGGCGAGGGTCGCGAGGAAATCGTCCTGCGCGATGCCACCGCCGGTGTCTACAAGCGCCTGGTGCTGAAGGAAAACCGCATTCTCGGCGCCGTGCTCTATGGCGAGACCTCCGACGGCGGCTGGTTCTTCGACATGCTCAAGAAGGGGACGGATGTCTCCGACATGCGCGATACGCTCATTTTTGGCCAGGCCTTTCAGGGGGGCGCCCCCCTGGACCCTACGGCGGCCGTTGCAGCCTTGCCGGATGACGCGGCCATCTGTGACTGCAACGGCGTCTGCAAGGGAAAGATCGTCTCCGCGATCAACGAGAAGGGCCTGACCAATCTCGACGGCGTCAAGGCTCATACCAAGGCGGGTGCCTCCTGCGGCACCTGTTCCGGCCTCGTCGAGCAGCTTCTGCAGGTCACGCTGGGGGACAGCTATAACCCGACTGCGGTTACGCCGATGTGCGGCTGCACCCATCTCGGCCACGCCGACGTCCGCCACCTGATCAAGGCCAAGGGGCTGAAGACCATTCCGGCCGTCATGCAGGAACTGGAATGGACGACCTCCGGTGGCTGCGCCAAGTGCCGTCCGGCGTTGAACTACTATCTGGTCTCCGACTGGCCGGACGAATATGCGGACGACTACCAGTCGCGTTTCATCAACGAGCGTGTTCACGCCAACATCCAGAAGGACGGCACCTATTCCGTGGTTCCGCGCATGTGGGGCGGCATGACCTCATCGACGGAACTCCGGGCGATTGCCGATGTGGTCGACAAGTTCAACATTCCGAGCGTGAAGGTCACCGGCGGGCAGCGCATCGACATGCTGGGCATCCGCAAGGAAGACCTTCCGGCCGTCTGGGCCGATCTCGGCAAGGCCGGGTTCGTCTCGGGCCATGCCTATGCCAAGGGCCTTCGCACCGTGAAGACCTGCGTCGGCTCAGATTGGTGCCGGTTCGGCACGCAGGATTCCACCGGCCTCGGGGTCAAACTCGAAAAGTTCATGTGGGGGTCCTGGACGCCCGCCAAAGTGAAGCTGGCGGTTTCCGGCTGTCCGCGTAACTGCGCGGAGGCAACCTGCAAGGACGTCGGTGTCATCTGCGTCGAAAGCGGCTACGAAATCCATTTCGCAGGCGCAGCCGGTCTCGACATCAAGGGAACCGAAATTCTCGGCCGTGTCACCACGGAGGACGAGGCGCTCGAGCATATCGTGGCGCTGGTCCAGATGTACCGCGAGCAGGGGCACTACCTGGAGCGCATCTACAAGTGGGCCAAGCGCATCGGTTACGACGAGGTCCGCCGCCAGATCATGGACGATGCCGAAAAGCGCAAAGGCTATTTCGACCGTTTCGTCTTCTCGCAGAAATTCGCCCAGGTGGACCCGTGGTCGGAGCGCGTCTCCGGCAAGGACAAGCACGAGTTCAACCCGATGGCCGTTGTTGCCAAGGAGGCTGCCGAATGACCGCCGACATCCGTAACTGGGTCCAGATCGGGATCCTTGAAGATATTCCTAGGGAGGGAGCGCGGTGCGTGAAGAACGGCGATCTGACGATCGCTGTCTTCCGCACGGCGAAAGATGAGGTCTTCGCCTTGGAAGACAAATGCCCGCATAAGAACGGGCCACTCAGCCAGGGCATCGTGCACGATGGCTGCGTCACCTGCCCACTGCACAACTGGGTGATCTCCCTGGAAACGGGAGCCGCCCAGGGCGCTGACGAAGGCCGGACCCCGGCCTTCCCGGTTCGGCTCGAGGACAGCCGGATCTACATCGACCTTTCCTATTCACACCAAGCTGTCTGATCCGTCGGGCAACTCTCGAAAGGGGGCTCCATGGCCTATGTAACTCCGCAGGAATTCGCCACGAAGATGATCGATGCGGGCGAGTCGAAGATCTTCATGTCCACCAAGGACACGCTGATCCGTGCCTATATGGCCGGGGCAATCCTGGCGCTGGCCGCGGCCTTTTCCGTCACCATTGCCACGAACACCGGCGACTTTCTGGTCGCCTCGCTACTCTTTCCGGTCGGCTTCTGCATGCTTTACCTGCTCGGATTCGACCTCTTGACGGGTGTGTTCACACTGGTGCCGCTTGCCATCATCGCAAAGCGTCCGGGGTGCACCTGGGGTGGGGTGCTGCGCAACTGGGGACTGGTGTTCTGCGGCAACTTTGCCGGTGCCCTTACGACGGCCGTCTTCATGGCCGTTATCTTCACGATGGGTTTCAGCCAGGAACCGAATGCGGTCGGGCAGAAAATCGGCAAAATCGGCGAGCTCAGGACCCTCGGCTACGCTGCTGCCGGTTGGGCAGGGCTGTTGACCGTCTTCATCCGGGCGGTGATGTGCAACTGGATGGTGTCCACCGGTGTCGTCGCTGCGATGATGTCCAGCTCGGTCTCGGGCAAGATCATGGCCATGTGGATGCCGATCCTGGTGTTCTTCTACCTCGGCTTCGAGCACTCCATCGTCAACATGTTCCTGTTCCCGTCCGGCATCATGCTTGGCGGCAACTTCACCTGGTTTGACTATTTCGTCTACAACGAGATCCCTGTCGTGATCGGCAATCTGGTCGGGGGCCTGACCTTCGTCGGTGCGATGATCTACGCCACACATTACAAGACCTCTCCGAAGCGCAACGCCGGTTACGAAAAGGCGCCGGTAGCCTCTCCGGCCGAATAAGCCCGCCGCCCCGCTGCCTGGGCAGCGGGGCCGCCCACCGGAGGAACCCGTTCCGTGCTGATGCAGACCACACGAAACACCTTGAGTGTAGAAACCGGGCAGTATTCGGCTGCCGGGAGGAAGCCTGAAAACCAGGACTTCCACGGTCTGCTGGTGCCTGAAGGACCGGCGCTCGTCCACAAGGGCATCGCGCTCGCAATCGCCGACGGCATATCCTCCAGCCCGGTTGCGCATATCGCCGCCGAGACAGCCGTCAAATCTTTTCTGTCCGACTACTATTGCACCTCCGAGGCCTGGTCGGTGAAGACCGCCGCAAGCCGTGTGATCTCGGCGGCAAATTCCTGGCTGGCCGGCCAGACCCGGCAAGCTGTTTCCCGCGATCGCGGCTATGTCTGTACCTTTTCCGCACTGGTTCTGAAGGGCCGCCAGGCGCATCTCTTTCATGCCGGCGACAGCCGTATCTGGCGCCTTGCCGGGCAGAGCCTGGAACAGCTGACCGAGGACCACCGGGTTGTCGTATCTCAGGGCGAGAGCTATCTCGGCCGAGCGCTCGGCATGGCACCTTCTGTCGAGATCGATTATCTCGCGCTCGACTTGAGGTCGGGCGATATTTTCGTGCTGACCACGGACGGCGTGCATGATTTCCTGCAGGCAAAGGTCATCACCGCCGCGATCAACACCTCGGATTCCCTCGATTCAGCCGCAAGGTCAGTGGTCGAGCAGGCGCTGGAAGCGGGCAGCACGGACAACCTGACCATCCAGATCGTCCGGGTGACCGGGGTGCCGGACGCGGCCGCTCCGGATCTTCTTGCCGGCGAGGAAACCCTGCCGCCGGCGGCCATTCCGGCGGTGCCGGGATACTTCGAGGGCTACAGGCTGCTGAGGAACCTGCATTCCAGCAGCCGCAGCCACATCTTCCTTGCCGAGGACGAGGCGACCGGGCGGTTCGCTGCCCTCAAGTTTCCGTCGATGGATCTGCGTGGCGACAGCGATTACCTGCGCCGCTTTGCAATGGAGGAATGGATTGCCAGGCGGATCGCATCTCCTCATGTGCTGAAGGCCGCGTCCTATCCGCAGGACAGGCAGACGCTGTTCGTGGCGACGGAATTCGTCGAAGGACAGACGCTGCGCCAGTGGATGACTGACAACCCGGACCCGAGTCTGGAGACGGTGAGGGGGATCGTCGACCAGATCGCCAGGGGGCTGCGCGCTTTTCACCGCAAGGAAATGGTTCATCAGGACCTGAGGCCAGAGAACATCATGATCGACACGGACGGAACCGTGAAGATCATCGATTTCGGCTCCGTCAGGATCTCCGGTGTCATGGAGGCCGCGCCCGCGCTCGACAGGGCGGATATCCTCGGAACGCATCAGTACTCGGCGCCGGAAGTCTTTCTCGGCTACCTCGGGACGGAACTGAGCGACCAGTTTTCCCTGGGCGTGATCGCTTACGAGATGCTGACCGGACGGCTGCCCTATGGTGCGACGGTCGCCAGGGCCACGAGCGAAAGGGCCCAGGCTGCGCTCCGTTACCGAAGCGCTTCGGCTCTCACGCAGCGGGTGCCGGACTGGGTGGACGGCGCGCTTTGCCGGGCGGTCCATCCGGTTCCCGGCAAGCGGTACGAGGCCCTCAGCGCCTTTCTGGAAGATCTTCGCCGGCCCAACCCGGCGTTTTCCACCACCGGCTTCACGCCGCTGGCGGAGCGGGATCCTGTCCTGTTCTGGCAACTTGTGTCCGCCGTCCTTGCCGTGCTGTGCGCGGTTCTTTTCTTCAAAGTCTTCGGCAATCCCTAGGAGGTATTCATGACTGCTCTTACCCGTGAAGATGTCACCGGAATGATCCTGTCGGCAAAACGTCAGGCGGGCCTGACCTGGGAAGGCATCGCGGATGCGATCGGCATGTCGCCCGTCTGGACCCATTCGGCAGCCATGGGCATGAATGCGATGCCGCAGGACAAGGCGCTGGCGATCACAGAATTGCTCGCTCTGCCGCAGGAGGCAGCCCTGGTGCTCCAGGAAAGCCCGACCAAGATCTGGTCCCAGACGGTGCCGACCGATCCCTGCATCTACCGGCTTTACGAGATTGTCGGCGTCTACGGGGCCTCCATCAAGGCGCTGATCCACGAGAAGTTCGGCGACGGCATCATGTCGGCAATCGATTTCGACCTGGAAGTGACCCGGGTCGAACATCCCAAAGGAGACAGGGTGAAGGTCGAAATGTCCGGCAAATACCTGAGCTACAACGCCTGGTAAGCCGGCCTCCGGGAAAGATCCGATGACAGAACAGCAAAACACAACCCGGACCACGTGCCCCTATTGCGGGGTCGGCTGCGGCGTGCTCGCCACACGCCACGAGGACGGCACCGTTACCGTGAAGGGCGACCCGGAGCATCCCTCCAACTTCGGCCGGCTCTGTTCCAAGGGGGCTGCGCTCGGGGAAACGCTTTCGCTCGACGACCGGCTGCTCCATCCGGAAGTCGCGGGCAAGCGCAGCGACTGGGATACGGCGCTCGATCTTGTGGCGGACACCTTCGCCGAAACCGTCCGCGAGCATGGCCCCGACAGTGTTGCGTTCTATGTTTCCGGCCAGATCCTGACCGAGGATTACTATGTCGCAAACAAGCTGATGAAGGGCTTCATCGGCTCGGCCAACATCGACACCAACTCTCGCCTGTGCATGGCTTCTTCGGTCGCCGGGCACCGGCGCGCCTTCGGGGCCGACACCGTACCGGGAACCTACGAGGACCTGGAGCTGGCGGATCTCGTGGTTCTGGTGGGCTCCAACCTTGCATGGTGCCATCCGGTGCTGTTTCAGCGGCTCGAGGCGGCCAAGGCAGCCAATCCGGCGATGCGGATCGTCGTGGTCGATCCCAGGCAGACGGCGACCTGTGCCCTCGCGGACCTGCACCTTGCCCTGAAACCGGATACGGATGTCGCCCTCTTCAACGGATTGCTGGCGTTCCTGTCCGAGGCGAATGCGCTTGATAACAACTATATCAAGCGCTTCACGGAAGGTTTTGACAAAGCGGTTCAGGTGGCCGGACCGTGCGAAATCGGTGCGGTGGCGGAAAAGACCGGACTTTCCCGTCAGGACATCGCGCTCTTTTACAAGATGGTCGCGCGCATCGAAAAAACGGTCACGGTCTACAGCCAGGGCGTCAACCAATCGGTGGTGGGCACTGACAAGGTCAATGCCATCATCAACACCCATCTGGCGACGGGCCGCATCGGGCGTCCGGGCATGGGGCCGTTTTCGGTCACCGGCCAGCCCAACGCCATGGGCGGACGAGAGGTCGGAGGTCTGGCGAACATGCTGGCGGGCCACATGGTGCTCGAAAACGCCAACCACCGCCAGATCGTCCAGGACTTCTGGAAAAGCCCGGTGATCGCCGACAAGCAGGGGCTGAAGGCCGTCGAGTTGTTCAAGGCGGTCAGGGACGGCAGGATCAAGGCGCTCTGGGTCATGGCAACCAGTCCGATCGACAGCCTGCCCGATGCCGACGGTGTGGCCGAAGCATTGAAAGCCTGTCCCTTTGTGGTTGTCTCCGAGGTGACACGGAACGCCGATATGGTTCCCTATGCCGACGTGCTGCTTCCGGCCGCCGCCTGGGGGGAAAAGGACGGAACGGTCACCAATTCCGAGCGCCGGATATCCCGGCAGCGGCAATTCCTGGATCTCCCGGGAGAAGCGCGTCCCGACTGGTGGCAGCTGTGCGAAGTCGCCCGCCGAATGGGACATGGCAAAGGGTTTCCCTATCCGAATGCCGCCGCGATCTTCCGCGAGCATGCGGCGCTTTCCGCACACAAGAACGGCGGGTCGCGGGACTTCGATATCGGTGCCTACAAGGAAGTGTCGGACGCTCACTATGACGCCCTGATGCCGTTCCAGTGGCCGCAGGCGGCCGGAACCGCTCCTGCCGACACGCGTTTCTTCGCCGGCGGCGGTTTCTTCACCGAGGGGCGGAAGGGCCGCTTCGTGCCGGTCTCCTTCGAGGTACCGCGCAGGCGGGAGCGGACCTATCCCTTCGTCCTCAACACCGGCCGCGTTCGCGACCAGTGGCACACGATGACCCGGACTGCGAAGACCCCGCGACTGACTTCCCACATTGCCGAACCCTTCGCGGAGCTTCACCCCTCGGACGCCGAAAGGCTCGGGGTCGGGCCAGCGGATCTGGTCGAGGTCAAAAGCCCCCACGGGTCGGTGCTCGTGCGAGCCCTGGTCACGGGACGCGTGCGCGCCGGGGAAGTCTTCGTGCCGATGCACTGGACCGGCCAGTTCTCCTCGCGGGGCCGTATCGATGCTGTGGTCGCGGCGGAAACCGATCCGCATTCGGGGCAGCCGGGCTCGAAGTTCACGCCCGTTGCAGTGTCCAGGCAGAACATGGCCTGGTTCGCCTTTGCGGTGCTGCGGGACAGGCCCGAGGCGATACCGGCCGACTATTGGGCGATCGCGCCGATCGAAGGCGGTTACAGGCTGGAGTTCGCGAGCCGGAGCGAGGCCGATTTCCGGTCCGTCGTCACTGCTTTGGGTGGTGGCGGCGACGACCAGCTTTTCATTGAGGACGCCGCCGGCGGCTCCTACCGCCAGGCGTTCTGGCAGGATGACCGGCTGCGGTCGGCCTTCTTCTTTTCCAGGGAACCCGTCGAGGTGTCTCGGCAATGGGCCTGCGGCCTGTTGTCTGGAGAACAGATGCCGAAGGAGCAGCGGTCGCGCATTCTTGCCGGCCGGGCGCCCGCGGACCGGCCGGATCCGGGGGCAATCGTCTGTTCCTGTTTCCAGATCGGCTGCAATCAGATTTCGGAAGCCGCGCGTTGTGGCGCCGGCAGCGTCAAGGCCATCGGCGAGGTGTTGAGCGCAGGGACGAACTGCGGCTCCTGCCGGTCCGAAATCCAGACACTCCTGGACACGCTTGCAACGGAGAGCCAGCATGAAACCGACCTTGCGCGAGCCGGTTGAGGTGACACGCCCGAGGCGCACAGCGCACGTCGGCGCGCTTGCCAGCCTGCCGCTGTTCTTCCCGCTCGAGGGGCGCAAGATCGTGGTTGCCGGTGGCACGGATGCCGCCGCCTGGAAGGCTGAGCTTCTGGCGGCCGCGGGAGCCGTGGTTCATGTCTTTGCCGAAGTACTTGAACTCGCATTCGAAAATCTGCTGGCTTCAGGCAGCGTCAAGGGCCGGTTCGTTCATCTCAGACGGTGCTGGGAACCGGCAGATTTCGAAGGTGCGGCGCTCGCGATTGCGGATGCAGATGGCGATCAGGAAGCTGAAGCCTTTGTGAGTGCCGCCCGTTCTGCTGGCGTGCCCGTGAATGTCATCGACAATCCGCGCTTTTGCGATTTCCAGTTCGGCTCCGTCGTCAACCGCTCGCCGGTGGTCATCGGCATCTCGACCAATGGCGTCGCGCCGATCCTGGGACAGGCGATCCGCCGAAAGATTGAAACGCTGCTGCCGGACAGCCTGCAGGGCTGGGCTGAACTGGCCGGCCGCCTGCGGGGCAGGGTGCTTGGTCTTCTTGACGCCGGGGAGCCGCGCCGGCGCTTCTGGGAACGGTTTTCGGATCTTGCGTTTTCCGGCCGCGGGGCACCGGAAGAAAACGCTGACCAGTTGGCCGGGGCGCTGCTGGGTGAAGCGGGCTCCTCAGCCGGAACCGGACGGGTCACGCTTGTCGGTGCAGGCCCGGGAGACGCGGAATATCTGACGCTCAAGGCCGTCCGTGCCCTGCAGTCGGCAGATGTGATCCTGTTCGACGATCTGGTGGACGACAGTGTTCTGGAGCTTGCGCGCCGGGAAGCCAAGCGCACGCTTGTGGGCAAGCGCGGTGGCCGCGAAAGCTGCCGCCAGGAGGACATCAACGCCATGATGGTGAGCCTTGCGAAACGGGGCAAGCATGTGGTGCGGCTGAAATCCGGCGATCCGATGATCTTCGGCAGGGGCGGGGAGGAGCTTGAACAGCTCGCACAGGAAGGCATCCCGGCGAGCGTGGTTCCAGGCATCACGGCAGCCTCCGCCATGGCCGCCCGGCTCGGCATTTCGCTTACCCACCGTGACCACGCCCAGTCGGTGCGTTTCGTCACCGGCCACTCGCGACACGGCGATCTTCCCGAAACGGTCGACTGGAAAGGATTGACCGATCCGGCGACCACCACCGTCTTTTACATGGGCGCCCGCATGGCGACGCGGATCCAGGACCGGCTCACGTCGGAGGGACTGGCACCGAACACACCGGCTGTTGCGGTCTCCGGAATTGCGACACCGGACGAGGTCCGTTGGGAGGGAACGCTTCACCAGCTTGGCGAAGGAGTTGCCGGGCTCGGGCTGGAGCGGCCGGTGCTGATCGCGGTCGGGAAGGTGTTTGCGGCAAGAGCGGCTATGCACGAAATGGAGCCTCTGTCTCAAGCCTGGCAGATCGCGACCGACGAAGCCCATGGTACGCTGCCCCTGGCGGCGCGCACGAACTGAAGCCTGACCGGCTCGCGATGACGTGGACCGGCTTCACGACGCTCTTTCAAATGCGGGCCTGGACGTCCAGCCTCCCCGGGAAATGCAGGGCCTGTGGCTGTTCTACTGCTATGCGCCGGGAAGGATATCGGTCGAAGTCCGCGCACGCTGAGAGACCGAAATCGTGATCGCCTATGTCAGCGTCCATATGAGGTTGTAACAGCCTTAAAAGTGTGACCGGTTATCTCCATGCCTTTGGGGGTTGGGGTGCTCTGAAGTGCCCGCTTGACGCGGATCAATGCCGTGGGGGCCATTGTGCCTCCACGATGCTACCATTCCGGCAGATAAGAGCAGGGGCAGCTCTTCTGGCAGGACGGAAAGGATTGGCATGCGCGTCGGAACTTCCATGCAACCGGTCACTGTTTCTCCATACGGAAGGGTAGCTTTTTTCGGCTGTCCGCCTTTCACACGTTGCCGACCGGATATTTCCCGAAGGTGTTTCCGGTGATCGAGCTCGTTTCCCGGGGCGCCGCAGGAACGGCCCGGCCGCGCGGAGTCGTCTCGCATATTTCCGGGTCCGTCGTCGACGTCCGCTTTCCCGGCGGCAGGCTTCCGCAGATCAATACGGTGCTCTCGGTGCTCTGGCCGGAACCGTTGCCGCTGATGCTGGAAGTGCAGCACCACATGGATCTGGAAACGGCGCGCTGTGTCGCGATCCAGGAAACGGCGGGCCTTGCTTGCGGCACGGAGGTTCTCGATACCGGTTCGCCGATCACCGTGCCCGTGGGCGATGCGGTTCTCGGGCGCCTGATGAACGTCGTCGGAGACACCATAGATCACGGCGAGCCTCTGCCTGCCGGTACGCCGCGGGCGCGCATTCACCGCAAGCCGCCTGAACTGGCGGCGCAGAGTGCCGAATTGGAGCTCTTCTTAAGCGGAATCAAGGTCATCGATCTTCTCGCGCCATTGGCTCGTGGCGGTAAGGCCGGGATGTTCGGCGGCGCGGGCGTCGGCAAGACGGTCCTGATCATGGAGCTCATCCGTTCCATCGCCGACCGCTACAAGGGCACGTCGGTATTTGCAGGCGTCGGTGAACGCTCGCGCGAGGGGCACGAACTCTGGCTGGATCTGAAGAAATCCGGTGTCATCGACCGGACGGTTCTCGTGTTCGGGCAGATGAACGAACCGCCGGGCGCACGCTGGCGGGTGGCGCTGTCCGCGCTTTCGGTTGCCGAATATTTCCGCGACGAGATGAATCGCGACGTGCTTCTCCTGATCGACAACGTGTTCCGTTTCGTCCAGGCGGGCGCCGAGGTTTCCGGCCTTCTCGGCCGCCTGCCGTCGCGCGTAGGCTACCAGCCGACGCTTGCCACCGAGATCGCCGAGTTGCAGGAACGGATTGCCTCCACCAAGGGGGCGGCGGTGACCTCGATCCAGGCCGTCTATGTTCCGGCTGACGATTTCACCGACCCGGCGGTGGCCGAAACCTTCACCCATTTGGACAGCGCCATCGTGCTCAGCCGCGACATGGCAGCAGAAGGGCTTTATCCGGCGATCGATCCCCTGGCTTCAAGCTCCACCCTGCAGGATCCGGCCGTTGTCGGACAGCGACACTACGCGATTGCCGAGGAAGTCCGGCGGCTCATCGAGAAATACCGGGAATTGCAGGAGATCATCTCGCTTCTCGGCATCGAGGAGCTCAGCGCCGCCGACCGCAAGGCAGTGGGCCGGGCACGGCGGCTGATCCGCTTCCTGACGCAGCCCTTTGCGGTCACGGCGCAATTCACGGGGCAGGCGGGCGTTTCCGTGCCGATCGAGGATACGCTCAAGGGCTGCGAGGCAATCCTGAGCGGCGACACCGATCAATGGGAGGAAAGTTCGCTCTATATGATCGGTACGATCGAAGATGCCCGAGCCAAGGAGAAAGAAAACGGAGGCGGCGCATGAAACTGGTCGTGACGACGCCAACCTCGGTCGTGGAAGAGATCGACGGCATCCGCCATATCCGCGCGGAGGACGAGACCGGCGCCTTCGGCATTCTTCCGGGGCATGCGGACTTCGTGACAGTTCTGCCGGTCTCGGTCGTGACCTTTGCATGTGAAGAACAGAAAGGGTTCGTTCTTGTCCGCGGCGGCGTGCTCAGCGTCACCGGTGGCGATCTGGTGGAGATCGCCGCTCGGGACGCATATCGGCGGGACGAACTGGAGGAGCTTGGAGCCCATGCGGTCGAGGAGCTGAATCGCGCCGACGAAAGCGAGGACATCACCCGCACCGCCGACACGCGCATGTACCTGGCCGCGATGCGCCAGATCGAACAGGTGCTGAGGGCCGGCAGCAAGGCGCAACCGGCGCCGCCGATGCTCGACCGCAGGCGCGAGGACGGGCAGCGCGGGGACGGACACTCATGAGCGAGCCGAACCACAAGGGGCGCAAGGATATGGAAGAGGCCGTGCGTCTGCGCCAGTCCCGGCGCGCGCACTGGCAGCGGGAAGGAGAGCGGCCGCTCTGGAAAAACCTGTCGATGGTCGGCGCGCTCGGCTGGCTGGTGGTGGTGCCGATCCTGATCGGGGTTTTTTGCGGCCGCTGGTTGGACAAGGCCTTCGCTTCCGGGGTGACCCTGACTGGTGCCCTGACCTTTGCGGGCGCTATCCTGGGGTTTTACCTCGCCTGGAAACGGATGAACGAGGAGTGACAATGACGCAGAATCTTTTTCAGATCATTGCATGGTTCGCCGCCGGGGCAGCATTGGGAGCCGTCTTCCTGTTCCTGCTTTCCAGGACCGTTGCGGCCGTTCAGATACCGGGAGCGCGGCTTTCGGCGGTGGCCTACGCGGTGCTCCGGTTCGCGCTCGCCGCAGGCGTGCTGATCCTTGCAGCGCAGCAGGGCGCCTTGCCGCTGCTTGCAGCGCTGGCAGGTTTTCTGGTCACCCGGTTTGTCGTGATCCGGCGGGTTAGGGGAGCTTGAGCTATGGAGACCAGTCCGCTCGTCCCCGATATCGTCTTTCACCTGGGGCCTGTTCCGATCAGCCGGGCCGTCGTCACGACCTGGGTGATCATGGCCCTTCTGGCAGGGGTGCTGTATCTCGCCTTCGGCCGCCCCGGGGCTAAGTCCGGTCCGTTGCAGGCCGCCCTCGAGATCGTTGTCCTGAGCATCGCCGACCAGATCCGCCAGATCATCGACCGTGATCCCTGGCCGTTCATGCCGGTGCTGGCGTCGCTGTTCATCTTCCTGTGCCTGGCAAACCTTGCCGCCGTCATCCCGGGAGCCTCGCCGCCCACCGGACATATCGAGACGCCCGCCGCGCTGGCGCTGATCGTCTTCCTGTCGGTGCACTTCTTCGGCGTCACCAAGCGGGGCGCGCGCCGCTATCTGCATCACTACCTGGAGCCCAACCCGTTCCTGCTGCCGCTCAACCTGCTCGCCGAGCTCACCCGCACTTTCTCGCTGATGGTCCGGCTGTTCGGAAACATGATGAGCCACGAATTCGTCATTGCCATCGTGGTGTTCCTCGCAGGTCTCCTGGTGCCGATCCCGTTCCTGCTGCTCGGCATCCTGATCGGCATCATCCAGGCCTATATTTTCACCGTTCTCGCAACCGTCTACGTCGCCGCGGCGGTGGGAGCTGTCGAGACCTAGGAAAGGTTTTGAAATGGATCATATTGTCGAAGTGGTCAGCATTCTGGGGGCCGCGCTCGCCGTCTCTTTCGGGGCGGTCATGCCGGCCTTCAGCGAGGGCCGGGCCGTTGCGGCCGCCATGGACGCGATCGCCCGTCAGCCGGAGGCCGCCAACACCCTGTCGCGCACGCTCTTCGTGGGCCTCGCCATGATCGAAACCATGGCGATCTACTGCCTCGTGATCGCGCTGCTTCTTCTCTACGCCAACCCGTTCGTCGGCTGACGCACATGCAGATCGACTGGTGGACACTGGTTCTGCAGACGATCAACTTCGTGGTCGTCGTGTGGCTCTTGAGCCGGTTCCTCTACCGGCCGGTGCGCCGCATCATCGAGGACCGCGAAGCCGCCGACCGCAGGGCCGCCGAGGATGCCGAGGCCAGGGCCATGGCGGCGGAGGCCGCGCGCAAGAACTATGAAGACAAGCTCGCTGCCCTGAACGACGCGGAACGGGAGCGCGACGCTGCCTTTCATGCCCGCCTCGAGACGGAACGAAACGAGGCTCTTGCCAAGGCGCAATCGGAGGCAAGTCGCCTGATGGCCGAGACGCACGAACGCATCGGGCATGAGACCGATGCGGCGGTGAAGGCCGTTCGCAAGGACATTGTCGGCCTTGCCGCCGCAATTGCCCGCAAGGCGCTGTCCGAACGGCCCGCGACACCGGAGGCGGAAATTGCCGCTGTCGCCGGCTACATAGACGGGCTTGCCGAAAACGAACGGGAGGACCTGAAGCGGGACCTTGAGACATCCGGAGCCGGCCTGACCCTGATTTTCACCGCGGAGCCGGATGAGGCCCTTCGCACGGCCTGGCGGGAGATGCTCGAAGAACGCTTCGGCTCGGGGCTTGAAATCACTTTCAGGACGGATACGGATCTCCTCGGCGGTCAGAAGCTCTGTTTTCCGCACGCGGTGCTGGATTTTTCCGTGACCGAACGGCTTGAGCGGGCGGTGTCCGAGGCGGAGGAATAGACCATGGCGCTGGACCGGGATCTCGGCGACTGGATAGCCACGGCGCGTTCGCGCGTCGAAGAGGCGAGACTGGCGCCGCAGATCGAGCGTGTGGGGCGCGTCACGGAGATAGGCGACGGTGTCGCGCATGTCAGCGGCCTGCCGCATACGCGGCTCGACGAGCTTTTGCGCTTTGCGGACGGCACGCTTGGGCTTGCCATGACAATCAGCGAGACCAGTGTCGGCGTCGTGCTGCTTTCGGCGGGCGAAAGCATCACGGCGGGAAGCGAGGTTCGCGGCACCGGAGAGATTGCGCGGGTGCCGGTGGGAAATGCTCTGCTCGGGCGCGTGGTCTCGCCGATCGGGGAACCGCTCGACGACGGTCCGGCGATTGCGGCAGAGCGGCGCGATCCGATCGAGCGTCCCGCGCCCGGGATCATCGACCGGGCGCTGGTGACGGAACCGATGCTGACCGGACTGACCGTGATCGACGCCATGATCCCGCTCGGACGCGGTCAGCGCCAGTTGATCATCGGCGACCGGAAGGTCGGCAAGACCACGATCGCGGTCGATACGATCATCAACCAGAAGCGCTCCGACGTGATCTGCATCTATGCGGCCATCGGGCAGAAGGCCTCGACGGTGGCGCGGGTCATCGATGCGGTGCGCGCGCATGGAGCTGCGGACCGGACCGTTTTTGTGGTCGGTGGCGCGAACGATGCGCCCGGGGCGCAATGGATCACGCCTTACGCTGCCTGCAGCATCGCCGAATATTTCCGCGACCGCGGGCAGCACGCGCTGCTGATCCTGGACGACCTGACCAAACACGCCATCGTCTACCGGCAGCTTTCGCTGCTCCTGCGCAAGCCGCCGGGACGCGAAGCCTATCCGGGCGACGTCTTCTACCTGCATGCGCGCCTTCTGGAGCGGGCCGCGAAGTTGTCGGAAGAAAACGGTGGCGGCTCTTTGACGGCCTTGCCCATCGCCGAGACCCAGGCAGGAAACCTCACGGCCTATGTGCCGACGAACCTGATCTCGATCACCGACGGGCAGGTCTATCTGGAGCCCAAGCTGTTCTACGAGGGCCAGAAGCCGGCCGTGAACGTGGGCATGAGCGTGTCGCGCGTCGGTGGAGCCACCCAGGCAAAGGCGATCAAGTCGCTCGCCGATTCCCTGAAACTCGACTACGCGCAGTTCCTGGAACTGGAGATCTTCACCCGTTTCGGCGCAACGATGGACGAGCGGACCGCGAGGAAGATCGCGCATGGGCGCCGGTTGCGAGCCATCCTGAAACAGGGCGAATACGCACCGCTGAAGCTTTCCCTGCAGGTGGCCCTGCTTCTGGCGGTCGCCGAGGGCAGGCTCGACGACGTTCCGATGGAAGCACTGGCGGGCTTACGGGCCTTGCTGGCCGAACGGCTGCAGCAGGAGCTGCCCCGCGTTGCCGCGGATATCGACGGCTCCTGTCAGCTTTCCCTTGAGGCCCGGGAAGGGCTGCTTCAGCTCATCGACCGCTGTGTGCAGTCGGTTACGGCGGAGGCAAGCTGAATGGAGGACCTTGCACGGATCGAGGCAAAGCTGGCCAGTCTGCGGGAACTCGGCGATCTGATCGGTGCGCTTCGCTCGATGGCGGCCTCCCGCGCCCGGGAAGCCCAGGAGGCCTTCGCAGGAACCCGTGCCTACCGGGAAATCATCGAGCGGGCAATCTCCGGTGTAGCGCCCCTGATGCGCGAGGAAGGCGAGCCGGCCGCCGCCGGAGAAAGCGTGCTGATCGTCGTGACGTCTGAAAACGGCTTCGTCGGCGGCTTCAACAGCCGGTTGATCGAAGCGGCCGAAAAGGCGAAGACGGCGTCGGAAAAGCTGATCCTGGTCGGCCGCCGCGGGCAGATCACCGCGATGGAGCAGGGCGTTCAACCGGACAACTGCTGTTCCATGGTCTCCCGGGCGCGGGAGATTACCCCGCTCGCCCGCCGGATTGCCTCACGGCTCGCGAATACGGGCTCGGCACGTATCCTGTCGGCACGATACCGCCCGGGGGCGAGCTTCGAGATCGGCGAGACGAAGGTCCTGCCGATCGATCCGGCCCGGCTGATGAAGGGCGCCGCGAAGGACCCGCCGCTGCATCAGCTGCCGCCGGAAAGGCTTCTGAGCAGCCTGGCGCAGGAATACCTGTTTGCAGAACTGGCCGCCGCCCTGATGGAGAGCCTTGCCGGCGAAAACGGCGCACGACTGAGGACCATGGATGCCGCCTGGCGCAACATCGACGACCGGCTGGAAAAGCTCCAGCGCAAGGAACGGGCCGCGAGACAGGAACAGACCACGGCCGACATGCTTGACGTGGTCACCGGGGCGGAGGCGGTGAGAGGGGGGTAGTGCTTAAACATGGAGCCATAGTTGGGCGGATCGTCATGCCGCGAAGAATCCCCGAAGCCGTAAATGGTCCGAAGATTAAAAGTCCGCGATTTCAATGGAGAAAGCTGGTAGCGGGCAGCAGGACGCGAACTCGCGACCCCGAGATTACAGATCTCTGGTGCTGATGTTATGCTGAATGCGATAACTTACCATAAACTGCTATTTATCAGCGATTTATCCTGCACATATTGCGATCCAATATCACCAGTTTCGTTTACATCTGCTTACATTATGCTTACATAGGGCTCATGTAAGCAGTTCCAATTTGCCGAAGATCACCAGATTGGATGCGTGTTCATTGGATGGAACTGGAAAAAGCCGTCAGTAGCCGTCAAGCCGTCAAAAGCTGTTGGTCTTCTGATGCTTTCCGGGTTGCCAAGGTTGTCAGACAGCCGCTTCACGGTGTCACAAGCCGTCAGAGGGGAAAAATAGCGCCATGCCGAACCTTACCAAGCGCGTAGTGGATGCCGCCAAACCCGGCGAAAAATCACATTTCGTGTGGGATGGTGAGTTGAAAGGTTTCGGGCTCCTGGTGTTGCCCAGTGGTGTCAAATCCTTCGTGGTGCAATACCGGACGGAGGCCGGGAGGTCCCGCCGCCTGACGCTCGGGCGTTACGGCCCCTTGACGCCCGATGAAGCCCGAAGGATGGCGGCCGATGCACTGGCGCTGGTCAGGAAGGGCAAAGATCCCGTTGCCGATCGTCAGGCGCTCAAGGCAGCGCCCACGGTCAACAAGCTGATGGACCGCTATCTGTCGGAGCACGTGAATGTGCACAACAAGGCAAGCACTCAGGCCAGCTGCCAGCGCATAGTGGACAATATCATTCGGCCTCGCCTCGGAACGCACAAGGTCGCATCTCTTACGCGGCAGGATATCACGAAGATGCACAAGGCGCTGGGCCCGACGCCCCGACAGGCAAATCTCGTGCTGTCGATCCTTTCCAAGGCTCTCAACCTTGCCGAGACCTGGGGCATGCGTCCGGAGCAGTCCAATCCGGTGCGTCTGATAAAGCATTACAAGGAAAACGAGCGGGAGCGTTTTTTGTCCACCGAAGAACTAGCCCGGTTGGGGAGAACGCTGGACGAGGCTGAAACCAGCGGTTTGCCGTGGGTCATCAAAGTGAAGGGCAGCAAGGCAAAACATCTTGCCGCTGATCCGGAAAAAAGACGGACTGCAATCAACTCGATGGCGCTGGCGGCTATCCGTCTGCTTCTGTTCACCGGGGCGCGGCTATCGGAGATTCTGGAACTGCGCTGGGAACACGTGGATTTGGAGGCGGGCACGATAGCCTTGCCTGCCCGCAAAGGCGATGGGCGCCGCGGCCATCCCGTCAGTTCAGGTGCCCTGGAGGTTCTTCGCGACCTGCCGCGCAATAGGAAATCTCCCTTCGTGTTGCCACGGGATAGAGATCCGAAACGCCATATCAGCAAGGAAGTGCTGGAAAACGCCTGGCAGCGAGTCCGGGCGCATGCAGGACTTGAGGACGTGCGCTTGCATGACCTGCGCCACACCTTCGGCACTTTTGCCTCTCAGACAGGTGTAAACTCCTTCATGGTCAGCCACGTTCTCCGGCACAGGAATGTCTCTGTCACAAACCGCTATGTTAACCCGGATGCCGATCCCATCCGGACAATTTCGGAGACGGTTGGAAACAGGTTGAAAGCTGGACTTAAAGGCGGGAGCGAAACTGAAGAAACCGCAATACGGTCTGATTCTGACTAAGTGTTTCGTTTACAAGGTTTCCGGCGGGTTTTCTGTGCTGGATTGCAAAAGATGCAATTGGCAACTTTATGGTGACGCAAGGTCAGAAAAAATTTCAACCGGAAATCGCAAGGGGCGGGATTGCGGTCTGTTTCCGGATGTTGTTAAGGTCTCGTTAATTTTTACGGGGGTTCCGGCGGTCAGTGTTGACCGGAAGCTGTGCTGCGAGGCTTTCCGGTCGAGCCAGGGGAATGGGGCAAGGTGGACGGAAGCGGGTCAGATCTCTCCGGGGGTGTTGACGGTGCGTCCGGTGGCTGGAGACTGGCCGGGCCAGCGGGCGGGACTGCATCGGGCAATGCGGCAGGCGGGCCTTTGGCGGCCAGAGGACGCGCCGCCAAGGGCCTGGTTCTGCGGCTGGCGGATGGGTTCGAGAGCGATTGCGTTGCCGGGTTCCATCTGGCGCGAGAGATGCGTCAGCACAGGGGCTTCCGCGACATTCCGTTTTCCATAGACAAAGTGAGGGTGATTTTCAAGACGGCCAAGGGCCGCCCCGACCGCAACGCGGTGCCGGCGGGGAAGCCGCTCTCGAAGGACGGTCTCTGTGGTTTCGCTGCGGTTCGGGCGGGCGAGTACTTCCTTGAGCAAGGCACGCTAATTGCTACGGTGCTGACCCTGAACATTTCCCGAAAGCTCTCCGGAGCCCTGCTCGCGGCAAGGTGGCAGCTGATCTAGGCGATCGGCGCGGGGTGAAGGTGCTGCATTGGAAGGAACTGCTGGTGGATGTCGCACATGGGTAACAGGGATTTTTTGCGTCGCGAACGCAATGACGATAGCTGGAGCGAAATATTCCTAGAAATTCGATGTAAATCCAAAAGGAACGCGTAAGCGCTCCGACAATGTTAGGTATTGAAAAAAATGTTGCGAGCTTTAATTGGCTTTTTTAGGGTATTCATATTTTTGTTTGGAGTTATTTCAATAATTATATTAACTTTGTTGATAATATACTCTAGTTTTTTTAAAGTGAATTTTAGATACTATCTTGGGCCGAGTAATATATATTGTGGAGAAGTGGGGAATGTTATTGGGTCGAAGCAGGCTTACGAGGCGATTGCTGCCTTTTGGGTAATACGTAAGTATCCGGGTGCCCGCGTGAGTTCTACGATAGATTTAAGGGAAAAATCAACTGAATTGTTTGATGTTGTAACACAGGCAAGTGTGCTTGTGAATTTTGACTTGCATGGAGAGAGAAATAAAAAGGTTCTTATAATAGATCGGTGTGGCAATATTTTAAGGATTGATGGCAAAAATGACTGAAAGTGCTTATTCAAAGCTCACATTTAGCGAAGCGGCGCAACTCGAGCTTACATTGACAGGTCTCAGAACTGGCATGTTTGCTGGTCTCGAGCACGTTGAAGTTACAGTGGATTTAGCTAGGCCGTGTGGACGGGATTTGATCAAGATGAAGGCCGCGGCGATTGCGACGATGGAGCGGAAGTTTCTGGCGGTTTTTTCGCAACGCAGGGCGACGCGTTTAAAGGGTTTGAGCTTGCCCATCATTTGTTCGATGCGTGCGCGGCCCCGGTAAAGCGCTTTGGCGAAGTGCCTGGGAATGTCGCGCCGGTTTGATTTGTAAGGGATGACCGGGACAGCCCCGGCCTTTCGCGCAGCCTCTCGATTAGCATTGCTGTCATAGCCCTTGTCGGCAACGATGGCCCGGTGTTTGATCTCGGGACCGGTTTCCATGAGATCAGCAAACTGCTTACTGTCAGAGGCTTCGCCACCGGTCAGTTCAAAGCCAAGCGGCAGGTCGCTCCGATCCGTTTTCAGATGGATCTTGGTGCCGAACCCGCCGCGCGAACGCCCGAGCGCTTGACCTTCCTGCCCCCTTTTATGGATGGCCCGCCCCTCCCGCCGACGCCTGTGTAGGATGTCGGTGTTCAAGAAAGGAAGGAACGGACCATGAGCATAGTGATCCTCGGTATCGACCTGGGCAAGAACAGCTGTAGCATCGTCGGCCTCGACGCAGATGGATCGGTGATCGTGCGACGGCGGATGCGACGCGACGGGGTGATCGCGTTCGCCGCCAAGCTGCCGCCTTGCACGATGGCAATGGAGGCGTGTTGCGGAGCGCATCACATGGGCCGCATGTTGGCTGGACTCGGTCACGAGGTCCGCTTGATGTCACCGGAATATGTGCGCCCGTACGTCAAGGCGCAGAAGAACGACGACCGTGACGCCGAGGCGATCGCCGAAGCGGCGACCCGGCCAACCATGCGCTTCGTCGAACTCAAGAGCGAGGAGCAACTC
>JBNKGB010000046.1:0-33013 GCA_050289605.1 Roseibium sp. | reverse complement strand
AGTGCCAACCGTGATTTTGAATCGGGGCTCAGAATTCTGTAGCTGTAGCCCGGATGGCTGACATGCTGCTGAATCGGCACGAGAAGATCCGCTTCTACAAAGTGTCCAGCGAGCAGGTCGCTTAGTACGGCAATGCCTTTGCCGGAAATTGCAGCCAGTGCCGCATGCTGTTCGTCATCGAAGCGGATCACTTGTCCCTCTCCGGAGATTTCGGAAGCTGTCATCCAAGGGTCAATGGAGACGGGGTCCAACGAACGCGACTTCCAATAGTTTGTCAGAAGCACCCGTTGGCATTTGTCGCCCCGCGAATCTTCAATCTGCGGTGAGGCGAAGGCGCGGAAATTCTCCTGCGCGAGGAGTTGCCCAACAGTGGACTGGCGAGGGAGATACCTGATCGCAAGATCGATAGCTCTGACGCGGGCGAGGTCCACGGCAGTATAATCCGCCTCTATCCTGAGGATTGTTCCAGGAAACGCGCTATTGAATTCGGATATCCGCGGAGCCAGCCACAGACTTGCAAAGGCGGGTGTCGTCGCAATTGTGAAAACATCTGTATCCTCGGTGACTTCACGAATTGCCTCTTCAATCAGACCGACAGCCGATTTTGATGCCTCATGCAGACGTTGACCTGCACGGGTCAGTTCTATTCGCCGGTGCGATCTGCGAAAGAGTTCGCAGCCCAGGTCTTCTTCGAGATTGCGGATCCGGTGGGACACTGCGGTGGGTGTCATTCCCAGTTCCTCCGCAGCTTTCTTGAAGCTCAGAAAGCTTCCCGCCGCGTCAAAGACGCGTATGGCGGAAAGGGAGACCCGTCGTGTCATTAGGATGAAGTTCCTTCACTCATAAACGTGAATTAGTCGTTTGAAACGCGCAAATATTTCTAGCATCTGAATGAGGAAATTTCATCTATGGAGATATCGGATGACCACTCTTCTTCGAATTGATGCAAGCGCGCGCCGCACCGGTTCGCTGACCCGCCAGCTCGGTGACCGGTTTGAGTCCGAATGGAAGCGGGAGCGAAGCCGGGATCACTGGAACTACCGGGACCTGGCCTTGCAAGCACCCTCTCACATATCCGAGGACTGGATCGCAGCCGCATTCACGCCGGCAGACAGGCGTACAGCCCGACAGGAAACACGTCTTGCGGAATCCGACAGACTCATCGCGGAACTTGTTGCGGCGGATATCCTCGTGCTCTGTGTGCCGATGTACAACTACGGCATGCCATCCGCCCTGAAGGCCTGGGTCGACAATGTGGTCCGGATCGGCAGGACCTTTTCCTTCGACCTATCGCGCGGCGATTTTCCCCTGGAGCCGATCCTTTCCGGCAAGACACTGATCGTCCTGAGTTCATCCGGAGAGTTCGGTTTCGACAAGGGGGGTGTCAGGGGAGAGATGGATCAACTCGTACCGCATCTCATGACCCTTCGCCATTATCTCGGCATTGCCGAACACCACCTGATCCGCATCGAATATCAGGAATTCAAGGACGAACGGCACGCGGCGTCCGTCTCGAAATCACTTGAAGAATCTGCCGGCCTTGCCCGGAAGCTGACTGCCTCACTTTCCCGCGAAGCAGCGATGGCGTGAGCGCGCTGTCCCTGTCAAATGACCAGACCCACGCATCGGGGCCTGGTTAAAAAAAACAAAGGGCGCCGTCAGCTCGCTACCGCAGCGCGGCTCGCAAGATAGGCGGCCTTGGCCGGAACAGACAGCCAGTCTTTGGCCAGCCTTACCCGTTCCGGCGTGTAGTGCTGTTCCTCGTGCAGCATGTTGACGGTGCCAACCAGCGTGTCGCCGAGCACCACCGGCAGGTTGATTACCGAGCCGCAGCCGAGTCTGCCGATCAGCTCATAATCCGGAAAGACGGTTGCGATGTCGGCAAGCGTATTGGCGACGAAGCACTCGCGCTTTGTATGTACGATTTCGAACCAGCGGTCATAGGTGATCGGCTTGGTGCCGGAGACGGGATAATCCTCCGCGTGCGACGTATAGGACCGCTGCGCCGTTTCCGTTGCCATGTCCGCGGTCATGAAGGTGAAGAGCTTCACGCCGACGGTGGCGCGGGTGAGGGCCAGCAGAGCGTCGAAAGGGGCATCGGAAGTGAGGCCGAGCGAAAGCGCACGGTCGAAGTCGGCGAGGGCGCCGGTAAAATCGGTCATTTTCTGAAATCTCAAATCAGGCAGGTTGAAGGAGGCCGCCGCTGGCGGCGAAAAGTTCGCGGGAATAAGGCTCGGCAAGCCGGCCGGTCTTCAGGGCATCGACAACAGCGACCTCGATGATCCGGCCATGGCGCATGACGGCCAACCGGTCGCAGAGGAAGGACACGACGGGCAGGTTGTGGGTGACCATCAGGTAGGTCAGGCCCTGCTCCCGGCGCAGTTTTTTCAGGAGATTGAGGATCTCCGCCTGCACCGAGACATCGAGCGCCGAGGTCGGCTCGTCCAGGAGGAGCACGCGCGGCTCCAGCATCAGGGCGCGCGCGATGGCAACGCGCTGACGCTGGCCGCCGGAGAGCTGATGCGGAAAGCGGAAGCGGAAGCGCTGGTCCAGCCCGACGGCGGCGAGCATGTCCCTGACCCGGCCGTCGCGCCCGCCGATGCCGTGAATGGCGAGCGGTTCTGCGAGACAGGTGTCGACCGTCTTGCGCGGATGCAGCGAGCCGTAAGGGTCCTGGAACACCATCTGGCAGGTCTCGGCAAAAGCCCGGTCCGGAGCGTGGCCGCGCGGCGTGCCGAGCACGGAGACTGTGCCGGTCCAGTCCGGGGCCAGGCCTGAAATCGCCTTCAGGATTGTCGACTTGCCGGAGCCGGATTCGCCCACGAGTGCGAAGCTCTCGCCTTCGGCCACATCGAAGGAGACGTCGTGGACGACAGTGGTCTCGCCGTAGCGGACCGTGAGATTCTCAAGGTGAATGGCTGGCTGTGTCATGTGCCGGCTCCCAAGATCAGCGGCAGTTCCATCGGGACCGATTGAACTGCCAAAAGCTGATCGCTGTTAAATTTGTAGAGCATCTTGTCTGCGTTCATTCGATCGCAGGATGCTCTATCGTCCAGGCGCTGCGGTCGAGCACCGGCAGTTCGTCGCGGTCCTCGTCCATGCGCGGCATGGCGGCAAGAAGACCTCGCGTATAGGGGTGCTTTGCCTGATGCAATTCACTCGCCTTGCACTCCTCGACGATCTCGCCGCTGTTCATCACCAGGATGCGGTCGCAGTAGCGGGCGACCAGATTGAGGTCGTGGCTGATCAGGATCAGCCCCATGCCCTTGCCTTTGACGAGATCGTCGATGATGTCGAGCACCTGAGCCTGCACGGAAACGTCGAGCGCCGAGGTCGGTTCGTCGGCAATCAGCAGGTCGGGTTCCGGGATCAGCATCATGGCGATCATGATGCGCTGGCCCATGCCGCCGGAGACCTCGTGCGGATAAAGCCCGGCAACGCGTGCCGGATCGTTGATCCGCACCGCCTCCAGCATGGAAAGCACCCGCTGCTTCAGCTCCCGGCGCGGCAGCTTCTTGTGCGTTACCAGCGCCTCGGCGATCTGCTCACCGACGGTCATGACCGGGTTCAGCGAGAATTTCGGATCCTGCATGACCATGGAAATCCGCGCCCCGCGCAATTCGCGCATCTGCCGCTCGCTCTGGTCGAGCAGGTCGATACCGTCGAAGCGCATTTTCCTGGCCGCGACGCGCCCTGGCGCACGGATCAGGCGCAGGATGGAACGGCCGGTCATGGACTTGCCGGAGCCGGATTCTCCGACAATGCCGAGCCGTTCGCGGCCGAGCGAAAAGGAAATGCCCTTGACGACGTCGACCGGTCCCTTGGATGTCGGGAAGGTGACAGTGAGGCCGTCGATTTCCAGAAGCGGAGCGCTCATTTCCTGTCTCCCTGCTTGGGGTCGAGCACGTCGCGCAGGCCGTCGCCGAGGAAACAGAAGCCGAGGCTCACCAGGATGATGGCAAAGCCCGGCATGGTGGCGACCCACCACTGATCGAGAATGAAGTTGCGTCCGCGCGAGATCATCGCGCCCCATTCCGGCAACGGCGGCTGTGCGCCGAGGCCGAGAAAGCCGAGCCCTGCCGCAGTCAGGATGATGCCCGCCATGTCGAGGGTCACCCGGACGATGGTGGAGGAGGCGCAGAGCGGCAGCACATGGCGCAGGATGATCCGTGTCGACGAGGCGCCCTGCAGGCGGACCGCCGCGATGAACTCCGCGTCACGGAAGGTGATGGTCTCCGCCCGGGAAATGCGGGCATAGACCGGCCAGGCGGTGATGGCAATGGCGATGATGGCGTTTTCGATGCCCGGACCGAGCGCCGCGACGAAGGCGAGCGCCAGGATCAGTTTTGGCATCGACAGAAAGATATCCGTCACCCCCATCAGGATTCGGTCGGTCCAGCCGCCGAAATAACCCGAGACGGCCCCGACGATGAGGCCGATGGGGGCGGCGATGACGGCGACCATGGTGACGATCAGAAGGGTGATGCGGGCGCCGTAGACGACACGGGAGTAGATATCCCGGCCGAGCTCGTCCGTTCCCATCCAGTGGGCGGAGGAGGGCGGCATCAAACGGTTGGCAAGGTCCTGGCCGATGGGCGAATAGGGGGCGATCAGCGGAGCGAAGACCGCCATGACGATCAGGACCAGGATGATCACGCCGCCGAGGACGGCCAGCGGATTGCGCATGAGCGCCGTCCAGGTGCGCCAGGCGCGGCCGAGATTGGCCTGCAGGCGCGAGGCTGGGCTGTCGTCGAGAAGCCAGTCGATCATCTACGGGCCCTTGGATCGAGAATTCGGTAAAGCACGTCGGAAATCTTGTTGATCAGGATGAAGACGGAGCCGATGACCAGCGTGGCGCCGAGCACCGCGTTCATGTCCGCGTTGAGAAGGGCGTTGGTGAGATAGTTGCCGATGCCCGGCCAGGAGAAGACCGTCTCGATCATCACCGAGCCTTCCAGAAGCGCGGCATAGGAAAGGCCGATCACGGTGATGAGCTGGATGCGGATCGGATAGAAGGCATGGCGCCAGATAACCCGCCTTTCGGACACGCCTTTCACCCGCGCCGTCGTCACGTATTCATGGCCGAGCTGGTCGAGCATGAACGAACGGGTCATGCGGGCGATATAGGCGAGGCTGAAAAAGCCGAGGATCGAGGCCGGAAGCAACAAGTGGTCGAGCGCGTTCCAGAAGATCTCCGGTTCACCGGCGATGAGGCTATCGATCAGGTAGAGCCCGGTGACCGGTTCCACCATGCCGTCATAGAAGATGTCGATGCGGCCGGGGCCCGCCACCCAGCCGAGGCCCGCGTAGAACACCGCGAGGCCGACCAGCCCGAGCCAGAAGGCGGGGACGGAATATCCGAGAAGGCCGAGCACGCGGATAAGCTGGTCGATCCAGCTTCCCTGACGGGTCGCGGCGAGCACGCCCATGGGAACACCGAGCAGCACGCCGATCAGGATGCCGATGGTCGCCATTTCCAGAGTGGCCGGGAAGAACCGTCCGAGGTCCTCGACGACGGGCCGCCCTGTGGAGATGGAATTGCCGAGATTGCCGGTCAGCACGTCCCCGACATAGGCCAGGAACTGGACGATCAGCGGCCGGTCGAGCCCCATGGCCTGGCGGGCGGCCTCGTAGACCTCGTTCGAGGCACGGTCGCCGACGACGGCGAGCACGGGATCGATCGGCACCACCCGGCCGATGAAGAAGGTGATGGCGAGCAGCCCGAGGAAGGTTCCGGCCGTGACGAGCGCGAAACGCGACAGGGCCCCAATGCTTCCCAGAAGCTGGCCCGTCAAAACGCTCCTGCGCGCTTCGGCGGCGCTGTCGGCAGGTTCAAACGACATTCCGGACGCGGCCTTCCGCCGTTTCCTGTGTGACCGGATTCTTCAACACCGCACCCCTGCCTGTGTGACTCAAATTCTGAGAGACTGATCTCAAGCGGTTGTTTTCAGGAGCATTTCTCCGCCGCCGAGTTTGGCGCGAGATGACAAGCTGCCTAAAAAAGTTCTTGGAGCATACAAAAAAATCTGATTACATCAAAAAAATTTTGATGGGAGTGAAAATCTTTGAACAGCCAGACGGCACGAGCCGCCTCGGAGGCAGAGACAAAGGTCGGAGCCTTGATCCGGGCCCGCCGGCGGCAGCTCGGGCAGACGCTCCAACAGCTCAGCGACGCGTCGAATCTGTCGGTCAGCTACCTCAGCCAGGTGGAGCGCGATCACGCGACGCCGACACTTGGGTCTCTTGCCGGCATTGCCCGTGCACTTGGGGTCGGGCTCGACTATTTCGTCGCCCAGCCGCGCGGAAGACGCCCTGACCCGGGCCGAGACCCGCCCGCAGTTTTCCATTTCAGGCTCGTCGGTCGTCTATGAGCGCCTCGGCGCGGAGTTTCCGGGAAACCAGCTCTCCTCCTTCATCCTCACCGTGCCGCCGGGCTATGCCTCGGAAACCGTGAGCCATGAAGGCGAAGAGCTGATCTATATCCTTGAAGGCTCGATCACCCAGTACCTGGACGGCAAGGCGATGGTGATGAAGGCGGGCGACAGCCTGCATTATCGCGGCAACGCGCCCCATGCCTGGTCCAATCCCAACGACACGCCGGCCCGGCTCCTGTGGACCGGAACCCTGGCGATCCTGAATGCCGGCGGCCACAAGGCCAGTCGCATCGAGCTGGTGTCACCGGACAAGAACTCCGCTGACAAGGCACCGGCCCGAACAAAAGCCAAAAGAAAATCCAAACCTTTACAGACGGAGACGAAGGAATGAAGCTCTTCAGGGCCGCGCTTCTGGCGGCAGCATTGGCAATGCCCTTGTCCTTTGAGGCCAGCGCCGCAACGCCCGACAACCTGCTTGTCGTGGCGCAGAACATCGACGACATCGTCGCGATCGATCCTGCCCAGGCTTACGAATTCTCTTCCGGCGAGCTCGTCACCAACGTCTACGACCGTCTGGTGCAGTATGACGCGGAAGACCCAACCGTGCTCTCCGCGGGCCTTGCCTCCGAATGGCAGGCGGATGCGGATGCGAAGACGATCACCTTCACCCTCCGCGACGGTGCGAAATTCCATTCCGGCAATCCGGTGCGCGCCGAGGACGTGGCGTTCTCCTTCTCCCGCGTCGTCAAGCTCAACCTGACCCCGGCCTTCATCCTCACCCAGCTCGGCTGGACGCCGGAAAACGTCGGCGACATGGTCAAGGCCGACGGCAACAAGGTGATCGTCAAATACGAAGGCGACTTCTCGCCGGCCTTCGCGCTCAACGTCCTGGCCGCCCGTCCGGCATCCGTCGTCGACGAAAAGACCGTGATGGAGCATGAAGAAGACGGCGACATGGGCAACAAGTGGCTGAACGCCAACTCCGCCGGCTCCGGCCCGTTCGAGCTGCAGACCTACCGCCCGGGCGAACTGGTGCGCTACAAGTCCAATCCGGACTATTACAAGGGCGCACCGAATGTCGACGGCGTCATCATCCGTCATGTCGCGGAAGCCGCCACCCAGCAGCTCCTCCTGCAGTCCGGCGATGTCGACATGGCCCGCAATCTGACGCCGGACCAGATCGCCGGTATGGATAGCGATACCATCAAGGTCGAGACCTATCCGCAGGCAGCTGTCCACTTCCTGTCCTTCAACCAGAAGAAGGACACGCTGCAGCCGGAAGCCGTCTGGGAAGCCGCGCGCTACCTTGTCAACTACGAGGGCATGACCGACAGCTTCCTGAAGGGCCAGATGGACATCCACCAGGCCTTCTGGCCGAAGGGTTTCCCGGGCTCCTATGACGAGACGCCCTACAGCTACAATCCGGAAAAGGCCAGGCAGATCCTGGCCGACGCCGGTATCAAGACGCCGGTCAACGTGACGCTCGATGTCATCAACTCGACGCCGTTCACCGACATGGCGCAGTCGCTGCAGGCAAGCTTTGCCGAGGCCGGCATCAACTTCGACATCATCCCGGGTACCGGTTCGCAGGTCATCACCAAGTACCGCGAGCGCAGCCACGAGGCGATGCTGCTGTACTGGGGCCCGGACTTCATGGACCCGCACTCCAACGCCAAGGCCTTTGCCTATAACCGGGACAATTCCGACGACAACTATCAGGCGACCACCACCTGGCGGAACGCCTGGGCCGTGCCGGAAGAAATGAACGACCTGACCACGGCGGCCCTGGCAGAGTCCGATCCGGAAAAGCGTAACGACATGTATGTCGAGCTGCAGAAACAGGTTCAGGCCAAGTCGCCGATCGTCATCATGTTCCAGGCAGCCTATCAGGTGGCGATGGACAAGAAGGTCGAGGGCTACGTCAACGGCGCGACCTCCGACTTCGTCTACTACCGCCTGGTGACGAAGAACTGACGTTCGTCCACTGAAGCCGCACCGGTCTCCGGGGCGGCTTTTTGACGGCTCTTCCATCGCTCTCAACGTGCCGTCATCCCGGCCAAGCGTGGCGTGAGCAGGGGTCGGAGAGCCAGGGCTTCGGCAGCATCTCCAAATTCAGCCTGATGCTTCTCCGATCCCGGATCTCCGCTTCGCTGCGTCCGGGATGACAAATTAGGTGGTATTAAACAAGGCCTGCGCTTTTGCGCGCTTTCCTCTCGGAGTTTCGCAAAATGTCCACCCTTTCCGATCAGCGCCTCGCAGCCCTTCGCGAGCGCATGGCTGCGACCGGCACCGATCTCGTGGCGATCGGGCCCTCCAGCCACATGATGTATCTGGTCGGGCTCGATCCCCATGGAGACGAGCGTCCGGTCATGCTGCTCGTAGCACGCGGTCACGCCGGGTTCCTGATGCCGGCGCTCAATATCGACAGCTGCCGCCAGAAGACGGATCTGCCCTTTTTCGCCTGGCGCGACGACGACGGCCCCGATGCTGCGCTCGCTGATCTTCTGAAGGCCTCAAACCTTCCGGCTAGCCCCAGCGTTGTCATCGACGAGACCATGCGCGCCGATTTCGCGCTGCTTCTCCTCGATGCTTTGCCGGGAGCTTCCCGCCGCTTCACCGACGACACGGTCGGATATCTGCGCGCCCGCAAGGGGGATGACGAATACCGGCTCCTGAAAGCCAGTGCGGTCCTCAACGACAAGGCTGCTCTTGCTGGCTTCGATGCCTTGAAGCCCGGGATCACCGAAGAGGAAGTCGCCGCCGTCATTCGCGATGTCTACAAGGCAGCGGGCGCGGCGCCTGTCTTCACCAGCATCTGCTTTGCAGGCAATGGTGCGTTTCCGCATCACCATACCGGCCAGACGCAGTTGAAAGAGGGCGACGCGGTGCTCATCGATATCGGCGGCCGTCTTGATGGCTATCCGTCGGACATGACCCGTGTCGGCTATTTCGGAACTCCCACGGATGAGTTCGAAAAGGTCTATGCCGTTGTCGAAAAGGCCGTCCAGGCCGCCCTTGCGACCGCCAAACCCGGCGTGACCGCGAAGATGGTCGACAAGGCGGCGCGAAACGTCATCATTGAAGCCGGTTACGGCGACTGCTTCCCCCATCGCACCGGCCATGGTCTCGGCATCGACATTCACGAGCCGCCCTATATGACGGCGACCTCGGAAACGGTGCTGGACGAGGGCATGGTGTTTTCCATCGAGCCCGGCATCTATCTGCCCGCCAAGTTCGGTCTGCGGCTGGAGGAAATCGTCATCATGCGCGCAGACGGCCCGGAAATCCTGTCCGACATGCCGCGGGACGCGCAGGTGCGCTCCTAGAACCTGCAGGTTGAAGACCAACCGGATCGCGGGGAAGGAAACTTCCCCGCGATCGTTTGTTCAGGAGGCTACTGACGTCTTGCCTAAAACCAGGCCTGTGTCGGATCGGGCAGGGGAATGGCGTCCAGAAGCGTGCGGGTATAGCCGGACTTCGGATCGTCGAAAAGTTCGGCGGACCCCGCGTTCTCCACGATTTCTCCCTGATAGAGCACGAGAATCCGGGTGCACAGGCGCCGGACCACGGAAAGATCGTGGCTGATGAAGGCAAGCGTCAGTCCCAGTTCCTGAACCAGATTGTCCAGAAGCGTGAGCACCTGTGCCTGCGACGACACGTCGAGACCGGAGACGATCTCGTCGGCGAGGATGAAGTCGGGTTTCAGGGCAATCGCTCGCGCGATCCCGACGCGCTGGCGCTGGCCGCCGGAGAGTTCATGCGGGAACCGGCCGGCGAAATGCCGGGGCAGGCCGACCATGTCGAGCGCCTCGTCGACCCGGTTCCTGATGTTGTCGAAGCCCTGCAGTTTCAGCGGCCCCGCAATGATCCCGCCGACCCGGCGGCGCGGATTGAGCGAGGACATGGGGTCCTGGAAGATCATCTGGAAACGGCGCCGCAAGGGGCGAAGACGCTCCTCGGGCATATGAGTGATGTCCGTTCCGTCAAAGCTGATGGAGCCTTCGTCAGGCTCTATCAGGCGGATCAGCGCGCGTCCCAGCGTCGACTTGCCGGAGCCTGAGCCGCCGACGATGCCGAGGATTTCGCCCTTGGGAATGTCGAAGGTGAGGCCCTTTAGAACGTCGACGTGCGGGGCGGCGCCCAGAAGCGGCTTTCTGGAAAGATCGGGGAAGGAGACCTTGAGGTCCTTCAACTGGTAGATCGTCTCGCTCACGGCTTGTCCTCACCCATTCCCTTGCGCGTCGAAGGAGGCAACCTCCTGCTCGACCGCCGTGATGACACTGTCCGGAACCGGTAGAAGCGATCCGTTCGGGTCGGTGTATTTCGGCGTTGCCGCCAAGAGGGCCTTCGAATAGGGGTGCCGGGGTTCGTCAAAGAACGCCGCCACGCTGGTTTCCTCGATCACCTTGCCGCCGTAAAGCACGGTCAGCGACTGGCCGATCTTGGAAACGACGCCGAGATCGTGGGTCACGAACAGGAGCGCGGTTCCGTGGCGCTGCTGCATGTCGCGGATGAGCTTCAGGATCTGTTTCTGTACGGTCACGTCAAGGGCCGTGGTCGGCTCGTCGGCGATGATGAGTTTCGGCTCCGCCGCAAACGCCGAGGCGATCAGGATGCGCTGGCGCATGCCGCCGGAAAGTTCGTGCGGATAGGCCTTCATGACACGTTCGGGCGCTTGAATATGAACTTCCTCCAGAAGCTCCAGCGCCCGCGCCTCCGCCGCCTTCCTCGTCCATCCGAGGATTTCGACAAGACGGTCGGTGATCTGCGGGCCAACCCGGCGGGAGGGATTAAGCGCGGTGAGCGGATCCTGCGGGATTAGCGCGGCTTTCGCCCCGATCCTCTGGCGCCGGGCCTTCGGGGAAAGCGCCTGGAGGTTTTCGCCGTCCAGAATGATGTCGCCGCCGGTCAGCCTGGCGGCGCGCGGCAGGATGCCGAGCACTGCCTTGCCGATCATGCTCTTGCCGGCGCCGCTTTCGCCGACGAGCGCCCGCACTTCGCCGGCGGTGACCTCCAGCGAGACGCGCCTTAGCAGCGGTACGCCGTTGCCGAGCTCGACGGTCAGGTTTTTCACGGACAGGTAGCTCATCGCAGCACCGGATCGAATTGGTCCTTCAGGCCCTCGCCAAGCTGGGAGAAGCTTAAGACCGTGAGGAAAAGGGCGAAGAGCGGAAAGACCAGAACCCACCAGGCCTGGTAGATCGACGTCCGCCCCTCCGCGATCATGCCGCCCCAGGTCGGCTGGTCGGTGGAGATGGAAAGGTTCACGAAGGAGAGGATCGCCTCGACGATCACCGCGATGCCCATTTCCAGCGTCAGCAGGGCAACGATGGTCGGAAGGACGTTCGGCAGGATCTCGGTCAGCGCCGTGCTGAACCGGCTGCGGCCGGCGACCTGGGCGGAGGCGACATAGTCCATCTTGCCCTGGCTCATGGCTTCCGCGCGCACCACCCGGGAAAAGCGGGTCCAGTCGATCACCACGATGGCGATGATGATGGAGCTGAGCCCGGTGCCGAGCACCGCGATCAGCAGGATCGCGAAGAGCACGGGCGGAAAGGCCATCCAGATGTCCACCAGGCGGGAGATCACCAGATCGGCGGTGCCGCGATAATAGCCGGCGATCAGCCCGAGCGTGGAACCGATAAGGCAGGTGAGCGTTCCGGCGACCAGCGCGACCACCAGCGCAAGCCGGGCGCCATAAAGCATGCGGCTCAGGAGATCGCGGCCGAGTGAATCCGTTCCGAGCAGATAGGCCGGATCGGCGCCTTGTTCGAAGAAGGGCGGCAGCCGCGAGGCAAAGAGGTCCTGTTCCAGCGGATTGTGCGGGCTGATCCAGGGGGCGAGGAGGGCGGCGAGCACCAGAAGGACCAGCCAGCCGCCGCTGAGCCAGAGCCGGAGGCCCGGCAATCTGCGTGTGGTTCCCCGGCCTTCACGCATGACGCAGCCTCGGGTTCAGCGCGGCATAGGTCATGTCCACCGCAAGGTTCACGAGCGTGAAGAGCAAGGCGAACACCAGAACAATGCCCTGGATGAGCGGCAGGTCGCGGTTGATCACCGCGTCGATGGCCATGTTGCCGAGACCTTCATAGGAGAACAGGCGCTCGATGATCACGGTACCGCCGATCAGGAAGGTGAACTGCACGCCGATCAGCGTAAGCGTCGGCAGGATCGCGTTCGGCAGGGCCTCGCGCAGGATGATGGAGCGTTCGGGATAGCCCTTGGTCCGAGCCAGGGTGACATAATCTTGGTGCATGCATTCCTTCAGGGATTGCTTGAGGAGCTGCAGGATGATGGCGGCGAGCGGAATGGCGAGCGCCAGCGCGGGCAGCAGCATGTGGCTCGCAAGGTTCGCCACAACGTCGAAGCGCAGCCTGACGAGCGCCTCGAACAGAAAGAAGTTGGACTGGAAGTCGAACCCGAGGGATGGCGACACACGGCCGGAAATGTGGAACAGCGGCCAGACCACGCCGAGAACCAGGATCAGCGCCAGCCCCCAGAGAAAATCGGGCAGGGACAGCGCGATGCCGCCGGCAACGTCGATGCCGCCCTCGACCTTGGAGCCGCGGTAGAGCGTCGCCGTCATGGCGGCGGCCCCGCCGAGCAGGACGGCGATGATCAGTGCGACGACGGAAAGTTCCAGTGTGGCCGGAAGCCGTCCGATTACCAGGTCGTAGACCGGCTGGCGCAGGGTGATCGACGTGCCGAAGTCGCCTTGGACCACATTGCCGATCCAGATCCAGAATTGTTCCAGGATGCTTTTGTCGAGACCGTAAAGCGCTTTCAGACGGGCGATGTCCGCGTCCGTTGCGCCGGGCGGCAGCATCATGGCGATCGGGTTTCCGGGCACGACCCGGATGACCACGAAGACGATGACGGCCGCCCCGAGGAGGGTGACGAGAGTTGTTGCCAGGCGCGTCAGCAGCGCACGCACGATGAGCATGATAGGGTAAGAGCCCGCTTCGAACTTTGAAAAAAGAGCCGCCGCAGCGTCCGGAAACTGGTCAAATCGGACGCCGCGGCGAAGTTGGGGTTGGGGTCTTATGCGCGTGTCATCAGATGCGGCAGCAGCGCGCCGGAGGCATGCGGCGTGACCTTCACCTTGTCGCTGTGAAGGATCGGTTGCACATACTGGAACAGCGGCAGTACCAGGGCGTTTTCCGCGATGAAGCGGTCGACCTGTTTCCAGCCCTCGATGCGCTTGTCTTCATCCTTTTCGGCCCAGAGCGGCAGGATCATCTGCATCAGGTCCTCGCCGTCCCAGACGGAATGGGGCGAGGGGCCGAACATGGCAAAGCCGGTCGAGGTGGTCGGGTCGCCGATCGCATTGCCCCAGTTGTAGAAGGCGGCCGGAGCCAGCTGGTCGGCGGCGCGCAGCTCGTAGTGCTTGGCGATTTCGTAGACCTCGATTTCCGCCTCGATGCCGACCTTGCGCCACAGGCCTACGATCACCTGGATGATCTCGTAGTCCTTCGGCTTGAAGCCGCGGGTAGTCTGGATCTTGAACTTGACCGGATTGTCCGGGCCGAAGCCGGAGGCCGCCAGAAGTTCTTTCGCCTTTTCCGGATCGTAGGGAACCTTGATGGAGGCATCGAAAGCCGTGTAGTCCGGCGTTTGCAGCGTGTCGATCGCAACGCCGTAGCCGGAGAGAAGGCGGTCGATGATGGTCTGCTTGTCGATGGCGTGGGCCATCGCCTTGCGCACATTCGCGTCCAGCATCGGATCGACATCGTTGATGAAGATCATGCCGATGTCGGAAATGGGAGCCGCCGTTCCGGCAATACCATCCTGGGCCTTCAGGCGGTCGAATTCCTCATAGGGCATTTCCAGCGTAACATGGGCATTGCCGGACATCACCTCGAAGGTGCGGCTGGAGGCGTCGGTGACGAACTTGATGGTCACCGTCTTGAATTCCGGCGCGCCGCCCCAGTAGTTTTCGTTGGCCTTCAGCCGCACGAAGGCGTTGCGCTCGAATTTCTCGACCATATAGGGGCCGGTTCCGACCGGCTTTTCCTCAAAGCCCTCCGCACCCACTTCCGTGAAGTACTTCTTCGGCATGACATAGCCGGTCAGGAAGCTCATCCACTTGAAGATGGTGGGCTCATATTCCTTCACGTCGGCGGTAACCCGATTGCCGTCGATCTGGAAGTTGCCGATCTTGCCCCAGATGAACTGGATCGGGTTGCCGCTTTCCGGGTTGCCCGCCCGCTCCAGCGACCATGCGACGTCTTCCGGCGTCAGCGGGTCGCCATTGTGCCAGCTCACGCCCTCGCGGATGTCGAGCCAGATCTTGGTCTTGTCGTCGTTCCAGCCCCAGGCGGTCACGATGCCTGGACCAAAGGAAAGATCCGGGTCCTGGTGGATGAACATGTCGAACACCGACTGGTAGATCCCCTGGATGGTGGGGTTCACCGCGGACGGACCCGCAGTCGGGTCCCAGCTCGGAAGGTTGACGTTATAGGCGATCACCAACTCGTCTATGTCGGCGGCAAAGGCCGGCGTGCCGGCAACCGAAAGAAGGCCGCTTGCCGCGGCCGTTTTCAACAGCGTTCGTCTTGAAACTATCATTGGTCCTGTTCCCCATTATTGTCAGACGCCGTGCGATTTCTTTTTGTCGCTATCCGGCGAGTTTTTGAGCGAGCAAGTATCCGGGCCCCGCTCCCGTGCCCGCCCCCGGCCAGACGGCGGCTCCGGTGTGGAAAAGGTTTCCCACAGGAGTACTTCCGTCGGCAAAGCCGCGAACGGGCCTGAACATGAAGTGCTGGGTCAGATGATGACTGCCGCAGATCTGGTCTCCTCCGACCAGATTGGGATTGTCCGCCTCCAGCATGGCGGGCGATACGATATGACGGCCAAGGATTTTTCCGCGCGTGCCGGGAGCGTGGCGTTCCAGAATGTCCAGCGCCCGCTCGGCAAAGGGCTCGGCGGCGCCTTCCCAGTCGGTGGCGGTGATCTGACCGGCGGCATCGCCCTTGATCGTGCCCGGAGCCATGCGAACCTGCAGCCAGAGCACGTGCTTGCCCTCCGGCGCGCGGCTGGGGTCGATGGCGGTCGGCTGCCCGCAGACGATGATCGGCTCCGAAGGCAGCAGGCCTGCCTGCGCCTGCGCGTAGACCCGGGCCATCTGGTCGAGTTCGGGAGCGATGTGGACATAGGCGAAGCGCTTCAGTTCGTCGCTCGCCTGCCAGTCGGGAAGATCCTCCATCGCCAGATGGATCATCATGGTGCCGGGCGCATGCGCGACTTTGCCCAGGCCGGCGTCGTAGCGGGCGTGGCCCGTATCGCCGGTCAATTTTTGAAGAGCGCCCGGCGAGACATTGGCGATTACCGCCCGGCGTGCCATTATCTTGCGTCCGTCCGCCAGTTCGATGCCGCGCGCGCGACCGTTTTCAACGATCACCCGCTTCACGTCAGCATTGCAGGCGAGGCTGCCGCCGCGCGATTCCAGCAAGGAGGTCATGGCCTTGACGATGGTTTCCGCGCCGCCCTTGCCGAGCACCATGCCGAAGGCCTGGTTCGCCATGCCCTCCAGATAGGGAAAGAGGGCGCCACCCGCGATGTCCGGTGCGAAATCGAGATGCATGCCCCAGGCGGCAAGAAGGGCCCGGACCTTAGGCGAGACGAAGGTCTCGTTCAGCCAGTCCCGCGGGCTGGCAAGCAGGAAACGTCCAAGATCGAGCACACCATCCGTGCCGGTCCTGCGCCACTCTTTGAACAAGATAGATGCAAATGCACGTTTTTTGGCTGGGCTCCCCAAAAGGGCAAACAGGGTTTCCGCTCGCCCGGGAAACTCCGCGCTCAAGGCGCGCCATGTCCTGCCGTCTTCAGCGCTGACCGATTCGATCCGTTTTGCGGTTGCCTCACCGTCGTTGCCGACCCCCAGCCAGGTGCCGTCCTCGAAGACCGAAGAGAAGCAGTCGGCCGCCGGCGCAAACTCGAGACCGTGGGCTGCAAGTGTTTCACCATATTGCCGGAAAAAGGGCGAGCCGGCGAAAAGCGACAGGTTCATGGCGGCCCAGTCGTGCCGGAAACCGGGCAGGGTGTATTCGCCGGTCTTGACTGCTCCGCCGGGGACGGCGGCACGCTCGAAAATGCCGATCTTCCAGCCTCTGGACGCCAGGTGAACGGCGCAGGCGAGACTGTTGTGTCCGCTGCCGATAATGACGCCGTCCAGTTCTTCGTTCATTGATTTTGCCCTCTCCCGTTGAAGAAGATAATTGCAAATACAAATAAATCTGTCTAGCATCGATTTGCGATAACGAGCCGACAGGCCAAAACACACAGAGGGAAGACAAGATGTCTGCAGAGAGCGCACTCAGCGGGCTTGGAGCCAAGCTCCTGTCCGGAGAGGTGGAAGTGGTGGACTGCACGGGTGTCCTGGGCCCCGACACGCCGATCATCCAGTTGCCGCCCGATTTCGCCAAGAACACGCCGAAGGTCGAAATCCACAAGATCAGCGAATATGACGCCGACGGCCCGTTCTTCGCCTGGAACTGGATGGTTCTGGGGGAGCACTCGGGAACCCATTTCGATGCGCCGCATCACTGGATCACCGGTCGGGACTACAGCGACGGCTTCACGGACACGCTGAACGTCCAGCGCCTCGTTGCGCCGGTCAACGTCATCGACTGCTCCAAGGAAACGGAAGCGAACCCGGATTTCCTGCTGACCGCCGATCTGATCAAGGCCTGGGAGGCCGAGCATGGCGAGATCGGTGCCGGCGAATGGGTCGTCATGCGGACCGACTGGGACAAGCGCGCGCATGACGAGGGCCTGTTCCTGAATGCCGACGAAACCGGCCCGCACAGCCCGGGGCCGACCCCGGATGCGATCGAATATCTGCTTTCGAAGAAGATCGTCGGCTGGGGCAGCCAGTGCATCGGCACCGATGCCGGCCAGGCCGGGGGCATGGAGCCGCCTTATCCGGCGCATAACCTCCTGCACCGAGACAACTGCTTCGGCCTTGCCTCGCTTGCCAATCTCGACAAGCTGCCGGCCAAGGGCGCGATCCTGATCGCCGCGCCGCTGAAGATCGAACGCGGAACGGGCAGCCCGATCCGCGCCCTGGCCCTCGTCCCGAAGAGCTGAGGCAGGTTTCCCCGTGTCCGCACCGCATCTGATCATCGGTTCAGGCATCAACGCCCTCGTCGCGGCAGCTCTGCTGGTGCGCAAGGGCGAGCCTGTCCTCGTCCTGGAGCGGTCCGCGCATCCGGGCGGATGCATGCGGACCGAGGAAATCACCTTGCCCGGATACCGGCATGACGTCATGGCAGCCACTTTCGTGCTGTTCCTGACGTCGCCCGCCTATGGCGAGCTGGCCGAGGATCTCGGGCGCCATGGCCTGGAGTTCTGTCACACGGCGTATCCGACCGCGGTTCTGCGGCCGGACGGCCAGAAGGCGGTCCTCACCATGGACCGGGCCGCAAATGTTGCGGCGTTTGAAAAGCTCGCCGCCGGAGACGGCAAGCGGCATCAGGCCGATGTTGCGGGCGTCGAAGCCGATGCGGGCTTCCTGTTCGCCCTGCTGGGCAACCCGCTCTGGTCGTTCAAGATGGCCCGGCTGGTGGCCGGTCAGGCCTGGAAGCGCGGCCTCAACGACCTTAAGGCGTGGTTCGGCGCCGCTCTGCAGCCGGCCCGGGGCTGGCTGGAAAGTGGCTATACCAGCGAAACCCTGCAGGCCTTGTGGGCCCCCTGGGTGCTGCATACGGGTTTGACCCCGGAAAGCACATATTCCGGCCAGATGGGCCGGGTGATCGCCTTCGCGCTGGAAGTCGCCGGTGCGCCTGTCGCCAAGGGAGGCTCTGGGACCGTGCCGGAGGCCTTCCGCAAGCTCATCGAAGAGAAGGGCGGTTCGCTCCGCACCGGTGTCGATGTGACTCGCATTCTGGTCGAGGACGGCAAGGCCGTCGGCGTCGAGACGGCCGAAGGAGAGACCATTCGCGGCCGCTCGGTGATCGCGTCCGTTACGCCGACGCAGCTCTATGAGCGGCTTCTTGACGGCGAGAACACGCAGCAAAGCGTGCGCAGCTACCGCTATGGCCGTGGAAATTTCCAGCTGCACTATGCTCTTGATGGCGACCCGGAGTGGATCGCGGACGGCCTGGAAGACGTTGCGCTGATCCATCTGGCGGATGGCATCGACAGCGTTTCCAAATCGGCGAACGAAGCCGAGCGCGGCCTCCTCCCGGAAACCCCGACGATCTGCGTCGGTCAGCCGCACCGTCTCGACCCGTCCCGGGTGCCCGAGGGCAAGGGTATCCTCTGGCTGCAGATCCCGGACGCGCCGCGCGTCATCAAGGGCGATGCCGCCGGCAAGATCGAAACCGGACCGGACTGGACGGAAGCGACACGCGAGGCCTTCGCCGACCGGATCGAGGCCATCCTGCGGCGGCACATACGAAACTTCGATGAGATCAAGCTGGCAAGGAAAGCCTATTCGCCGGCGGATCTGAACGGTCTCAACATCAATCTGGTGGGCGGCGATCCCTATGGCGGCTCCTGCACCATTGATCAATTTTTCATCTGGCGCCCCTTCACCCATTCCAGTAACAGCGCCACCAACATCCGGAACCTCCACCTGATCGGTGCCTCGACCCACCCCGGTCCCGGTCTCGGTGGAGGGTCCGGTTACAATCTGGCAAAAAGGATGGGTGCATGAGCGAGACGGACGGACAGGACCTCATGGAGGACGACACCCGTGTGCCGCGGCTGGGTGAAATCGGCCTTGAGAACTTCCCCCCCTACCTGATGAACCGCATCATGGGGCGCTACAACGCCGCCCTGCGGGAGGAAATGGCGAACCTGGGCCTGACGACGCCGAAGATGCGCACGCTCGCCGTGCTGTCGGTGATCGACGGGCTTTTGATCCGGGAACTGGCGATCTACGCGGTGGTGGAAACGTCTACCCTCAGCCGGGCGCTGGATGCCCTGGAGCGGGACGGGATGGTCCGGCGGGTGAGTGACAAGGAAGACAGCCGCGCTGTCCGCATTCACCTGACGGAAAAGGGGCGGGAAACCCATGAAATGCTGTGGCCGCATCTGGCGGCTGCCTACCGGCAGATGTTCCACGGCATCAGCGACGCCGAGCAGCGGGCCTTCGTGGCCACCCTGCAGACCATATTAAAGAATGTGCGCAAGCACCCGATCTAGACTTGTGAGTGCGGGAGGAGAGGCCGATGGCCGAAAGGTCGTTCAAGGCTGAGGTGGAACATCTTCGGAAAGGTTCGGGAGACACGTTTACCGGTGAGGGCATTCTGGCCATCACCAAGGCGCTCCTTGAAAATGGTGTCGGATATGTGGGCGGCTACCAGGGCGCGCCGATCTCGCATCTCATGGATGTCCTTGCCGATGCGCAGGACCTCATGGGCGAGCTCGGCATCCGCTTCGAGGCCAATGCCTCGGAGGCGGCGGCCGCAGCCATGCTGGCCGCCTCCGTGCATTATCCGATCCGTGGCGCGGTCACCTTCAAGGGCTCCGTCGGTGTGAACGTCGCCTCCGATGCGCTCGCCAACCTAGCGTCCTCGGGCGTCAACGGCGGCGCGCTGGTGATCGTTGGCGAGGACTACGGCGAGGGTTCCTCCATCATGCAGGAGCGGTCCTACGCCTTTGCCATGAAGTCCCAGTTCTGGCTCATGGATCCACGTCCGAACCTGCCTTCCATCGTGAAATCCGTCGGTGACGGCTTCGCGCTGTCCGAGGCCAGCAATACGCCGGTCATGCTCATGGTCCGGATCCGCTCCTGCCACGTCACCGGCTGTTTCGCAACAAGGGACAACGTTCCGCCGCCGCTTTCCGTCCGGGACGCGCTGTCGGACCCGCAGCGCGACTTCAAGCGGGTCGTGCTGCCGCCGATGTCCTATGCCCATGAGCATGACAAGATCGACAACCGCTGGCCGGCGGCCGAGAAGTTCATTCTGGATAACAAGCTAAACGAGCGCTTCGGTCCGGATGAGGGCAAGGTCGGCATCGTCTGCCTCGGCGGTATGTACAATGGTGTGATCCGGGCTCTTCAGCGGCTTGGCCTTGCCGATATCAGCGGCAACACCTCCGTGCCGGTCTACGTCCTGAACGTCACCTATCCTCTGGTGAAGTCTGATCTCCTCGATTTCTGCGCGGGCAAGGATGCCGTGCTCCTCGTCGAGGAAGGCCAGCCGGAATTCATCGAACAGCAACTGGGGTCGATGCTCTACAAGGAGGGCAGGACCACGAAGCTGGAAGGCAAGGGGATCTTCCCGAAGGCCGGTGAATATACCGGTCAGATCATGCTGGACGGCATCGACACCTTCGTGCGCCATTACGCTCCGGATCTTCTGCCGGGCAAGGTCCTGGCACCGAACGCGCCGAAGCCGGAAATGCCGGATCTCAGCAAGACGGTGCCGATCCGACCGCCGGGCTTCTGCACCGGCTGTCCGGAGCGTCCGATCTTCGCCTCGCTCAAGCTGGCCGAGCAGGAACTCGGCAAGCACCAGATCACCGGCGATATCGGCTGCCACCTCTTTGCCTGCCTGCCGCCCTTCGAGATCGGCGGTTCCACCATGGGCTATGGTCTCGGTCCCGCGTCGAACGCGGCCTTTGACGGTGGCGGCAAGAAGCGGGCGATCTCGATCCTTGGCGACGGCGGCTTCTGGCACAACGGCCTGTCCTCGTCGATCGGCAACATGGTCTTCAACAAGTCCGACAGCGTCGCCATCATCGTCGACAACTACTATTCGGCGGCAACAGGCGGCCAGGATGTGCCCTCGAGCCGCGCCAAGAACGCCACCAAGTCGACCAACAACCCGATCGCCAAGGCGCTCGAGGGCGTTGGCGTGAAGTGGATCCGCCAGATCGACCGGACCTATGACGTTCCGAAGATGCGCGCGACAATCCGCGAGGCGCTGACGACCGACTACGACGGCCCCAAGGTGATCGTGGCGTCCTCCGAATGCATGCTCAACCGGCAGCGACGAGAAAAGCCGCAGCGCAACAAGGCGATGGCGTCCGGCGAACGGGTGGAGGTGCCGAGGTTCGGCGTCGATCAGGATGTCTGCACGGGGGACCACGCCTGCATCCGGCTCTCCGGCTGTCCGTCCCTGTCGCTGAAGAAGCTGGAGGATCCGCTGCGGGACGATCCGGTCGCGCATATCGACCAGTCCTGCGTCGGTTGCGGCAACTGCGGCGAGGTTGCCGATGCGGCGATCCTGTGCCCGTCCTTCTATGAAGCGAAAGTGGTTCACAATCCGAGCGGGGGAGAGGCCTGGCTGTCCGGCCTACGCCGCAAGATCATTTCCTGGCTGCAGAGCCGCCGCGCCAGCCGCCGCCTGACATTTTCGACGGAGGCCCAGTAATGTCGCTTGCCTTGCCGTTTGATGCCCGCCCGACCGATCCGGCGCTGGACGGCATCATCAAACTTGCCGTACTGGCCGTGGGTGGTCAGGGGGGCGGCGTTCTCACCAACTGGATTGAGTCCGTTGCCCGCTCCGAAGGCTATCACTGCCAGGCGACCAGCGTTGCCGGCGTCGCCCAGAGAACCGGCGCGACCATCTACTATATAGAGATGGCGCCGGGGGACGTCGCGGCCCCCGTGTTTTCGCTCGCGCCCTCGGCCGGGGACGTCGATATCACCATCGCGGCGGAAATGATGGAAGCAGGTCGCGCCATCATGCGCGGCTTCGTCACCCCCGATCGCACGACGCTCATCGCCTCGACCCACCGCATGCTTGCGGTCTCGGAAAAGACTGTGCCGGGCGACGGCATGGCGTCCTCCGAAGAGGTCAGGGCCGCCGCCGAAGTGGCCGCGCAGAAGCTGATCCTGGCGGATATGGACGGGGCGGCGCTGAAGGCTGGCTCGGTGATCTCCGCATCCCTCTTCGGCGCACTTGCAGGCTCCGGTGCGCTCCCCTTCGGGCGGGCCGCCTTCGAAGAAGCGATCCGGGCGAGCGGCAAGGGAGTAGAGGCAAGCCTGCGCGCCTTCGCCGCCGGATATGACCTTGCGCAGAACGGTGAGGCGAAACAGCCGGAGCGGGCGGCAACTGCAGAGAAAACGGCTGCCGTGGCGGCAGGATCGCCCAAAAGCCGGGCTGCCTGGACGGGATTGGAGGCGCGGGTCGCCGCTCTGCCGGAACCGGCCCGGGAAATGGCGTTGGCGGGCCTGAAGAAAGTCGTCGACTTTCAGGACGTCGTCTATGGCGCGGAATATCTGGACAGGCTGGAGGCGCTTGCCCGTTCCGACACATCCGACAAGGGCTTTGAACTTACGCGGGAAGCTGCAAAGTACATCGCCAATGCGATGGCCTATGACGATGTCATCCGCGTGGCGGACCTCAAGACTCGCGCGCAGCGCTTCGACCGCATCCAGACGGAAATGCGTGTAGCGGACGGCAAGGTGATACAACTGACCGACTACCTGCACCCGAGAGCGGAGGAGATTGTCGGTCTCCTGCCGGAAAAGACCGGCCGGAGACTTGAGAACGACCCGGCCTGGATGAAGCGCATCGACCGCTGGTTCAACCGGGGACGCCGCATCCGTACCGACAGCCTGCGCGGCTTCGCGATGCTCTATTTCCTCGGCGGCCTGCGCGGCTGGCGCCGGAAGACGCACCGTCACCGGATGGAGCAGGATCATCTGAATGCCTGGTTGGAGCGGGTCGCCACCTATCTGCCGGACAATTATTACATGGCCGTGGAAATTCTCCGCTGCCGCCGCCTGGTAAAGGGCTATTCGGATACCCATGCGCGGAGCCTGTCCAAATTCGACAAGGTGCTGGCCGGGGCGCGGCTGGTGGAAGGCCGGGAAGACGGCCCCAAATGGGTGGAACGCCTGCGCGAGGCGGCCCTCAAGGACGAAAAGGGCACGGAACTCGACGGCGCGCTGAAGACCATCGAGAGCTTTGTGTGAAAAATTTTTGAAAAGCGAGGTATTTTGGGGTGCTTCGCAACTTCCCCCTCTTCGTCTCCCCGGGCGAGTGTAGCGAGACCCGGGGTCTACTCGTTTCAAGAGCGATTGGGCTCGGAAGCAAACGCTCGAAATCCCCAAATCCGAACGGACAAGTGGCTCTGAAAGTAGATCCCGGATCTGCGATTGCGCTTGTCCGGGATGACTTCCGAGGTTGTCGCTTGCGTCCTTAAGCGCCCTCGAGCGACTTTCCGAGCTCGTCAACCAGTTCCCGGGTCGTATCCTCCGTCGACAGGACGCCGGGAGACAGGCGCAGCGTCGCGCCGCGCGTGTCGGCGGAAAATCCTGCGGCCCTGAGGCTTCCCAGCACTTGCCCTGCCAAATCCGCGGACGCCAGTTCGAACATCAGGCTGCCGCCGCGTTCCTTTTCCGCGCGCGGCGTCAGCATTTTCAGGCCAAGGTCATCGGCCCCCGCCATCAGGATGTCGCAGAGCGACCTGTTGTGGTTGAAGATCGCGTCCCTGTCGGCGGAAGCATGCCACTTCAGGGCCGGGACCGATGCCGCCGCCGGCATGATCGACGGCGTGCCGTTGTCGAAGCGGCGGATGTCCGGGGCATACTCGAAGGCGTTGATGTCCCAGTTGAAGGGATTGTCCTGGCTGAACCAGCCGCGCAGCTCGGGCCGGCATTCGCCGATCAGTTCCGGACGGACGTAGAGAATGCCGGCGCCCGGCGTGCCGCACATCCATTTCAGGCTGGTCGAGACGGCAAAGTCGACTGCCGGGACATTCACGGAATAGGGCAGGAGGCCCGCCGCCTGGGTGATGTCCACACCGATGAGACTGCCCATTTGCCGGCCATGGGCGACCAGGGCGTCGAGATCCATGCGGTGGGAGGTCGTGGAGCTGACCCAGGTGATCAGCGCAAGAGCAACTTCGCTGTCCCACTCGGCGATCATGTCCTCGTCCGCCACCCAGTTCGCGCCTTGTCGCGAGCGGACCGTCTGGAGGTCAAAGCCGAGCCGTTCCTGAAGCCGGGTCAGCAGGAAGTGGTTCGAGGGGAAACAATCGGCCGCCACCAGCACCTTGCGTCCCCGCAGCATTCCGTCCGGCAGCGCCGTCATCAGCATGTGAACGCCCTGCGTGACGTTTTCGCAGGTTGTTGCCGAACCCGCCGGAGCGTAGATCAGCGCGCGCCAGAGATCGATGAACTCGGAGCGCTTGCCTAGCAGATAGGGCCACTGCTGGTCGTTCGAAGTCCCCCAGACACCGGCGAGTTCTGCCATTGCCGACGTCAGATCCTGCTCCTTGCCGGGATACTGGCCGATGGAGTGATAAAGGAAATAGCCGTCCTCTCTGGTCGTCATGCGGTCCCTCCGGTTCGCGGCGACGGATGCTTCCGTCCGGGCGTGTCATTTTGATGATTGTCGGTATTGACCCGTACGGATTAATTCGTATACAGTTTTCGAGATAGTTCAAGCTTAAAGGATCTGAAAATAGCGAGAATCTTCATGATTTGAAGGGGCTTCAAAATGGATTTCGCTTTTTCAGTATACGATTTGAGGCGTCCTTTGGGAGGGGTGGCGTGACGAACTTGAAGGCTTCGCCGGAAGCGGCGCCCGGTCAGAACACTGCTGGACAGATCCATGACGTTCTGATGGGCCGCATTCAAAGAGGGGAAATCCGGCCGGGCGACCGGCTGGTGGATACGGCCGTCGCCGCCGAATTCGGCGTCTCCAGGATGCCTGCTCGCGATGCCCTGATGCGCCTTTCCTATGAGGGGTATCTGGAACGGACGACGCGCGGCTTCGTTTTGCCGCGCCTGGACCACGTGGAAATCCTCGAAATCTTCGATCTGCGCCGGCTGCTGGAGCCGAGGGCCGCCGCCATAGCGGCCCAAAGCCTGACGGAAGATGACCTCGAGGCGCTTGCCACCGTCTTGCGGGACGCGAGGGCTGCGATGGCGGCGGGTGATGCCGAACGCCTCTTCCGGGCCAGTGAAATCTTCAGGAACAGCTGGATCGCGGCGATCTCAAACTCTTCGCTGCGCAAGGCGCTGCAACGTTACATGACCCAGGTCCAGGTTGTCCGCATGATGACCTTCGCCAACACGGACAACCATCCGCTGATCGTGGCCGGCAACACGGAGCTGTTCGAAGCTTTCTGCCGCCGTGACAGCGTTGCCGCCAGCGACAGGATCCTTCGGTTCGTCTTCGAGGGGGAAACGGCCTATCGCGCGGCTCATGACGCGGCGAGGACCGAACAACCCGGTGTTTCGACAAGCGCCGGATGAGCAGGGAAAAGAAGAAAGCGATGGACAAAGCATGATCGAAACCCGCGCCGAAATCCGATTGCCGACGGGAGATCTTTCCAAGGACCTGCCGTTCTTCACCAGGACGCTGAAGATGCGTCTCGACATGATCTATCCGGCGGACAATCCGGAGGTTGCCGTCTTTTCCGGTCACGGTCTCAGGGTCCGGGTGGAAAAGGGTGCGCAGGAAGCACCTGGAACCTTGCGGATCCTGACGGAGGATCCAGACGAATTCGCCGGTGGGGAGCGCCTGCTTGTCGCGCCCAACGGCACGCGGGTGGAGATCGACGAGCTCAATCCGCCGCTGGTTCTTCCCGAAACCAAACATGCCTTCGTCGTGCGCAGGCTCGCCGACCAGGCGCCGTGGGTGATCGGGCGAGCGGGCATGGCCTACCGGGATCTCGTTCCCTCGCGTCTGGGCGGGGCCATGATCGCCTCCCACATCCGCGTACCGGACGGACCCGTGCCGGACATGGTGCATTTCCACAAGGTCGGCTTCCAGCTGATCTTCTGCGTTCGCGGCTGGGTCGACGTGCTTTACGAGGACCAGGGGGGCATGCGTCGCCTGACGGCGGGGGACTGCTTCATTCAGCCGCCGGAAATCCGCCACCGCGTGATGCATGCAGCCGACGGCATCGAGGTGATCGAGATCGGTGTGCCGGCCGAGCATATCACCGAGATCGACCACGAGATGACCCTGCCGACGCCGGTCGAGAGGCCCGACAGGGAATGGCAGGGGCAGAAATTCGTTCACAACCTGGCCCGGGACGGTGTCTTCAAACCGTTCCGTATTCCCGGGTTCGAGGCGCGCGACACGACGATCTGCGCCAACACCAGGGGCGTGGCTTCCGTAATGGTTGCAAGACCAACCGGGTCGGTGTCACCTTGGACGCGCCACGATGGCGATATCCTGTTCAACTTTGTGCTGGCGGGTGAGATGACCCTCGAGGGTGAAGGCAAAGATCCTTACCGCCTGTCCGCCGGAGACGCCTTTGTAATCCCGCCGAACATGGCGACGCGTTACTCGGGTGCGACAACGGACCTGGAGCTGCTTGAAGTCAGTCTTCCGGGCAGGTTCGAAACGGAGGTTCTGCACGACTAGACCGGCCGGGGAGGACCGGACGGGCCGCGCGGAATGAATTTCAGAAAAGCAAAGCAGTGAGGGGAATGCAGATGAGGAAGTTGACGACATTTGTTGCCGCGGCAGCATTTCTGGGAACCGGGTCCGCCGCGCTTGCGGATGACACCAAGATCGGCATCCTGATGGATATCACCGGTCCGATTGCGAACTTCATTCCGCCGCTCCAGAACGCGGCCAATCTGGCCGTCAAACATGCCAACGACCAGGGCGGCCTGCTCGGTGGCAAGGCCATCGCCGTCTTTGGCGATACCACCGGAACGTCGCAGGGCGCGGTCGACGCCGCGCAGAAGCTGGTCAATATCGAGAACGTACCGATCGTCATGGGCTCGCTGATGTCCGGCACGACGATCGCCGCCGCGGAAGCCGCCATCATTCCGGCGGGCGTGACGCAGATCTCGCCGACCGCGACCTCTCCGGCCATGACTGATCTGGAAGACGACGGACTGGTGTTCCGCATCGTTCCCTCCGACAACTACCAGGGCGAGATCCTCGCCAAGATGGTGCTTGACGAGGGCACCAAGAAGGTCGCGGTCACCTATGTGAACAACGACTATGGCGTCGGCATCGGCGAGACCTTCATTGACGCCTACAAGAAGGCGGGCGGAGAGGTCGTGGCCGAAGCCAAGCACGAGGAAAAGAAGGATTCCTACCGCTCCGAACTTGCCAGCCTTGCAAATGGCGGCGCGGAAGCCCTCGTCGTCATCGCCTATGCGGGAGACTCCGGCGGCAAGATCGTGCGTCAGTCCATCGAGGGCGGGTTGTTCACCAAGTTCATCGGCACGGACGGTCTGCGCGACGATCTCCTGATCGAGAACGTCGGCGCGGACGCCCTGAAGGACTCGTTCTTCTCCTCGCCGACGTCGCCGGCCGAAAACCCGGCCCAGAAGACGCTGCATGATGCCTTCAACGCCGAATATGGCGAAGGCGCCGACAAGGCCTTTGTCGACCAGACTTATGACGCGACCTTCCTGGCCCTGCTTGCGGTCGAGAAGGCCGGCTCCACGGACCGGGCAAAGATCGCCGCAGCATTGAAGGAAGTTGCCATGGCGCCGGGCGAAAAAGTCGGCCCGGGTGAATGGGCGAAAGCCGTAGAGCTGATCAAGGCCGGAAAGGACATCGACTACGACGGCGCCAGCGGCACCGCCGAGTTCGATGAAAACGGCGACGTCGGCGGCTATATCGGCAAGTTCGTCGTCGACGGTAAAGGCTACAAGCAAATCTCGATCGTCGAATAAGCCGGACCGGTAACAGCGTGATCGAGCTGGACAACATCTGCGTCGATTTTGGCGGTTTGCGGGCGGTGAACCACGCAAGCTTCAAGGTCGGCGCAGGCCGGATCACCGGCCTGATCGGACCGAACGGTGCGGGCAAGACGACCGCCTTCAATGTCATCGCGGGCGCCGTCCGGCCCAGTTCCGGCCGGGTGCTGCTGGACGGCCGGGACATCACCGGGCAAAAGCCGCATCAAAGGGCTCGCGCCGGTCTGGCGCGGACCTTCCAGATCCCCCATGAATTCTCCCGGCTTTCCGTTCTGGAAAACCTCATGGCCTCAGCTTCCGCTCCCGAGGGAGAGAATGTCTTCAACGTTGTCTTCCGGCGCGGCCGTTACCGGGCCGAGGAACGGGAGATCTTCGAACAGGCCGTCGACACGATCCGGCTGCTGGAGCTGGAGCACGTAACGGACGAAAAGGCAGGCAACCTTTCCGGAGGCCAGAAGAAACTGGTCGAACTCGGCCGTGCGCTGATGCGCAACCCGAAGATCATCCTGCTCGATGAAATCGGGGCCGGCATCAACCGCACGCTGCTGTCCAAACTGGCGGACAAGATCCTGCTCCTGAACCGCGAGCGCGGACTGACCTTCTGCCTCATCGAACACGATCTCGATTATGTCTCCAAGCTGTGCGACCACGTTCTTGTCATGGCGCAGGGCGCGCTGCTGACGGAAGGAACGGTGGAGCAGGTCAGGAACGACGAGCGCGTGATCGAAGCCTATTTCGGCGGCGGCAAATACGAGGCCCAGCTATGACCGAACGTCTTTCCGTCAGCGCGCTGACCGCCGGCTACGGCGGCCCGCCGGTCATCGAGGATATTTCGCTGGATGTCGAACCCGGCGAAATCGCCGTCATCCTGGGGCCGAACGGGGCGGGCAAGTCGACGCTCCTGAAGACCATCTTCGCCCTGACGACAGTCTCGGCCGGATCCATCCGCCTTGGCGAGCGCGAACTGGCCGGATGCAAGACCTCGGCGCTGGTGCCGCTCGGCGTTTCCGCCGTCCCCCAAACGAGGAACGTCTTCGCCTCGATGACTGTGGATGAAAATCTCGACGTCGGAACATACGCCGCTCCGCCGCCGGACAAGGCCGCCACGCGGGCCCGGGTGCTGGAACTGTTTCCGGACCTCAGGGACAAGCTGAAGCAGCCGGCGGGTGAACTCTCCGGCGGCCAGCGCCAGATGGTGGCCATGGGCCGGGCGCTCATGAGCGAGCCCAAGCTGGTCCTGCTGGACGAGCCGACCGCGGGTCTGTCGCCCGCCTATCTGGAGCGGATCTTTGACCTGCTTCTCGACATCCGCAAAACCGGAATCACAATTCTGATGGTGGAACAGAACGCCCGCCAGGCGCTTCAGATCGCCGATCACGGCCATATCCTGGTCAACGGCCGCAACTATGCCAGCGGAACGGGCCGGGAGCTTCTGGCCGACGAGGACGTGCGGCGCCTCTTTCTGGGGGGCGCGTCCGCATGATCGAATTCGTCAATTTCTACCTGTTTCCGGCGCTTGCCATCGGCAGCATCTACGCGCTCGGAGCCGTCGGCATCTCGATGATCTTCGGCATTCTGCGGTTCGCGCACTTCGCCCATGGTGACCTGATGACAGTCGGCACCTACGGCATCCTCGCCATGGCCGCGCTCTTCCCGGTCAATCCGCTGCTCCTGGTCCCCTTCGGCATCGCCCTGACGGTCGTCTCGGCACTGACGGTCGACAGGTTCTTCTACCGCCCGCTGCGTTCGCTGCCGACCATCTACACGGTGATTTCCTCCTTCGGCGTCGCGCTCATTTTCCGCTCTCTCGTGCAGCTTCTTTGGGGCTCGGAGAACCAGGTGTTTTCCACCGGAGTGCGGCCGCCCCTGGTGCTGTTCGACGCGATGCGCGTTTCCGTGCTGCACCTGCAGGCCGTCGCCGCAACCGCTGTAATAGCCGTTCTGCTGCATTACTTCCTGACGGCAACGAAAACCGGACGCTCCATGCGGGCGGTCGCAGACGATCCCGAGCTTGCCGAGGTGTCGGGCCTGGACACGGCAAAGGTCGTGCGCTGGACCTGGATCATCGGCGCGGCGCTCGCCGCGATCGCCGGTGCCTTTGCCGCGCTCAACACCAGCGTTCATCCGAACCTTGGCTGGAACCTGCTGATGCCCATGTTCGCCGCCGCGATCCTGGGCGGCATCGGCAAACCCATGGGGGCGATGGCGGGTGGTTTCATCATCGGCCTTGCGGAGGAACTCTCCTCTTACCACTGGATCGGTGACGACGCGCTCATCTCGCCGTCCTACAAGTCCGCCGTTGCCTTCGTGATCATGATCGGTCTGCTGATTTTCCGCCCGCAGGGCCTCTTCAAGGGAAGGTTGCTGTAATGGAACTCACGGGCCTCTTCTTCTATCTGGTCAGCCTTCTGGTGTTGGGCGGTATCTATGCGCTGCTGAGCCTTGCGCTCAACATCCAATGGGGCATGGGCGGGCTGTTCAATGCAGGTATCGCCGGCTTTTTCGGGGTCGGCGCCTATACTTCGGCGATCCTGACCACGGCAGCGTCCAAAAAGCATCTCGGCGGGTTCGACCTTCCGGTTCCTCTCGGGCTGCTGGGGGCGGCTATCGTCGCCGGCATTGCCGGATGGGCGGTCGCGAAGATCTGTGTGCGCCTGAAAAGCGATTACCTTGCCATGGCCTCGATCGGCATCGCGGAGATCCTGCGCCTCGTCATCGTCAACGAAAGCTGGCTTACCAACGGCAGCCTCGGAATTTCCCGCATCCCGCGTCCGCTGGCGGACCTTGCAAGCGGACGGATGACGGACGTGGTCTTCCTCGGTTTCGTCTGGCTGACCGTGCTGTTGATCTATGTGGCCTCGAACCGCCTTTACGACAGTCCCTGGGGGCGGAGCCTGAGGGCCATCCGAGACAATGAGGCGTCTGCGGCCGCCGCCGGCAAGGACGTCGAGAACTTCCGCATCCAGACCTTCGTGATCGGCTGCGCGGTGATGGGCATCGCTGGCGGCCTTTCCGCCCATTATTTCCGCTTCCTGTCCCCGACCGCCACCGACCCGATGCTGGTGACGTTCCTGGTCTGGGTGATGCTCATGGTGGGTGGTTCGGGCAACAACAGGGGCGCCGTCCTCGGGGCTCTGCTCATCTGGTCGCTGTGGTCGGTCACGGAAATCTTCACCAACCGCCTGCCGCCGGAATGGGCGACCCGCAGCTCCTTCATCCGCATGCTGCTGGTCGGACTGGTCCTGCAGGTGGTCTTGCAACGCTTCCGCTCCGGTCTCCTGCCGGAAAAATCCCCGTCGGTGAATTTCAGGCGGGAAGGGGCTTCGGGAGAGTGAACAACCTGGAGGAAGGCCCGCTCCGGGCGAGCCTCTGACGTGGCCCTTTCTCCGGAAATCCTGCGTCAGCACAACCGCAACAAAGGAGGCGCCGTCCAGGGCGGCGTTTACGTGTTCACGGCTCCGGCTGAACCGTGATCCGGCGAATTTCGAAATAGTTGGCAGGACGGGCGACTTCGCCGCAACGCCGCCAACCAATCGCCGCGGCAATGCCCGGCCAACGACCTGGGCATGTCTGGAGGTGACGGCAAGGCAATTCGCCCGTTGTCCTGCAGGCCTCACATATCAAAAGAAACCCAGAGCTGCCCGTTATCGACGCGGGTGCGATAGACCCGCAGCGGAGACCGGTTCTTGGAGATGTCGCCGAGCATCTCCATGCCGGGCGACGTGCCGTCGTTGTGCAGGGCTTCGCACCAGCTGATGACCTCGCCGGTCACCATGTCGAACCGGCTGTGGTGCCAGCGGCACAGGATTTCGCTTCCCTCCGCCTTGCTCTCGTCCTGCCGGAGTTTTTCCGGATCGTCGATATGGGCCGTGCGGTTGAACAGCGGCAGCTTCACATGAGGACAGGCGTTGTTGAACGCGTAGAACCGACTGGCGCGGCGAACGACGACAAGATCCAGGTCCGGGAATTCGAAGACGCGCCGCTCGCCGTCCCGCATCTCGTCGGCCGCAATCAGGCGAGACCAGTCTCGCCCCTCGATGCGCCTTGTGTCGTGTTCCTCGGTGGCGTTCAGCCGGTCCGAAGCTTCGGGTTTGAGGCTCTCGATGTCGTAGAGGGTCACGCGGTCCGTCATGCCGCGCAGGCGCACCCTCAGGAAATCAGCTACCTCGACATCGTCCTTGACTTCGTTGTAGAGCGCTTCGGTGATCAGAAACCGGGTTCCGGCTTCCTTGTTCGCGGCCTCCACGCGGCTCGCCAGATTGACGACATCGCCGAGCGCGGTCAGCCTTTCATGCCCCGGCGAGCCGACCGATCCGATCACGGCCTCACCCCAGTGCACGCCGATGCGCACGTCGAAATCGATGCCGTACATCGTCTCGAAGAAGGGCTTCATGCGGTCGACCACGGCAAGGCTCTGCAGCCCGGCATTGACGGCCCTGAGCGGTGCGTCCTCCTGATCCTTGATGCCGAAGATCGCCATCATTCCGTCGCCGACGAACTTGTCGATGAACCCGAAATTTTCCTCGATCACCGCGCCGACCTGGGCGAAATAGCGATTCAGGAGGTACATGACGTCGTAGGGCGTCAGGTGTTCGGAGAATTCGGTGAACCCCCTGATGTCCGAAAACAGCACCGCGACGTTCTTGAGCTGGCCCGCATTGGTGTGGTGGTCGCGGTTGATCTGGCTGGCGATCGCCATGTCGGTTTCGTCCAGCACGAGCCGGCGAAAGGCGATGTCGGCAGTCGGGCGCAACTGGCAGGCGAGCCGGATATGCGGATCGAGACCGAGTTTCTCCGCCAGCTCTTCCTCGCTGCCTTCACGTGTCCCGCAGGCTGCCAGACCCTCCAGCACCCATATGCGGCAGGTCGAGCATTTGGCCTTGCCGCCGCACACATGGGTCACCGGAACATTGGCCTTCAGTGCCGCCTCCAGCACCGTCTGGCCTGTCTCGCATTCGAAGGCGATATCATCCGGAAGAGCTTTCAGGTGTGGCATGGACGGGTTCTCCAACCTGCTGAAAGGCAAAGGTATCGGAAAACCTTGGTTCTTGTAAATCGG
>JBNKGB010000045.1:0-33222 GCA_050289605.1 Roseibium sp. | reverse complement strand
TGAGCGCCTGCGCGAACACCTTCTGGCGAGCCACACCATGGCGCCGGATGCCGCCAGGATAGCGGCGGAAGCAGGCGCGAGGAAGCTGGTGCTCAACCATCTGATCCCGGCCGACCTGCCGGGCTTTGAAAAAGAAGAATGGCTGGAGGCGACGAAAGCCTTCGCGGGAGAAACAATCGTCGGCCATGACGGACTGGCGATCAAAAGGAGCTGATGTTTCATGAAACTGGCAACGCTGAAGGACGGCAGCCGCGACGGCCGGCTGGTCGTGGTCAACGAACGGCTGACCTATTGCACCGAGGCAACCCATATTGCCCCGACCCTGCAGGCGGCGCTGGATGACTGGGAGCACATCGCTCCGAAACTGAAGCTGCTCGCCGAAAGCCTGTCCCACGAGGCTGTTCCGATGATGCGTTTTCATGAGCACGACGCCCTGTCGCCGCTGCCGCGCGCCTATCAGTGGGCGGATGGCTCCGCTTACGTCAATCACGTCGAGCTGGTGCGCAAGGCACGCGGCGCCAAGATGCCGGAAAGCTTCTGGTCCGACCCGCTGATGTATCAGGGCGGCTCCGACACGTTTCTCGCTCCCCGCGATCCGATCCGCATGAAGGAAGAGGCCTGGGGCATCGACATGGAAGGCGAGGTTGCGGTCATCACCGGCGACGTGCCGATGGGCGCAAGTCCCGAAGAGGCGCGCGACTGCATCCGCCTGGTGCTGCTGGTCAACGATGTCTCCCTGCGCGGCCTGATCCCGGCCGAGCTCGGCAAGGGCTTCGGCTTCTTCCAGTCGAAACCCTCCTCGGCCTTCTCTCCGGTCGCCGTCACACCGGACGCGCTGGGCGATGCCTGGAAAGGCGGCAAGTTGCATCTGGCCCTTCATGTGGATCTCAACGGCCAGCCGTTCGGGCGCGCGAATGCCGGCGTCGACATGACCTTCGATTTCGGCCAGTTGATCGCCCATGCGGCCAAGACCCGGCCGCTTTGCGCCGGCACGATCATCGGCTCCGGCACCGTCTCCAACAAGCTCGACGGCGGTCCGGGCAAGCCGGTCGCGGAAGGCGGCGTCGGCTATTCCTGCATCGCGGAGATCCGCATGATCGAGACGATCGCCTCGGGCGCAGCAAAAACCCCTTTCCTGAAGTTCGGCGACACGGTCCGAATCGAGATGATGGACACGGAAGGCCACTCGATCTTCGGCGCGATCGAGCAGACGGTGGAGAAAGCTTAAGGGGGCATGACCCCCACCCCTAACCCCTCCCCACGAGGGGGAGGGGGATCATGCTGCAGCGAGGGCAGACGCAAACAGGCAAACGCACGATGTTTGTGCCGCAGCCGTCGCAATTGGATACCGGACGAGTTCCCCTCCCCTTGTGGGGAGGGGGTAGGGGTGGGGGTGCCACCTCGGCCCAGGGAGACAAAACCATGACCAAACAATTCGCATCCGCCGGAGACATGAGCGAAAAGCAGATCTCCTTCACCGAGATCGGCCGGGACCTGTGGGCCTTCACCGCCGAGGGCGATCCGAATTCCGGGGTGATCATCGGCGACGACAGCGTCATGATCATCGAGGCGCAGGCGACCCCGAGGCTGGCCAACAAAGTGATCGAGAAGGTGCGCTCGGTCACCGACAAACCGATCACCCATCTGGTGTTGACCCACTACCATGCCGTCCGCGTTCTCGGGGCCTCCGCTTATAACGCCCAAACGGTGATCATGAGCGAAAAGGCCCGCTCCATGGTGGCCGAGCGCGGCCAGGAGGACTGGGACAGTGAATTCGCCCGGTTCCCACGTCTCTTCCAGGGTCATGAAAGCATCCCTGGCCTGACCTGGCCGACAACCACCTTCACCGACCGCATGTCCGTCTATCTCGGCAAGCGACGGGTCGACCTGATGTTTTTGGGACGAGCCCATACGGCGGGCGATATCGTCATCTACGTGCCGGACGCCAATGTCATGTTCACCGGCGACATCGTCGAATACCACTCGGCCTGTTATTGCGGCGACGGCCATTTCCACGACTGGCCGGGTACGCTGGAACGCATCCGCGGCTTTAATCTCGACGCCATCGCGCCGGGCCGGGGCGATGCGCTGGTGGGCTCGAAGATGGTCAACGCGGCGCTTGACGCCACCAGGGACTTCGTCCGCTCCACCTATCTGCCCGTGGCCCGTGTTGCCCTCCGCGGCGGCTCCCTCAAGGAAGCCTGGGACGCCTGCCGGGCCGAATGCGATCCGAAGTTTTCCGACTACGCGATCTACGAGCACTGCCTGCCCTTCAACGTCGCCCGCGCCTATGACGAGGCCCTCGACATCGACACCCCGCGCATCTGGACGGCGGAGCGGGACGCGAAGATGTGGGCGGACCTGCAGGGGTGATCCATGACCTCCGCATGTGATCACCTCCGCCTCATGGCGCGCAACAACGCCTATGCCAACGAGCAGCTTCTTGAGGCATGCTGCCGGCTCAGCCAAGAGGACTTCGAGGCGCAGCGGACGAATTTCTTTCCGTCGATCCGGGAAACCCTCAATCACATTCTGGAAGTCGACCGCTATTATCTCGACGCCCTGAAAGAGGAGGGAAAGGGACTGTCGGTCTTCGAAACGCCGCATCTTGCCACAGCAAGGGAGCTCAGGGCCGAACAGGAAGGGACGGACCGGGAATTGATCGGCTTTTGCGACGGATTGTCGGAAGAGGACCTCGACGGAAGCATCGCGCAGGACCGGGGCAGGGACGGCATTTTCCACGAAACCGTCGCCGGCACTTTGCTTCATCTCTTTCAGCACCAGATACATCACAGGGGTCAAGTACACGCCATGCTGGCCGGAACCGACGTCGCCCCGCCGCAGCTGGATGAGTTTTTTCTCGAATTCGACAGACATCCGGCCGCCCGCAAATACATCTGACACAGGAGCCGGGAGGAGAGCCTGTGACAAAACTCTTTGAAGTACCGCTTTATCCTTATAAGCGGTCGGTGGATCAGGATGCCGAGCGCCCTGTGCGCCACCCGGTCGTGATCGTCGGGGCCGGTCCGGTTGGCCTGGCCATGGCGATCGATCTTGCCTTGAAAGACATTCCGGTGGTCGTGCTCGACGACAACGACAAGGTCAGTTTCGGCTCGCGCGCCATCTGTTTTTCCAAACGCTCTCTGGAAATCTTCGACCGGCTCGGCTGCGGCGACGAGATGGTGTCCAAGGGCGTTGTCTGGAATGCCGGCAAGGTCTTTTTCGGCGACCGGCAGGTCTATGATTTCAACCTGTTGCCGGAAGCCGGCCACAAGCGGCCGGCCTTCATCAACCTGCAGCAATACTATTGCGAACTCTACCTTGTGGAGCGGATCCGCACCCTGCAGGCCGAAGGCAGGCCCGTCGAAATCCGCGGCGGCAACAAGGTCGCGAACCTTCATCCGGAAGCCGACCACACGCTCGTCACCATCGAAACCGCCGACGGCGCCTATAATCTGGAGGCCGACTGGCTGATCGCCTGCGACGGCGCCGGCTCTCCGACCCGGCGGATGCTGGAACTCGATTTCGTCGGGCGGGTGTTTGAGGACAATTTCCTGATTGCCGACGTGGTCATGAAGGCGGACTTTCCAACCGAACGCTGGTTCTGGTTCGATCCGCCCTTCAACAAGGGCCAGTCCGCCCTGCTGCACAAACAGCCCGACGGCATCTGGCGGATCGACCTTCAACTTGGATGGGAGATCGACAAGGAACGGGAAAAGAAGCCGGAAAACGTCATTCCCCGGCTGGAGCAGATGCTGGGCGAGGACGTGGACTTCGACCTTGAATGGGTCTCGATCTACACCTTCCAGTGCTGCCGCATGGAAAGGTTCCGCCATGGCCGGGTGATCTTTGCCGGCGACAGCGCCCATCAGGTCTCGCCCTTCGGTGCACGCGGCGCGAATTCCGGCTTCCAGGACATCGACAACCTGGGCTGGAAGCTGAAGCTCGTCCTTGACGGCAAGGCGCCTGACACCCTGCTCGATAGCTATACGTTCGAGCGGGAAAGGGCGGCGGACGAAAACATCCTGCAAAGCAGCCGCTCGACGGATTTCATCACGCCGAAGTCCGAGATGAGCCGCATCTTCCGCGACGCCGTTCTGGATCTTTCCGAGCAATACGAATTTGCCCGGCCGCTGGTGAACTCCGGCCGTCTGTCGGTTCCCTGCATCTATGACGGCTCGCCCTTGAACGGGCCGGACGACAGGAGCCTGCCCGCGCGCACCCGCCCCGGAAGTCCTGCCGTCGACGCACCGGTCGGCAATGCCTGGCTGCTGGAAAAGCTTGGCGGCGACTTTCTGCTCCTGGGGCTTGGCGTCAGCGTTCACGGCAGGTCCGAGCTGCAGGGCGTGCACCTGAAGGAAATCAACCTGCCGGCGGAGGCGATCGGTGAGGAGCTGAGAGAGCGCTATCTCGGCGAAGCCGATCAGGCCGTTTACCTGATCCGTCCGGACCAGCATGTGGCGGCCCGCTGGACCGGACTCGACTGGGACGCGGTGTCTGAGGCATTGGCCCGCGCGCTCGGCAAAGGAGACTGACGCCATGAAGAAAATCGTCACCACGCCCAATCTGACGGAACCGGATGCTTTCTACGCCGACCTTCTGGCTGCCCATGAAGGGCTCAGCAAGGAGCAGAGCGTTGCCTATAACGCCCGGTTGATCCTGCTGATGGCCAACCAGATCGGCGACCGGGGCCTTCTGAAACAGTTGCTTGAGGCGGCGGGACGTCAAAGCTGAAGCTTTCCGCTTCCGCGCTGCTCTGCATCCATCGCCTTGAAGACGGCGGAAACCAGCGACCGTGGCGCTGAAACGACAGGTGGTCGCTCCCGCATGGCGGGCGGTTGTCATTGGGCGCTACCATTGGGTGGTCGGTTGAATTATTTCGGGCAAACTTTTTCAGTCCGGGCCTTGCGGTTATCTCTTTGCAGGCAAACAAAAAAACGTCCTCGAATTATTTTGCCATAAATTTCAAAAGCTTCGGGTCGAAGTCTTCACCAATTGTTCATCGGACACCCTCAGCATCTAGGCAAAGCATGGGGGAAACATGTCCAGGTTACTTGCTCCGTTGAAGAACGCGCGCTTTTCGGCAAAGGTCGGAGGCGGTTTCGTGACGATGGTTCTGATTGCGGCTGCCGTCGGGGCCGTCGGAACGATGGCAATCGTCGGTCTGCGGGCGCAGTCGGGCATCAGTGCCAAGGCGACCGCGGCGATGGCGAACCTTCAGCAGGTCGCGCAGGCGCAGGAAGCTTATCTTTCCGGGCGTGGCGCCGACCTCGCGGAAGCGGCAAAGGGACGGATCGGCCAGCTGCAAGCCTCATTGGTCTCCCTTGACGAGGTCTCCGGAAACGGCGCGGGGCATGAGGCGAACGCCAAGGCGATTTCTCTCGTGACAAGCCTGAACGAGGAGTTCGACGGCGTGGTCGCGGCAGTCGAAAACCGGCAGGCGCAGGTCGACAAGCTGCTCAAATCCGCCGTTGGGCTGGAAACACTCGCCTCCCAGATCAACGATCAGATGTACAAGGTCCAGCGCGATGCCGGCAGCGCCGCCAAGAAGGCGTCCGGGACCCGCAACCGGGCCGACAAGGTCGGCCGCATGCTCGCCGACATGGAAGACACGGCTGCCGAACTGATTGCCGGCATCGATGCCGCCGGCGACGGTGTGGCGTTGCCGGCCGAGACCGCGAAGGCCATCCTCGACGGGACACAGTCGCTGGAGACATGGGCGAAGAAGGCCGCCAAGCTCAAGGTGGACGGGGTCGATCCGGCGCAGCTGAACAGCGTGGCGTCGCTGGCTGCATCGCTGACGGGTTTGCTTTCCAAACCGGAAGGCGAGGGAGCGGTGCCAGGTGCGGTTCCGGGACCTGTCGCGGCACGGATAGCCGGCGGGCTTGTCGATATTCACGATCAGGCGTCGACCTTGCGAAAGACCGTCTATGCGGCGGCAGACGAGGCAAAGGCGATTGCGGCCAAGGCCGAGTCCCAGCTGGGCATCGTGGAACTCGTGAATGTCAACGTGACCAAGTTCCTGCGCGCCTCGCTCGAAATCCGCTCGGTGACCATGGAGTTCTTCGCCGACTTCGGATCCATGGGCGCGAAGGATGTCGCCACACGCATCGGCATTCTGCAGAACCTTGCCAACACGCTGAAGGCGGACAGTGCCGCTTTCCCGGAGATTGCCGGCGCGATCGCTTCCATCGAAAAGGAAGTCGCCACCTATGAAGCGGAATTTGCCGGCATGGTGGCCGCCAAGGAAGCCTATGAAGCCAAGAGAGCTGAACTTGCGGACATTGCCGGCCAGGTTCGCAGCGTGATCACCGCACTCACCGAAGCTCAGTCCGGCAGCGCCTATGCCCGCGCCGACACGGCGCTCCTGCTGATCGCGGTCGCCCTGGTCGCGGCCATCGTTGTCGGTGGTCTGCTGGCTTTTGTGCTGTCGCTGGTTATCACCCGGCCGACCCGGGCGTTGACCGAGGCCATGGGGCGTCTCGCCGAAGGCGATACGGATGTCGAGATCCCCTCGACCGATCAACGCGACGAAATCGGCGACATGAGCCGCACGGTCCGGATCTTCCAGGAAAACGCGCGCGAGCGCCTGCGCCTCGAAGGCGAGGCGGATGCGCACCGGCAGGCCCAGAATGCCCGCCAGCAGGAAATCGAACACCTCGTCTCCGGCTTCCGCGAGGAAATCCGGGGGCTGCTCGGCGCGCTGGATGAGACCGCTGCCGGCATGTCCGGCACCGCTTCGGCGCTCGGCGGCATCGCCGAAAGCAGCGCCCGGCAGGCCGGCGACACGTCGCGGCTCAGCGAGGATGCCAGCCTGAGCGTGGAGAACGTCGCCGGCGCCGCGGAAGAGCTGTCCGCCTCCATTTCCGAAATCAGCGAGCAGGTCGGCCGGTCCTCTGACATCGTTACTTCGGCCACCAACGCCGTGCACGATACCAACGGCAAGGTTCAGGGGCTGGCGGAGGCCGCCACCAAGATCGGCGAGGTGGTCAGCCTGATCCGGGCGATCGCGGAACAGACCAACCTCCTGGCGCTGAACGCCACCATCGAGGCGGCGCGTGCTGGTGAAGCCGGCAAGGGCTTCGCGGTTGTCGCCGCGGAAGTCAAGGAACTGGCGACGCAGACGTCGAAGGCGACCGAGGAAATTTCCTCGCAGGTCCAGACCATTCAGGAGTCCACCGCCGACGCTGTCATCGCGATCGGGGCCATCTCCGACACGATGGAAGAGGTCAACGGCTATACACAGGGCATTTCCGCCGCCGTCACCCAGCAGGGCGCAGCCACCACCGAGATTTCCGGCAACGTGCAGCGCGCGGCGCAGAGCACAATGGCGGCGCGTTCCAACATGGAAAGCCTGGCCCGGGCGGTGGAGGAGACGAGGGATGCCTCCGGTGACGTTCTGCGGGCGTCCGGTGACCTCAGCGCCCGTAGCCACGCGCTGAAGGAGGGCATCGAAACCTTCCTGAACAAGGTCGCCGCCGCCTGATGCAGCCCTGTGGGAACGTTGAAAGCCGCCGGAACATTTCCGGCGGTTTTTCTGTTTGCCTGCTTTCGGAAACCTGCACTTGCTGCCGGACAGTGCGAGCGCTCCACGTAACGGGTCCGATTAGTTTCAGAATTCTGAAACCTGCGACTGATTCGCAATAACCTTGACAGTTGCAAATGATTTGCAATATCACTTGCAACTGTTGAAATCTGAACAGGTCGTGGTGATGCTCAAAAAACTGGTACTTACGGTCTCCCTCGCAGCGGTCGGAGCCTGTCTGGCGACAGGCGCCTTTGCAAAGGACAGGATGAAGGTGGTGACGACCTTCACAGTCCTTGCCGACATCGCACAGAACGTTGCCGGAGATGCCGCCGAAGTGGTTTCCATCACCAAGCCCGGCGCGGAGATACATGGCTATGAGCCGACGCCGCGCGATATCGTCCGGGCGTCCGATGCCGACCTGATCCTGTGGAACGGCCTGAACCTGGAACGCTGGTTCGAGCAGTTTCTCTCGAACCTTGGAGACATTCCCTCCGCGACGCTGACGGATGGCATCGAGCCGATCCAGATCGAAGAGGGCACTTATGAGGGCAAGCCGAACCCGCATGCCTGGATGGGGCTGAACAATGCCCTCGTCTACATCGACAATATCGTCGAGGCCTTTTCCGCGCATGATCCGGACAACGCGGCCGTCTATGCCCGGAACGCGGCTGCCTACAAGGAAAAGCTGCGCTCAACCATCGATCCGCTGCGCGAGGCTGTCGCCGCAATTCCGGAGGACCGGCGCTGGCTGGTGACCTGCGAGGGTGCCTTCAGCTACCTCGCCCGCGATTTCGGCATGAAGGAACTTTATCTGTGGCCGATCAATGCCGACCAGGTCGGGACCCCGCAACAGGTCCGTTCCGTGATCGACGGCGTCCGCGAACACAATATTCCGGTCGTCTTCTGCGAAAGCACGGTCAATACGGCTCCCGCAAGGCAGGTTGCGCGGGAGACGGGCGCGAAGTTCGGCGGTGTCCTTTATGTGGATTCCCTGAGCGAGGCGGGCGGCGAGGTGCCGACCTATCTCGATCTCCTGAAGGTCACTGCCGGCACGGTCGCCAGGGGGCTTCAGGGAGCGGGCGAATAAGCGAGCGGTTCAGCAGATTTGCCTGGCCTGTCCGGGGAGCTGAAAGGTTCCGGTATCTAACGACGCGAATTTCGACTTTAATGAGCTGACCACATGCTGAATGTCATCAGGGATACGGAAATGGAAATGCTCGCTCCGGCAGGGGGCAGCGGAATTTCCGCTGAAGATATCACCGTCACCTACCGGAACGGGCACACGGCGCTGTGGAACGCAAGTTTTGATATTCCGCGCGGCACGGTGACGGCACTTGTCGGTGTGAACGGTGCGGGCAAGTCGACCCTTTTCAAGGCCATCATGGGTTTCGTTCCGGCCGCGAAGGGCAACATCCGCATCCTCGACCTGACCGTCCGCGAGGCCCTGCGCAGGAACCTCGTCGCCTATGTGCCACAGTCCGAGGAAGTCGACTGGACCTTTCCCGTGCTCGTCGAAGATGTCGTGATGATGGGCCGCTACGGCCACATGGGCTTCCTGCGGCGCCCGAAACGCGCCGATCACGAGGCGGTCGAGGAAGCTCTCCGGCGCGTCAACATGCAGGACTTCCGCCACCGCCAGATCGGCGAACTCTCCGGCGGCCAGCGCAAGCGCGTCTTCCTGGCCCGTGCCCTTGCCCAGGACGGGCAAGTCATTCTCCTTGACGAGCCCTTCACTGGCGTCGACGTCAAGACGGAAGAGCAGATCGTCGCGCTTCTGCGCGAACTGAAGGAAGAGGGCAGGGTGATGCTTGTCTCCACCCACAACCTCGGCTCCGTGCCCGAATTCTGCGACAGGACCGTTCTGGTGAAGGGCACCGTGCTGGCCCACGGCCTGACGGAAACGACCTTTACCCGGGAAAACCTGGAACTGGCCTTCGGCGGCGTTCTGCGCCACCTAACCATTTCCGATCAGACGCTGCACACCGACGGCGATCATCGCAAGGTCACGATCCTGACCGACGACGAGCGCCCTTTCGTTCAATATGGCGATCAGGTGCAGACCAGCGAAGGCCACAAGTGATGGACCTGCTGCTGGAACCTTTCGGCTACAGCTACATGACCAATGCCATGTGGGTGTCAGCCCTCGTTGGCGGGGTTTGCGCGTTTCTCTCCTCCTATCTGATGCTGAAGGGTTGGTCGCTGATCGGCGACGCCCTGTCCCATTCGGTGGTCCCGGGCGTTGCTGGGGCCTATATCATCGGCCTGCCGTTTTCGCTCGGCGCCTTCATCGCCGGTGGGCTTGCCGCCGGTGCCATGCTGTTTCTGACGGAGCGGTCAGGCCTGAAGGTGGACGTAATCATCGGCCTCATCTTCACCTCCTTCTTCGGCCTTGGCCTCTTCATCGTTTCGGTCAATCCGATGTCCGTCTCCATCCAGACGATCACCATGGGCAACATTCTGGCGATCACGCCCGAGGACACCGTGCAACTCGCGATCATCGGCTTAGTCTCGCTGTCGATCCTGGTCCTCAAGTGGAAGGACCTGATGGTCACATTCTTCGACGAAAGCCACGCAAGAACGATCGGCTTGCGGCCGGGACTGCTCAAGGCCGTCTTTTTCATGCTCCTGTCGGCTTCCGTCGTCGCCGCCATGCAGACGGTCGGGGCATTCCTGGTGATCGCGATGGTGGTCACGCCCGGGGCGACCGCCTATCTCCTGTGCGACCGCTTTCCCAGGCTGATCGTGATGTCGGTCGCCATCGGCACCCTCACCAGTTTCTTCGGCGCCTATGCCAGCTATTTCCTGGACGGGGCGACCGGCGGCATCATCGTGACCCTGCAGACGCTGATCTTCCTGACGGCCTTCGCCTTCGCGCCGAAACACGGCCTTCTGGCGGCGCGCCGCAAGGCGGCTGAAGCCCTTCGCGCGAAACCCGGCGATGTGGTAGCCCTTGACGCCGGTCCGGCGGCAGGCAGGCAGAAAGGGGCGGTATGATGGATCTCGACACCCTCCTGATGCCGTTCAGGTTCGGCTTCATGCAGAACGCCTTCCTGATCTGCCTGATCGTCTCGATCCCGACCGCGCTGCTGTCCTGTTTCCTGGTCATGAAGGGCTGGGCACTGATGGGAGATTCCGTCAGTCACGCGGTTCTTCCCGGCATCGTGCTGGCCCATATCTTCGGCTTTCCTCTGATCGTCGGGGCCTTCGCCGCCGGCATGGTCTGCGCACTCCTGACCGGTTTCCTGTCCGGCAACAGCCGGGTGAAGCAGGACACCGTCATGGGCGTGGTCATGTCCGGCATGTTCGGGATCGGCATCGTGCTCTTCGTGTCGATCAGGACCAACGCCCATCTCGATCACATCCTTTTCGGCAACATGCTGGGCGTGGAGACGCACGAGTTGGTGACCGCCGGGATCATCGCCCTTCTTGTCGGCGGGCTTCTGGTGCTCAAGTGGAAGGACTTCCTTCTGCACAGTTTCGACGCCGCCCAGGCTCGGGCTTCGGGACTTTCCGTCAACCTTCTGCACTACGGCCTGTTGGCCGCGCTTTCGCTGACCATCGTTGCGACGCTGTCGGCGGCGGGCCTCATCCTGGCAGTCGGCCTGCTGATCGCACCGGGGGCCATCGCCTTTCTGCTGGTCAGGACCTTCGGAACCATGCTCTGGGTCGCGGTGCTCGTCTGCATGGCCTCCATGCTGGCCGGAACCTATGCCAGTTTTTTCCTCGACAGCGCGCCCGCACCGACCATCATCCTGATCCTGACGGGCGTCTTCATCATTGCCTTCGTGCGCCGGCAGATCCTGACGCACCAGGCCTCCTCGCGCCGTGTGGCCGAAGTGAGCGGCGCAGGCGAGTAACGGCCCGGGTCGCAAGGTCTTTCCCGACCGATCTGCTGGCGCGGGCGGCGAACATTCAGCTGGTTCGGCGATGCCCGCTTCCACTTTTCCGCGTACAATTTGCTACACTAATTCGATTGTTGGGATACGGGTTTTGCCGTAGAGATCGAATTGCGGCGCACAGGCGATACCAACCCGGAGCGCAAGCTCTGATTGGAGTGGCGATTGTCGGTTTTAAAACAGCTTCTTCTGACCCTGGTTCTGGTTGCCGTCGCAGCCGGACTGTGGGTTCGTTATTACCCCGGTGCCGGTGCGCAACTTGCGGCCTGGGGCATTGACTGGCTGCCGGTTTTGGTTGCCGACGCGACGTCCGGCAAGGACGGCAAGCGGAACGGGGGTGGAGGCGGGCCGCAAGGCGCGGTCGTGACAACCCCGGTGGTCGAGATCACTATCAATGACCGATTGTCGGCCATCGGAACCAGCACAGCGCTGCAATCCGTCGAGGTCACCCCTTACACCAGCGGCCGGATGACGGAGCTTCTGGTCAAGTCCGGCGCGACGGTGAAGCCCGGGGATGTTGTCGCCCGGCTCGATTCCGACGCGGAACAGATCGCCGTCGAGCGGGCGGTCAACGCTCTCAAGGATGCCGATGCGCGCCTGAAACGCATGCAGGTGCTGCAGAAAACGAACACGGCGACAGCTGTTCAGGTAATCGACGCCGAACTCGGCGTTGAAAACGCGCGGCTGGAACTGCGTCAGGCGGAACTTGCCCTTTCCCGTCGTTCCATCGAGACGCCGATCGGCGGTACCGTGGGCATTCTGCCGATCACGGCCGGCAACTACGTCACCTCCCAGACCATTATCGCCACCATCGACGACCGCAGTGAAGTCCTGGTCGATTTCTGGGTGCCGGAACGCTACGCCTCCGCCGTCAGGGTCGGCTCGCCGCTGACCGCAACCTCCGTCGCCCGGCCCGGCGAGACATTCGAAGGGGTGATCAGCGCCGTCGACAACCGCATCGACATCGACAGCCGGACCCTGCAGGTGCGGGCGCGCTTCCCAAACAACGCAGACAAGCTCCGGGCGGGCATGTCCTTCCAGGTGCAGATGAAGTTCCCGGGCGACAAGTATCCCGCCGTCGACCCGCTTGCCGTGCAGTGGGGATCGGACGGCGCCTTCGTCTGGGCAGTCCGCAACGGCAAGGGGGAACGGGTACCGGTCAACATCATCCAGCGCAACACGGACAGCGTTCTGGTCGATGCCGAGTTGACCCCGGAAGACGACGTGGTAACGGAGGGCATTCATCTCGTGCGCCAGGGCGCGGACGTGACCGTCGCCGGCCGCCAGCAGGCGCCCGCCGCCGACGCGCCGCCGAAGCCTGCGGCCTCCGGCAGCGGATCGTGAGGCCAAGGAGGTTCCGATGAAGATGGACCACCTGAAGGATCTCGGCTTTACCGGACTGTTTGTCCGCCGGCCGGTTCTTGCCTTCGTGATCAACATGCTGATCGTGGTTGCCGGCATCGCCGCCATCTTCGGCGTCGAAGTCCGCGAGTTGCCGGATGTCGACCGCCCGGTCATCACGGTCCGGACCGATTATCCTGCGGCTGCCGCCGAAACCATCGACCGTGAGGTGACGGGCGTCATTGAAGGCGCGGTGGCGCGCGTTTCCGGCGTCAAGTCGATCTCCTCGTCCTCCTCCTTCGGCCGCAGCCGTGTCGTTGTCGAGTTTTCAGACGACGTCGACCTGGATGTGGCTGCTTCCGACATGCGCGATGCGCTCGGCCGCATCACCAACGACCTGCCGGAAGACGCCGACCCCTCGCGGATCGTCAAGGCCGATGCCAACGCGCAGCCGGTCGTCCGCCTGGCGCTGACATCCAACCGCATGTCGGTGGAAGACATGACGGTGCTGGTCGAGGACCAGATTTCGGACACGCTGGCCGCCGTGCCGGGCGTTGCCGATGTCCAGGTCTACGGCGACCGGGACAAGATCTTCCGCATCGACATCGACCAGGCCAAGATGGCAAGTCTCAACCTGACCATCGCCGACGTTGCCAAGGCGCTCTCGTCGATGGCCTTCGACACGCCCGCCGGGTCGCTGACCAGCCGGAACCAGGATCTGATCGTGCGGGCGACCGCGGCCGTGAACACGCCGGAAGCCTTTGAAAACATAATCATCAATCGAAAGGCACGGCTGCGGGACTTCGTTAGCGTCACGCTGGGTCCGGATCTGGGCCAGACGCAGCTTCGCGCCAACGGCAAGTCGGGCATCGGCCTAGGCATTATCCGCTCGGCGCAGTCCAACACGCTGGAAATCTCGGAAGGCGTCAGGGCTGCCGCCGAACGCATTCAAGAGAACCTGCCGGACGGGACGACTATCGAGGTCACCAGCGACGACGCAACCTTCATCAACGGGGCCATCCACGAAGTCGAGATCGCGCTCGCCATCGCGGTCAGCATCGTTCTCCTGATCATCTACATCTTCCTGTGGGACTGGCGCGCCACCCTCATTCCCGGCGTGTCGCTTCCCGTGGCACTGATCGGCACGCTGGCGGCGATCTATCTTGCCGGATTTTCCATCAACATCCTGACGCTGCTCGCCCTTGTGCTGGCGACCGGGCTGGTGGTGGACGACGCCATCGTCGTGCTGGAAAACATCGTGCGCCGGCGCAACGAGGGCATGGGCTCGCGTGCGGCCGCCGTGCTCGGAACGGAAGAGGTGTTCTTTGCCGTTCTGGCGACGACCGCGACGCTGATCGCCGTCTTCGTGCCCCTGTCCTTCCTGCCCGGTCAGACGGGCGGTCTCTTCCGCGAATTCGGCTTCGTGCTCGCCATCGCCGTGTTCCTGTCCTCCATCGTGGCCCTGTCGCTTTGCCCGATGCTGGCCTCGCGCATCCTGAAGTCGGGGACGGACGAAGACGGCAACCGCAGGGCCGGCAACGGTCACAACGGCTCGGTCGGTGGTATCAGCCGCTTCCTGCGCGCACTCTACCGGCGATGCCTGCATGCCTGCCTGGATGCGCCCCTTATCGTCGTGGCGGTTTCCCTGCTTTTTGCCGCGTCCGCGGGTGTTCTCTTCGGCTCCATCAAGTCGGAGCTGACCCCCTCGGAGGACCGCTCCATCGCCTTCATGCGTATCTCGGCGCCGCAAGGGGTCAGCCTTGACTATCTGTCAGGACAGATGCGCAACATCGAGGCACTGCTCGAGCCCTATCGCGAGAGCGGCGAAATCACGAGCCTCTTCTCCATTGCCGGTGCGGGCGGATCGAAGAACAGCGGGTTCATCGTCATGCGCCTGGCCCCGTGGGAGGACAGGACACGCTCGCAGCAGCAGATCCTCGCCGAAGTGCAGGGGCTTGTCCGCAAAGTTCCGGGCGTGCGCGCCTTCGCCTTCCAGCCCAACAGCCTTGGCATTCGCGGCGCCGGTTCCGGGCTGCAGTTCGCGGTTGCCGGCAGCAACGACTATGCCGAACTGGGTGTTGCCGCCGACAGGATCATCTCGGCCATGGAGCAGGATCCGCGCTTCCGGCAGGTGCGCCTGTCGAGTGAAGCCACCCAGCCGCAATTGTCGATTTCCGTCGACCGGGAACGGGCTTCCGACCTCGGCATCGACATCAACGGCCTTGGCGCGGCGATGCAGGCGATGCTGGACGGGCGCAAGATCGGCCAAGTCTTCATCAATGACCAGGCCTATGACGTCAAGTTCGTGTCGACCACCAATCCGATCAACGACCCGACGGATATGGAGAACATCTTCATCAAGACCGGGGACGGCCGTTTCGTGCCGGTGTCGACTATTGCCAGCCTTGTCGAAAAGGCGGTTCCGCCGGCGCTCGCCCGCGAGCAGCAGCTGCGCTCGGTCGCCATCACCTCGGGCCTTGCGCCGGACTTCGCCCTCGGCAGTGCCTATGAAGAGGCGCTGAAGATCGCCGAGCCGCTGCTGCCGCCCGGGGCGCGCATCGTTCCGCTCGCCGAAACGGCGACCCTCGGCGAGCAGTCCTCTAGCATGACCCGGGTCTTCGGTTTCGCCATCGTCATCATCCTGCTGGTGCTTGCCGCCCAGTTCGAAAGCTTCGTCAGCGCCATCATCATCATGGCCACCGTGCCGCTTGGCCTTGCCTGCGCCGTCTACGCCATGCTGCTGACCGGCACGACGCTGAATGTCTATTCCCAGATCGGCCTGGTGCTTCTGGTCGGCATCATGGCCAAGAACGGCATCCTGATCGTCGAGTTCGCCAACCAGTTGCGCGACCGGGGGCAGGGGGTGCGCGAGGCCATCGAAAATGCCGCCAATATCCGTCTGCGGCCGGTGATGATGACGATGATCTGCACCATCGTCGGCGGCGTGCCGCTGATCATGGCAAGCGGGGCGGGCGCCGAGGCGCGCATCGCGCTCGGCTATGTCATCGTCGGCGGTCTCGGACTTGCAACGCTCTCCACGCTGTTCCTGACGCCGGTCGCCTATCTGTTGCTTGGCCGCTTCATCACGCCGTCCGTTCACGAGGCGGAACGCCTCCACAGCGAGATCGATGCCGCGCAGTCTTTGGGTGACGCACCGGGAGAATAGCCGCGCAAGGAAACGCTCTGGCGTCGGGCAAAACGGGAAGCCGAGTCTACGCCAGTTCGATCTGGAGCCTGTCCCTGGTCTTGCCGTGGACGCGTTTCTTGCCGCCGCAGATCCACTTGCCCGGTGTCTTGGTCTCCATCATCAGGATGGAATAGAGCTCGTTGCGGGTGTTCACCAGGCTCATGATGTGGGCCCAGGTCACGATCTTGGTCTGGCCCGCGATCTGCATGACTTCATGGGTGTCCCACGCATCGGCGGGGTTGTATCCGCGAATATGGGATCCCACCCGCATGGCCGAGCTGGCGGCGAAGGCCTGTTTCACGGTGGTGTTCGGAGCCTCGTTCCTGCCCGCGAAGGAGACCGTGCCGATATGTCCGACACGCCGGTTCCCGTCTCTTCCCGTCCAGGAACAGATCCAGCAGCCGCTCATGAACCCCGTCAGCACGTCGGTGTTGGTGGAGCGGACATAGGCCGTGCGCCCATGGACGTAGTTCAGCCAGCGGTAGCGGATGACGGTGTTCACCGCGACGCCATTTGTGGACGGCAGGTTCACGCCGTCGAAAAGCCCCGCGTGAAGCCCGGTGTAGGTCAGGGCCGGCGGGTGGCTGCTGCCCGAACGGAAAATGGTGCCGTCGTGTGGGTCCGTGGTGATCTTCTGCGGGGGATTCCAAGTGTAGGTAAAACCTTTTTCAAAATACATTTCAATCACGGCAAGCTCCCTGAATTACCGCGGGGAAATCTCTCGTGTCCGGAGTGATCGAAATTGACTTTAGGGAAGTTCGGGCAGTTGCGGAATATCCCAAGATCGAAAAACGCGAACGGATCAGTGTGCGCCCGGTGGGCGGCAGACCGGTTCGGGATGCTTTACCGAAAGCAGGGACCGGATTGGTGCGGAAGGTCAGGCAGGGGAGGGCCTGCCCGGAAAAATTGTCAGTTGCCGGTTTGCCTGGAGCGCAGGTCCGCGCTGCGACCCTCGAAGGCATGCTTGAAATCCGCGAACCACATGCCGAGCTCGTTCGGGAACAGCCAGGCCCAGAACAGGATGCCGAGCAGGATGGCCGGAAACAGCAGGATAAACATGTCGAACATTGCCTTCGCCTTCTGCGAAATCTTTCAGGTGCCGGTCGCCGGGCGCGGCCCTTTCTGAGGCCGATTGCACCAAAAATATCCTGACAACTTGTTAACCATGATCAGTCTGCGGCGATCTGCCTCTCAGGATTGCCGGAGCCGGGTAAGCGATCGGTCGCCGGTTTGCCTTGGTGCCTTGCTGCGAAGAGCGGACACTTCGACGTGGCCGGAGTGTGAAACCGGCGCGGCCGAAGCGAACGGCCCTTTGTCCCATGCTCATGCGGGGCGGCGTGCGATCAGGTCGATGAGAGCGGAGCGTCCCGAATGTCCAGTTCCTTCGCTGAGGTTGTCCTCGTATTCTTCAAGGCGGATGATATCCCAGCCGCCAAAACGGTCTGACAGAAGATCTTTCGTGTAGAGGTTCTCCGCGAACGGTGGCCCGCCGGTCTTGTATTCGATCTGCTTCGGCGTGTAGCCATGCAGCAGCAGCAGCCCGCCGGGCTTCAGGGTTCGTTCAATCCCGTCGAAGATTTCAGCCCGCAGTTCCGGGGGAGCGAACTGGATGAAGATCGCCGCGACGACATCGTATTTCTCGGGCGTCCACTCCCAGGTTTTCAGGTCGGCCAGCCGGAAATCCACGTCGGCTCCCTTGGCAGCCGCGAGGCGGCGCGCCTTTTCAAGCCCAACGGAGGAATTGTCCATCGCGGTGACCCGCAGGCCCTTCTGCGCCATGAAAACGGAATTGCGGCCCTCACCATCGGCAACAGCCAGCGCCTCGTCATCCGCTTTCAGAAAACCGGCATTCTGCTCAAGAAAGACGCTTGGCTCGGTTCCGAAGAGATAGGCGTCGGTCGCATAGCGTTCGTCCCACATCCGGGCGGCTCCTCAAGATGGCTTTTTGTTACTCGGTCGTAGCCTAAGCAAGTTCGCAGTGGCTTGAAAGACTGCCCGGACCGGTGCCGCGCAGCAAAGATCCGGGCGTGCATGACATGAAAAACAAGGACGAGCGAATGCCGCGAAGCAATGCCACAGGACCGCCGGACCGGCTTTCAGGGGATTAAGCACGGAGCGCCGCAAGCGGGCGATTGGCAAGGCGTGAAACGATTGGGTGAGGGCGGGCATCAGAGCTATCGTTTGACGATGTCATGGAGCATTTCCTTGTCGAGAGACAGGTCCGCGACGATCTTGTTCAGCCGGGGTTCTCCAGCTCCAGCTCTCGAAGCCGCTTCATCTCCGATGGCATCAGGCCCGCGTACTTCTTGCGCCAGTTGAAATACGTCGCCTCGATGATCCCGGCCTCACTGCAAATCTCCGCCACCGGAACACCATCTTCCCTGCGCTTTACGATGAACGCCTTCTGCGCATCCTAAACGTAGGACCGCGAAGCGAAAACTTCGATGCCTTCATCATTTCCGCTCCTTCCCAGCCAGGATAATCGTCGCGGAAAACTCAAACTCAAATCCGGGGTAATTAGCGGGGCACATCAAATGAGGATTGTGATGCGGGTTTTACGATAGCTTTCAATGTAAAAATCAATTTCATCTGGAAGCCGTCGATTGTTTTTCCCTTATGTTCGCGTCGAAGTGTTTAGTCGGAAGCCAGCACCTGATTAGTGGGACACTCCTTAAGTAGGGCATAAGAAAACCGACTATCAAACCCAATCTATTGTTTGGTCACTCGAAGCAGCTTACCCCGTATACGTTTCCGGAACGACTTAACCTGTCCAAATGTCGATACGGGAGGATAGCATGGTAACCGCTACACTGGACTTCTGCGGGCAGATCGCACGCGTAACCATTGACAGCCCCCCTGTAAACGCACTTGGGCAGGAGGTGCGTGACGGATTGCTGAAAGCCATCCGGTCCGCGAATGAAAGTGAAACAATTCGTGCCGCCGTGCTTGCCTGTGCGGGACGAACCTTTGTTGCCGGGGCGGATATCCGCGAATTGGGCAAGACGCCCATGAAACCCTACCTTCCGGACGTCATTGCGGCCATTGAGAACTCCCGCTTCCCGTGGGTGGCCGCGATTCACGGTACTGCCCTCGGCGGAGGTCTTGAGCTTGCGATGTCCTGTCATGGCCGCATCGCTGCACCCGGCGCCAAAATGGGCCTGCCGGAAGTCAATCTCGGTATCATTCCCGGTTCCGGAGGAACTGTGCGGCTGCCGCGGCTTGTTCCGATGCCACACGCGATAAAAATGGTCACGGGAGGCAAGCCGATTGATGCCGAGAGTGCTATGGGCATCGGACTGGTGGACCGAATAAGTTCAGGCAACCTGCATGTCGATGCTGAGGCATTTGCCCTGGAGCTTTCCGGCAAGAGCCAGCTCTTGCCGACCTTGAACCGCGAACCGGTTGCCAGCGAGCCCGTCGACTGGGCCAAGGAAGAGGCGCTGGTTTCGAAACGCAGCCGCGGCGCGGTCGCACCGCTGGAAGCACTTGCCGCGCTGCAGGACAGCGCTCGGCTGCCGGCTCCCGAAGCGCTCGCAAAGGAACGCGAGCGGTTTCTGAGGCTAGCCGCCTCGCACGAAGGCGCGGCACTTCGGCACGTGTTTTTTGCGGAACGGAATGCCGGGGCGGCCCTGAAGACGGCCGCGGCAGAGCCGGCGGATCTTTCCCGGGTCGGGGTGATCGGCGGAGGAACCATGGGGGCGGGCATTGCGACAGCCCTGCTTCTTGCCGGCTCCGAAGTGCGCTTGGTCGAAGGGGACGCAGGGGCGGCAAAGGCAGCGCGCAGCCGCGTCTCCGAGACGCTGGCGGGAAGTGTCAAGCGCGGCGTTCTGGAGAGGGGCAATGCCGATGAAGCATTGGCCCGACTTTCGACTGGCGACGACGATTCCATGCTGGCGGACTGTCCGCTCGTCATCGAAGCGGTATTTGAAGATGTGGCCATCAAGCGGGAAGTGTTCGCGAAGCTCGATGCGCTCATGCCCGCGAATGCGGTTCTGGCCACGAACACGTCATATCTGGACGTGAACGAACTGGCATTGGCCACACAGGACCCCTCGCGCATTCTTGGCCTGCATTTCTTCTCGCCGGCTCATGTCATGAAGCTTCTCGAAGTCGTGCGTGGCGCGGCGACGGGTGCGAAGGCTCTTGCGACCGGTGCCGCATTGGCCAAGCTCTTGCGCAAGGTGCCGGTCGTTGCCGGTGTCTGCGACGGGTTCATTGGCAACCGGATCATGGCGGCATACCGGCGGGATTGCGAGTTCATGCTGGAAGAAGGTGCGCTCCCACAGGACATCGACGCGGCGATGCGTGAGTTCGGTTTCGCAATGGGCCTTTACGAGGTGCAGGACATGAGTGGCCTGGATATCGCCTGGGCACAACGGAAAGCCAACGCGTGCCATCGTGACCCGAGCGAGCGCTATGCCCATATCGCGGACCGTCTTTGCGATGCCGGCCGTCTGGGGCGCAAGGCCGGCAAGGGGTGGTACAGTTATGCGACTGGCAAGCCGGTTCCGGATCCGGAGGTCCAGAGCATCATTGAAGAAGAGAGTGCCAAGGCAGGCAGAACACGCCGTGACTTCTCCTCCCGGGAGATCATGACACGCATTCTCCGGATCATGGAGGTCGAGGGGCAGGCGATACTGGACGAGGGAATTGCCGAGAGCCCGGACGACATCGACGTGGTAATGATCCTGGGATATGGCTTTCCGCGACACAAGGGTGGCCCGATGTTCATGGCGCGCTCGGACCGCACCGTCTGAGTGTCACGACGGCCGCTGCGAAAAGTGACGGCCGAAGACACCTTCGGCGATTTTGTTCTTCAGGATTTCAAGCGAACCGCCGGCGATCATCCAGCCTCGTGTCCGGCGCAGGCAGTATTCTGCGGTGCTTTCTGTGGAAAAACCCATGCCGCCCATGATCTGGACCGCTTCATTGGCCGAGTAATATCCGGCCTCGTTGCAGGCCAGCTTTGCCATCGCGGTGTCTTGCGCCGAAGGCAGTCCGTTCTCCAAATTCGAGGCGGCGCGCATGAGGAGCAGTTGCGCCGCTTCGAGCCTCACAGCCATTTCGGCAAACTTCCATTGCACCCCCTGAAACTCACAAAGTTCACGACCGAATTGTTTGCGGTTCGATGCATAATCGCGTGCCAGGTTGAAAGCGTGGCGCCCGACCGCGACGGAGCGCGCCGCGTTGCCAAGCCGCTCAATATTGAATGCGGCGAACTGTTTTCGAAACCCGCCCGGGCCCAGAACCACGTTTTCCGAAGGGATGCGAACATTATCGAAATAGAGCTGCGACCAGCTTTCTCCGTTCATGAACCTGGAAGGTTGGCCGATGCTGAAACCGGGAGTTCCTTTCTCAATCAGGACAGATCCGATTCCGTCGACACCGGGGCCGAAACGCACGTACACTAGAAAGACACTCGCATCACAGCTATGGGTGCCGAAAATCTTGGATCCGTTGACGATATAGTCTTTCCCGGTGGCGATGGCCGCGGTTTTCAGGTCCGTCACCGCCGACCCTGCGTCCGGTTCGGTCATTGCCAGGGACATGAGTATACGCCCTTGCAGGACCGGCCGAAGAAACCGCTCCTTCTGGCCAGGCGTGCCGTACTCGGCCAAGGTGCGAACCGGACCGAAATTGCCAGCCTGAATTACGTCCCCGCTGCGCGGACAGACCTCTGCTACGGCCTGAATGGCAAGGATCGAATCCGTCAGGGTTCCCCCCATTCCGCCGTCTCCTTCGCGAATTGCTATTCCCAGAAAACCGAGTTCGGACATGCGTCGTGCGATGACCCAAGGAAAGTCTGGATCGGACGCCCGCTTAGCCGCTTCGGAGGCGAGTTCCTTCCGTGCGAATTTCTCGACGTTGTCACGGTACATCTCCTGGTCGGCTGTCAATGAGAAGTCCATTTCCGCTTCCTCCTGGCCTGCATTCCGGTCAGAGGGTAGGCTGAGCAAGGATTATGAAAACCGTCATTTCGTCAGGGTAGAGTAAGAAATAGTTATGGCAAACTTCAGGAAACCGGTGCCCTTGAATCCGATGCGCTCGTTTGCCGTTGCGAGCCGGCACCTGAATTTCACCTCGGCGGCACGTGAGTTGGGGGTCTCGCAGGTCGCGGTCAGTCGGCAGATCGCGATCCTCGAGGACTATCTTGGCGTTCAGTTGTTCGAGAGGGGAAATCGATCCACGCGCTTGACGGATATAGGAAAGGTATTCGGTCAGGAGATCGCGGGCCTGTTCGAGGAAATCGAAGTCGCCACGGACGAACTCTTGAAGAAGGAAAGTGGTAGCACGATCAAGTTGCGCGTCTACCCAAGTGTTGCGCATTACTGGCTGTTGCCGCGTCTCAAGGATTTCCATGCGAACCATCCGGGATTACGGGTAAGGCTGGACACAAAGGTCAGCCCGCTGGATTTTCGCGGGACGCATTTGGATGCGGCAATTCAACTGGGCAATGGCATGTGGCGTGAGTCGAGGTCGCGCAAACTATTTGACGAGCGCGTCGATGTCGTCGGCTCACCATCGTACCTCGCCTCGATCAGCCCGATCCGCTCGCCGAAAGACGTTCGCTCAGGCGAGTTGCTGCACTCCCACTACCGGCGGCGCGCATGGGAACAGTGGGCAGGCGCAATGGGCGTGGATCTGGATTATCAGCAGGGCTCCGAGTTTGACAGTTCCCTTCTTACCTACAGCGCCGCCATCCAGGGCTTTGGACTGGCGGTGGGACAGATTGATCTGCTTGTAGGTGAAATCGAGGCGGGGCGGCTCGTGGCTCCGCTGCAGCAGCCGCTTGAGACGGGATTGGCCTTCCATGTCGTCTGGCCAACGAATGTTTCGGTGAATACCAAGACACGCAGATTTATCGATTGGCTGCTGAAACAGGCCGAGCAATCACCCGAGTTTTTCGCGGAATCTCGTCGCTGAAAATATGAAAATATCATAAGTAATTGTTTTAAAACGATTATTTTGCCAAATCTAAACGTGCGGCTGGGATAACAAATAGTCAGTTCACTCCTGGGCCATCATCTTGATCCTTAGCGGCAGGAAAAGTCGTCCGGCTAAGCGTTGGACGGTCCAGGGAGGACAAGATGAACCACGAAACGACACCCAAAAACGGGTGGCGCTTGAGCCCGCAAATAATTCGCGCATCGCTTCCGGTTGTTGAGCTGGCCGGATGCGCAGTTCTATTCTGGATATTCTGGAAATACTACACACAAGCTCGGGATCTGCCGCAGCCACTCAATCAAATCGATATTGGCGCCGGAGGCTTTCCGGTTCTACTGGCGGTGGCTGCACTCCTGTCCATCCCGTTCGTTGCCGCCGCAGCGGTAATCCGGATGGTTGACGCGGTTCCTGTCGAATGGGTTGTGGTCAAACGACCGGTCTACGTCATCGTCACCGCCGTTTTCCTGATCGCTCAATCCATCTGGTTGGAGCAATTGGGTGCGATGCCCAGTGTGATCCTGTTTTCCGCTGCGACCATGCTCGCCTGCGGCGAACGCCGGATACTAAATCTCATAACAGTTCCGCTGGCGCTGGCCGCCTTCATCTACGGCGTCTTCATTGTGGCGCTTTCCGTGAACCTTCCCTGAGGACCGTCATGTTTGAGAATCTTGCACTCGGTTTTGCCGCTTTTGGCGATCCAATGGTCTGGGTCGCTCTCGTCTTCGGTGCCCTTGCGGGGTATCTGATTGGCGCAATACCGGGGCTTGGGCCAAGTCTCGGTGTCGCGCTGCTGATCCCGTTCACCTACGGGATGGATCCGGTTGTGTCCATCGTGGGCCTTGTGGCGCTGTATGCGGCCGCGGAATACGGCGGCGCCATCACGGCGGTGCTCATCAACTCGCCCGGCACTGCCGCCGCTGTCGCAACTGCCTGGGACGGCTACCCACTCACCCAGAAAGGGCGGGCAGGAGAGGCGTTGAGCATCTCAATCATTTCCTCCGGTACCGGTATTTTCATCTCAACCCTTCTGCTGATGCTGACTGCGATACCGCTGTCAGAACTGGCACTGCGTTTCGGTCCCGGAGAGTATTTCGCGCTTGCCCTTGTCGGGTTGAGCCTGGTTGCCGGACTGTCAGAAGGATCTCCCCTCAAAGGGGCGGTGTCCATGGCGATCGGGCTTGCGCTCGCAACCATCGGCCTGGACGTTCAAACAGGCGTTCCCCGTTTTACCGGCGGCAATCCCGAGTTCTTCGAAGGCCTGCCGCTGGTGCCGGTTCTGCTCGGACTTTATGCCCTATCCGAAGTGCTGTTCATGATCGAAGACGGGCCGAGCGAGAAGATGAAAAATTCTCCGATCGGCGGACTTTTTGCGGTCCCCGTCAAAACGATACTCGGCCTGAAGACCGTCATTCTCCGCAGTTCGGTTCTCGGATATCTGATCGGCGTAATACCGGGCGCAGGGGCATCCATCGCCTCATTTGTATCCTATGCCGTGTCGAGGCGGTTTTCAAAGACGCCGGAGAAATTCGGGAACGGGTCCCTGGAGGGCATATCCTCTTCGGAAGCTGCAAACAATTCCGCTGTTGCCGGGGCACTCGCACCGTTGCTCGCTCTCGGTATTCCCGGCTCGCCGACGACCGCAGTTCTGATCGGCGCTTTGATGGTTCAAGGAATACAGCCCGGACCGTTGCTCTTCGCCCGGTCTCCCGAAATACCATACACAGTCTTCGTTTCGCTGTGGGTTGGCGTACCGCTTATGGTTATCATCGGCCTTGCCGGGGCACGGATCTGGGCGCGTGTTGCAAACATCCCGCGTCCGGCGATCGCGGCCATCGTTGCAGGCATCTGCTACGTTGGAGCGTATGCCTCGGAAACCACGATGTTTCCAGTCCATGTCATGACCGCTTTCGGTCTTGCCGGTTATGTCCTGCGAAAACTGCGTTTCCCGCTCGCTCCAATAATTCTGGCGATGGTGTTGGGCGAAATGATGGAAACGAATTTCCGCCGAGCTCTGATTTCCGCACAAGGTGACTGGGCCATCTTCTATTCGTCGCCTCTGACAGTGACGTTGCTGGCGATCGCGGTTCTCGCTTTCGTACTGCCGGGAGTGTCCCTGTTGAGGGTTCGCTGGCAAAAGGCACGCGCTGTTTGACCAAGTATTAGGTCGCGATTGACTGACGAACACTCAGTTTACCGCCTGGAACTCAAATCCGAAAATGGTTTATGTCGGGGTGCTGCTTGCTCCCCGGTGCAACGCTAAGGGAGGAATAAAGCATGACGCCAAGAAAACTCAAGAATACAGCCTTCGGACTTATTGCAGCGGCTGCATTCGCTTTCTGCGCAACGGGAAGCGCAGTTGCGGAAGAAGGCTGGAAGCCAACAGGTCCGGTCAACTTTGTCCTGCATACCAAGCCAGGTGGCGGAGTGGACGTCTTCAGCCGTACTCTTGCGAAGGAGCTTGAGCCGATCATCGGTCAGCCGATTGTAATTGTGAATGCACCCGGCGGCGGCGGCGCGATCCAAATGGCGAAGGTACGGGCAGCAAAGCCCGATGGGCTGACGCTTGGTGTCAACACCGTAACTCATTTTACCGGCATGTTGACCAATTTGCGCGGCACGTTTTCGCCGGATGACTTTGAGTGGATTGCACTGGCGCAGGAAGATCCGATCATGTTCTTCGCGGCCAAGGACTCGCCTCTCAATTCGATGACGGATCTTGTCGAACTTGCGAAGTCGAACAACGGTGAGATCAATGTCGGCGGCTTTGGGCCGGTCGGCTCGATGCAGAATATCGGAATGAAGATGCTCGAAGATGCTGCGGGCGTGAAGTTCAATTGGGTCGCCTTCGAGTCGACACCTGACATTATCGCGGCAGTCTTGGGTGGCCATGTCGATGTAGGGATTTCTAATCTCGGTCCGGCACTTTCCTTCTTTGAAGCAGGTCGTCTCAAGGGTCTTGGTGTCCTTGGCGACCGGCGTCTGAAGACCCTGCCGGAGATGCAGACCTTTTTCGAGCAGGGATACCTGGTTGACACGAGCTGGATCCAGGTACGGGGCGTTTTTGGTCCGAAAGGTATGCCGATCGAACTGCAGCAACAGATTGCCAATGCGATCCATAATGCAATGGCTACTGACAGCTACCAGCAATATGCCCGCAGTGCCGGCGTCGAAGACAGTGATTACGGTCCTCAGGAATACGCCAAATTCGTCAAGCAGTTGACCGGTTTAGCCGAGGATCAGCTCTCTGCGGCGGGCCTGACTTCCAAGTGAGAGACCATTGCTCCCGCCGCCTTGTGCAGTCGGCGGGGCTTTGCTCCAAAGCCCAATAGACGGGGACAATATGTCTGGTGCGTTCTCAGGTTTGCGTGTGATTGATACGACGCATGTGCTCGCTGGCCCGTTCGCCAGCTACCAGATGGCCTTGCTTGGCGCCGATGTCGTTAAGGTCGAGTGCCCCAAAGATCCTGACCAGGCGCGCTTCAACGGAAACGACCGGGATCTGGTGCGCGCGGGCATGGGGACATCGTTCCTGGCACAAGGAGCAGGTAAGAAGGCGCTCGCAATTGATCTCAAGACCGAAGAAGGGCGCCACGCTCTTTGCAAGCTCGTCGAAACAGCCGATGTTTTCGTCGAAAACTACCGCCCGGGTGCTTTTGATGCACTTGGCCTCGGCTACGACGAACTCTCCAAGACAAATCCCAAACTGATCTACTGTTCGATTTCCGCTTTCGGGGCAACCGGCCCGCGAAGGGAACAAACGGGATATGACAACGTGATCCAGGCGTTTTCAGGCATTATGGATCTCACCGGACACGGCGACGGTCGCCCGTTAAAGTGTGGAGCGCCGGCAGTCGACTATGCAACCGGATTGACTGCAGCCTTTGCCATCAGCGCCGCACTTTATCAGCGTGAGCGAAGCGGCACGGGACAGCACATCGATGTTGCCATGCTTGATGTAGCGATGACGCTACTGACGTCCCACGCGACTGACTTCCTTTGGACGAACAAGCCTCCGAAAGCGAAGGGGAACCGTTTCGCATTCGCTACGCTCGGCATGTACCGTGCGGCAGACACCGACATGATGATTGCCGCCTCGAACCTTGCCCAGCAGCGGCGGCTCTGGATTTCGCTGGGGCGGGAGGATTTGGTGAAATCCAACAATCTCGATCGGATCGATGCTTATGACGAAGAATATACCGTTCTGAGCGAGATCATCTCGACCATGCCGGCTGATTTCTGGGAAGGGTTTCTGAACGAACGGCGCATTCCTGCGGCGAGGGTTCGGAGCATGGAAGAGTCGCTCGAGGACCCGCAGGCCCATGCGCGTGGGCTCTTCATTCCGATCGACGATCCCTCAGGCCGTGTGAACGGACTTCGGGTGCCCTCGACGGCTTTTCGCATGTCGCACAGTGACACGAGTGTGATGCTGCCGCCGCAGCCAGTGGGTGCGCAAACCACCGAGATTCTGCGTCAGATCGGATTCGGAGATGACGAAATCGAGGCACTGTGCATTTCCGGCATTGCCAAGCAGTGTGAGCACGCCGGCAGCGATGCGGGGGAGGCAGCCTAATGGAAACTCTCCTGAAACTGGCGGAACTTGCCGCCCAGTGGCAGACACGTCCTCTGGACGAGACAGTTCGGGCGGCCGTTCGCAACGCTACCCTCGACTGGTTTGCCACCACCTTGCCGGGCGCGGTCCGTGAACCGGCGACACTTCTCGCCGCGACAGGGTTGGGGACCGGTGCCGGAAGAGCCGTGTGCTATGTCGATGGCTCCTTTACGAGTCCTCGTGCGGCAGCCTTTGTCAACGGTACCGCGAGTCACACGGTGGAGTTCGACGACATCTTCCGCGATGGTGGTTATCATCCCGGTTCGCCTACCGTTGCTGCGGCCCTTGCTGTCGCGCAGGACACAGGAGCGTCTCGCGAGGTCTTCGACCGGGCTGTCATCGGTGGCTACGAGGTCGGGTGCCGCCTGGCCATTGCCCTTCAGCCAAGCCACTACGAATATTGGCATATCACCGGAACGGTCGGCACCATGGGCGCTGCAGTTGCTGCCGCCATCGTGTTGGGTTGTGACAGGGACGGCATCGCAAACGCCATAGCCATTTCAAGCAGTTTTGCCGGCGGCCATCAGCAAAATCTTCAGGGCCGGAGTATGGTGAAAGCCATGCATCCCGGACACGCGGCCGACGCAGGCTTGCTGGCAGCATATGCCGCGCATGCCGGTGCAACAGGGGCTTGGGAAAGTCTCGAGGGGCCAAAAGGATACGCCGCAGCGACATCCGCGGATACGGGAAATTGGAAAGCAGCCTTTGAAGGCGCAGGGATATGGACCCCGATTACCCGCATGACCGTCAAAATTCACGGCTGCTGCGGTCATATCTTCGCCGGTCTGGATGGCCTTCAAGTGTTGCAATCGGAATTCGGTTTCGGTCCGGATGACATTGAATCAGTTCTCCTGGAGGGATATGGCCCCACCAAGTCGATCTGCGATCGTCCCGAGCCTGGTTCCGCCCAGGAAGCGCGTTTCAGCGCACAGTATTGTCTTGCCGCGCAGTTGGTTTTCGGCAGGGTGGCGCTTGCGGCTTTCGAACCGGAAAACCTGTCCAGCGGCAAAATCCGGACAATCATGAAGCGAATAAGAGTTGAGCAGGCAGACGATCTTGCCGCCCATTATCCCCGTCGCAGAATGGCGCGTTTGACCGTGAAATTGACCGATGGCCGCGAACTGAAACATTTCCAGCAGACGCGAAAGGGCGATCCCGAGGATCCGGTCGATATTGCCTCGCTTGTTGCAAAGTTCATCGACCTCACGGAACCGGTTCTGGCGCCCGGTGAATCTGCCCGATTGCAGAAAATGATTATGGACGGTGTCGAAGTCCCCGGACCTCTGCGGTTAGCGTCGGCGATTTCGGCGGATCAGCACGTGACACGTCAGGTGTCGCTTTCATGAACAAGAAGGAAAAACACATGGACATCGCAGTAATGGCGCACGAGTTCATTTCGGTTTCGGTAAATGAGGGGATCGCGACCATCACTCTCAACAGACCGGATGTCCGCAACGCCATCAATGACAAGATGCGGGCCGAACTGATCGAAGCTTTTACCGAGGCTGATGCGGACAAGTCGGTTCGCGCCATCATTTTGACCGGCGCCGGTAAGGGGTTCTGCTCCGGTGGCGACATCGCCGGCATGCGATCCCGGCTCGATTCTCCGGCTGGCGAAATCGCTTTCAACGGCTGGAAACGGCAAAAAAATACACATCGCGGCGTGGCGGCCATCCACGGCGTGACCAAACCGGTCATCGCCGCAGTAAACGGGGCGGCCTTCGGACTGGGGCTCGATATGGCGCTTGCCTGCGACTTCATAATCGCCGCCGAGGGTGCCAAGATGTCGATGAGTTTCATCAAGCGCGGCCTGGTGTCCGATGGGGGCGGCATGTACTTTCTGCCACGCAGGGTAGGCTTGTCGAAAGCGAAGGAACTGATTTTCTCCGCCCGTGTCGTGGAGACCGAAGAAGCTCTTGCAATCGGACTGATCGATCGGGTTTCGAACCCGGAGAATTTGCTGGCCGAAGCCCACGCCTGGGCGAAGGAACTGACGATCGGTTCCGCGACGGCAATCGCCCTCACCAAGGAAATCATCGACAAGACGTTCGAGCGCAGCGACGAGGAGATCTTTGCACTTGGCCGCGAAGCGCAGGCCGTCTGTTACACGACGGCGGAGCACCGTCGGTCCGTTGAAGACTTTCTGAACAAAACAACGAGGTAAGGGCGAAATGAGCGTGATTTCCTCGATCCTGAATCCCGGGAGCGTCGCTGTTGTCGGGGCGTCCAACGATGCTTCTAAGCTGACGGGACGTCCGATCGCCTACCTTCAGAGCCAGGGCTACGAAGGAGCGATATATCCGATCAATCCGAAAGGTGGCGAGATCGCGGGACTTAAATGTTATGCCTCTGCGGCCGACCTGCCGGAAGCTCCGGACCTGGGACTTGTTTTGGTCGGAGCACACCGCGTTCTGGACGCCGTCCGGGACCTTGCCGCGCGGGGAACCAAAACGGCTGTGGTCCTGGCATCTGGTTTCGGCGAGGCTGGCGAGGAAGGCCGCAAGCTTCAGGCGGATCTTCGCGAGGCGGCCGGAGACATGCGTATCCTCGGTCCGAATACGATCGGACTCGTCAATCTGACCGACCGCATCCCTTTGACCGCCAGTGGCGCCATGGAAGTGGACGACTTCCCGACCGGCAGGATTGCGCTCCTGTCGCAAAGCGGCGGCATCCTCGGTTCTCTCCTCTCACGCGCGGTGGCACGGGGCATCGGGTTTTCGAAACTGGTCGCGACCGGCAACGAAGCGGACCTGGAGGTCTCCGATTTCCTTGCTGCGCTTGCCGATGACGAAGCCACGAAGGTGGTCGCGCTTTATCTGGAAACCATCCGGGACGTGAAAAAGTTCCGCGAAGCGGCAACCCGGGTGATTGCGGCCGGAAAGTCAATCGTCGCTTATAAGGTCGGCAGGTCGGAATCCGGAGCACAGTCTGCTGTTTCCCACACCGGCGCCCTGGCCGGAGCCGACGAAGTATATGACGCGTTGTTTGCTCAGATTGGCGTGATCCGTGCCCAAACCTTTGCCGATCTGCTCGACATCCCCGCTGCGCTCGCACAAGGGCGTGGGATGACCGGAAACCGGGTTGCGATCGTGACGTCGACCGGAGGCGCGGCCACAGTCGTCGCCGACAACTTGGGTTTGGCAAAACTCGAAATGCCGGCTCCTGACGCGCAGACCTCTCAGAAGCTGCTTGCGCTGGAACTGAAGGAAGCCGCACTGGACCGCAATCCGATCGACGTGACCCTCGCCGGACTGCAACCGGATCTTTTCCGTTCGATCCTGCGCATCCTGGCGGAGAGCCCGTCCTATGATGCGATCGTGGTCGTCGTCGGATCGTCCTCGATTGCCCAGCCCGATCTGGTTGCAAGGCCGGTACTCGATTCTCTGGAGTACACAAACAAGCCCATTCTGGCATATGTTAGCCCGGACGCGCCAAATATCGTCAAGCACCTGAACACCAGCGGAATACCTGCATTTGCCGCGCCGGAAAGCTGTGCTTCCGCTCTTCGGGGACTTCAGCCGCGCTTGAAGCCTGGTGCCGGCGAAGTCACTCAAAAGCGGGATATAGACTGCTCGGGGCTCCCCGCAGGTTCTCTCAACGAAGCCGATGCCAAGGCTCTGTTCGCCCGGTTCGGAGTGCCGGTGACACGTGAGGTTGCGGTCGGGTCTCCTGAAGCAGCAATGGCTGCCGCGCGGAACTTCGGCGGCCCCATGGTGGTCAAAATCCTTTCGAACGAAATCTTGCACAAATCCGAACTGGGTGGGGTCGCGCTCAATGTAACACCTGGAGAGATCGGCCGGATCTGCACCGACATGCTTGCTCGCGTTCGGGCTGCAACAGCTGCAAAGATCGATGGCTTCCTGGTGCAGGAACAGATTTCCGGCGGCGTGGAAATGATCCTCGGCTTCAATCGTGATCCTCAGCTCGGCCCTTATATTCTGCTCGGCGCCGGCGGGGTGACCACCGAGCTCTACAAGGATGTCGCTATTCGTCTTCTTCCCGTCAGCCGCCAGGACGCGCGCGGCATGATCGACGAGATCAAGGCCGGAGCTCTGCTCAAGGGGTTCCGCGGCAACCCTGCGGCGGATATCGAGGCGTTGGTCGACACGATCCTCTGCTTTTCTTCCATGGTGGAGACACTCGATGGACGGCTTCAGGAAGCGGAAATAAATCCCGTTTTTGTGCTGCCGGAGGGCCAGGGGACGCGCGCCGGGGACAGCCTGGTCGTTCTCGGCTAAGGCATCGGCAGCCACGGTGGCACGGGTATTCGCTACCCGTTTCACGGAAACATTGCCCTTGAGACCTTCAGAGGAAGACATGAGCGAAGCTTTCATTTGTGATTATATTCGCACGCCGATCGGGCGTTTCGGCGGTGGCCTTGCCTCAATTCGGGCGGACGATCTCGGGGCGGTCCCCCTCAAGGCTCTGCAGGCACGTCATGACCTGGAGTGGTCGGCCGTCGATGAAGTGGTTTTCGGTTGTGCAAACCAGGCCGGCGAGGACAACCGCAACGTCGCGCGGATGTCCCTGCTGCTCGCGGGTCTACCCGAGACGGTTCCGGGTACCACGATCAATCGCCTTTGCGGTTCGGGTATGGATGCTGTCATAACCGCAGCACGGGCAATCAGGGCAGGTGAGGCCGATCTGATCGTTGCAGGCGGGGTCGAAAGCATGTCGCGCGCGCCATTTGTGATCCCGAAGGCCGAAGCGGCATTCTCCAGGTCCGCGGAAATTCACGATACGACGATCGGCTGGCGCTTCGTAAATCCGCTGATGAAAGCTCAATACGGCGTCGACAGCATGCCTGAAACCGCTGAAAACGTGGCGGAGGATTTCGGTATCTCCCGTGAGGACCAGGACGCGTTCGCGCTGAAATCGCAGCAGAAGGCCGCCCTGGCGATGCAGACCGGTCGTTTCGCGCGGGAGATCACGCCGGTCACGATCCCCCAGCGCAGGGGCGATCCGAAGGTTGTCGACAAGGACGAGCATCCGCGACCCGAGACAAGCCTTGAAGGTCTTGCAGCCTTGCGCGCTCCGTTTCGAGAAGGGGGATCCGTTACCGCGGGGAATGCAAGTGGGGTGAACGACGGTGCGGCGGCATTGATCCTGGCATCCGAGCCCGCGATAAAGCGCCACAACCTGACGCCAATTGCGCGTGTATCTGGAGGTGCCACCGCCGGGGTCGCACCGCGTATCATGGGCTTTGGCCCTGCGCCGGCCAGCAAGAAGGTGATGGCCAGACTTGGGCTCTCAGAAAAGGATTTCGATATCATCGAGCTAAACGAAGCCTTTGCGTCCCAGGGACTTGCGACGCTGCGTGATCTCGGTATTGCCGATGACGATCCCCGGGTTAACCCCAACGGTGGTGCGATCGCTCTCGGCCATCCGCTCGGTATGTCAGGTGCACGGATCGCAGGAACGGCGGCGCTCGAACTGTCGCTGCACGGTGCCCGGCGGGCTTTGGCGACGATGTGCATTGGTGTCGGACAGGGAATTGCCCTGGTCATCGAGCGCGTCTAGCACCGAGCGGTATGGGACGGGCTTTTTTTGCGAGGACCGGCATAGTACTGTTGGAGGCAAGCCCGAAGAAGCAACACTATGACACAAAACAGCTTTCCGCCCTTAAATCCGTTGCGAACGTTTGAGGTTGCCGCACGTCTGTGCAGCCTGACGTTGGCGGCCGAAGAACTCAATGTCAGTCAGGTCGCAGTCAGCC
>JBNKGB010000044.1:0-34009 GCA_050289605.1 Roseibium sp. | reverse complement strand
AAAACGGGACGTCCGGCTGGCTCAGGGGTTAGGTTCTACGGGAAAGTTGCAGTCAAATGGCCGGCGGATTTTTCCGCCGGTTTCATTTTGCTTACTCACACAGTGCGAAGGGTGAAACGCGGGGACCGCCCACTCGGTCCCCATGGTTTTCAAGGCAATCCAGGTGATTATCGCCCAGACCGCTGTTCTGAAGGTGAGCGCCAGAACCGTTCGCATTTCAAAGGCGCCGCCTTGCAGCACGTGCAGGCCGAAGGCAACGGACACGGTCGCCGTGCCCAGAAGAATGGCGGCGGCCAGCCAGCAGGCCCACCGTTTGCGGCGCAGAAGTCCCACACCAGCAACGACATAAACAAATCCGGCCAGTAAATTGAACAAGAGCACGAACCGGACGATCTTTCCGGCAAGGCGAAGTGGCTCTTCACCGCCGAACAACACCAGGCCGCCGGAAAGGACCGTCAGCAGACCGAACAGGACGGCGGCTCCCGCAGCAGCTCGAAGCATGCCTCGATGTTGTGGGGCGTTGATCAATTGGACCTCTTCCTCTTGTCGCCTGTCGTGCCGACTGCGGCTTTCACCGGTTGATTGATTGGAAAGAGCTCAGGAGGTCGGCGGTTTTCCGTCGGCTTCGTCCATCAGGCCGCGGATCCATTTCGCCGCCCACCAGGTTGCCGGGATGCCGAGCGGGAGGCTGAGGCCGACGGCCCAGAGGGGTGGAAGGGCCGGCAGGCCGATGGCCTGGCCCATGAGGCTCAGCATGAAGAGATTGATCGCAACCGCTCCGGCAGTGAAGGGATAGAAAACGATCGCGAGCGTCCTGACGGACCAGCCTGTTTCGATCCGGGTCATGCGGCAACGTCCTCGCAAGCGGCGTATCTGAGGGTGTGCGCGATCAGTTCGGGCACGAAATAGGCTTCGCCCAGGGACTGCATGCGAAGCCCGTGAAAACCGGCCCGGTCCAGAGCCTCCGGAACGTCGCGGGTCAAATGGCCCCCCACGCCTGCGAAGAAGGGCAGGGCGAGGGTGCGCAGGCCGCACACTGCGGCAACGTCCGCCAGATGAGGATCCTGTTCCAGAAATCCGACGCGGATCTGCGCTGTCGGCAACCAGCGAGCGAGGGTGGCTGCGAAGGTCATGGTGCATTCTCCCGCCGCCGGTCCGGTTGCCGAGCCGTGCGCGGCCAGCAGCACCTCGAAGCCGGACCGGGCCCAACCGGCTTGTTCGCCCGTTGACCGAAGCAGACGCGCCGTTAGGCGCGGCAGCTCCGGGTGAACGCCGAGCGGTGGCAGCTGCCGTGCGCCCGAGCCCTCCAAGCGGCGGGCGAGCGCCTTTTGCGTGAACCAGCCGTCGGCCATGAAAACAGGGAAAACCATCGGTGCCGTCCGGCAGGCCGACAGTGCATGATCGAGCGTGCCGGGCGCCGCCAGCGTGGCGGAGCGGACCGACCAGCCGGGAAGGAATTCCTGAACCTCACGCGCAAGCGCGCGCAGATGGGCCTCACCTTTTGCCTGGTGCGACGGCTGGCCGTGCGAGACGAGAACGGCCTCAGTGGCTGGTGCCTTCAGAAAAGGTGATCTTGTTCCAGACATTGTACTTCCCCGAAGGTTTGCGCATCGGCAGACGCTTCACTTCTTCCAAAGTCGCGGCGTCGTAGACGATTACCGCGCCGTCGTCTTCCCACACGGAGACAAGGGCATATCGGCCGTCCTTGGTGAATTCGACATGGGCGACGGTTGCTCCTTCCACCGGCCGGATCGTCTTGACGATCTCAAGGCTCTGCTTGTCGATCACGTGGATCTCGTCCTTGTGGGGACCGAAGAAGACGTCGGCCCAGAAATAGGGCGTGTTCTCGTGGCTGCGCAGGAAGAAACCGGGACCGTCCGTCTTGATCGTCGCGATCTGTTTCCAGTCTTCCGTATCGATGATCGACAGCTTGCCCTCTTTCAGATGGGGTGTCGCCATGACCCGATGACCGTTGCGTTCCCAACTGATGCCGGAACCGAGATGCGGCATTCCCTGCAGCGGCAGTTCGGCGATTTCGCGGCCGACGGTAAGGTTGACGACAACGCCCCGTTCGCCGTCGCGCGAGGCGCCGACGAGGTTGCGGTAGTCGTCGTCGAAGAAAAAGTCGTCCAGGGGCTCCGAGATCTGGATGCGCCGGCGGGCGAAGAGGCCCTCGGAAGAAGGCAGCGCCTCCACCATGCCCTTTTCGCGGCTGTGCACGAAGCCCTCGTAGACGGGCTCAGCGTCGGGATCCGTCGCCACTTCCCAGATTTCCGGGGCGTCCTTGAGGGCGAGGATGAAGCTCTTGCGCTGCGGCGCCTGGTAGACGGCGGAGACGCGGCTCGGGGTGCCGTCCTTGGCCGCGATGTCCATGACCGTTGCCACGGACAGGTCTTCCGTCGACAGGATCGTCAGCGTCATCGGCAGGTAGTTGGCGACCGCCAGCCACTTGCCGTCATGGCTCATGGCGATGTTGCGGCTGTTGAGGCCGGCCCGGATCCTGCCGACTTCCTGAAGGGCGTAGAGATCGTATTTCTGCACCCAGCCGTCGCGCGACATGATGAAGACGTAGCGGCCCTCGGGCGAAAACTTCGGCCCGCCGTGGACGGCGAAGGGTGTCGCGAAGCGGTCGAGGGTCTCGAAGGTGTCGCCGTCCAGCACGCTGACGTGATGGTCGCCGGTCTCGACAACGAGCGTGATGTTCATCGGGTCGGAAGACCACAGCGGCTTGCCGACCGGTTCATAGTCTGCGTTGAGCTGACGGCTTGCCAGGATCTCGTTTTCGCCCCATGCGGGAACCTCCGCCAGGGGTTGATGCAGGAACTCGGAAAGAGCATCGATCTGGCTGTCCGAAAGTTCCTCGGCGAAGGCCGGCATTTGAGTCGCCTTGCGTCCTTCACGGATGACCGCGGCGAGGTTGGGCCCGCGCATCCGGCCGAGGGTTTCGGGAATGAGGGCGGGGCCGAGGCCGCCGAGACGGCCGGCGCCATGGCATTCCTGGCAGTTGGCGGCATAGTCCCCTGCCGGATCCGCGAGGGGAGCTGCCATCATCAGCAGCAGGGCGCTAAGCGAAGCGATGAACCGGGTCATGGCTCTTTCCACGGAATGGGGTCACGACCAGACGCTCGTTCGTGCCGCCGTCGAGACCGATTTCTTCGTCACTGAGGTAACAGGCCGGATCTTCCGCCCAGGGGTCTCCGGTCAGCTGCAGGGCGCGGATGCGCGTGTTGCCGCCGCAAACCTCCTTGAAGGCACAGGCGCCGCAGCGGCCCTTGAGCGGCCTCGGTCTTGTTCTGAGCTGGCCAAGCATCGTGTCGTCACCGGTCCATAGTTCGGAGAACGGCGCCTGCTTGACGCTGCCGACCGTGTAGTCCGACCAGTAGGTGTCCGGATGAACGTTGCCCTGGGTGTCGATGTTAGCGACGCCGAGGCCGGAGGAATTGCCGCCCCAGGCCTCCAGGTGCCTGCGGACATGGTCGGCCTTGATACTTCCGAATTTTCTTTCGACCCAGTTCAGGAAATAGACGGCGTCGGCATCGTTGTTGCCGGTGACGATGTCCAGCTTCCGGTCTCCGGTAACGCTCGCCCAGGCCCGGTCCATCAGCAGATCCATGGCCCAGCGGGAGCGCTTGTGCTCGGCATCCTCGCCCCGGTGCTTGTCGCCCCGGCCGGCATAAACGAGATGGGACAGGTAGAACTTGTCGACACCCTCGTCGTCGCACAGGTGCAGGAGATCCGGCAGGCTGGTGAAGTTGCCTTCGGTCAGCGTGAACCGCAGTCCGACCTTGATGCCGCGGGCCTTGCACTCGCGCACCCCGCGAAGCGCCGAATTATAGGCGCCTTCCACGCCGCGGAACCAGTCGTTGGTCGGCCCGATGCCGTCGATCGAAATGCCGACATAATCGAAACCGACCTCCGCGACCCGATCGGCCATTTCGCCATGCAACCTGGTGCCGTTGGTCGACAGGGCCAGCATGCGCACCAGCTTGCGGGCGCGGGTTGCGATTTCGAACAGGTCCTTGCGGTCCAGCGGCTCGCCGCCCGACAGGATCAGGCCGGGAATTTTGAAACGGCCGAGATCCTCAAGCGTTTCCATGGCCTGCTCGTGGGAAAGCTCACCCGGGAAATCGACATCCGCGGACACCGTATAGCAGTGGCGGCATTTCAGGTTGCAGCGCCGGGTCAGGTTCCAGATGACGACCGGCTTCACGGAACCGTTTCCACTCCGGATGCGCACCGGGGTCGGATCGACGATCTGGTGCATGTATTCGGTCAGTCGAAACATCGGTCAATCCTCGCGTCTGCGCAGCCGCATTCCGGTCTTTTTCAGGATGCGCGTGGAAAAAAGGATGTCGCTCTCACGGCAGGCATTCCCGAGCAGAGCGGCGATCTCGGCCCGCTTGGCCATGACTTCGTCTCGGCTTTTGCCGTGCACCATGGCAAAGAGATTGTAGGGCCAGACGGGAAGCGCGCGCGGGCGGCGGTAGCTGTGCGTCACAAAGGACAGGGCACCGACCTTTTCGCCGAGAGTGTCGACAACTGCGTCGTCGACATCCCAGACCGTCATGCCGTTCGCGGTCATGCCGAGCCGGTAATGATTGGGGGCGGCGCCGATCCTGCGGACGATGCCCTGGTCCTTCAGAGCCTTCAGCCTGGCGATCACTTCCTCTTCGGAAATGCCGAGCGTTTCGGCCACCACGGCAAAGGGTGCCGGCACCAGCGGCAGACCAGCCTGCGTTGCTTCGACGATTGCCCGGTCTGTCGGATCTAGAGTCATGCGGTCACACGGAATCCAATGAAAAATTCACGTTCTTTCGGAAACAGGAGAACCTTAAGGCCCGTGTCTTGTTCAATCGACCGGGCCGTCTCGGAGATGGCGGCCTGGTTTTCCGTTGCCAGCACGAACCACATGTTCAGCCTGTGGTCCCGTTCATAGTTATGCGCGACCTCCGGGTAGGCATTGACTTTTGTTAAGACCTCCTCGAACCGGTCCTCGGGCACCGCCATTGCGCACAGGCAAAAGGCGCCACCCAGGGCCTCGGCGTCGAAAAAGGGGCCGAAGCGGGTGAGCAGCCCGTCGTCGCGCAAGCGCCGGATCCGGTCGACCACGTCCTGTTCCTCCAGGCCGAGTTCCTCGGCGAGGGACACGAAGGGACGGGCGGTCAGCGGCAGGTCGTCCTGCAGGCGGTTGATCAGCTTCCTGTCCAGCTCGGAAAGTTCGATGCTCATGCGGCAACTCCCTGAGTTGAGATCATCGCGCCCGTCTGCTTGAAGCACCGGCTCGAGAAGAGGACGTCGTGGCGGACACCCTGGAGTTCCGGCAATTGCGATGCCTTCTCCAGAACCTCCAGTGCCCTGGTTCGGCTCTGGGAGTGGATCATGCTGTAGAGGCGGTAGGGCCAGACGCCTTCCACGGGGCGCCGCTCGTAGCACAGGGTGATGCCGGGCTGGGCTGCCAGGACCGGGCCGGCGGCGGTGATCCGTTCCGGTGCGATGTCCCAGACGACCATGGCGTTCGAGCGCCAGCCGAGGGCGCGATGGCGCACGATGACGCCAAGGCGCGAAATGATGCCGGCCTCCTGCAGGTCCCCAATCCGCGCGAGCACATCCCCTTCGCTGCGGCCAAGTTGGTCCGCGATTTTCAGATAGGGGCGCTCGCGGATCGGCAAGCCAGTGGACAGTGCCTGCAGAAGGTCGTGGTCCCCCTCCTGCAGGCACGCCAAGCGGACCGGCCGGGGCGCTGGTGGCCGGTCCATCTCCTTGTTCAGTCGGAAACCGAGATCGATGTTGAACGGGCGAACAATGGGAAGGTCCAGAACGTCGAGCCCGGTCTCCTCACGGATCGCTTCCAGGGCGCAGTCGACATGCCGCCGGTCGGGCCCGGTGGCGACAAACCAGAGGTTCCAGCGGTTTTCCCGCAAATAGGAATGATTGACGCCCGGCTGCCGCCCGACGATCTCGGCGACCTCCTCGATGACTTCCTCAGGCGCTGAAAGCGCGGCCAGCGTGCTGGCTGAAACCGTGTTGGGGGCGCAGGTCGCGCCGACGCGCGTGATCCGGCCGCTCTCCAGCATGGCGGCAAGCCGGCGGATCACTTCAGCTTCGCCGCAGCCGGCTTCCCGGCCGATCTGCCCGAAGGGGCGCGGGACGATCGGCAGGTCGCGCTGCCAACCGTCGAGCAGATGCAGGTCCAGCGGGTCAAGCAGGTCGATCATCGCTCAAAGTCCCGTCCTGTGCGCCCGGGCCGTAAAGAAGATGCCGGACGGGCTTTCCGCTGCGATCTCGCCGCGTTTTTCGAAGGTCCGGGTGTCGTAGACGACGACCTTGCCGGCATCGCGGACCGAGACCCAGACTTCGTTGCCGCGCGGGGTGAACTCCATGTGCAGCACGGCAGGGCCCGGCTTGAACTCGTGGACGACCTTCTTGGACATCGTGTCGATCACCTGGATGGTGTCGTTAAGGGGATGGGCGAAATTGACCCAGACCTGGCGTCCGTCGGGACGGGACATGGCAAAGACCGGCTGTCCGTAAGTCTCGGTCCGGCCGGTTTCTGCCAGGGTTTCCCCGTCGATCCACAGGACCTCGTGATGGCCGACGGCGGGAAGCACGAATTCCCGGCCCGCCTTCGCCCAGCCTTCCAGATGGGGCATCTTGTAGACGGGCAGCTCCTGTTCGCCGCGGCCGTAGTGCGGCAGAACCCGGATGGGCTTCGGGGCCGGGTCCCAGAGGTCGAGCGCCGTCAGTCCGTCCTCGCCGAAGAGGCCGGTGATGTAGAGGCGGCCGTCGCCGGTGATGAGGGCGTCATAGGGATTGCGGCCCATGTCCTTGATCTTGGTGATCTCCGGCTCGACACCGGAAAGATCCGCGATCCAGGTCTCGCCGGCATCCCAGAGCGTGAAGACGAAGCGGCGGCCGGGTGCGTCGACGAGGCCGATCGTCTTGGAGCCGGTCGGAATGTCGAGAACCGGTTCCAGCGTGTCCGCGTCGAAGACCCTGACGCCGCCCGGTTCGTAGTTGGAAACGGCAACGAGGGTGCCGTCGTCGGAGATTGCCCCGCCGATGGAATTGCCCGACTGAATGATGCGCCCGGCGACCTTCCGCTCCACGAGGTCGACCTTAGACAGGCCGCCGTCCCGTCCGAAGACATAGGCGAAGCGTTCGTCGGGCGAATAGACGAGGCTTGCATGGGAGAGGTCGCCGAGGCCGGTGATCCGCCCCATCGCCGCCCGCTCGGACTGGTCGACAAGAAGCAGGGAGCCCGACGCGCGTTCGACGACCAGGCCGAGATCGCCCGTTGCGACAATGGTCTCGGCGTGGACGGGCGCAAGCATCAGGAGGGCCAGAGCGGCCCCGCTCAGCCATTTCATTTCAACTCTCCCTGCAAAAGATAGTCTGCAATCTTTCTGGCTTCGGCTTCGGTCATGATCGGACGCCAGGGCGGCATGGCCGTTCCGGGAACGCCGTCCAGGATCACCGAGGACAGGGTGTCGCCGTCGTAATGGGCGAGCGCGCCGGGCCGGATGTCGGGTCCCAGGCCGCCCTTCAGGGTCATGCCGTGGCACGAACCGCAGTCCTGGCGGACGAGGTTGACGAGTTCGTCGGAAGATCTGCCTTCGTCGGCCAGCGCCAGGCTGGCGATGGCCAGGAGGCAGAAGGCAACGGTCAGGAGGGTCTTAAGCATGGGCCAGCCTCTCGCCGGCTCCCGCGTTCGCTGCCACCATCATCATGTCGACCGCATTCGCGGGCCACTCGGCTGCGAGGGAGACGACCTTGCCGATGATGAACAGCACCGGTGCCTTCAGGCCGGCGTCGCGGACATCCAGCGCCACCTGGCCGAGTTCGGAAAAAAGCCTGGTCTCGCGAGGGGTCGTCGCGTTGGCAATGGCCATGACGGGCGTCGCCTCGCTCAGGCCTTCGGCCACAAGGCGCATGGCGATCTGGCCGATATTGGCAACGCCCATGTAGACGACCAGCGTCGTTTCTTCGCAGGCAAGGCTTTTCCAGTCGAGGTCCAGGCTTCCGTTGGCCTGCCGGTGTCCGGTGACATAGCGAACGCCGGTGGCAAGGCCGCGGTGGGTCAGGGGGACGCCGCTGGTGGCGGCCGCGCCCTGGGCAGCGGTGATGCCGGGCGCATATTCCACGCAGATGCCCTCAGCGGCCAGGTGGGCAGCCTCTTCGGAACCCCGGCCGAAAATCAGCGGGTCGCCGCCTTTCAGACGCGCAACGGTCAGGCCCTGATGGGCGAAGTCGGCGAGAATTTCGTTGATCTTTTCCTGCGGAACCGGGTGGTTGTCCGCGGATTTTCCAACGGAAAGCTTTTGCGCGCTTTCCGGAGACAGGGCCAGGATTTCCGGTGAAACGAGCCGGTCGTAGACAACGACATCGGCTTCCTGAAGCATGCGCAGCGCCCGCAAGGTCAGGAGTTCGGGGTCTCCGGGACCCGCACCGATCAGATAGACCTTACCCGGCTGTTTCATGTTGCGCTCCTGCCACTTGGTATCGGGGAAAAAGGGGAGAGGCGGAGAACCGCCTCTCCCTGGCGTGACGTCAGTAGACGTCGGCGCGCGTGTTGTAGACGTTGAACTTGCCGGTCGGCGTGATCAGGCGCGGGTCCTTGATCACCTGCTTCAGTTCCAGCGTCTTGTCGTCGACGACGACGATGGCGCTTTCCTGCTCCTTGCCGTTCCAGACCGAGAACCACACTTCCGTGCCGTCCCTGTTGAATTCCGGCTGCACGACGCGTGGCTGACCTTCGGGGATACCGGCCCATTGCGCGATCGGCAGAGTGGTGTATTCCGGATCTTCGTCGGTGTTGCCCGTCATCTTGGAGATATCGAACACCGCGACGGAGCCCGAGATTTCAGATTCCGGGTTCAGCGGTGCGTCGACATAAAGATGTGTCGAGTTCGGGTGTGTCTTGATGAACAGCGATCCACCGCCCAGGGCATAGAAACTGTCGACCAGTTTCCAGGCCTGGTCCGGATGTCCTTCCGGATCGGTGCCGATCAGCGCCACCGAGTCGTCACCCAGGTGCGAGGTTGCCCAGACCGGTCCGAACGCCGGGTGCACGAAGTTCGCGCCGCGTCCCGGGTGTGGGGTCTGGCCTTCGGTTTCGACCAGTCCGACCAGCTTGTCTTCCTTGGTGTCGACGACAGCGATCTTGCCGCGAGCGTTGGCCGCCACGAGGAAGTAGCGCTTGGTGCTGTCGAAACCGCCGTCATGCAGGAAGCGTTCTGCTTCGATCTCGGTGGTCTTGAGGTTCTTCAGGTCGGTGTAGTCCACCAGCAGGATCTTGCCGGTTTCCTTCACGTTGACGATGAACTCAGGCTTGTAGTGTGACGCCACGATCGAGGCGACGCGAGGCTCGGGGTGATAGGTCTGTTCGTCATAGATGTTGCCGCGGGTCGAGACGATTTTCTGCGGCTCGAGCGTTTCACCATCCATGATCACATACTGCGGCGGCCAGTAGGAGCCGGCGATCGCGTATTTGTCTTCCCAGCCCTTGAACTTCGACGTTTCGATCGAGCGGGCTTCCGAGCCGACCTTGATTTCGGCAACGGTTGCGGGATGCTCCATCCACAGGTCGATCATGTTGACCTTGGCGTCGCGGCCGATCACGAAGAGATAGCGGCCGGAAGCGGAGATCCGGCTGATGTGCACCGCATAACCGGTGTCGATCACTTCCTTGATCTCGTAGGTGCCGGCGTCGATCAGGGCGATCTGGCCCGAATCACGCAGCGTGACCGACATCAGGTTGTCCAGATCGATGTCGTTCATCTGCTTGGTCGGACGGTCTTCCGGTTTGACCAGAAGCTTCCAGCTTTCCTTCATTTCGGGCATGCCGAATTCCGGCGGAGCCGGGGGATCGAGCAGCACGTAGCGGGCCATCAGGTCCACGTCGGCTTCCGACAGTTCACCGGAAGTGCCCCAGTTGGGCATGCCGGCGGGCGAGCCGTAGGTGATGAAGTCCTTCAGGTGCTCGTAGCCGAGATCGCGCGTGATGTCGGGCGTCAGCGGCTTGCCGGTTGCCCCCTTGCGCAGCACGCCATGACAGCCGGCGCAGCGTTCGAAGTAGATCTTGGATCCCAGCTGAAATTCATCGGCCGTAATCACCGGGTCATCCGCCTTGCGGCCCGGAATCTCGACCTTGATGTTTCCAAGTGTCGTCATGCTGGGTTCGTATGCGGCGGCGGGCGTGTCGCCGTGACCGGCCGGCTTGTCCTGCGCCCAGGCGTTGCCTGCGGCGAGGGCAAGTGTCACGGCAGCGCCTGCTAACAGCGCATACCTGACTGGGGTCTTCTGGCTTTTCATTGCGGAAATCTCCGTTGGCTGGTGAGGCGGTGCCAACGATGCACGGGGCGACCTGCCGCCGCCTTGACTTTTGTTAAGGTAAGAAATCGGCCGCTGCGGCACGGTCGCTGCTGTCAGATCGGAAGCTCGCTCATGCGCCAAATTTTTGTCTTTCTGCTCGCAATCCTGCTGCTGGCGGAGCCCTGCCTGGCGACGGGTCTGGCCGATGACGCGATTTCACCCGCGCGTCCCGATGCGGCCCTCGCCGCGGAGCTGTTCCAGAGCACCGAACCCCTAACGGTCACCCGAAACGAGGATGGGGTTCCGTCCTGGACGGTCTCCCGGGACGGGCGAGTGATCGGCTATGTCGGGTCGACCTGGGAGATTGCCGGTTCCATCGGCTATTCCGGACGGCCGCTCGATGTGCTCGTCGCCATCGGACTCGACGCCCGCATCGCCGGGGCGCGGCTGATGCAGCACAACGAGCCGGTGCTGACGCTCGGCATTTCCGATGAGGACATCGCCCGCTACGTCGACGGATACCGGGGGGTTGATCTGAGGGCGGAGCGCAAATCGGTGCTCGCGTCCCAAAGCGACCTGCCCGACGTGATCGCGCGGGCAACAGTCTCCACGGGAGTTATTCGGGACGGCATTCTGAGAACCGCGCACACGCTTGCCGTTGCACGCGGGCTGATCGGGGGCGGGGGAATCGACCGCCTCGGCTATGAGCCCGCCGACTGGCCATCTCTCGTTGCCATGGGCGCGCTGGCGCATGTGCGCGTCACCATGGACGAAGCCGCCGAGGCGCTGCGCGGGGCAAAGGTGCCTGTGCCGCCGGGCCCCGGAGACTTTCTCGATCTTTATACCGGCATCGTCGATCCGCCGACGGTCGGGCGCAATCTGCTCGGCCAGCAGGTCTACACCAGGGCGATCGGCTCGCTCGGTCCGGGCGACACCGCCCTGGCCGTTCTGTCCGGCGGCCTGCATTCGCACCGTGGGACCGAATGGCGCCGCAGCGGTAACTTCGACCGCATCGCGGTGGTGCAGGACGGAACCCGGTTCGTTCCCGACGAAACGGATTATGTCCTTGTCAAGAAGCTGGCCATTGCGGGCGCGCCCTCTCTGAAGGAAATGAGCCTATTCCGGCTCGATCCGGCAATCGACGCGACCAGGCCGTTCCGGGTCGAGGTCAAGGCGGAGCGCCCGACCGCCGGCGGGGCAACGGTCGCCACGACGATTACTGCGGATTATGCGTTGCCGGAAAGGTTCCATACGGCGCCTCCGCCGGAAGCCGAACCGCTCTGGCGGGAGATCTGGAAGGCGAAGAAGCCGGCCGCCGTCTTCGTCGTCACCATGCTCGTTTCGCTGGCGCTCGTGCTTCTCTTCCAGGAAAGCATCGTCCGCCGGAAGAGGGTGTGGCTCATCGGCCGCATGAGCTTTCTGGCCGTGACGCTCTTCGGTCTCGGCTGGTGGCTGAACGGCCAGCTCTCCGTCGTCCAGGTGGTGGCCTTCATCCATTCGCTGCTGACGGGTTTCCGCTGGGAAACTTTCCTGATCGAGCCCGTGATCTTCCTGCTGTGGTCCTTCGTGGCGCTGGGGCTGCTCTTCTGGGGGCGCGGCGTCTATTGCGGCTGGCTGTGCCCGTTCGGCGCCTTGCAGGAACTGCTCAATTTTGCCGCCCAGAGGCTGGGCGTCAGGCAGATCGCCGTACCCCAGGCTCTGCACGAGAGGCTCTGGATGATCAAGTACACCGCCTTCGTGGCCATCCTAGCACTGTCGTTCTATTCCATGCACCACGCCCTAATCGCGGCTGAGGTGGAGCCATTCAAGACCGCGATTTCGCTCCGCTTCCTACGGGCGTGGCCCTTTGTCCTCTTCGCCCTGTCACTAATTGCCGCAGGCCTTTTCATCGAACGCTTCTTTTGCCGTTATCTGTGCCCGCTGGGCGCCGGTCTTGCCATTCCAGCGAAACTGAAGATCTTCGACTGGCTGCACCGGCGCTCGCAGTGCGGCCGCGAGTGCCGGCTGTGCGAGACCAAATGCACGGTGGGCGCAATCGATCCGATCGGCCGCATCAATCCCAACGAATGCGTTCTGTGCCTGCGATGCCAGGTGATCTTCAACGATCCCGAGACCTGCACGATCCTGAAGCGGCGGGTACGCGCCGCCGCACCCGGTCCCGCGCCGGCAGCGCCGAAGGGAGACACGCAATGATCAGCCGCCGCCGCTTTCTGACCATCATGGCCGCTGCCGCGGTCGTCTCGCCTGCCCGCGCGGCGGAGACCGCCGAGTGGCACGGCCGGGCCATGGGATCGGCCGCGAGGATCGTGCTGACCGGCACGGACCGCCGCTCCGCCCGGCGGCTGTTCAGGAAGGTAGAGCGCCTGCTTGCCCAGGTGGAAGCCCGGTTCTCGCTCCATGCCGATTCGGGACTGGTGCGTCTCAACCGCGACGGCCGCTGGGCCTGGCCCGATCCCGAGGTCCTTGCGCTGTTCCGGCTGGCCGGGCAGGTGCATGCGGCGACCGGCGGCGCCTTCGATCCGACGGTTCAGCCGCTGTGGCACGCCATCGCCACCAGCGGCGATGTCGACGCCGCGCGCGAGCTGGCCGGCTGGCAGGACGTTTACCTCTCGGAAGACAGCATCCGGCTGGCGCGTCCCGGCATGGCGCTGACCTTCAACGGCATCGCGCAAGGCCACGCCGCGGACCTGGTGGCCGCCCTGCTGCAGCAGGAAGGCCATACCGGCGTTCTGGTCGACATGGGCGAGATCAGCGCCATCGGCACCCGTCCGGACGGTACCCCATGGCGGGCGGGTATTGCCCTGCCGGACGGAAGTGTCATCGATGAAGTCGGGCTCCGGGACAGGGCGCTTGCCGTGTCATCTCCGACGGGAACGCTGATCGGGCCCGGCGCGGCTCACAGCCACATCCTCGATCCGAAGGGGGCGGAACCCCGCTGGCGGATCTGCGCCGTAACCGCTCCTTCCGCCGCTCTCGCAGACGCGCTGTCGACCGGCTTCTGCCTGATGGAACGGCCCGCGATCGAGGCAGCACTCGAGGTCTTTCCGCAGGCCCGCATCGCCGCCCTCGGGTGAGCACGCCGAAATTTCCGGCCAGTTGACTTTTGTTAAGGAGCTTGCCCCGCCGCCAGCCGATGGTTCGTCCACTATCAACGGCTACGAAAAGGGGGTCGGTCGCCATGCGCGAAGTCATGACCAAAAGCATGGCCCGAAACATATTTTATGGCGGGTCACTCTTCTTCATCATCATCTTCATCGGCTTGTCGGTGCAAAGCCATCTTTACATCACCAGCACCTCGACCGACGCGAGCACGCTGACCGACAGCGTCGTCGCGGGCAAAAGGGTCTGGGAAGAAAACGCCTGCATCAACTGCCACACGATCCTGGGCGAGGGGGCTTATTTCGCTCCCGAGGTCGGAAACGTGATGACCCGCTGGGGCGTTCTGGACGATCCGGAAGCCGCCTTCGATACACTGAAAGGCTGGATGGAAGCCCAGCCGTCGGGGGTCGAGGGACGCCGGCAGATGCCGCAGTTCAACCTCACGGACGAGGAAATCCGCGATCTCGCCAATTTCCTGATCTGGACGGACAAGATCGACGCTCAGGACTGGCCGCCGAATGACGCCGGTTGATTTGAACGCTGAAGGACACTCAAGATGAAATACCAATCACAGAAAGTCGCCCTGGCGTATTTCGCCGTCGCGCTTGCTCTCTTCGCCGTTCAGGTTCTGGGCGGTCTGCTCGCGGGCTGGATCTATGTCTCGCCCAATTTCCTCTCCGAACTGCTGCCGTTCAACATCGTCCGGATGCTGCACACCAACGCGCTGATCGTGTGGCTTCTGCTCGGCTTCATGGGATCGGCCTATTTCCTGATCCCGGAAGAGGCGGAACGGGAAATCCATTCCCAGAAGCTGGCCTATCTCCAGCTGATCATCCTGGTGGTCGGAACGCTTGGAGCGGTGCTGACCTATGTCTTCAACCTGTTCGAGGGCAACTGGCTGCTCGGCAAGGAAGGGCGCGAGTTCATCGAACAGCCCATCTGGGTCAAGGTCGGCATCGTCGTTGCTGCTCTCATCTTCCTCTACAACATCACCATGACGGTGCTGCAGGGCAAGAAGACCGCGATCACCAACATACTGCTTCTGGGGCTGTGGGGCCTGGCTCTGCTGTTCCTGTTCAGCTTCTATAACCCGGGCAACCTGTCCCTCGACAAGCAATACTGGTGGAACATCGTCCATCTGTGGGTTGAAGGCGTCTGGGAACTGATCATGGCCTCGGTCCTCGCATACCTGATGTTGAAGCTGACGGGGGTCGACCGGGAAGTGGTGGAAAAATGGCTCTATGTCATCGTCGCCGCCGCGCTGTTCTCCGGCATCCTGGGCACCGGCCACCACTACTACTGGATCGGCACGCCCGGTTACTGGCAGTGGATCGGTTCGATCTTCTCATCGCTCGAAGTCGTCCCGTTCTTCTCGATGATGGCCTTTGCCTTCGTCATGGTCTGGAAAGGCCGGCGCGATCATCCGAACAAGGCCGCCCTGCTGTGGTCGCTCGGCTGCGCAACCCTTGCCTTCTTCGGGGCCGGCGTCTGGGGCTTCCTGCACACGCTGCACGGCGTCAACTTCTACACGCACGGCACCCAGATCACGGCGGCTCACGGACACCTTGCCTTCTTCGGCGCCTATGTGTCCCTGAACCTGGCGATCATCAGCTACGCCATGCCGATGTTGCGCGGACGCGATCCCTATAACCAGGTGATCAACATGGCCTCCTTCTGGCTGATGTCCGGCGGCATGACCTTCATGACCTTCGTCCTGACATTCGCCGGAACCATCCAGACGCATCTGCAGCGGGTGATGGGCGAATACTACATGGACGTCCAGGATCAGCTGGCCCTGTTCTACTGGATGCGCTTCGGCGCAGGCGTGGCCTTCGTCCTGGGAGCCCTCCTGTTCATCTACTCCGTGGCCATGCCCCGGAAGGAAATCATCGAACAGGGTTCGACCGCCCACGCACCCGCGGAGTAAGGGACAATGGAAGGAAGTGTTTCACTGGCAAAAGGGGCGGTCGCCGCCCCTTTCTACCTCGCCCAGGGCGACGAGTGCGGTGTCTTCGAAGCCGCACACCGGAACGGCCTGCCGGTTCTCCTGAAAGGCCCGACGGGCTGCGGCAAGACCCGCTTCGTCGCCCATATGGCGGCAAGGCTCGGCCGCAAGCTCTATACGGTCGCCTGCCATGACGACCTTGCCGCCGCCGACCTGATCGGACGCTATCTTTTGAAAGGCGGCGAGACGGTCTGGGTTGACGGCCCGCTGACACGGGCAGTTCGCGAAGGCGCGATCTGCTATCTCGACGAGGTCGTCGAGGCCCGCAAGGACGTGACGGTCGTGCTGCACCCGCTGACGGACGACCGCAGGACCCTGCCGATCGACCGGACCGGCGAGGAACTCGTGGCCGCCCCCGGCTTCATGCTGGTTGCGTCCTACAACCCCGGTTACCAGAACATCCTGAAGACCTTGAAGCCGTCGACCCGGCAGCGCTTCATCTCGCTGGAATTCGATTTTCCCGCTCCCGACCTTGAAACCGAGGTCGTGGCGGAGGAAAGCGGCCTGGACCGGGAAAGGGTCGCCTCCCTCGTCCGGCTGGCCGGCAAACTCCGGGCCCTCAAGGGCCAGGACCTGGAAGAAGGCGTCTCGACCCGCCTTGTCGTTTACGCAGCTACCCTCATCGCGCAGGGCATGCCGGTCGAGCGTGCCATCCTTGCGGCCATGATCGAGCCGCTGACGGACGATGAGGATGTGAAACGCGGGCTCCTTGATCTTGTCACGGCCGTGTTTGGGTGAGGCCAGACCGATGGGCAGGATCGACATCGAGCCATGGGAACCCGAGGAAACCGTCGGGAAACTGTGGCACGCGTTTGCAAGCCGCCTGGATGCACCGGAGGTGCATCATGGAGCCGCGGTCGATCTCGATGAGGTCGGCGGGCGACTTGCTGTCCTCTTTCGGGGGATGGGCGGAGCTCACAATGTGGAGCTCCGCCCGGTCGCCGAAGAGGTATCCCGTCACCGCCTCAGTTTCCTGAGGCGCCTTGGGACGGAAGCGGAGATCGTTCCGCGGGCAAGCTTCGACGGCGAGATACTGCGTCTGCCGGCAAGGCTTGCGGTCTTTTCATCGCGCGAGGCCAATGCCGCGCTTTACATCTGGCTGACGGCGCTGGCAGCCAACGCGCCGGCGTACCATGCCGTATCCGATTCCCTGCAAGCCGACCTCGGCGCCCTGCAGGCCATTGCCGGAATGGTCGGTGAAACGCTGGACCATGCACCGGGCCTGCGCGGCCTCTATTCCGCCCTTTGTGCCGAGGCTCTGGCGCAGAGACCCGTTGCGGCCCTGCCGCCCGCGGAAGCCCGAATGGAGGCGCTGGTACGCCATATGCTCGGCGATCGCGCGGAGCTGCCGGTTGACGTCCGGGACTGGAAAACCAGGCTTCGCGGCGGCGCCCTCGAGGACATCGTCGCGCCGCGCGGCTATCGCCCGTTCCGGCCGGTGCCGCTGTGGCCAGATCTTCGCGACGTGGTGTTTTCCTGCGGCGACGAGATCGACAGCCGGGAAACGGACGGCACCCCGGAAGAGGCGACTGGCAAGACGGTCCGGGCCCGCCGGCGCAAGGCCGACCAGGCAGAGCGCAAGGACAGCCTGATCCTGCACAAGTTCGAGGCGATCCTGAGCTGGGCGGAGTTCCTGAACCTCAATCGCCGGGTCGATGACGACGACAACGACAACGCCAAGAAGGCCGCCGACGACCATGACGAAATCGGCCTCGGCCAGATTTCCAAGGCGCCGGCGACACGGCTGAAGCTGCATCTTGACCTGGCGCCGGAGGACGTCGACCGGGAACGCCTTTCCGGCAAGACGCTTTATCCGGAATGGGACGTCCGCACCGGACGTTATCTCCCGGACCATGTCTGTGTGCTGGCGAGCGTCGCAGAAGTGGACCCGGCAACGGGCCTTGCCGCACGCGATCCGAAAGCCGCCCGGCGCATCCGTGCCGTGAAGAAACAGTTCGAGGCGCTGCGGCCTGGCCGGGTGACGACACGTGGCCACCTGGAAGGCGATGCCCTCGACCTGGAGGCGGTGGTTCGCTCGCAGGTGGAGCACCAGGCAACCGGTTCCGGCAACGAAAGGATCTGGCTGCAGACGCGTCCCGAAGCACGGGACCTTGCGGTGTCGATCCTGCTCGACGTCTCACGGTCCACGGAAAGCGCCGTATCCGGCCGGGCCGTGATCGATATCGAGCGCGAGGCGCTGACGGCGCTTGCCTGGGGCCTCAACATCTGCGGCGACGATTTTGCCATATCCGCCTTTTCCTCGCTGAAGCGGCACCGGGTCTACATGCAGACCTGCAAGACCTTCGACGAGCCGATGTCGACCCTGGTGGAGCAGAGGATCTGCGGGTTGAGACCCGGGTTCTACACCCGGCTTGGAGCGGCCATGCGGCATGCGTCCGCCGGACTTGCCGAACAGTCCCGCAAGCGCAAGCTGCTGCTGGTCATCACCGACGGCAAGCCGAACGACCTTGACCACTACGAGGGCCGCCACGGTATCGAGGACACGCGCATGGCGGTGCGGGAAGCCCGGCGCGCGGGACAGTCGGTCTTCGGCGTCACCATCGACAAGTCCGCCAAGTCCTGGTTCCCGCGTCTCTTCGGCCAGGGCGGCTTCGCGGTCATCCCGCATCCGGACAGGCTGACCCAGGCCCTGCCGCAGATCTACCGCCAACTCGTCGGGGGGTGAGGTGAGTTCATCGGAAGAAAATGCCGGAGCCAGCGCTCTGGACGAGCTGCCCGGCGAACTCCTGATGTGGGTGCTGATCGTCAGCGAGCTGCTGGTCTTCGGCGCCGGGCTGGCCGCCTTTCTGGCTGTCCGGATCACCGATCCCGACGGCTTTGCCGCCGCCCGGTCCCATCTTCATCCGGCGCTGGCGGGCATCAACACGATGGTGCTGATTTCGAGCGGCTATCTTGCCGCCCGGAGCCTGACCTTGCGGGAAACCATGCGACGGTCGGCGACGCGCTGGCATCTGGCCGGTGCGATGGCACTCGGCGTTCTGTTTCTGGTCATCAAGGGCTACGAATTCGTGCAAATGGCTGGCGAGGGCATTTCGACCGAAACCCACGCCTTCTTCACCTTCTACTACCTGCTCACCGGATTTCACGCCGCCCATGTCGTGGCGGGGATTGTGATCCTCGGCCTCGTCGCGTGGAAGGACGACCCGCACAATATCGAGACGGGCACGGCGTTCTGGCACATGGTTGACCTGGTCTGGGTGCTGCTGTTCCCGGTCATCTACCTGCTGGGCTGAAGACCGATGACGAAGATGGACCCGACCCTTCGCGCCTTTTTGACCCTGACGGCCTTGAGTGCCGGATCGGTGGCCGCGGCGGCTGCCGTCGGCGCACAGCTTGGAGCCGCCGCCACGGGTGCACTTGTGCTGATCCTCGCCTTCCTGAAGACGCGCGTCATTCTTTCGCGATATCTCGGGCTCTGGCAGGCTCCGGTCTGGCTCTCCGGTTTCAGCTGGGTGCTCGGCTTCTATTGCCTTCTGCTGCTCGGGCTTTACCTGGTGCCGGCGCTCAGCCCTTGAAGGCGGCCGCCAGCGGTTCCGGCAGATCGAACTCCTCAATCACGCGTGCGCGGGCCTCGTCCGACATTTTCCTTGCCGTTTTCTGCACGATGTCGAGCACCTTGTCCTCCGCGTGCTTGGCCGCGAAGGGAACGAAGTACCATTTCAGAAAGACAAAGCAGATGACGTCTTCCAGGGCCTGGACATCCGCGTGGCGTTTGATGCCTTCCTTGCGCAGCATCCGGGCTGCCGCATCGATATCGTCTTCCCCGTAGCCGACCGCAGCCATAATGGCGCCGACGCGCTCGGCATGGTGTTTTGCCAGATCCCGGCGCCAGGCATGATAACCGGCCTTGCCCTCCGGATAGGTGGCTCGCGGCAGGATCCAGCGCTCGATGTGCTGGCCCCTGGCAGCGATCTTCAGCGGGTCGGAGGCCTCCGGATGAAGGCGGTCGAGTTCGCCGCTCATGCGCTGCCCGTAGAGCCGGGCGGCGGGCTGGCCGTCTTCCAGATTGGGATCGGCGGCATTCGCTTCGTCGATTGCGGCGAGGGCGGTGTCGAGTTTCGTCATCATGCTTTGTGCCAGGCTTCGACCGGGTCTTCTTCGGAGAAGGCGCGCAGCCGCTCTATGTCAGCGATTTCAGCCACGTTGCGGTTGATATGAACACCCGCGGATTTGAGGCGAGCGAAGGAGCGCGACAGGCTTTCAGGTTTCATTCCGAGGCGGCCGGCGATCAGGAACTTGTCGTAGGGAAGCGTCACCTCGCAGCGGCCGGACTCGCGCTCGCACAGCTCCAGAAGGAATTCGGCGACGCGTTGCGGTCCCGTCTGCGCCTTCAGTTGTTCCAGTTGCGAGACCAGCGAATGCAGGTGAATAAAGGTGGACGCCACGACCGATACGGCAATCTCCGGATCCTTGCGCATCGCCTCCAGGATCGCGACGCTGGGGATGCGCATGACTTCGCAGGCGGTCACGGCCTCGGCGGAGACCGGATAGGCAAGACCGCGGAAAGCGACAGCCTCGCCAAAGCTTTCGCCCTTGGTGAAGACGTTCACCACCGCCTCGCCGCCGTTCGGGGCGATCCGGTAAAGCTTGACCCAGCCGTCGGTGACGATGTGGATCGCCTGCGCCGTTTCGCCCTGCAGGAACAGGGTCTCGCCCCGGTCGTATTCACGCCAGCTGGACTTTCCGAGAACCATTTCCCGGATCTCCTGCGGAAAGCTTTTCAGCAGCAGGGAGTTCTGGGCAATCTTTCTGTGACGTTCCGTCGGCATGGGTTGTGATCCTCGTCCGGTCCTGCAGGAAAACCTGTAGCCTTTTTGCGGTGTTTCGCACAAGTGCCGGGGAGGGTCACCTACGTTGAATTGCAGATCTGGAACATATTCAGGGGATGCCGGTTCGCCTGCCGGAGAGCCAGGTTTCGCCTGCTTGACGGATGTCAAGGATTGGAAACCCGATCGCCGTTTTTCTGTGACCCGTAAAGTGTTGAAGCCTGACGCCTGGCCGTCGCCGGAGTTTTTCCGGCATGCGTCCCGGCCGCCCCGTATTTTCCGCCTCTGTTCCGGCAACCCGGCACGGACGTGGGCACGAAAGGAAAGGATTGGAAATGAGAAACGCAGTCTCCTGCCTCGTCGCGGTCGCCGGTTTGCTGGTCGCTGCACCGGCCCTTGCGGACGGCGATGCCGCCGCCGGCGAAAAGATCTTCAAGAAGTGCGCGGCCTGCCACGCGATCGGCGACGGCGCCAAGAACAAGGTCGGACCGGTTCTTACCGGTATTGTCGGTCAGCCCGCCGGTCAGGTCGAGGGTTACAAGTATTCCAGCAGCATGCTTGAGAAAGCCGACGAGGGTCTCGTCTGGGACGAGGCAACCCTGGCGGCCTATCTCAAGAAACCCAAGGAAGTCGTGCCCAAGACCAAGATGTCCTTCGCCGGTCTGCGAAAGGACGACGAAGTGGAGGATGTCATCGCCTATCTGAAATCCTTCCAGTAGCACGGGCCTGCAAGCGCCGTCCGGAACCTGCGAAAATCCGGAACCGCTCCGCCGGGGCCGTTTCGGGAACGCCTGCCCATCCAGAAGCCTGATGTCACCCTCGCAAGAATTCTTGCGGGGGTGCAGTCGTTTTTCGGGTGCGGGTCATTGGTTCCGTAGGGTTAATGAGGGCTGCTGGCTATTTCTGTTGCAAGCTGCTCCTTTTGGCACCCGCCGGTTGAATAAGGCCCTGATGTCTTCTTGTTGCCCTGAAATCAACACAATGCAAATGTGCAAAAAACGAGATTTTTGTTCAAATTTTAAAGACAGCTGTTACAGCTTTGAAAGCCAAATAGACTTATGGTCCCGGGAAAGTTGTTCACTGGAGAATGTGATGCGAGAGTTGAAACCTCGTTGGGATAAAGGACTTTTCTTTCTCGGAGGCGGCACACTGGCGTTTCTGGCCGTTTCGGTTGGCTTGAATTATCTGCTTTTGTTCTCCGATACTCTGACCCCGTTCGGCCGTAACATGGTTCTTGCCGTGATGCTGCCGTTGCTCGTCTGCGTTCCCTTGCTTGTCTGGGTGTCCTACCTGCGCGGGCAGGTAAGTTCGCTGCGCCACCAGTCCAACTATTTCGCGGCACACGACCGCCTGACCGGGCTGCCGAACGGCGTGGCGTTCTCGTCGATCGCCGATCGAAGGAAAAACGCGTCCGGTACGCAGAACGGAAACTCCGGTGCTTTTCTGATCGTCCGCACGAATGTTTCTGACGGCGATGTCCTGAAATACGGGTTCCGGGCCAGCGACGAGGCGATCAGCCTTACCGCCGCAACGATCGTTTCCGCGGTCCGGTCGACCGATCTGGTGGGCCGGATCGGTCCGGACCTGTTCGCAATCTTCCTCTGGGGGGTGAGCGAAGAGGAAGCCCGCCAGGTCGGCGAGCGGATTTACCGGAATGCCGGAGCCATCCAGATCGAGCCTGGTGCCGGGAACGGCCATCTGGACCTGAACCTGGGCGGGATCCTGTTCGACGGAGAGACCGATGTCGACCGCCTGGTGCGGGAAACCAGCAGCCAGTTCGTCAAGTCGGCCGGTCAGCAGATCCCGCCGAACTTCCTGTACTCCGCCGGAACACCGATGAAGATGGTCCGGCACTGACCGAGGCGATCCGGAAGGTCGCGTGCGGACAGCCGCCTGCCTGACCTGACTCTCGTTCCGAAAGGCCCGGCCTCGGACTTGCGCAGTCCGCCCGGGCCTTTCTGTTATGTCTCGTCGCCTGAGATGGCCCCCGCCTGCTGAAAAGCGTGAAGAATGGACGCGTGAAAATGGACGGCGTCCGGCACTACCCATATTCCCCTGATTGCGTTACGTTACCGCTCCGTTCGTCCAGGGTTCGCCCCGCTCGCCGGACCTGCCGTCGCAGGCGGATCCCGGATCGATGCCGGCGCTGCGCCCGGTTGGTTATTTTAATATGAGTATAGCCTATGGGTAAGTCTGCCGTTTCACCCGCCGCCGTTTTCCGGGCACTGATTCTGTCCCTCCTGGTGGCGCTTCCCGTGAATTTCAGCCTGGTTGTGCCGATGACGGCCAAGGCGGAGTCCGTTCTGGTCTTCGATCCGGCCCGCAATGCCTGGGTCCGCAAGGAGGGCAAGAAGGCCCGGCCGGGGTTCGGCGTCTATGGCAAGAGCCCTGTCGAGCGCAAGCTTGTACCGCTTGAAGGAAACTACAAGGCCGGAACGATCATCATCGATACGGCCGAGAAGCGCTTGTACCGGGTCGAGGGCGGCGGAATGGCCATGCAGTACGGCATCGGCGTCGGCCGCGAAGGGTTTACATGGAAGGGCAAGCAGCACATTTCCCGCAAGGCCGAATGGCCGTCCTGGACACCCCCGGCGGAAATGCGGCAGCGCGAGGCTGCAAGAGGTGTGATCCTCCCGACCCGAATGGAGGGGGGAATCGAGAACCCGCTGGGCGCCCGGGCGCTTTATCTCGGCAACACGCTCTACCGGATTCACGGCACCAATCAACCATGGACCATCGGTCAGGCGGTGTCTTCCGGTTGCATTCGGCTTACAAACGACGACATTGTTCACCTTTATTCGCAAACAAGGATAGGCGACTTGGTTATTGTCAAGTGATTGTGGACGATTGGCGCGAGTGTTGTGAAGTTGCCACAATTTATAAACTTGTTGGCGGATTGCCGCGCGCCCGGTTGCCTCAAGGGCAGGTTTCTGTATAAACGACAATGATGGGTTTGATGTATTTTTGGGGTTTGTGAATGGCAAATGTTGTAAAACGGGCAGCGCTTTCGAGCGTGCTTCTTTGTTCGGTGGCTTTCTGGTCGCCGGCGAATGCCATTTCCTTGCACGAAGCCGTCGGGACCGCCGTCGAAAGCAACCCGGAGATCGGGCAGGCGGCGCAGAACCGTGAAGCAATCGAATTCGAGCTGCGGCAGGCACGCGGCCTTTACCTTCCCCGTGTGGATCTGGAAGGATCCTTCGGGGTGCGCCGGCTGGATAACGACTCCCGCCGGGCGCTCGGGACCGAAGACGATGCCCTGACCCCGACGGAATTCTCGGCAGTCGTGACCCAGACCCTTTTCAACGGTGGCGGCCGTCTTGCCGAAAAGAACCGCCAGGCAGCGCGCGTTGACAGCGCCTCCTTCCGTGTCCTGGAGCGCAGCGAATATATCGGCCTGCAGGTTGTGCGCGAATATCTGGAATATCTTCTGCAGGTGAAGATCGTTCAGGCCACCCGCAGCAACCTCAGCTATCACCGCCAGATCCAGCAGAACATCTCTTCCTCCATTTCGGCCGGTACTTTGACCGAAGCCGACCGCCAGCAGGTGGAAGAACGCGTCCTGGCCGCCGAGGCCCGAATGCAGGAAGCCGAGCGGGAAAGGTCCGCGGCTGAAATCCGGTTCCTGAAACTGGTCGGCAAGCCCCTCGGCAGTGCCAGCATGCCGGCAAGCGTGAAGAACCGCCTGCCGGGTACTCTGGCCGCGGCTATCGGCAAGGCCCGGTCCAACAACCCGCGCGTTCATCTGGCAAACGCGGACGTCGATGTCGCCGATGCCGAAGTCAAGGCAGCGCGCGCCGGTCAGCTGCCGGAATTGTTCCTGGAAGGCCGCGCCCGCGCCGGCTACGACATTGACGGCGACGATGGCCGCACCAATGATTTCCAGGCCCGGATCGTCGGCCGCTGGCGGATTTTCAACGGTGGCATTTCCAAGGCCAACACCCAGGAGCAGATCCGCCGGGCCAGCGAAGCTCGCCTTGCTCTGCATCAGACCCACCGTGAAATCGAAGAATCCGTGCGCGATGCATGGGATCAGCGCATCAGACAGGCTGAGATTTCCCAGACGCTGCAGCGTCAGGCCAATCAGAGTGCGCTCCTTGTGAAGTCCTACAGCCAGCAGTTCGACGTCGGCCAGCGTTCGCTTCTGGACGTGCTCGACGCGCAGAATACGCGCTATAACGTTGAAGTTCTCGCTTATACGGCGCAGTTCAGCTCGCTCTTTGCGGACTACAAGCTGCTGGCCGCGACGGGGTCCTTGCTCGATACGCTCGGATTGCAAGCTCGCCCGCAGGCCGAGGCCTATGCGCGCGAAGAGTTCAAGGTTCCGCCGACACAGCCGACGGAGACCTATGCAAGGGTGCCGTCCCGTCAGGAAAGCGGGCTGCCGATGGATCTTCTAGCACCTATCCGCTGATAGCGATCGGGAAGCCTGGCTTCAGGAAGGTCGACAGTTGCGGTTTAGTTCAGAAGAAAGCGCTACCAGCGGCTCAGGCGCGGAGCCTTCCAATGTCAGCACGGAAAGTCTCAAAAGGGCTGTCCGCCGGATAGCGCGGCATTTCGGGCGGCCGGATTCCGACACGATCCTGTTTTCCGGCGTGCCGGAATTCCAGAGCGATGTCGAAGACAACGTTGTCTGGCTGCTGGAGAGAATCGGCGTCGAGGCGCGCTTCTCTCCGGGCACGAAACCGATTTCCGACGCGTCGCATTATCCCTGCCTGCTCTGGTTCGATGACGGCACCTTTCAGTTCGAAACCGCCAAACCCATCCGGCAGGCCCTCGAAGGCCGCAGGGTGGTGGGATCTTTCTCGCTGTTCCTGGTCTATTTGAACCAAGGCGAGCGCCCCTACGCGGAAGATCTCAATCGAATCGAGCGCAACCATTGGCTATTCGGGCCGATGCGGCGCTTCTGGCGCGGCTACGTCAGCATTGCGATTTCCGCGTTCTTCATCAATTCGCTTGCCCTGGCGTCTCCGATCTTCATCATGAACGTCTACGACCGCGTTCTGCCCAACAAGGCGACGTCGACCTTGCTGGCGCTCGCCATCGGGGTCGGACTGGCAATGACGTTTGACTATCTCCTGAGGACCGCCCGCTCGTCGATCATCGACAGGACGGCCCGTGAACTCGACCGCAACCTGTCCTACCGTCTGTTCGACAAGGTGCTGCATTCCAAGCTCGAGGAAAGCACTGCGTCCACCGGTGAATATGTCAGCCGGATAAGCCAGATGGAGTTCGTTCGCGAGTTCTTTGCCTCGAACACCCTGGTGACGATGATCGATGCGGCGTTCATTTTCGTCTTCCTGTTCGTGATTTTTCTCGTCGGCGGCTGGTTGTTCATCATCCCGGCAGTCGCCTTCGTACTGGCACTGATCGTCGGATTGGTGGCGCAGGCCCGGATCGGGAAAAGGGTGTCGCGCGCAGCGAACGAATCCGCCCAGAGGCAGGCGCTGCTGGTTGAATCCGTCGCCACGCTCGAGACGATCAAGTCCCTTCGTGCGGAAGCCTCACTGCTGGCGAACTGGTCGCTTCTGACAAAAAGTGCCTCCGGTACCTCCGAGGACCTCAAGCGGTTGTCGTCCAACGCGCTCAACCTGACCCAGCTTATCCAGCAGCTCGTCTCCATCTTCGTGGTGATCGCGGGTGCCTACCGGTTTTCGCAGGGCGATCTGACGACCGGGGCCATCATCGCCGCCGTCATGCTGTCGTCGAGAACGGTAGCGCCTCTGTCGCAGGTCGCCATGACCCTGACCCGCATGCGGCAGGCAGGGCTGTCGCTCAGGATACTGAACGACATCATGAACCAGCAGGAGGAGCGACCGGCGAGCGTCGGTTTCGTCAACCGGCCGGTGGTATCCGGCGACTTCGCCTTCCAGAATGTGACGTTCCGTTATCCGCGCACCGATGCGGACGTGCTCAACAAGGTGTCCTTCTCGGTGAAGTCCGGAGAGCGCGTCGGGGTGATCGGCAAGATCGGCTCCGGGAAGACGACGCTCGGGCGCATCCTGACGAACCTCTACAGCCCGACTGACGGACGGATCCTCATCAACGGCATCGACGCGCGCCAGTATCATCCGGCGGAACTCAGGTCGGCGATCGCCTATGTGGGGCAATCCGTTGACCTGTTCACGGGAACCCTGAAACACAATCTCAAGCTGGCGAACCCCCAGGCCACGGACGACGAGATCCTGGAAGCTGCCAAGAAGACCGGCGTCGACGAGTTCGCCACGCTGCATCCCAGGGGATACGATCTCCTCGTCGGCGAGCGCGGTTCCAGCCTGTCGGGCGGCCAGCGGCAGGCGGTGGCCATGACGCGGCTGCTCCTCGCCAGGCCGAAAATCGTCTTCCTGGACGAACCGTCCGGCGCGCTCGACATGACGACGGAACGGCGGTTGATCGGCAATCTCGCAAAGGCGTTCGGACCGGACGTCACGATGATCATTTCGACCCATCGCTACAGCCTGCTGGAGCTTGTGGACCGGCTGATCGTTCTCGACCGCGGCGCCGTTGTCGCCGACGGCCCGAGAGACGCCGTGCTGGAAGCCATGAAGGCGCGGGCCAGAGCGGTACAGGCCCAGTGAGCATGATCCGAAAAGCCCTCAAAACCGGCCTGCCGGCCCTGCCGTCCAGCTCTGCCCCGGAAACGACCGCGGGCGGGTCGCGGCGACTGGTGATGACGCTTTCGGGCCTGATATTCGTTGCCATCGTCTGGGCCTATTTTACGGAAGTCGACGAGATCACAAGGGGCGACGGCCGGGTCATTCCTGCCTCCAAGACGCAATCCGTGCAGGCGACCGAGCCCGGCGTGGTGAAGGAAATTGCCGTTCGTATCGGCGAGCAGGTGAAGTCGGGGGCCCTGATCATCCGCCTGGACGACACGGCCACGACATCCGAACTCGGCGAAGTGCAGGCGCAGGTCCGGGCCCTTCAGGCAAAGGTCGCCCGGCTGGACGTCGAAGGCTCGGGCGGGCCGGACCAGGCGTTTCAGTGTCCCGAGCTCGTGTTCAAGACGGCGCCGCAGATCTGCGTCAACGAAGTCAATCTGATGAACACGCGCCGCAATGCGTTTCAATCGACGCGCTCGGTGCTGGAACAGCGGCTCCTGCAGCGCGAGAAGGAACGTGACGAGGCGCAAGCCAATCTCGACCGGCTGAACGGCAACCTGAAGATCAGCCTGGACGAACTGGAGCTGCTGACCCCCATGGCCGAGCAGCGGCTGGTCGCCAAGACCGAGCTCATCCGCGCTCAGCGCGAGGTCAACGACTATCAGGGCCAGATCAACGCGCTCGAGGAGACAATCCCGAGGATCGAGGGCTCGATCGCCGAAGCCAGGTACCAGCTCGAGGAACTCGACCTCAAGTTCCAGCAGGAAGCACTGACGGAAAAAACCGAAGCCCTGTCCCAACTCTCGGTGCTCGAACAATCGGAAAAAGGACAGTCGAACCGCGTTGAACGCACGGACATCCGCTCGCCGGTGGACGGCATCATCAACGCGCTCGAGGTCAACACCATCGGGTCTTTCGTGAATGCGGGCGATCAGGTCGCCGAGGTCGTGCCGACGTCGGAGGAGCTGCTGGTCGAGGCCAGGATTTCTCCGCGCGATGTTGCCTTCGTCGTGCCCGGGCAGGAAGCGCTGGTGAAGATTTCGGCCTTCGATTTCTCCATCTATGGCGGCCTGGAAGGCGAAGTCGTCAACGTCAGCTCCGACTCCTTCGTCGACGAACGCTCGGGCGAGCCCTATTTCGAAGTTCGTGTCAGGACCAAGAAGGCTTATCTGGAGCGGAAGGGGCGGCAGTTTCGGATCACGCCCGGCATGATCTGCACGGTTGACATTCTCACCGGCCACAAGACCATCCTTCAGTACCTCCTCAAGCCGGTCAACAAGGCCAGACAGGAGGCGTTTACGGAGCGCTGATGGCCGACGATTTCATGACTGCCTTCCAGGAGCTGGTGGGCCGGGCTCGACGGCACGCCTCCGAGCCGGTCTTCAAGGCTGTGACGGTCGAGGGCGGCCGCCGGGCGCTTCGGCTTGAAAAGTCCTTCTGGGAAGCCCTGCACCTCGTCGCGGCCGAATACCAGCTCTCTGTCGGCGAAGTCGTCGACACCGTTGCCCGCGAACAGCTCAACGAGAAGAACCTGACCTCGGCTGTCCGGCACCTTTGCATTCACGCCATGGCGGAGAAGGTGGAAGAGGACAGGAAGTGGTTTTCGGAGACCAGCGTCCGGCATCTGGTCGAGGCGTGTCCGTCTCCGGTGTTCGCACTGTCGGCTACCAAGCAGCTGCGATTCACCAATCAGGCTTTCCTCAAGTTCGTGAAGTCGACCTTTGCGGGCATGGACCTGCAGGGACAGGACACGGCCCTCAAGCTCCTGATCGACATGCCGATGGACGCGCTGATAACGCGTCTGAAGGAAACGCAGAACCAGCCGGTCAATGTCGGATTTGCCATCGGCATCAACGAACGCCGTGTGCGCGGAACCATCAACGCGCTGCTCGCACCGGAATGGCAGCACAAGGTCGTGCTGGGCTTCGTGGTGTCCTGACCCGGGTCAGTCCCGAGTGACGGGGTAAATGCCGGTCCGGTCCCGGTCCTGATCGCCGGCGGTCCGGGAGATCGCCGTGTCCGCGGACCTGTCGAGGCCGGGAGCAACGGTCTCCAGCGAGGAAACCCGGCGCAGATCACCGCCTTTCGGGGTGCCGTGGATCCAGGCCCTGTCGGTTGAGAAGGAGAACATCGGCCGGTAGTGCGGCACTTCCCGGTCGCTGTAGACGCGGTTGACGACGTTGTCGAGGATGAAGTGCCCCTTGTTGGTGCTGACCGCCAGAACGGCATGGAAGAGGTTGCGGTTCGTGTCCTTGAGGATGACGAGCGACATGCTCGTCTCCGGCACGCCGGCCTCCAGCAGCATGGCGTACTTCAGGATCGCGAAATCCTCGCAGTCGCCGGCACCGTTGCGGACGATCTCGTCGGTGGTGGCCCAGTAGTCGAGCCTGTTATAGGTCGTCTGGTCCTCCTGATAGCGGATGTTCCGGTTGACGACGCTGTTCACCAGTTCCAGCTTCTGGAAGAAGCTGCCGCCGGTCTCGGGCCTGGAATAGGAGGCGAGGATCGCGATGCGGGCGCGGCAGTCCTGCGTCTGGCAGGCGGACTGCTCGCCGGGTACGGGCAACTTGCGGTGGCGTACCCGGTCCCAATCCTTCGCGGACGCGATATTGGCGAAGGGAATGGCGGTCGAGCCGAAGAAGCCGCTGCCGGAGGCCGGCCGGTTCGCGCCAGCTTCGCCGGACGGACGGCGGGTGGTGGCATGGGGCAGGGACAGCGCCTTTTGCGCGTTGAAGCGGCGGACGGATTTCAGACCCACGGACCTCAACGAGCGCGGCAGCATGATGGGCTGCGCCGCATCTGTAACCGTGGCGGCAGCCGAGTTGCTGCCGTTTCCCGGAAACGGCAGGGAAGGCGCGCCGAGCAGAACCCGCTCTGCCCGCGGTGCCGCATGGCCTGTTCTCGCCAGGGCAGTCCCGAAGACCTCACCTGCCGCGAAGGCGGCCGTCCCCTGAAGACCGGCCAGGGTGCCGGCCGCGATCATGCCCAGAAGGAAGGCGCGAGCCGAACCGGGCAATCTGCGGGTCGATAGGCGAAAAGGATGTTGCATGGAGTTCCGTCCTCATTTGCGCTGAGGCTAGGAAACCCGCATTAACGTGTCGTTCAGAAACAGGGACAATTACAACTTAAAGTATAAGCTACAATTTTATATATTTTTTTCAGCTAAGGTGTGCGCATAATGCTATATGCGCCGTTGTTAACTTTAAATTAAATTTTTACAATAATGCATAACATAATATGCAAAAGCGCTAAATGACTCTTGCAACTGGAAAGGGTTGCGGTTTACCTACCGTTAAGTTTACGGAGGTTCACCATGTCCACAGAAAATACCACCAGCGATTTCAATGCCAGCGCCGAAGGCTGGACCGAATCCAGTCAGGCCGCGGATGCAGGAAACGCAAGCGTTCCGGCCGATTCTTCAACAGATGAAGTTGTGGTTGCCCAGGCCAATACCGAAGAGGTGGTTCCGGTCGACGCAGGCCAGTCCGCCGAAAGCCAGGCTGTGGAAGATCAGGCTGCCGAGGGCCAGGTGCCTGAGGACCAGCCGGGTTCCGGAAATGGTGCTGGTGCTGCTGCTGCTACCGCGGCAGCGGACGTGTTCACCATCAATGCGCAGAACCAGGTCATCCTGCCGGCGAACATCTCCCTGGACAATGCCCTGATCGAGGGCACGAACCTCATCCTGATCCAGCCGGACGGAACCGAAATCACGATCCTGAACGCCGCGCTGAACGTGCCGACCTTCATCATCGACAATATCGAGATCCCGCAGGATACCCTGATTGCCGCTCTTGGTGAAAGCGGCATCAACGTTGCCGCCGGTCCGAACGGCAACCTGATCGCGACCTCCACGCCGGACAGTGCCGGCGGCAACTTCGACATCGTCAACGGCAACATCGGCGAAGCCGGCCCGATCCTGGGCCTTCTCGACCCGACCGCACTGCGTTTCCCGGTCCTGGAAACCCGCGAACTCTTCCCGAACCTGGTTGAGGAGGAAGCTGCTGTGCCGGAAACGCCATTGCAGATATTGAGCATTGATTCCGGCGATGCTACGGTCCGTGACCCCGCTCTTGATGGTGGTACCGAAGAGGGGAGTGGCGATGATACGACCACTCTAACCGTCGTGGTTCAGGCCGGATCATCTGCCGTAACCGAAATACGGTTCGGCGATCAGGCTGATATCGACCAGATCATCATACAAAATCTGAATGGAGGCGGTGACGGCGAGATCAGCCACGAGGATGGCACGCCTGTCGATTTCGAGATAGTGCGGGTTGATGACCATACCCTGGAAGTATTTGCCGATGGAGATTTGGTCGGGACGATCACGATTGATTTCACCGGACCAATCGCGGCCGGTACGTCCGGCAGCGCGGACCTTATGTTCGACCTCGACGCGGCCTTCCCGCATGACTGGGCCACCAATATTGATGCAGAGATCCTCAACGTGCCGATTGAAGCCGTCGATGGTAACGGCTTTACAGATATGGGGTCCGCGGATTTCTTTGTGGCTGACGATGTTCCGACGGCAGTTGCCGATGTGGACAGTGTTACGGAAGACGGCCCGCTTGTAGCCGACGGCAACGTTCTGACGGGTTCAGGCGGCACAGATGCCAATGCGACCGACGGCGTTGCGGACACGCAGGGTGCAGACACTGCAACGGTGACTGCGGTTTCCTTCGGCGCGACCTCCGGCACGGTTGGCGGCGCGACCGCCGGCGACTACGGTTCGCTGACGCTGAACTCGGACGGCAGCTACACCTACACGCTGGACAACACCAACAGCATCGTGCAGAGCCTGGACGATACGCAGAGCCTGACCGAGGTCTTCACCTACGAGATCGAGGACGGCGACGGCGACACGTCTACGACGACGCTGACGATCACGATCAACGGTGCGGACGACGACGTCACGATCACCGGCCTTGACGGCGCCGGGGCGGAAGTCGTGGTTGACGAAGACGACCTTGCGGACGGCTCGAGCCCGGACGCGGCTGCCTTGACCAAGACCGGCAGCTTCTCGTTCGAGGCCCTGGACGGGGTGGATTCCGTCGACATCGGCAGCACGAACGTGATTTCCGGCGGTGTCTTCGTCGGCGCTCCCGTCGTGGTCACGACCGCAGCCTACGGCACGCTGACCATCACCGGCTTCACGCCGATTACCGACAGCAATGGCGAGATCATCGGCGGCACGTTCGACTACAGCTACACGCTGGACGACAACACGCTGACGCATCCCAATGGCGACAACACCCAGGCGTCCATCACCGAAAGCCTGACGGTGACGGTGACCGACACGGACGGCGATTTTGATACCGCTTCTCTCGACATCGAGGTTATCGATGACGTTCCGACTGCTTCGATCTCGCTGAACGGCACACCGAAGCTCGTTGTCGACGAGACGGCGGGTGCCCAGACGGACGGTCAGAACACCAACGAGAACAATATCGGACTTGGCCAGGCCACGATCGCAGCAGCGCTACTGTTTGTGGATACCTCGGTGTTCGGTGCGGACGGGGCCGCGGCTGCGGACGGGACCGTCTATTCCCTGACGATCAACAGCGACAATACGGGCCTGACGGATACAGCGACCGGTGAAGCGGTGACGCTTGTGGAGAGCGGCGGGGTTGTCTCCGGCGTGATTTACGAGGGCACGGTCAATGAGACCGTAGTGTTCACTGTTTCCCTGGATGCCGACGGCGACATGACGCTGACTCAGCATCGTGCGGTTGTGCATGACGATCCGACTGACCCGGATGAAGCGAGCGGCCCGGCTGTGCTGTCTTCCGGTGCCCTTAGCCTGACGGTGACGGTCACCGACGGCGACGGTGACCAGGACAGCGACAGTGTTGATCTTGGCGGCGTGATTGCGTTCGAAGACGATGGTCCGGCAGTCTTCTTCCCCGAGCAGGGCTTCCTGCTCAACGAAGCAGCGGCAACCTTCACGGGGGCGCTGGATGCCGACATGAACATCGACGACAATGTCGGGTCGGACCAGATCGGCGAAGTCACCTTCGCGTCCTCTCTTGAAGGGGCGGACAGCGGCTTCACTTCCGACGGTGATGCGATCTTCTATACGTTGATCGATGACGGTCAGACCCTGATCGCCTATACCGGCGGTGTTGTTCCGACGGCCACCGGCGACAGCGGCGTTGTGTTCTACGTGGAAATCAACCAGGACAATGACCTGGGCACGGCGAACGACACCTACTCGGTTACCATGGTCGGAACCGTCGACGGCGGTGAAACCACCATCGACTTCAATGCGGGTGGGTATGATTTCGTTGGAGGCAATACGCCTTGGGCAGGTTTTTCGACCGCGGCAGACGACGATAGCCTGGACCTGCTCTTGACGCCTACCGATCCATCCACAACTCTGAACACCAATGCCAACGAAGGTGGCATCGGTGGAGGACAATCGGTCGGAACCAGCGAGGGCATGCGACTTGATTTTGTAACGGATCTGTCTGGCGACCCGTCGCCATCAGGTCAGCCGTACACAGGAAACGAAGACCATACCTTTGATGGTCATTATCAGGTGAATGGTGCATTGGCGAAGTTCACCGGATTGTCTCCAAGTCAGGCTGCAACAGCGCGTTTCATTGCCTATGACGATACGGATAACGATCAGGTCGTTGGAGACGGAACTCGAGATTCCGTTACAAAAGTCGTCATCATTGTAAATGGAGATGAGCAGTCCTTCACGGCCGATGCGACCAATGTAACGATTGGCGGTGAAACATTCTCGATCGACTTCCAGGATATTTCTGGAACCACGGAAGTAGTGGTTACAGGCATCGTCGATGAAACAATCGTGAGTGTGTTTACGGATAGCGGATACAACAGCCTAGAGATCCTTTACGAGTCGGGATACCCTGCTGCAGACGATTCCTTCAAGATCGGTGACTTTGGCGTATCGGTTCCTGACCCCGGAGAGGCCGTCGACATTTCCCTCGACCTGACCCTAACCGACGCGGATGGCGACACGGTTGACGGAACGCTCGATTTCAGCCTGCTGCCGCCGGATCCGAGCACGACGGCAGTCGTCTCGGGGAGCCACACGCTGACCGGAACCGAGCTCCATGCCATCGGGTCGGACGGCGACGACATCATCACCGGCAATGCCGAGGGCAACATCCTGGCAGGTCTTGACGGAACCGACCTTCTGGAGGGCCTTGGCGGCGATGATACCCTCTATGGAGGCCTCG
>JBNKGB010000043.1:0-34330 GCA_050289605.1 Roseibium sp. | reverse complement strand
CGCTGAAGACCGAAGAACAGGTTGCGGTCATCTATGCCGGCGTGAACGGTTACCTGGACGGTTATCCGGTCAACCGCGTGAAGGACTTCGAGGAAGGCCTGCTTCTGAACCTGCGCGGCGAGCACAAGGACCTGCTCGACGCCATCTGGGAAAAGAAGGCTCTCGACGACGAACTGACGGGCAAGCTGAAAGCTGCGCTCGACGCGTTCGCCAAGAACTTCGCTTAAGACCACGCCGGGATAAGGAGCAGGGGCGGCCATGCCGAGCCTGAAGGACTTACGAAACCGTATCGCTTCGGTGAAAGCGACGCAGAAAATCACCAAGGCCATGCAGATGGTGGCCGCGGCGAAGCTGCGTCGTGCTCAGGAAGCTGCGGAGGCCGCGCGCCCCTATGCGGAACGCATGGGTGCGGTGCTGGCCAATCTCGCGGTGGCCTTCGAGGGGCGTGATGACGCTCCGAAGCTGATGTCCGGCACGGGCAACGACCAGGTTCATCTCCTGGTCGTCGCAACCGCCGAACGTGGGCTTTGCGGGGGCTTCAACACCAATATCGCCAAACTGGCACGCGAGAAGGCTCGAAGCCTCCTTGCCCAGGGCAAGACGGTCAAGATCGTCTGCGTCGGCAAGAAGGGCTTCGATGCCCTGAAGCGCGAATTCGGCCAGTACGTGATCAAGACGGTCGACCTGCGCAGCGTCAAGAATGTCGGTTTCTCCAACGCGGATGAAATCGGCAAGGAAATTCTCTCCATGTACGACGCTGGAGAGTTCGACGTCTGCACGCTGTTCTATTCGACCTTCAAGTCCGTGATCGCGCAGGAGCCGACTGCCCAGCAGCTCATTCCGACGCAGATCGAGGCGAAGGATTCGACCGCAGGCGAAGGCTCCCATCCGGTTTACGAATACGAACCGGACGAGACGGAGATTCTTGCGGATCTGCTGCCACGAAACATTTCCGTCCAGGTTTTCCGGGCTCTTCTGGAAAACGCTGCGTCTGAACAGGGTGCGCGCATGTCCGCCATGGACAACGCAACCCGCAACGCCGGCGAGATGATCGAGAAACTCACGATCAAGTACAACCGCCAGCGTCAGGCACAGATCACGACGGAACTGATTGAAATTATCTCGGGCGCGGAAGCGCTCTAGGGCAAACTGCGCCCGTGAGGGCGCAGAAAACTGCCTGACCAGTATTAATGTCGATCAACTTTCCGCTTTCATCTGGAGGAAAGCAGGTTGATCAAACGGGATCGAGACGAGGATTAGGGATATGGCTGACAAACAGGTCGGACGGATCACCCAGGTCATCGGCGCCGTTGTCGACGTCAAGTTCGATGACCACCTGCCGCTGATCCTGAACGCTCTTGAAGCAGATAACCAGGGAACCCGCCTGGTGCTTGAGGTTGCTCAGCACCTTGGTGAGAACACTGTGCGTACCATCGCGATGGACTCCACCGAGGGTCTGGTTCGCGGTCAGGAAGTTGTCGACACCGGCTCCGCGATTGCCGTGCCGGTCGGTGACGGTACCCTCGGCCGCATCATGAACGTGATCGGTGAGCCGGTCGACGAAGCCGGTGAGATCCCGCACGATGCCAAGCGTGCGATTCACCAGGAAGCACCGGAATTCATCGAACAGTCCACCGAAGCCGAGATCCTCGTGACGGGCATCAAGGTCGTCGATCTTCTGGCTCCCTACGCAAAGGGCGGCAAGATCGGCCTGTTCGGCGGCGCCGGCGTCGGCAAGACCGTTCTCATCATGGAACTCATCAACAACGTCGCAAAGGCGCACGGCGGTTACTCCGTGTTCGCAGGCGTCGGCGAGCGGACCCGTGAAGGCAACGACCTTTACTGGGAAATGATCGAATCCGGCGTGAACAAGGAAGGCGGCGGAGCAGGCTCCAAGGCTGCTCTGGTTTACGGCCAGATGAACGAGCCCCCCGGAGCCCGCGCACGTGTCGCTCTGACCGGTCTGACGGTTGCCGAGCACTTCCGCGACCAGGGCCAGGACGTGCTGTTCTTCGTGGACAACATCTTCCGCTTCACCCAGGCCGGTTCCGAAGTGTCCGCACTTCTCGGTCGTATCCCGTCCGCAGTGGGTTATCAGCCGACGCTGGCCACCGACATGGGCGCGATGCAGGAGCGCATCACGACGACGACCAAGGGCTCGATCACGTCCGTTCAGGCCGTGTACGTTCCGGCCGACGACTTGACCGACCCAGCACCGGCTTCGACCTTCGCGCACCTTGACGCAACGACAGTTCTCAACCGTTCGATCGCTGAAAAAGGCATCTATCCGGCCGTGGATCCGCTGGACTCCACCTCGCGCATGCTGGATGCCCGCATCATCGGTGAAGAGCACTACGAAACCGCCCGTGCGGTTCAGGGTACGCTGCAGCGCTACAAGGCGCTTCAGGACATCATCGCCATCCTGGGCATGGACGAACTGTCTGAAGAAGACAAGCTCACCGTTGCCCGCGCCCGTAAGATCGAGCGCTTCCTGTCCCAGCCGTTCTTCGTTGCTGAAGTCTTCACCGGTTCTCCGGGCAAGCTGGTCGCTCTCGAAGACACCATCAAGGGCTTCAAGGGTCTGGTGGAAGGCGAGTACGACCACCTGCCGGAAGCTGCCTTCTACATGGTCGGCTCCATCGATGAAGCCATCGAGAAGGCACAGAGGCTGGCAGCCGAAGCCGCTTAAGGCACCAAATGAACCCGGACGCCTGCAAGGCGTCCGGATTTCTTCATGTTTGATGGCCATGCCATCTCGTAATTAGACTGACAAGGAAGACGCCAAATGGCTGAACTTTTCCAGTTTGAGTTGGTCTCGCCGGAGCGCCAGCTCCTCTCCGAGCAGGTTTCCGAGGTCATCGTGCCCGGTGCCGACGGCGAGTTTGGCGTTCTGAAGAACCACAGCCTGTTCATGTCCACCATCAACCCGGGCATCCTGAAGGTGCGCAAGGACGGGGGTGACTGGGCCGAATATTTCGTGCGTGGCGGCTTTGCGGATGTGACGCCGGAAGGTCTGACCGTTCTGGCCGAACAGGCCGTTCCGGTGAGCGAGATCGATGCGAATTTACTGGACCAGCAGATCAAGGACGCCGAAGAGGACGTTGCCGACGCCAAGGACGAAGACAGCCGCCAGAGGGCCGAAAGGTCTCTTGCACAGCTGAAGGATGTCGTCGAAGCTCTGAGGGCCGCCTGAGCGCCCGCGGACTACGGACTTTCGGATCAATAAACGGACGCGGCCCGGAAACGGACCGCGTCCTTTCTTTTGGGGACGAGCCGGCTTGCTTGTCCTGTCCCTAATGGCTCGCGGTCGTCTTCGGCAGGCGCTCGGCAAAGAACCGGTAGCCATTACGGCCCTGTTCCTTGACCTGATAAAGTGCAATGTCGGCCCGCTTGATGATCGGCCTTGCGTCGGGTACGTCGCCGGTAATCGCGGCAATGCCAATGCTGACGCCTATGGAGACCGTGTGACCCTGCACGGTAAAGGGGACGCCGATTTTGCGGACGATCCTTTCGGCTATTTCCGCCGTACCTCCACCGGCCGCCTTCGTGCCGGTCAGGAGAATGCCGAATTCATCACCGCCGAGACGCGCAATCAGGTCGGAGGAACGGACACATTCCTTGAGCCGCGAGGCCACCTGTTTGAGCAGTTCGTCACCGGCATCGTGGCCAAAGGTGTCGTTGACCGGCTTGAACCTGTCCAGGTCGAGCAGCATCAATTCGCATTTCCGGCCGTCCGGAACGGCATCGGCAATCAACTGATCCAGCCGCATGGTGAAGAGCGTCCGGTTGGCGAGCCCGGTCAGCATGTCGTGATGGGCGGCAAATTCGATCTCCCGGGCGGCCTGTTCCCGCTCGGTAATGTCCTCATGCGTGCCGATCCAGCCGCCACCGGGCAGGGGCGCATGGACGGCGCTGATGATCTTGCCGTTCGGATGCCTGAACTTGGACCGCACGACCTCGCCTTCCGACAGGCGGAACATCAGGTCCATGACATGCTCCTGCACGTCGCCGTCAAATTCGCCGCGCTGCTTTTCCGCTTCGATGAGTTCGACCAGGCTGACGCCTGCCCTGATCTCGTTTTCCGGCTTGCCGAAGATGTCGATATATTGCCGGTTCCAGAGGGCCAGGCGCCCCCGTTTGTCGAAGACGCTGACACCCTGCCGCATGTTCGCAAGGATCGCTTCCAGTTCCTCGGTTCGGGCACGGGACTGGCGTTCGTTCTCGGCGAGCTGCTCCTCAATGCGCTTGCGTTCGGTGATGTCGAAGAAATTATGGATCCAGCCACCGGTCGCCATCGGCGTGCTTCGCGTTTCGATGTAGGACCCATCCGCAGTGCGCCGCTCAAAAACCTGCTGTTTCGACAGATCGTAGAGAGCGAACCTGTCCCTGGCCAGTTCGTCGGGGTCGCCCGGGCCGTAATCGCCCCGTCTGGCGTTGTACAACAGGAAGTCGAACAGATGTGGCCTGCTGTCTATGAATTCCGACGGATAGTTCAGCAGCCGCCCGAATTCTGTATTGCTCGACGACAGGCGAAGATTCTCGTCGTAATGAACGATCCCGCCGGGAAAGTTCTCGAAAATCGCCTGCAGCGTGTTGGACTGTTGCTTCGATTCCGTGATGTCCGTGAGGGAAACGACGATTCCGTCCGGATCGAGCGCGCTGTCCTCCCCGACCCGATGGGCATTCACCCTGATCCACCTGGACAGCCCGGAGCTGTCCGGCGGCAGGCAGGCAACCACGTTGGACACTTGCGAGGGGTCGGCGGCAGCGAGGGCAAGAAGATTGGGGCACTCGCCGAGGCCTTCGATCTCGCAGCGGATGGTGACCTGCGGCTCACCGACATCTCGGCCGGAAAGGTCCCTGTCGGTAATGCCGATCAGCTTGATCGCGGCAGGGTTGGCGGAGAGTATTTCCCCCGAATGCGACAACAGCAGTATGCCTTCGCTCAGGGTGTCGAGCGTGGTTCTGTGCACGGCCTCCGACTGCCTCAACGCGAATTCGGAGCGTTTCCGGTTCGTGATGTCGAAGAAGCTGGTGACGAGGCCGCCGTTCGGCAGCGGAATTCCGCGGACCTCCAGGATGGTGCCATCCGGACTGGTGCGCTCATAGACATGGGGGGCCGATCCCTTGAAGGAAGCCAGCCGTTCCTCTAGCAGCTTGTCCGGATCTCCAGGGCCGTAGTCGCCGCGCCTTGCGAGATAGGCCGCAATTTCCTGAAGCTGGGTACGGTTCTCGACAAACTCGGCCGGCAACTGCAGCAATCGCTGGAAATCCTTGTTGAAGGCGGCAAGCTGCTGGTTTTCGTCATAGTAGACCAGGCCGTTGGGCATGTTTTCGAACACGGCCTGCAGCGTGTCCATGTGCCGCTTTGTTTCCGTGATGTCCGTCAGGGATATGACGACGCCATCCAGCCCGAACCGGCTTGAACTGCTGATCGGCTTGGCGCGGACCTTCAGCCACGCGCCGGTTGAGGATCCGGTCCGCGGGATGCGGATGGTGAGATCGTCGATTTCCTCGGGCCTGGCCGGATTGAATTTCTTCAGGTCCGCATCGGCAACCTTGCCGGCGGAAGTCTTGTCGATGTCGATGTCGAGGTCCAGATCCTGAATTCTGCGTCCCTTCAACGCCTCGGGAACGAGGCCAAGCAGTTCGGCGGCTGCAGGGTTGAACGACTGGATATGGCCGGACCTGTCAAGCAGAAGCACGCCTTCGCTCAGGGTCTCCAGCGTCGTGCTTTGTACCGCTTCCGAATGGCGTAGCGCCTGTTCGGCCTGCTTGCGTTCGGTGATGTCCTGAAGGGCGCCGACAAGACGGACGATCTCCCCGTTTTCCCGAACAGGCCGTCCGGCGGAGCGAACCCAGATCTTGCGGCCCTTCGCCGTGACGAAGGGAACTTCGACCTCCCAGCCCTCGCCATCAGACATTCCCTTTTTCACGGCTTCGCGAATGAACGGCCGGCTCTCGGGAGCGTAGAACGACAGGGCCAGTTCGACGGTCGGTCTGAAGTCCGGACCCACGTCATGGATCTGTCTGGTCTCGTCGGTCCAGGTCAGGGTGTTGGTAGCTATGTCGAATTGCCAGCCACCGACGCCCGAGACCGAGGCGATGGCCGCATGAAGGTTGGCCTCCCGGACGTGCTCACCGGTATCGATCGCGTCATCATGTTTGCCTGTCATGACCGCGACACTCTCCCGGCGGGCGCGAAGAAGTCCTTCGACTACGGTTCCCAGGCGTTGAAGCTGGGCGAGTTGGGCATCCGTTGGCGAGCGCGGGACATTGTCGATAACGCAGAGCGCTCCCAGCCTGTTGCGTCCGTCCGGGGAAATCGGACAACCGGAGTAAAACCGCATGAAGGGATGTCCGGTCACCAGCGGGCTGTCCTTGAAACGGTCGTCGTCCTGTGTGTTCGGAATGACAAGCAGGCCGTCGCCCGAGATGGTGTGCTGGCATGGAGAAAAATCGCGCCGGACCTCCGTCAGGTCCAGCCCGTAGCGGGCGAGGAACCGAAGCTCGTTTTCGCCAACAAGGGAAAGGAAGGCGCCGCGGCAATCAAAGATCGTCGCAACGGTCTCGACGATGGCATCAAATTCCGGCTGCCGTTCAGAACGGAGGAAACGAAGCGAGTTCAGTGCCTCAAGACGTTCAGCTTCTTTGCTTTCCGGCACCAAATTCATCGTGCGCATCGTCTCCCGAAGGATCGTGCCGGTTTTTGCAGGTCAGGCCTGCCTGGCGACTGACCAGACCTTCAGGCCGTGGCTGCCCGGAGTGAGCGCCACGTACTGCAGCGTTTGGTCGACCGCCTGTTTTCCTCACCACCCTCGGAGAGGGAACGCAAATGTCCGGCATTTCGTAGACAAGGTTAATTCCAACAAGTTTAGAATTTGTCTATAAATGCAAAGTTGTTTAAGGCGATTGGGTGTATATTTCCGGAAGAGTTCGTGTTTATCAGTGAAAACACTTATATTCTTTCATAGGTGAATATTTTCCCTATCCAGATTGTACGGTTCTGGCTTGTGGCATTGCACTTTGAGCAGGTATTCATCCCGGAGAAAGCGAAAACAACAAAAAACCCGGCCTGAAGGCCGGGTTCGAAGGTCCGTGGCAGCTGCCACGAAAAACTGCCTTTGTTACCCAAGCAGCCATTTTTCTTACGCCGCGCGGCGGAAAGACAGGCTCATGCCGCCGCCGGACCGGTTGCGGCGGCGCTCTTCCGGCGGGATGTAGACAATGGCGCTGTGCTCTGCGCAGTAGGACACGCCCGCTTCAACACGCGTGTTGCACGGGAAGATGTAGTTACCTGCATCGCCTTCTGCCCATTTGCAGCAGCCCGGACGCGGGAGAGACAAGTCAGCCATGTGTTTTTTCCTTTGTTCTTCTGTTCATGCAACAAAAGCGCTCGAGCATCCTCGGGAGGAGAGGATCCGAACAGCTTTGGTAAGAAATCGGATGTAATCGGCGCCCGGGACATCATCCGCAGTCCAACCCTGCCGGGTGCTCTTCAGCAAGCGCAGGGTTTACATAAGCGGCGTGTCACAAAAATGCAATAGATTAGCTGGCATTTCCGGCCTGCGTTCAATGCATACCGGGTTAATGATATGTTATCATTGGCCTTTGCCGGTTGCCGTTACTTGAGATGGGCCAAGGCCGGAGGTCAGGGCTTGGGCAATACACCGCCCGCCGACAGTAATGCCTGAGGCGTGTCGAGATCCAGTCTTGCGGCAGCGCCGATTTCTACTTCCGCAACGAGATCCGTATTTTCAGCGATGATGTGCCGGCCACCGACATCGCCGGTCAGGGACTTCAGCGCCCCGAAGAAACGTCTGTCCCAGAGGACCGGGTTGCCTCGTCTGCCCTCTGCCGTTGCGATGACGATCTGGCTGGGGGCCTGGTCCCGATAGGCGGCGACCAGCTTCTTCAGGATTTCGGCATCGATGCGGGGCATGTCGCCCAGAAGGATGATTACCGCGTCGGTGTCGTCGGCGAGCGCATTCATGCCGGTCCTTATGGACCCGGCCATGCCGTCGGCAAAATCCGGATTGTGGACGATGTCGAGTTCAAGATCCGCAACCCTGGCGCCGACGTCTTCCGCCAGGTGGCCGGTCACGAGAACGGCCTGGGACAGGCCGGCGCCGGTGGCCGCTTCCGCGACGTGTCGAATGAGCGCCTTGCCGTCCAGTTCCGCGAGCAGCTTGTTCGGCCCGCCCATGCGCGAGGATCTGCCTGCGCCTAGGATGAGTGCCGCGATCCTGGGATCGTCATTCCGGCTGCGGGATTCGCGCGGTTGCGGCCGGGAGCCGATTTCCATGAGCAGCCCTCCGACGCCCATCGCGGTGATGTCGTCCGGGGTAACATCGAGGCCGGCAAGCAGCCGGTCGAGCACCCAGTCGAAGCCGTTTTCCTTCGGACTTCGGGCGCAGCCGGGAGCACCCAGCACAGGCAGGCCATCCAATGATCCGAGCATCAGCAGGTTGCCCGGGTCGACCGGCATCCCGAGATGACGGACAGTGCCGCCTGCAAGATCCAGGGCGGCGGGAAGGACGTCATGCCGGTCGACGATGGCCGAGGCGCCGAAGAGGATCAGGAAATCAGCGCCATCGGCGATCAGTTCCCGCACGGCGCCCGCGACCGCTTCCGCCGAATGGGGCACCCGTCTTTCGCCGGAAACGATGCTGCCGCTTGGGCGCAGCCTGTCTTCCAGGACGCGGCGGGTCTTGTCCATGACGGACGGTTTCAGGTGCGGCAGCACGGTCGCGACGAGGCCGATCCTGCGGGGGGCAAAGGCGGCAACGCGTACGGCGCCGCGCAATGCCTGTTCGGCCCGGTCCACCAGCTCACCTGGAACGGCGAAGGAGATGATCTTGGCGGTTGCCACCATGCGGCCGGCGGCCACGTGGCTGTTGTTGGCAAGCGTTGCGAAAGTGATTGCCGGGTCGATCCGGTTGGCGGCGGTCACCGCATCGGCATCGACGACCAGCACGCCGTTCGTCTCCGCGTAAAGGTTCATTCGCCCGGTGAAGGCCGTGTCCCCGACGACACCGTCCGCGATGGCCGCCAGGGCGAGGCGTTCAGCGGCGCAGTCCTCGCCGACGTCTTCCGGCTCAAGACAGGCAACGACGATGCTCGGCACGCCCGCGGCTGTGAGATCCGAACAGTCCCTGGCCGTAAGAACATGCCCCTTTTTCAGGGATCGGTCCGCCAGCCGGGTCTTGTGGGCCAGGATGCATCCGGCGGCTTCCTCAGGCGGACGGGCCCCGAACTTCATTCATTCGCCTCCGGTGCCTTGCGCAAAGCCCTGATGATGGCGGCGAGAACGGCGACGGCGATTTCCTCCGGCGAGGCCGCGCCGATGTCGAGGCCGATCGGGGCGTCAATCCGGCCGTAGAGCGCCGGGTCCAGCCCGGCGGCCTGAAACCGTTCCAGGCGCTTGCCGTGGGTCTTCCGGCTGCCGAGGGCGCCGACGTAGAAGCAGCCGGACTTCAGCGCTTCCATGAGCGGAAAATCGTCGATCTTGGGATCGTGGGTCACGGCGGCAACAGCCGTATAGGCATCGAGCGGTGCCTCACGCAGGACGTCTTCCGGCCAGTCCGCCTTGAGCGTGCTTCCCGGAAAGCGCTCCACCGTCGCAAACGCGGTGCGCGGATCGATGACGGTGACGTCCAGTCCGGCGATTTCCGCCATCGGCACGAGTGCCTGGCTGATGTGGACCGCGCCGATGATCACGAGGCGAGGCGCGGGAACCGTGACATTCAGGAAGACATCGCCGTTCCCAGTCTGCACCAGGCCGGACTTGCCCGATCGGAAGCGTTTCTCGAACTCCTCCGCCAGCGGATGCGAGCCATGATCTTCCTGCTTGCGGATCAGTTCCTGGCTGCCATCCTTCATGTTCGTGACAAGGATCGCCGCGCGGCGGCCGTCGCGGTCAGCGTTCAGGGCTTTGAGGAGTGACAGGTCCATGGGTTACGCGCGATCCGTTGCCAGTTTCAATCCGAGGCCGACAAGCACGGAGCCGCCTGCCCAGCGGGCAAGATCCTGGAACCTGGACGTCCGGGTGAGGCGCCTCTTCACTTCCGAGGCGAACAGCACGGTCGTCACGTCGGCCGACGTGAAGGCGCAATTGACGATGGTGCCGAGAATGAGGAACTGCGCCCAGATCGGCAGGCCGGCATCCGCGCTGACGAATTGCGGCAGGAAGGCGATGAAGAAGATCGCGACCTTGGGGTTGAGGATCTCGACCAGCATGCTGTCGGCGAAGGCGCGCTTTACCGACTTGCGGGGCAGGTCCGGCACGGGACCGGCGGCGATCCGGGTCCGGATCATCTGGACGCCGAGGTAGATCAGATAGACGCCGCCGGCCAGCTTCAAGGCGAAGTAGAGCGTCGGGACCACCGTGAAGACGGCCGAGAGGCCGAAGGCGGCGGCCAGGACATGGACATAGCAGCCGAGATGAATGCCGGCGGCGGCCATGAAACCCGCCCGCCTGCCACCGCCGATCGTCTGGGCCGCGGTGTAGAGCAGGGCAGGGCCGGGCATATAGGCAAAGAGAGCGGTTGCCGCGAGGAAGGCAAGAAGGGATTCTGTCGTCATGAAGCGCTCCAGGTCCTGTCCCTAGTTGACGGGTTCGACATATACACGGATGCGTCCGCCGCAGGAGAGGCCCACCCGCCAGGCGGTTTCATCCGCGACACCGAATTCAAGCATCGTCGGTTTTCCGGTGCCGATCACGTCGATCGCTTCGGAAACCACCGCGCCCTCGACGCAGCCGCCGGAGACAGAGCCCTCGAAATTGCCTTCCGAGTCAATCACCAGGTGCGAGCCGACCGGGCGCGGGGCGGAGCCCCAGGTTTCGATCACGGTGGCAAGCGCCACGGATCGTCCGGAAGCGCACCAGCTTTCGGCGGTCTTCAGAACATCGGCAATGGGGGAAGTTTCGGTGGCAGACATGAGGTCGTCCCTTCAAGGTCGAACCCTCAATATAGATGTTTCAAGGCCCGAGGAAAGATCCGAAACCAAATAGGAACGGCGCCCGTTGCCGCGGACGCCGTCAAGTTCAGGTGGTCAGATTTCTTGTTCTTTATTCGGCGGCCACCGGGACGGCCGGTGCGGCGCTGCGCACGGCGCCGTCGACATGGGCTTCGAAGGTTTCGAAATTGTCGACGAACATCTTGACCAGCCTTGCGGCCTGGACGTCGTAGGCGTCCTTGTCGTCCCAGGTTTCCCTCGGGTTGAGGATGTCGCCTTCGACGCCGTTAACGGCGACCGGAACGTCAAAGCCGAAATTCGCATCGGTCCGGAATTCCGCGTCCTTCAGGCTGCCGGAAAGAGCCGCCTGCAGCAGGGTGCGGGTCGCCTTGATCGGCATGCGGTGGCCGGTACCGTAGGCGCCGCCGGTCCAACCGGTGTTGACCAGCCAGCAATCGACGTTGTGCTTGGCGATCAGGTCCTTCAGGAGGTTGCCGTATTCGGACGGATGCCGGGGCAGGAACGGTGCGCCGAAGCAGGTGGAGAAGGTCGCCTGCGGTTCTGTGACGCCCTTTTCGGTGCCGGCAACCTTTGCGGTGTAACCGGAAAGGAAGTGGTACATGGCCTGGGCCGGGGTCAGCCGGGCAATCGGAGGCATGACGCCGAAAGCGTCGGCCGTCAGCATGATGACGGTTTTCGGCATCGGGGCGCAGCCGGTTGCGCTGGCGTTCGAAATGAAGTGGATCGGGTAGGCCGCGCGGGTGTTCTCCGTCTTCGAGCCGTCATCGAAGTCCGGAACGCGGTTTTCGTCCAGAACGACGTTTTCAAGGACCGTGCCGAAGCGCTGGGTGGTGGAGTAGATCTCCGGTTCGGCCTCCGCAGACAATTTGATGGTCTTGGCGTAGCAGCCGCCCTCGAAATTGAAGACGCCGCTTTCGCTCCAGCCGTGTTCGTCGTCGCCGATCAGGGTGCGGGACGGATCGGCGGAAAGAGTGGTCTTGCCGGTGCCGGACAGGCCGAAGAAAACGGCCGTGTCGCCGTCGTCGCCGACATTGGCCGAGCAGTGCATCGACATGACGCCCTTGGCCGGCAACAGATGGTTCAGCATGGTGAAGACGGATTTCTTCATTTCACCGGCATAGGAGGTGCCGCCGATCAGCACGATCTTGCGGGTGAGGTCGCAGGCGATCACCGTCTCGCTGCGGCAGCCATGGCGTTCGGGATCCGCCTTGAAGCTCGGCAGGTCGATAATGGTCATGTCCGGCACGAAACCGGCCAGTTCGCCTGCTTCGGGGCGCAGCAGCAGGTTGCGGATGAAGAGCGAGTGCCAGGCATATTCGGTGTAGACACGCACCGGCAGGCGGTGGGTGGTGTCGGCGCCGCCATAAAGGTCCTGGGCAAACAGCTCCATGCCTTCGGAATGTTTCAGGAAATCGGCCAGCAACAGGTCGAAATTGTCTTTCGACATCTGCGCATTGTTGTCCCACCAGACGGTGTCCCGGGTTTCCTCGTCGAGAACGACGAACTTGTCTTTCGGGGAACGGCCGGTGTGCACGCCGGTTTCTGCGACGATCGCGCCGCCAGAAGCAAGCTGCGTTTCACCGCGGGAAAGCGAATATTCATAAAGCGCAGGCTCGTTCTGGTTCCAATAGAGCGCCTTCAGGCCCTTGAAGCCGAAAGTATCGCTGCCAGTGGAGGGGTTTCTGAGACCTGTTTCTTGCATTTTCCCGCAGTCCTCGTGATGGGGGCTAGTCTTTCTGCCGCCGGAGAAAGTTAAGAAAGTGCTAAATCCGGCGATGAGGGCTGCGAACGTAGTGGATTGACTAAACGGCAGCAAGACGTCAAAAAGTGCTAAGTCTTTCTTTAATCGATTAAAAACGACCTTTACTTTGACGGTAATTAATTTGCACGGCAAAATAAAAAACGAAACATTCGGATTATTCGATTTGCTGGCTTAATCGAAATCTTTCGCGCGAAATTCGAACGTATTTTTGTTGCAAAGGCAACCAATGTCCCCGGATGGGCAAAAATGGGGTCGTCCGGCGGCGGTGTGGAATCATGCCAGGAGGCGGGAGCCACCGCCGGGCTCGGGTCCGATCAAGCGTGGCCTGCATCCGGCGAGGCGATCGCAGCCTGAAAGGATGCGAAAGCCAGACGCAACAACCGGGCGAGTCCCCAAAGGGGCATCCGAACCAGGTGATCGCTTCCCCGGGCAGGTCGTATTCCCGCCCGATGTCTGGCTAGTGGTCTTTGTCCTCGAAATACTGCGGGTGCCCCGCCATGATCGCGGCCAGGGAGGCCAGGGGCCCCGAGAGATATTCGCGCATGCAGGCCTCGGCCCGGCGCGCGTCCCCTTCGGTGATGGCGGCCGAAATCCGCTCGTGGGTGTCCAGAACCTGGGCGATCTTGCCGGGATCGGGAAGGTTTAGCCGCCTCAGCCGGTCGATATGTCCGGACCGTCCGGCGATCAGGTGCCAGAGCGAGGGAACCCCGGCCGCCTGGAAAAGCGACATGTGGAACAGTCTGTCCAGGGTGGTGAACTCGGGAATGTCGCGGTCCTCGCCCGCCACCTTCTGAATGTGCAAAAGCCGCGAGGAGGACAGTAGCAGGCCCGGTCCTGTTGTTCGTCCGAAGAGGTGCAAGGCGGGTGGATGCAGGCGGATTCCTTGAATTTCGGGCCGCAAGTCCCCATCAATGCCCCCGATGGAGACCCTCGTCCCGGCCACGCGCGCCGGAAAACGCGGTTTGCCTTAATTTATGCGCATTTAGCAGGCCAAAGGCTCTATGTTACATTTGATGCCGATGCGCGCCATCGGTGCGTTGCCGGAAATGGAAAACGAAGCATGCCGACAATTGCCCTGGTCGATGACGACCGCAACATTTTGACTTCGGTCTCGATTGCCCTGGAGGCGGAAGGATATCGCGTCCAGACCTATACGGACGGAACCTCGGCCCTGGAGGGTCTGCAGAGCGATCCGCCGGACCTGGCGATTTTCGATATCAAGATGCCGCGCATGGACGGCATGGAACTGTTGCGCCGCCTGCGGCAGACTTCCGATATGCCTGTGATGTTCCTGACGTCGAAGGACGACGAGATCGACGAGTTGTTCGGCCTGAAGATGGGCGCGGACGATTTCATCCGCAAACCCTTCTCCCAGCGCCTGCTGGTCGAGCGCGTGCGGGCGGTTCTGCGCCGGGCGCAGCCGCGCGATGCTTCCACGCCGCGTGACGACGCGGACAAGCTGCTGGAACGGGGCCAGCTCGTGATGGACCAGGAGCGTCACACCTGCACCTGGAACAACAAGCCGGTCACGCTGACGGTGACCGAGTTCCTGATCCTGTCCGCCCTGGCGCAGCGTCCCGGTGTCGTGAAGAGCCGGAACGCGCTGATGGATGCGGCCTATGACGACCAGGTCTACGTGGACGACCGGACCATCGACAGCCACATCAAGCGGCTGCGGAAAAAGTTCAAGGTTGTTGACGACGACTTCGACATGATCGAAACCCTTTACGGGGTCGGTTACCGGTTCAGGGAAGCCTGAGAGCCGCCTTCGAAAGGCGCTACGATCGAATGGGGCACAGGTTGAGGACTGGCGCGCATCGGCGAGGGTGCCGCGCGGCTTGTCCTCATGGTGGGCTGAATGGCAGTTGAAAGCGAGAGTGCGGAAAACATTGCTGTCTCCGACGCCGCCGGCGGTTCGGACCGGTCCCGCTTGCGCCGACTTGGCAACAAGCGCATCCGTCGCAGGCTCCTGAACAGGATCGGCGGCATTTTCGGCACCTATGTGCTGTCCTCGCTGACCAAGCGTATCATCGCGATCAATCTGGTCGGTCTGATAGCCCTCGTGATCGGCATTCTCTATCTCAACCAGTTCCGCGCCGGGCTGATCGATGCCAGGGTGCAGAGCCTTCTGACCCAGGGTGAAATCATTGCCGGGGCGATTGCCGCTTCCGCCACGGTCGATACCGGAACCATCACCATCGATCCGGAACGTCTTCTCGAGCTGCAGGCGGGGGAAAGCATTACACCGACGGTGGACGACCTCGACAGTCTCGACTTTCCGATCAACCCGGAACGGGTCGGTCCGGTCCTGCGGCGGCTGATTTCCCCGACCAAGACGCGGGCGCGGATCTACGACCCGGAAGGCATCCTGATCCTCGACAGCCGCCATCTCTATTCCAGCGCGCAGATCCTGCGTTTCGACCTGCCGCCCCCGAACGTGGAACAGGAGGGGTTCTGGGGCACGCTCTGGCAATGGACCAAGCGCTGGCTGCGCCAGGGCGACCTGCCGCTCTACCAGGAAGTGGGCGGCGGTGACGGCCGGGCCTATCCGGAGGTCGAGGCGGCCCTTGCCGGATCGCCGGCGAGCGTCACGCGTATCTCCCAGCGCGGCGAGCTGATCGTCTCTGTCGCCGTGCCGATCCAGCGGTTCCGGGCGGTCCTCGGCTCGCTGCTGCTGTCGACGCAGGGTGGCGACATCGACGCCATCGTGCGTGCCGAACGCATCGCCATCATCCGCGTGTTCATGTTCGCCGCCACCGTGACGATCCTCTTGTCGATCTTTCTGGCAGGAACCATTGCCGGACCGGTCCGCAGGCTCGCGGCAGCCGCCGATCGGGTGCGGCGCGGGTCGACGTCCCGCGAGGAAATCCCGGACTTCTCCGACCGCCAGGACGAGATCGGGCATCTGGCGCGATCGTTCCGCGAGATGACCCACGCGCTCTACAACAAGATCGACGCCATCGAGCAGTTCGCGGCCGATGTCGCGCACGAACTGAAAAACCCGCTGACCTCCCTGCGCAGCGCGGTGGAGACGTTGCCGCTCGCCAAGTCGAAACAGTCCCAGGACCGCCTCATGGAGGTCATCCAGCATGACGTCCGGCGCCTGGACCGGTTGATCAGCGACATTTCGGATGCCTCGCGCCTCGACGCGGAGCTCGCAAGGGTCCAGGCCGAGACAATCGATATTTCCGAGCTTTTGCGCAACATGGCCGATGCCGCGAACCAAAGGTCCGGAGACGAGGCGAGCGTCAAGCTGACCGTTGCCGATGCGCCGGGGCCCAAGCCCTATCGGGCGCAGGGGCACGATATCCGTCTGGGGCAGGTGATCAGCAACCTTCTGGACAATGCCCGTTCCTTCTCGCCACCCGGCGGCACGGTTCATGTCGACCTTTGCCGCGAAGGCAGGAACATCAAGATCACCGTCGACGACGACGGGCCGGGGATCCGCGCGGAGAACACCGAGCGCATCTTCGAACGCTTCTACACGGACCGCCCGGACGGCGAGGGCTTCGGCAACAATTCCGGTCTCGGTCTGTCGATTTCCAGGCAGATCATCGAGGCCCATGGCGGCACCATTACCGCCACCAACCGGATCGAGCAGGAGCCCGGTGGAGGGCAGAAGATCGGCGGCGCCCGGTTCACCATCTATCTGCCTGGGGGAGCGGGCAAATGAGCGGCGAAACCGTCCATGCCAACTGCCTCATCGTCGGCACGCACGGCCTGCTGATCCGGGGTGGTGCGGGCAGCGGCAAGACGACGCTCGCCGAAACACTGATCGAGGCGGCTCGCAGAAAAGGCAACTTCGCGATCCTTGTCGGCGACGACTACGTGAACGTGGCGGGGCATGGCGACCGGCTGCTCGCCCGGGTACCGGAAACGATCCGGGGCAAGATGGAAGTGCGCGGCTTCGGGCTGGTCGAACTGGAGTGCGAACCTCTTGCCCGGGTCAGCCTGATCGTGACCCTGGTGCCGCCGGAAAGTATTGAGCGCCTACCCGACGAGGCCCTGACCCACGACAGCCTGGACGGTGTGCGCCTGCCCGTCGTGACCTGCCCGGAACATCAGACTTTCACCAGTATCCGCCTGATTCGATGGGCCTTCCGCAGTCTGTTCCCTGCCTGCCCCGATTATATTTAGAGGGATTGCGGGACTTTTTTGCTTGCAACTGGTGAAGCGGTTGAAGAGAGTGCATCAGACTGATAAACGCCCGGCTCCTTCCCGGTCCTGAACGGACCCGGAGCCCAACGCATACGGATAGTCAGGCCGAAGCACGAATGATTGGACTAGTACTTGTCACCCACGGACGCCTCGCTGAAGAATTTAAGGCGGCGCTGGAACATGTTGTCGGTCCTCAGGAACAGGTCGAAACGATTTCCATCGGACCGGACGATGACATGGAGCAGCGGCGCCAGGACATACTGGCGGCCGTGGAAGCTGCCAATTCCGGAAAAGGCGTCGTCCTGTTGACGGACATGTTCGGCGGCACGCCATCCAACCTCGCCATCTCCGTCATGGACAGCAAGTCGGTGGAAGTGGTCGCCGGGGTCAACCTGCCGATGCTGATCAAGCTCGCCAGCGTGCGCGCCGACCGCGAACTGGCGGATGCTGTCGACGAGGCCCGGCAGGCTGGCCAGAAATACATCTCGGTCGCAAGCCAGGTGCTGTCGGGCCAGAACTAGACAACGCACATGACGGCAGAGAACTTGTTGGAACGAGACCTGACGATCGTCAACCGGCGCGGCCTTCACGCCCGGGCTTCGGCCAAGCTGGTCAAGCTGGTCGAAACTTTCCAATCGGATGTGCAGGTGTCCAAGGACGGCCAGACCGTCGGCGGTACCTCGATCATGGGGTTGATGATGCTCGCCGCCAGCCCCGGCTGCAGCATCAGGGTATGTGTGAGCGGGAATGACGCCGAAGTGGCGCTCATCGCGATTTCAGAACTTGTTGAAAGCGGATTTGGCGAAGAAGACTGATTTCCGGATCCTTTTCCGCCGTGCCGCAGGCGTTGTTTCTTTCGCGCCGGCCAGGGAAAGCTCTGCAGGAGACCCGCCGTTGTCCGCAAATTGATTTGAGGAAACAATGGCGCAGCAATCCGGGAACCGTTTGATTTCAGCCACGCGTTCGGTGCTGACGCATCTTCATCAGGTTCTGGAGTTGAAGTTCGGCTTCGAATTGTGGGACGGCACGATGGTGCCGCCCGATGCGCCGACGGACGGGATGCGGATCGCCCTGTCCGAAACCGCGCTGACAAGGCTTCTCCGGCGGCCCCGTATCAAGACCGTGATCGATCTCTATTCGACCGGCGAAATCGATCCGCGGGGCGGCAGTCTGTTCGACTTTGCGGAGAACCGGCCGAAGGTGAAAAGCCGGGAACTCCGAAAACGGCTGAAAAAGTCGCTGCTTCTGAAAAATGCGCTGCCGATCCTGCTGAGCAAGCGGTCATCCGGTGTTGTCGCTCAGGAAGAAGGACTGGATGCGGGGCAGGCGGCTGACCGCAGCTCCGGAAGCCGCAAGGACGACATCGCCTTCCACTACGATGTTTCGAACGAATTCTACAAGCTCTTCCTCGATCCCCGGATGGTCTACACCTGCGCCTATTTCCGGGACTGGTCCAACGACCTGGCAACGGCCCAGACCGACAAGCTGGAGATGATCTGCCGCAAGTTGCGGCTGAAGCCGGGCGACCGTCTGCTCGATATCGGCTGCGGCTGGGGCGCGCTCATCTGCTATGCCGCGGAGAATTACGGCGTCACGGCGCTCGGCGTGACACTGGCCGAGGAACAACTGAAGCTGGCCGAGGAGCGGATCGCGGAACGCGGCCTTCAGGACAAGGTGTCGGTCCAGCTGATCGACTATCGCGATCTGAAGGGGCAGACCTTCGACAAGATCTCCTCGATCGGCATGTTCGAGGCCGTAGGGCTCGACAATTACGACAATTATTTCCAGAGCGTGCACCGGCTCCTGAAGCCGCGCGGTCTTTACCTTCACCACGCGATCACCCGCCGGGGCCGGAAGGACCTGAAGAAGTTCCGCCGCAAGAAGCCGGAATACCAGGCGCTGGTCCGCTACATTTTCCCGGGGGGCGAGGTCGACCACATCGGCTGGACGCTGACCAATCTGGAAGCGCACGGATTCGAAGTCCACGATGTCGAGGGCTGGCGGGAGCATTATGCCCGCACCACGCGGCTGTGGGCGGAAAACCTCGAGGCGGTCAGGGAGGTGGCCATCGCCGATATCGGCGAGCAGAAATACCGACTCTGGCTTGCGTATCTCACCGGCGTCTCGCTCGGTTTCGAGCGCGGCACCATCAATCTCTTCCAGACCGTCGCTTCCCGGCGCACCAAGGGCTCGTCCGGCATGCCGCCGACGCGGGAGGATCTCTATCGCGACTGAAGCCAGACACCTGCCGCCGCACCCCGGGGAGGACCCGCGGGCCGCAGGTATCCTTTCATAAAGATGATATAAAGAATTCTTTATATCTTTATTGCGATATCCGCCAGCGGGCGTTATAACCCCTCTTCAATGGCCACCGGTGTTCCGGTGGCCGGTTGACAGCCGCTCATCTTTCTTGACCGGCACGGGCGCCTCGAGGAGAGGCGCAGCCGGGAAAGCCGGCTCCGAAAAACAGGACACTTTCATGACCGACTATATTATCAAGGACATCGGGCTTGCCGATTGGGGCCGCACCGAAATCGAGATCGCCGAACACGAGATGCCGGGCCTGATGGCCTGCCGCGCCGAATTTGGTGAAAGCAAGCCGCTGAAGGGCGCCCGTATCGCCGGTTCCCTGCACATGACCATTCAGACTGCCGTCCTGATCGAGACCCTGGTGGCTCTCGGCGCGGAAGTCCGTTGGGCGTCCTGCAACATTTTCTCCACCCAGGACCAGGCCGCAGCCGCTATCGCGGCCGCCGGCATTCCGGTCTTCGCCATCAAGGGCGAAACCCTGGAAGAATACTGGGACTACGCCGACAAGATCTTCGATTTCCCCGAAGGGGCGAACATGATCCTGGACGATGGCGGCGACGCGACGCTCTACATTCTGCTCGGTGCGCGCGTGGAAGCCGGTGAGACCGGTCTCATCGAGAACCCGACTTCCGAGGAAGAGGAATGCCTTTTCGCGCAGATCAAGAAGCGCATGGCTGCCAACCCGGGCTGGTTCACCAGGCAGAAGGAGCTGATCCAGGGCGTTTCGGAAGAAACCACCACGGGCGTTCTGCGTCTTTATGAAATGCAGAAGAAGGGAACGCTGCCGTTCCCGGCGATCAACGTCAACGACAGCGTCACCAAGTCCAAGTTCGACAACCGCTACGGCTGCCGCGAGTCCCTGGTGGACGGCATCCGCCGCGGCACGGACGTGATGATGTCCGGCAAGGTGGCCGTGGTCTGCGGTTACGGCGATGTCGGCAAGGGCTCGGCCCAGTCGCTGGCCGGCGCCGGTGCCCGCGTGATCGTCACCGAGATCGACCCGATCTGCGCGCTCCAGGCTTCCATGGACGGCTTCGAGGTCAAGACCATCGAGCAGGTGCTGCCGGAAGGCGACATCTATGTCACCGCGACGGGCAACAAGGACATCATCACCTTCGACCACATGCGTGGGATGAAGGACATGGCGATCGTCTGCAACATCGGCCACTTCGACAACGAGATCCAGGTAGCTGCCCTCAAGAACACCAAGCTCCGCCCGGTCAAGGACCAGGTCGACATGTATGAGTTCCCGGACGGCAAGCGCATGATCCTCTTGTCCCAGGGCCGTCTTGTTAACCTCGGCAACGCGACCGGTCACCCGAGCTTCGTGATGTCCGCGAGCTTCACCAACCAGGTTCTGGCGCAGATCGAACTCTTCACCAAGGGCGATCAGTACAAGAACGAAGTCTACGTGCTGCCGAAGCACCTGGACGAGAAGGTCGCGCGCCTGCATCTGGACAAGCTCGGTGTCACGTTAACCACTTTGTCCGATAGTCAAGCGGATTATCTGGGGATTAATAAGTCCGGTCCGTTCAAGTCTGAACACTACAAATACTGATTCTGCGAGAGGTGGCTACTAGATCTGGTAATCGCCTCGATTCAGTACTGTGAACAAAAAAATGCAGGACCCTCCAATTTGAAGGGTCCTGTTAACTTTTCCTCAACGGACTCTTCTGCGTGATTCTCAAAAAGGTTATGGTTTAAACGAATCAAAGGCCAGGAGGCGGATGTCTTTGATTTGCTCCCAGAAACCGGGAGCTGCACCCGATAAAATCGGGACAATGCGGCGTAAGGGGATCATGACATGCCGAGAGGCAGCAGGGACGGCGCGCGTTTACGCGCGACGTGGCGAGAATGGAGTCTGAGCAGGGTTACGCTGACAGGTGCGTCCGTGGCGGGCCTTGGGCTGTCTTCCGGTCCGGCTGCCGCAAATATGCTCTCCGGCACGATCGCCGCCATCAATCCCGATTCGATGATCTTTTTCGGCGCCCTCGGCGGCATGTGTGCCTTCGCCGTGACTGCCGCCATTTCACTCGTGCGAACCCGCAAGCAATCCGCTCAGCTTACCGACGCCCTGGAAAAGGAAAAGCGCGACCTGAAATTCCGGGTCGACCGCCTGGAAGCCATGCTCAACACCGACGAGCAGCGGGTGATCGTGTGGACCGGCAACGGTACGATGCCGCAGATCTGGGGCATTCTTCCTGAAAAATCGGGCGTGCCGCGCCCGCCGGCGCAGCTGCTGGCCTTCGGAAGCTGGCTCACGGCAAAATGTGCGGGCGACCTTGAACGGCACCTGGACATGCTGTTCCGCACGGGCGAGGCTTTTTCCGCAACCTTGAAGACCCGCAGCGGCAGCTATGTGGAGGCGCTCGGCCGCACCACCGGCGGCGCGGTCGTGCTGCGCCTGCGCGACCTGACAGGCGAGCGCCAGATGCAGGCTGAACTTGCCGCCCGCAATGCCAGGATTTCCGGTGAGCTTCACATGCTGCATGCGCTGCTCAACGCCATGCCTGCGCCTGCCTGGCAGCGGGATGCCGAAGGCAAACTCATCTGGGCGAACGCGGCCTATGCGGAGGCGGTGGAAATGCGGGACGCGGCGAGCGCGGTCAAGGAAGGGGCCACCTTCCTGGATGCGGCCGCGCGCACCGCGATGGCCGTCCAGCGGACGGAAGACGGCTGTTTCAACGCCCGGATCCCGATCGTCGCTTCCGGCGAGCGCCGGGTCTTCGAGATCACCGATGTCAACGCGAATGTCGGCGGCGCCGGCATTGCCGTGGATATCAGCGAACTGGAACAGGCCCGCAAGGAACTGGGCCGGGCGGAAGAGTTCCACGGCCGCACGCTGGACCAGCTTCAGACGGCTGTCGCCATCTACGGCGCCGACCGCAAGCTGCAGTTCTACAATGCCGCGTTCCGTCAGCTCTGGGACCTCGACGCCGCCTTCCTGGAAAGCCATCCGGAGGACAGCACGGTTCTCGACACGCTGCGCATCGGCCGCAAGATCCCCGAGCAGGCGGACTACCGCGTCTGGCGCAGCAAGATGCTGGAGAGCTACCAGTCGCTGGAAGCCAGGGAAAGCTGGTGGCACCTTCCGGACGGACGCACTCTGCGCGTCATCGCCAACCCGCATCCGCAGGGCGGTGTCACCTATATCTACGAGAACGTCACCGAACAGCTCGACCTGGAAAGCCGCTACAACGCGCTGACGCGGGTCCAGGGCGAAACCCTCGACAATCTCTCCGAAGCGGTTGCCGTGTTCGGCTCCGACGGGCGCCTGCGCCTGTGGAACCCGGCCTTCGGCCGCATCTGGGGGCTTGAGGAAGACCGCCTTTCCGAACTTCCGCATGTGAACGAGGTCGTTTCCGCCTGCACCTTGAACGAGACGGAAGAAAAAGCCTGGGAACAGCTTGCCGGCAGCGTCACCGGCCTTGTCGACAACCGCACTCAGAATGTCAGCCGTCTGGAACGGCACAATGGCGATGTCCTGGACTATGCCACCGTGCCGTTGCCCGACGGCGGAACTCTGGTCACCTTCGTCGACGTCACCGACAGTGTGAACGTGGAACGGGCGCTGCTTGAAAAGAACGAGGCCCTGCAGCAGGCCGACCAGATCAAGAACGCGTTCATTCAACACGTTTCCTACGAATTGCGTTCGCCGCTCACCAACATCATCGGCTTCGCCCAGCTGCTCGCCGATCCGAAATTCGGCGACCTGTCGGAAAAGCAGGGCGAATATGCCGAATATATCCAGTCCTCGTCCTCGGCCCTGCTGGCGATCATCAACGACATTCTCGACCTGGCGACGCTGGACGCAGGCATCATGGAACTGGATCTCGGCGAGGTGGATGTCGCCTCGACCGTTTCCGCCGCCGTGGAAGGCCTGAAAGACCGGATCGCCGAGGCACGCATCAACCTGCGCACCCATGTACCGGAAGACATCGGCATGATGATCGCGGACGAGAAACGTCTGCGGCAGGTGCTCTACAACCTGATTTCCAACGCCGTGCGCTATTCCGAGCCCGATGGCGTGGTCGATGTCAGTTGCCGCCGGGAAGACGATCAGGTCACCTTTATCGTCAAGGACCACGGCTACGGCATTCCGGCGGAAATCCTGACCCAGGTCTTCAACCGCTTCGTCGGCCACGATACCGGCTCCCGCCGCCAGGGCGCAGGGCTTGGCCTTGCCATCGTCAAGAGCTTCGTGGAACTGCACGGCGGAACCGTTGAGATCGACTCCGCCGAAGGCAAGGGCACGACCGTGACCTGCACCTTCCCGGCACGGCCCGAACTTGCGGACCAGGCCGCGGCCGAGTAGGACGCTGCTTCATGGCAGACCACGACCTGAAGCAGCTTGACGCTCCTTTCCTCACCCTTCGGATTTCCGACGAGACCGGGACCCGGCAACTCGCCAACGACCTGGCGATGATGCTGAAACCCGGCGACGTGCTGTGCCTTTCCGGGGATCTCGGCGCGGGCAAATCGACGCTCACCAGGGCGCTGATCCGTTCTCTTGCCGGCGATCCGGAGCTCGAGGTGCCGAGCCCCACCTTCACGCTGGTCCAGACCTACGCCTTCGACAGGTTCGATCTGTCCCATTTCGATCTCTACCGGCTGGAAGAGCCGGAGGAACTGGAGGAACTCGGGCTGGACGATCTCCTGGAGGTGGGCGCCGCACTGATCGAATGGCCGGAAAAGGCGGACGAACTGTTGCCGCGGCAGGCACTCTGGGTGCGCATCACGCAGCCGGAGGAAGACAGTGAGCGGCGCGGCTTTGCCTTCCATTCCGCCGGCCCGGACTGGCAGGAACGGCTCACGGGCACGCTCGACATCCGGTCCTTTCTTCAGGAAACGGATTTCCGGGATGCGGAGCGCCGCTTTCTGGCAGGCGATGCATCGCTACGGTCCTTTGAAACGGTTGCCAAGGGGGACCGGTCCGCCGTTCTGATGCGCTGGCCGTTTCAGGGAGACAAGGTTCCCGGGGCCGTGCGTGCCTATATGGCCAAGGTGCACCTGGCGCGCGATTGCCGCGCGATCCTGGCCGTGGGAAGCGAATTGCGCAGACACGGGCTGAAGGCACCCGAGGTCCTCGCGGCCGATCCGGAAAAGGGACTGGTCCTTTCCACGGACCTCGGCCGGGAAACGATTGTCCGGGACGGCCGACCGGTCCCGGAGCGCTACCACGCAGCGGTCGGGGTGCTGGCGAAAATGCACGGCGAAAGCTGGCCGGACAGCGTCGCACTTAGCGACGGCACGCTCTACAGGGTTCCGGAGTATTCCACCGGCGCGCTGATTTCCGAGGCTTCGCTGTTCCTGGACTGGTATGTGCCGGAAACCACCGGCGGACCCGCCGGCGACGAACTGCGGATCGAATTCGAAGGTCTTTGGCAGGCGGTGCTGGAGCAGATCGCGGACGCTCAGAGCGGCTGGGTCCTGCGTGATTTTCATTCGCCCAATCTCCTGTGGCAGGAGGGTGCGAGCGGCACGGACAGGATCGGCCTGATCGATTTCCAGGACACGGTGATCGGCCCGGTTGCCTATGACGTCGCCTCGCTGCTGCTGGATGCAAGAACGGACATCGACGAGGATTTGGAAGCAGGCCTCTTCGATGCCTATGTCTCGGCAAGGGAAAACCAGTCCCCGGAATTTGACCGGACAGAGTTTGCAACAGCCTATGCGGTGATGGCGGCGCAAAGGATCTCGAAGATCCTCGGGATATTCGTGCGACTGGCGCGGCGAGACGATAAGCCGGCTTATCTTGGCCACCTGCCGCGCATGGAAAGCTATCTCGACCGGGTGCTTGACAGGCCGGGACTGTCGGAATTGAAAGACTGGTACGCGCGTTTCCGGACCTGATATCCTTGGTGGTTCAGACCGGCCGCAAACAATCGAGAGACGTCATGACACAGCAGCGGTTCCGCCCTTCCAAAGCCATGATCCTGGCCGCCGGCATCGGCAAGCGCATGCGTCCGCTGACGGCCACCACGCCGAAGCCGCTGATAGAGGTCAACGGCAAGGCGCTGGTCGATCACGGCATGGACCGTCTGGCCGCCGCAAGCGTGAAGACCTGTGTCGTCAACGTGCATTACCTGGCCGATCTCGTCGAAGTCCATGTCCGCCGCCGCAACGACATGGAGATCGTCATTTCCGATGAGCGCGCCGAGCTGCTGGAAACGGGGGGCGGCATCAAGAAGGCGCTGCCGCTTCTGGGGCATGAGCCCTTCTTCCAGCTGAACGCGGATACCTGCTACTGGATCGAGGGCGTCAAGCCGAACCTGGAACACATGATCGACGCCTGGGACGACAGCCGCATGGACGCGCTTCTGCTGGTTGCCGAAACCGTCAAGTCGGTCGGTTACGGCGGACGCGGCGACTTCGACATGGCACGGGACGGCTCGCTGACGCGCCGGCCGGAAAAGGGCGTCACACCATTTGCCTATGCGGGCGCGGCGATCCTGCATCCGCGCCTCTTCGAAGGCGCGCCGGACGGCCCGTTTTCCATGAATGTCCTCTTCGACAGGGCGATCGAGGCGGGCCGGCTGTTCGGGGTCCAGATGGAAGGCCTATGGCTGCACATCGGCACGCCCGAGGCCATTCGCGCCGCCGAATATGCCGTGCGCGAAAGTGCCGCCTGAGGATGGCCGAAAGACCGCACATCTATTCCGTCCCGCCGTCCGTTCCCTTTCTGAAGACCCTTGTCGACACGCTGGCCGACGGAACACTTGTGCCGGGCTTTCGCCCAGTGGACGACCCGTTGCTGCTGTCGACCGTTACGCTCTACCTGCCGACCCGCCGCGCGGCCCGTCTTCTGCCCGAGTTGTTCCAGGAACGTTTCGCGGGCAGGCCGGTGCTGTTGCCCGCGATCCGGCCGGTGGGCGATGCGGATGAGGACGCCCAGTTCCTGACGAGCGAACCGGATCTGGAGGCCCTGCCGCCGGCGATGCCCCTTCTGGAGCGGCACCTTGCGATGACCCGGCTGGTGAAGGCCTGGAAGGGCATGCTGCGCCGGGAGGCCCTGAGCCTTCGCTCGGACGAACCGCTCGGCGTTCCGGCTTCGACAGCCGATGCCGCCTGGCTTGCCGGCGACCTGCTGAGTCTGATGGACGAGGTCGAAACCGAGGAAGCGGACTGGAACGAGCTTTCCGGCCTGGTTCCCGAGGATCATGCCCGTTACTGGCAGATCACCCTCGACTTCCTGAAGATCGTGCAGGAAGCCTGGCCGGCTCATCTTGTCGAACTCGGGCAGATGGACCCGAAGGCGCGCCGCTCCGCCCTGATCCGCAGGGAGGCGCAGCGCCTTGCAAGGGGCGGAGAACGCGGGCCGGTCATCGTCGCGGGAGTCACGGGCTCTGTGCCCGCGACCGCGGAACTGCTGAAAGTTGTCTCCGGGCTGGAGCAAGGCGTAATCGTGCTGCCGGGCCTTGACCGGTTCCTGGACGACCGGTCCTGGTCGGTCTTGGGGAGCCGTGGCGCGGGCAAGGACGGACAGCTTTTTTCGCACAAGGACCAGCAGACCCTTCCTTCCCATCCGCAGTATTCGCTGAAACAGCTTCTCGACCGCCTCGGCGTCGCCCGGTCGGACGTCGAGCCGCTCGGGCCGGATGTACCGCCTGCGCTTGCCTTGCGCGAAGAACTCGTCTCCGAGGCTCTCAGGCCCGCCGATACGTCGGACTGCTGGACCCAATATCTCGTCGCCCGTCCGCCGGCCGAGCGGGCGCAGGCCCTTGCCGGCGTCGCTGTCATGAATGCGCGCAACGAGGCGGACGAGGCCTTGAGCGTTGCCATTTCCCTGCGCGAGGCCATCGAGCGCGGCGAGCGGGCGGCGCTGATCTCGCCCGACCGGATGCTGACCCGCAGGGTCGCGGCGGAACTGGCACGCTGGAACATCCAGGTGGACGACAGTGCCGGCCGTCCGCTCGACCAGACCGCGCCTGCGATCCTGGCTCTTCTGGCCGCGAAACTGGCGCTGGGGGGCTGCGAGCCCATCGACCTGCTGGCACTGCTCAAGCATCCGCTGACAAGGCTCGGGCTGCCGGTGAAGGACGTCCGGTCCGCCGCCCGGGCGCTGGAACGGGGCGTGGTGCGCGGGCCCCGGGCCCGGTCCGGCACCGAGGGACTGAAAGCCGCCGTGGTGGCAAGCCGGGAAGCAGCCGGCAAGGCCCATACGCCGCGCTGGAAGAAGATCCACGACGAGGACTGGGACGTCATTGCCGGTCTCGTCGACAGGCTTGCGGAGGCCTTGATCCCGCTGGAGGAGCTGGCGTCGTCGGCTGACCCGGTCTCCATCACCGAATTGGCCCGGCGCCATGTCGACGTGATCCAGGCGATTGCGGTCGATGACGCCGGCTCCGTCGACGAGCTTTATGCGGGCGAGGCCGGTGACGCGCTGGCAGGGTTCCTGACCGGGCTGCTGGACGCCGATGCGAGCGGGCTTGAAATCCCGCCAGGCGAATGGCCATCGGTGCTGCCCGCGCTCATGTCCGGGCAGGCGGTCCGTCGCCGCCTGCCGGGCGACCAGCGGGTTCAGATCCTGGGGCCGATGGAAGCCCGGCTGCAGGCTTTCGACTTCGCGGTCCTCGGCGGTCTCAACGAAGGCATCTGGCCGCAGCGCACGCGCAATGATCCCTGGCTGAACCGGCCGATGAAACGGGGCATGGGGCTGGAGCCGCCCGAACGCCGGCTCGGGGCGGCGGCACATGATTTCGCGCAAGGGATGGGAGCTGGCCGCATCCTGCTGTCGCGCGCCGCAAGGGCGGACGGAGCGCCGACCGTTGCCTCGCGCTGGCTGCAGCGACTGACGACACTGGCAGGTCCCGACGTGACCAGGGCGATGGAAGAAAGAGGGGCGTGCTACACCAGGCTCGCCGCCCTGCTCGACCGTCCGGAAGGGCCGGTCCGGCCCGCCTCGAGGCCCAACCCGAGACCGGATCTCGCCGCCCGGCCCGTCTCGCTCTCCATTACCGAAATCGAGCGTCTCATCCGCGATCCCTACGCGATCTTCGCACGCCATGTCCTGGACTTGCAGCCGGTCGATCCCATCGGCGGGGAGCCGGGGGCCGCCGACAAGGGCAACCTCATCCACGAGGCGCTGGCGAGGTTCCTCCAGACCTGGACGGGACCGTTCGACGACAGCGCCGTCCGGGCGCTTACTGAAATCGGCGAGGAGCTGTTCCAGCCGCTCGACGCCTTCCCGGCCATCCGGGCGCTCTGGTGGCCGCGCTTCCAGCGGATCGCCGCCGGATTTGTCGGCTATGAGGCGGCGCGTTCGAAGCTGGTCCGGCAGCGCTTCCTGGAGATCGGCGGCGGGGTGGACCTGAAATTTCCGGGCTTCGATTTCCGCCTGCGCGGGCGGGCAGACCGGATCGATCTACTGACAGAGGGCGGGCTGGCCGTCATCGACTACAAGACGGGGCAGGTGCCGTCGCCGAAACAGGTCGAGGCTCTGTTGTCGCCGCAGCTGCTGCTGGAAGCGGCGATGATCCGGCGCCACGGTTTCAAGGCCGTTCCTGCAAACGAGGAGATTGCCGAACTGCTCTACCTGCAGCTCAAGGGCGGAACGGAGCCGGTGATCGAGGCGGGCCGCAATCCGAAGGACACGCTGCTGGCGGATCTGATCGAGGATGCCTGGACGCGGCTGGAGCAGCTGATCGCCCACTATGCCAAGGCGGAGACCGGATATCTTTCGCGCGCCCGCGTGATGCGCGAACGGCAGATGGACGGCGACTACGATCATCTGGCGCGGACCCAGGAATGGGCTTTGGGCAGTGAGGAAACCGCATGAGCGGCTTCGAGATCCCTCGGCTGACGAAAGAGCGGCAGGACCTTGCCTCGCGTCCGCGCGCGTCCGCCTGGGTGAGCGCCAATGCCGGCTCGGGCAAGACCTTCGTGCTCTCCCGCCGGGTGGTCCGGCTACTTCTCGACGGCACGGATCCGTCCCGCATCCTGGCGCTGACCTTCACCAAGGCGGCAGCCGCCGAAATGGCGACCCGCGTCTTCAAGATCCTCGGCACCTGGGTGACGATGGAAGATGCGGCGCTGGCGGCGGAGCTTGAGGATATCGAAGGGCGCAAGCCGAACGCCGCGCGCCTCGCCCTGGCGCGGCGCCTCTTTGCCCGGGCGCTGGAAACGCCGGGCGGGCTCAAGATCCAGACCATCCACGGTTTTTGCGAATCCCTGCTGCACCAGTTCCCGCTGGAGGCCAATGTCGCCGGCCATTTTGCCGTGCTCGACGACCGGGTGGCGAGCGAACTGATGGCCGAGGCGCGCGCGAGCGTGCTACACAGGGCGGAAACAGAACCGGATAGCGCCTTCGGCCTTGCGCTCGCCTCGGTGATCGACCTGATGAGCGACGGCGGGGCCCAGAAGGCGCTGGATGAACTCATCCAGAACCGGGATGCCTTCCGGCGCTGGACGGTCGATGCCGGCGGTCTGGACCTTGCCCTTGGCGAGCTCTCTGGACTTCTGGAAGTGGACCCTTCGGTCCGGCTCGGCGATTTCGACCGGCGTTTCAAGGCCGAATGCCCGTTCGACCGGAGCATCTGCCTCAGCTATGCCGAGGCCTTGGCGACAGGGAGCAAGACCGATCAGGCGCGGGCGGACGATCTGGTGGCGGCGGAAGGACTGCGGGAGCCGACCGCCTTCCGCGAAGCCTGGCTTCAGATTTTCCTCACCTCGAAACTGGAACCGCGGAAATCCCTCGCGACCAAGAAAGTCGCGGAGAACTTTCCGGAGATGACCGAGGCTCTGCTCGCCGAGCAGGATCGTCTGATGGCCCTTCTGGGTGAGCGCCGAAAAGTCGCGACCTTCGAAGGGACGGTGGCGCTCCTGCGCCTCGCCGATGCCGTCATCGGCCACTACGAACGCGCCAAGACCGCCAGGGGCTATCTCGATTTCGAGGACCTGGTGGTCAAGACGGCGACGCTGCTGCAGAAGTCCGACGCGGCGCAATGGGTCCAATACAAGCTCGACCAGGGGCTCGACCACATCCTGGTGGACGAAGCCCAGGACACCAGCCCGCGCCAGTGGGAGGTGGTGCAATCGCTGGCTTCCGAGTTCTTCGTCGGCGACGGTGCCCATGAGCGGGTGCGCACGCTCTTCGCCGTGGGCGACGAGAAGCAGTCGATCTATTCCTTTCAGGGAGCCGTCCCGGCCTATTTCGACGCGATGCGCCGGGCCTTTTCGACCAAGGCGGAGGCCGCCGAACAGGAGTTCCACTCCGTCAACCTGCAGCTCTCCTTCCGCTCGACGCCGGATGTTCTGGGAGCGGTTGACCGGGTGTTCCGGGACGTGAGCGCTCACAAGGGCCTGTCGCAGGAAGTCGTGGCGCCGGTTCATGAGGCGATCCGGCGGGATCCCGGCATCGTCGATCTGTGGCCGTTGCAGGCGGAGGCCGAGATCGAGGAGCCGGACGACTGGCGCGAGCCGATCGACCATGTCGGCTCCGGAAGCCCGATGCTGAAGGTCGCCAGGAGGATCGCCGCCGAGATCGCCGGGTGGATGCGCGACGGCACGGCCGAACCGGGCGAGGTGATGATCCTGGTGCGCAAGCGCGGGCCTTTTGTCGATGCGCTCAACCGCGAACTGAAGGAACTCGACATTCCGGCGGCCGGCAGCGACCGGCTGGTGCTGACCGATCACATCGCCGTTCAGGACCTTGCCGCACTTGGGCGGTTCCTGCTTCTTCCCGAAGATGACCTGTCGCTGGCCTGCGTCCTGAAAAGCCCGCTCTTCGATCTGACGGACGAGGACCTTCTGGAAGCTGCGCGGGAGACGCCGGAAAAGGTCCGGCCGGGTACGCTGTGGCAGATGCTGGTCAAGCGTTCCGACGGTTCGGAGAAATGGAGGGCCGTGCGGGCAAAGCTGGAAGACTGGCGCGCCCGGGCCGACTTTGTGCCGCCTTACGAGTTCTATGCCCGACTGCTCGGCGCCGACGGCGGGCGAAGAGCGTTCCGCGCAAGGCTTGGGGTCGAAGTTGATGACGTTCTGGACGAGTTCCTGGCGCTGACCATGGCCTATGAGCAGGCAGGCACGCCCGGCCTCGAAGGGTTCCTCGCCTGGATGGCGGCAGCGCCCACCGAGATCAAGCGTGAGCTGACCAATACCAAGGGCATGGTCCGGATCATGACCGTGCACGGCTCCAAGGGGCTGGAGGCAAGGATCGTCATTCTGGTCGATCCGGGCGCGGCTCCGGTCAGCGCCATTCACGATCCGGCCTTCCTGCCGCGCAAGCGTCTCGGCAACGACCTGCTGCCTCCCGCGCTCGTCTGGCTGCCTTCAAAGGCCGACCGCACGCCCTGGCACGACGAAGCGGTCGACGGGCTCAGGGACGCGCAGGAAGAGGAATACCGGCGCCTTCTCTATGTCGCCCTGACCCGGGCCGAGGACCGGCTGATCGTTTGCGGCTGGGAGCCGAAGCGCGGCGCGCACGAGAATTGCTGGTACTCGATGGTCGAACGGGCGTTGAAACCGGAGGCCCGCGAACTGACGGACAATAACGGCGACGTCATTGCCTGGCGCTGGCAGCAGTCCGGGGCGGAACCGGATGGGGCGCCGGTACCACATGGATCGGCGGGATACGGCCCGGGCGATGGGGATGAACCCCTGCCGGACTGGCTGACGACGCCCGTGAAGCCGCCGCCGAGGAAAAAGCGGTTGCAGCCCTCCCGCGCCTTCGAGGCGATGGAGGAAAAGGACGGCGTGGAGCCTGTGCCGGCATCCTCAAGGCTTCAGGCCCGCAAGGACCCGCAATCCTGGCCACTGGAAAGGGGCCGCCTGATCCACCGTCTGCTGGAACTCCTGCCCGATCTTCCGGACGGGGAGCGGCTTCAAGCTGCGGCAAATTTCCTTGCCCAGTCGATGAAACCGGAATTCCTGCGCTATCGGGAAAAACTGCTGGAGGAAGTCGAGGCTGTTCTGAACCGCGCCGAATTTGCGCCCCTGTTTGCGCCGGGAGCCAGGGCGGAGGTGCCGCTCGCCGGGACGATTCGCTCAAGCGACGGCACCGAGGTGGAGATCTCCGGCCAGATCGACCGCCTGCTGGTGGACGAAACGAGGGTGGTGATCGTGGATTACAAGACCAATCTCAATCCGCCCGAGTCGGCCGACGGAATTCCGCTCGAATACCGCGCACAACTTTGTGTCTACAGAGAATTGCTGAGACAGATTTACCCGGATCGAAGGATTTCCGCGTGCCTGCTGTGGACGGCGAGACCGGCCCTTGTCGAAATTCCGGATGAGATCCTCGATCAAACCTTTGAAGGCCTCAATCCGGACGGCACATCGGCTTGACGGCGGGCCGATGGCTACCTACGTTCGTGCCAACTGATGTGCTTGCATTGGGCAGGCGCGATCCCCTGAAGATACGAGATCTTGTCATGGCTACGACACAAGTCACCGATGCTTCGTTTGAATCCGAAGTCCTGCAATCCGCCAGCCCGGTCGTTGTCGACTTCTGGGCGGAGTGGTGCGGCCCCTGTAAGATGATCGCCCCGGCGCTGGAAGAAATCTCCGAGGAGATGGACGGCCAGGTGAAGATCACCAAGCTCAACATCGACGAGAACCAGGACATGGCGATGAAATACGGCGTCCGGTCCATTCCGATGCTGATCCTGTTCAAAGACGGCGAGCCGATGGCCACCCAGATCGGTGCCGCGCCCAAGGGCAAGCTGTCCGACTGGATCAAGAGCGCCCTTTAATTCCAGATATCCTGCGGCTGTCCGGCTGCCGGTCATAAAAGTGCATCCGGCGGGCAAGCTCAGGCTTGGCCGCCGATCCTCTTTGAAAAACCGGCAAGCGATATTATAAGCAGCCGCAAAGAGTTTGAGCCGAACGGAACATTCATGAGTGACGAGAACAAAACCCCGGAAGAACAGACTTCTGACGTGACCCCGGAAACGCAGGCTGCGGCCGCGCAGGCCGACGCCGCTGCAGAAGATGCCGGAGTGGATCCGATCGCCATTCTGCAAGCTGAAAATGCCGACCTGAAGGACAGGGCTTTGCGGGTGATGGCCGAGATGGAAAATCTCCGCCGCCGCACCGAAAAGGAAATCAAGGACGCGCGTCAATATGCGGTTTCCGGTTTTGCGCGCGATATCCTGACCGTGTCCGACAATCTCCGTCGCGCCCTGGAGGCGTTGCCCGAAGAGGACCGCAAGAACGCCGACGCCGGCGTTGCCTCCCTGATCGAGGGCGTGGAGATGATCGAACGCGATCTGCTCAACCAGCTTGAAAAGAACGGCGTGAAGAAACTGACCCCGGAAGGCCAGAAGTTCGACCCGCATTTCCACCAGGCGATGTTCGAGGTTCCGAATACGGAAGTTCCGAACAACACAGTCGTCCAGGTCGTTCAGGCCGGTTACGTCATCGGCGAACGGGTCCTGCGCCCGGCCATGGTCGGCGTTTCCAAGGGTGGCCCGAAGGAAGCGGCACCGCAGGCCGAAGCCGGCCAGACGGTCGACAAGAGCGCCTGATCCACTTCTGAACGATCCCGATCCTGAAAGCCGTTCCCGCCTCGCGGGGACGGCTTTTCATTTGGCAGGAGAGTGCCGGCAGATCGGCGGGTGGTGGCTCGAAAAGTCGGCGAATGGTATCCCCCGCCCCTAAACCCTCCCCGCAAGGGGGAGGGGGACGAAGACTTGAAACCTGGTCAGGCCGCTGGACAACAAAGTTGCTGGCTGGAAAATAACGCGGCCAGATCAGGTTATGGCGGAAGTCCCCTCTCCCTTGTGGGGAGGGGTTAGGGGTGGGGGCATCGGTCGACGAAACTCATCGCCAGGAATATGCGAGCTTTTGGGAGAGAACATGCTGCTGCAAATGCTGGATTATCTCGGTGTCGCAGTCTTTGCGGTCACCGGCGGGATCGTCGCTTCGCGCAAGCAGCTCGATTTCATCGCGCTTCTGTTTTTCGCAACGCTCACCGGCATTGGCGGTGGCACGCTGAGGGATCTTCTGCTCGGCGTGCCGGTTTTCTGGGTGGACAACGAAGCCTACCTGCTGGTGTGTCTGGTGATCAGCGTCTTCGTGTGGTTCTTCGCCCACTGGATCGAGACCTTGAGCAAACCCTTGCGCTGGGCCGACGCCATCGGGATCGGGGCCTATTCCGTCATGGGGGCGGCCAAGTCGCTG
>JBNKGB010000042.1:0-35805 GCA_050289605.1 Roseibium sp. | reverse complement strand
AAGGTGTCGAGCAGCGGCCCGGAGAAGCCGATGGCGGCGAGCACGAGGTCCGCGCGCAGGATGAATTCCGTGCCCTCGATCGGGCGGCGCTTTTCGTCGACGCGGGCGCATTTCACGCCGGTGACCTTGCCGTCCTCGGAAACCAGCGCCAGCGTTGCGGCGGAGAATTCCCGCTCCGCGCCTTCCGCCTGCGAGGAGGAGGTGCGGAACTTGGTCGGCCAATAGGGCCAGACGGCCAATTTGTCTTCCTTCAGCGGCGGGATGGGCCGGATGTCGAGCTGGGTCACCGAGAGGGCACCCTGGCGGAACGCGGTGCCGACGCAGTCTGAGGCGGTGTCGCCGCCGCCGACCACGACGACATGCTTGCCGCCGGCCCAGATCGGAGCCTCGTTGCCTTCCGGCTCGCCGCCGACACGGCGGTTCTGCTGGACGAGGTAGGGCATCGCCCAATGGCAGCCTTCCAGCTCCATGCCGGAAATGCCCGGATCGCGCGGACGCTCGGCGCCGGCACACAGGATCACCGCGTCATGACGTTCGGCCAGCTCTTCCAGGCTGACGGTCACGCCCACGTTGACACCGTAATGGAAGGTCACGCCTTCGGCTTCCATCTGCTGCACGCGGCGGTCGATGTAGTGCTTTTCCATCTTGAAGTCCGGAATGCCGTAGCGCAACAGGCCACCGGCCTTCGGCTCCCGTTCGTAAAGATGAACCGTGTGGCCGGCACGGGCGAGCTGTTGAGCCGCCGCCAGGCCTGCCGGACCGGAGCCGACGATCGCCACTGCCTTGCCGGTCTTGGAGGGTGCCGGTTCCGGCAGGATCCAGCCCTGTTCCCAGCCCTTGTCGACGATGGCCTGTTCGACGCTCTTGATGTTGACCGGAATGTCTTCCAGGTTGAGCGTGCAGGCCTCCTCGCACGGAGCCGGGCAGATCCGGCCGGTGAATTCGGGGAAGTTGTTGGTGGAATGCAGGTTGCGAAGCGCGATGTCCCAGTCGCCCTGATACACCAGATCGTTCCAGTCGGGGATCTGGTTGTTCACCGGGCATCCCTGCGGTCCGTGGCAGAAGGGAATGCCGCAATCCATGCAGCGCGCCGCCTGATTGGCGACGTCATGGTCGTTCAGCGGAATGGTGAACTCGCGGAAATGGCGAATACGGTCGGAAGCAGGCTGATACTTCTGTTCCTGCCGGTCAATCTCAAGAAATCCGGTAACCTTGCCCAAGGTGACCTCCTCAAATTCTGTGCGTCTTTCCAGGGTGGCTGCAATCGGCCGCCTCATGCGGCCGAGAGCCATGTTGTCTGTTTTCCCGTTATTCGGCGGCAACCATGCCCAGGCGCTGCTCTTCCATTTCGCGAAGCGCACGCCGGTATTCGACGGGCATGACCTTGACGAATTTCGGCCGGTAGGTGGCCCAGTCGTCCAGGATCGCCCTGGCCTTGCCGGACCCGGTCAGCTCCAGGTGCTTGGTCAGCATCTGCCGCAGGCGTTCGTCGTCGTGGCGGGTCATGTCGCAGGAAAGGTCCACGCGGCCCTTGTGCTCGATGTCGCCGCCATGGTGGTGCAGCTTTTCCAGAAGGTCGTCTTCCTCGGTGACCGGCTCCAGCTCGACCATGGCCAGGTTGCAGCGGGACCCGAAGGTTCCGTCCTCGTCGAGCACATAGGCGATGCCGCCGGACATGCCGGCCGCGAAGTTGCGTCCGGTCTGGCCGATGACGACGACAACGCCGCCCGTCATGTATTCGCAGCCGTGGTCACCCACGCCTTCCACAACGGCGATGGCGCCGGAATTGCGGACGGCGAAGCGTTCGCCGGCGACGCCGCGGAAATAGCATTCGCCTTCGGTCGCGCCGTAAAGGACGGTGTTGCCGACGATGATCGACTCTTCCGGAACGATGCGGGTGTTTTCAGGTGGGCGGACGATCAGCCTGCCACCGGAAAGGCCCTTGCCGACATAGTCGTTGGCATCACCCACCAGATCAATGGTGACGCCCCGCGCGACGAAGGCGCCGAAGGCCTGGCCGGCAGTTCCCTTCAGGTTGATCTTCAGGGTGTCGGTCTTCTTCAGGCCCTTGTTGCCGTAGCGCTTGGCGATCTCGCCCGACAGCATGGCGCCGACGGAGCGATCAACCGAGCAGATGGTCTCGTCGATGACCGTGGGTTCCTTGTGCTCGAGTGCCGGTCCGGCGGCCGCGATCAGCGGCGGTCCAGAATGTCGACGATCGGATGGTCCTGCCGCGCGGTCCAGCGGGTTTCCTCCGGTGCGGCGTCCGGCTGGAAGAAGAGACGCTCGAAGTCGAGACCCTTGGCCTTCCAGTGGTCGATCGCAGCTTCCTTGTCGAGGAAGTCCGAGCGGCCGATCAACTGGTCGAGCTTGGCGACGCCGAGGGCGGCCATCAGCTCACGCACTTCCTCGGCAAGGAAGGTGAAGTAATTGACCACGTGCTCCGGCTTGCCAGTGAACTTGGCGCGCAGGGCCTCATCCTGGGTGGCGACTCCGACCGGGCAGGTGTTGAGGTGACACTTGCGCATCATCAGGCAGCCGGCCGCGATCAGCGGTGCTGTGGAGAAGCCGAATTCGTCGGCACCGAGCAGGGCGCCGATGATGACGTCCCGGCCGGTCCTGAGGCCGCCGTCGACCTGCAGGGCGACGCGCGAACGCAGGCCGTTCAGAACCAGCGTCTGCTGGGTTTCGGCAAGGCCGATTTCCCAGGGGCTGCCCGCATGCTTGATCGACGTCAGCGGAGAGGCGCCCGTGCCGCCGTCATAGCCTGAAATGGTGATGTGGTCCGCGCGTGCCTTGGCAACGCCGGCCGCAACCGTGCCGACACCGACTTCCGACACCAGCTTGACCGAGATATCGGCTTCCGGGTTGACGTTCTTCAGGTCGTAGATGAGCTGCGCCAGATCCTCGATGGAGTAGATGTCGTGGTGCGGCGGCGGGGAGATCAGGCCGACGCCCGGCGTGGAGTGCCGGACCTTGGCGATGACCGCGTCCACCTTGTGCCCCGGCAGCTGACCGCCTTCGCCGGGCTTGGCGCCCTGGGCGACCTTGATCTGGATCATGTCGGAGTTGACCAGATATTCGGTCGTCACGCCGAAGCGGCCCGAGGCCACCTGCTTGATGGCGGAACGCTGCGGGTTGGACGAGCCGTCCGGAAGCGGGTTGAACCGCTCGGGCTCTTCGCCGCCCTCGCCGGTGTTCGACTTGCCGCCGATCCGGTTCATGGCAACCGCCAGCGCCGTATGCGCCTCGCGTGAAATGGAACCGAAGGACATGGCGCCCGTGACGAAGCGCCGGACGATGCTTTCAGCCGGTTCCACCTCGGAAATGTCGATGGAGGTGCGGCCGAGCTCTTCTGCGCTCCTGATGCGGAACAGGCCGCGGATCGCATAGCGGCCGCTTTCGCCGTTCACCTGTTTGGCGAACTCGCGATACTTCTCCGGAAGGTTGGAGCGCACGGCGTGCTGGAGCGTTGCGACGGAGTCCGGCGTCCACATGTGGCTTTCGCCGCGGTTGCGGAAGGCGTATTCGCCGCCGATGTCAAGCGAGCGGCGCAGGATAGCCACTTCGCCGAAGGCCTGGGTGTGGCGCAGCACGGTTTCCTCGGCAACCTCACCGAGACCGATGCCCTCGATCATGGTGGCCGTGCCGAAGAAGAACTTCTTCACAAAGTCGGAGCTCAGGCCGACGGCGTCGAAGATCTGCGCGCCGCAATAGGACTGGTAGGTCGAGATGCCCATCTTGGACATGACCTTCAGGATGCCCTTGTCGATCGACTTGATGTAGCGGTAGACGACTTCGTCCTGGTCGACCTCTTCCGGGAAATCCATTTCCATATGCATGGAAAGAAGCGTCTCGAAGGCAAGGTACGGGTTGATCGCTTCCGCGCCGTAGCCGGCCAGCACGCAGAAATGGTGCACTTCGCGGGCTTCGCCGGTTTCCACCACCAGGCCGACCGAGGTTCTGAGGCCCTTGCGGATCAGGTGATGGTGCACGGCTGCAGTCGCCAGCAGGGCCGGGATCGCGATCCGGGACCGGCTGATCAGGCGGTCGGAGAGGATGATGATGTTGTAGCCGTCGAGAACCGCCTTTTCGGCGCGCTCGCACAGTTCCGACACGGCGCCTTCCATCCCCACGGCACCCTTCTCGGAGTTGTAGGTGATGTCCAGCGTCTTGGCCGAGAACTGGTTGTCGGCGATGTCGCCGATGGCGCGGATCTTTTCCAGGTCCTCGTTGGTCAGGATCGGTTGGCGCACTTCCAGGCGCTTGGAGGTCGAAAGGCCCTCAAGGTCGAAGATGTTCGGGCGCGGGCCGATGAAGGAGACAAGGCTCATCACCAGTTCCTCGCGGATCGGGTCGATCGGCGGGTTGGTGACCTGCGCGAAGTTCTGCTTGAAATAGGTGTAGAGCAGCTTCGACTTGTCGGAGAGTGCAGAAATCGGCGTGTCCGTGCCCATGGAGCCGATGGCTTCCTGTCCGACGGTCGCCATCGGCGTCATCAGCAGCTTGATGTCTTCCTGCGTGTAGCCGAAGGCCTGCTGGCGGTCGAGCAGGCTTTCGCCGGCGACCGGCGCCCGCTGGCGCACGCCCGGCAGGTCTTCCAGGACGATCTGGGTCTTGTGCAGCCAATCCTTGTAGGGGTTGGCCGTGGACAGCTGACGCTTGATCTCGTCATCGGAAACGATGCGGCCCTCGCTGAGGTCGATCAGCAGCATCTTGCCCGGCTGCAGGCGCCATTTCTGGACGATCCGCTCTTCTTCCACCGGCAGGACGCCGACTTCGGAGGACATGATGACGTAATCGTCGTCGGTGACTATGTAGCGGGCGGGCCTGAGGCCGTTGCGGTCCAGCGTCGCGCCGATCTGGCGTCCGTCGGTAAAGGCGACGGCCGCCGGGCCGTCCCACGGCTCCATCAGCGCGGCATGGTATTCGTAGAAGGCGCGGCGGTTGTCGTCCATCAGCGGGTTGCCGGCCCAGGCTTCCGGAATCAGCATCATGGCCGCGTGGGCGAGCGAATAACCGCCCATGACGAGGAATTCGAGCGCGTTGTCGAAGCAGGCCGTGTCCGACTGGCCCTCATAGGAGATCGGCCAGAGCTTTGAGATGTCTTCGCCGAGCAGGGTCGAGGAGACCGACGCCTGACGGGCCGCCATCCAGTTGACGTTGCCGCGCAGCGTGTTGATCTCGCCGTTGTGAGCCACCATCCGGTAGGGATGCGACAGTTCCCAGGACGGGAACGTGTTGGTGGAAAACCGCTGGTGCACCAGGGCGAGGGCGGACGTGAAGCGCTCGTCCTTCAGGTCGGCATAATAAGCGCCGAGCTGATAGGCGAGGAACATGCCCTTGTAGACAATGGTGCGGCTGGAAAGCGAAACGATATAAAAGCCGTTGCCGACCGCATCGGTTTCGGCGCGCACCTTGTTGGAAATGATCTTCCGCAGGACGTAAAGCCGCCGCTCGAAGCCGTCCGCGTCGTCGCCGTTCGTCTTGCGGATGAAGACCTGGCGCGAGACCGGTTCGGTCGCGGCGATGTCGGGTGCCTTGGAGAGCGAGGAATTGTCGACCGGCACGTCGCGCCAGCCGATCACTTCCTTGTCTTCCTCGCGGATGATCTGCTCGATGATCTTCTCGCACTTTGCCCGCAGCTCCGCGTCCTGGGGCATGAAGATGAAGCCGACACCATAGTCGCCGGCATCGGGAAGCGGCGTTCCGGCCTTTTCCATTTCGTCGGCGAAGAAGGCGTGCGGGATCTGTACCAGCATGCCGGCGCCATCGCCCATGAGCGGGTCCGCGCCGACCGCGCCGCGATGCGTCAGGTTTTCAAGGACCTGCAGGCCGTCGGCGATGATCTTGTGGGACTTTTCGCCCTTCATGTGGGCGATGAAGCCGACACCGCAGGCATCGTGTTCGCGCGACGGATTGTAGAGCCCTTTGTCGGCGGCCGTGCGCAGTCGTTCGGCAAGTGTAGTGGTGGCGGTGGTTTTCATGTCCACGCCTCCTGCTTGCATCGCTGTGCTGGTCGTCAGCTCTATCTTCGTCATGTGCGCCCTCACTGTTAACCCCAGTGCCGCAGCGGCCGTAAAGCGTCCGGTTCCGTTCGGGTCGCATTCCATCAAGAATACGGCTCGGTGAACCCTGGCTTTCCTGCCCCGGCTCTGTCGTTGTATTACCGCGTCGGCTTCCCAAAACAAACCGCCGCATTGACGCAGCGGTCAAGCCGCCGCCGAAACTGCCGTTTCGCTTTCTCAAAGATCCTTCCAGGATCTTCGAATTGTCAGCCTGATCGTTGCGCCTGCTCCGGCAACCCTGTCGAGCGGCCTCCGTCGCAACAAATGGGACAGTATCCCTGTCCTATTTCAGGCGGCGCGACCATGACAGATTTCTCTGCCCGTAGCAAGAGTGTTTGTTACCGGGCGCATTATAATTGTTTCGCGCAAAAACTTCCAATCGTCCGGAAAGGTCGATTCGCAAGGGGTTTATGTAAGATTCTTGCGTGTGTTAAACATTAGGCAGCGTCTGCTCGCATAAAGGTCACGGCCGTTTGATTTCCTATTTATCGGCAAAATGCTCAAGTACCTGAAGCGCCACGTGCCGCGTCAGGAGCGTCGGTCGCACCAGGAAATTCGAGGTTCGACGAGAGGAGTTCGAGATGAAACACAAAGCCATGTCCGCGGCCATCGTGGCCGGTGCCGTTGCGACCGCGGTTGCCGGCCTGTCCTCGGTAACGCCCGCCTATGCGCAGGCCAAGGAAAAATGCTACGGCGTCTCCCTGAAAGGCCAGAATGACTGCAAGGCCGGCCCCGGCACCACCTGTGCCGGCACGTCCACAATCGACTATCAGGGCAATGCCTGGACTCTTGTCCCCAAGGGCACCTGCACGACCATGGAACTGCCGGGCGACCGCAAGGGCTCGTTGTCCGAACTCGAACGCGACCTGCCGGCAACCTGACGGCGACGTGACGCCGGGCAGCCGACCCCGTCCGGCATTTCAAATGGTCCGGCAGGTGGATCCGCAGCCACCTGCCTGACACCTGCCACCCTTTCAGAGTAAGCCATGTTGCCAGAGACAGCCCCCCGACAGGAAACGCGCGTGGAAGCCGGCATTCCGGCGCGCGCCGGGGCGGGTTTGAAGCCGGAACATGTCGCCGAGATCCTTGCCAACCACCCGCAGATAGGCTTCTTCGAGGTCCATGCCGAAAACTACATGGGCGCCGGTGGTCCGCCGCACCGGCAGCTGGAAGCCATCCGGCACGATTATCCGGTCTCGCTCCATGGCGTTGGCTTGTCCATCGGCGGGGAGCAGCCGCTCGACCGGGAGCACCTTCAGCGTCTGGCGGAGTTGAACCGGCGCTACGAGCCGGGGCTCTTTTCCGAGCATCTGGCCTGGTCCACCCACGAGACGACCTATTACAACGATCTCCTGCCGGTTCCCTATGACCGGCCGACGCTCGACCGGGTTTGCGACCATATCGACGAAGTGCAGGAAACGGTCGGCCGCAGGATGCTTCTGGAAAATCCCTCGACCTATGTCGCCTTCGAGCAAAGCACGAAGAGCGAGATAGACTTCCTCACCGAAATCACGCGGCGTACCGGCTGCGGTCTGCTGCTCGACGTCAACAACGTATTTGTCTCCTCGACTAACCACCAGCGTTCCGCCGAAGCTTACCTTGCCGAATTCCCCATGAGCGAGGTCGGCGAGATCCATCTCGGCGGCCATGCGCCCGATACCGACGATGCCGGCCGGCCGCTGCTGATCGACGCACATGACCGGGAAGTCGATGCCGCCGTCTGGGCGCTCTATGAAAGCGTCATTCGTCGGCACGGACCTCTGCCGACGCTTATCGAATGGGACAACGACATTCCCGCTTGGACCGTCCTGCTGGCCGAAGCAAATGCCGCGAGCCGTATCCTGGAGCAGGCCGCCGGGCCGCGCGCCAGGTCTCTCGTCGGACAGGCGGGACTGCGATGAGCGCTCGAAAACTCCCCCGAAATCTTCTGGCCAGGGCCGGGCAGCCGGATTTCGGCTCGGCCCTGCTCGATCCGGACGCCGGCACCCCGCTGGGCGTGATCGGCCCGGACGGCAAGCCCGCGCCGAAGCGGTTCAACGTCTACCGCAACAACGTCGTCGTCAGCCTGTGCGAGGCCCTGGCGCAGACCTACCCGGCCGTCGGGGCTCTCCTTGGGCAGGAGTATTTCGGCGCCCTGGCGAAGGCGTTCGTGACCCGGTATCCGCCCGCGTCGCCGGTTCTGATATGGTACGGCGGCGGCTTTGCCGATTTCATCGAGGCGTTTCCGCCGCTTGCCGCCTATCCCTATCTGGGGGATGTGGCGCGGCTGGAATGGGCCTGGCTGCAGGCCTATCACGCGGCAGACGCCGGGCCGCTCGATCCGGCGGCCCTTGGTGCGATTGCGCCCGAGCGCCTGGGCGCAGTGACCTTCACCCCTCATCCGGCCGCGTCGGTCATCGTGTCTGAGTGGCCGGTTTGGGACCTGATCCGCGCCAACAGGTTTACGCCCGGCGATCCTGTCGGGATCGACCTGGCGCAGCCGCAGGACGTGCTGGTCGCGCGGCCGGACATGGTCGTGGAGCTCTATCTGCTCCGGCCGGGAACAGCCCGGTTTCTGGCGGGTCTGCTTGAAGGCCGGAGTCTTGGCGAGGCAGCCATGGAAGCCCAGGCACAGTGCGCGGAATTCTCTTTGGCCGACAGCCTGTCGGATTGTCTTTCAAGCGGTGTTTTCACCGCCGTCGCCGAAAACGGATAGGGTCGAATCCGCAGCTTCGGAATCGCGAGGGGGAATAAATGGGACTTTTGATCGGATTTTTCGTCAGGCTCTATGCGATGGTTTTCGGATCGTTGGAAAGGTTGACCAACGGCTGGTTCCTCGGGCTCGCCGCTCGCTTCATATTCGCAGCGGTCCTGCTCCAGTTCTTCTGGCACTCGGCGCTGACCAAGATCGACGGCAGCATCATGAACATCTTCACACCGACGGCCGGCGCCTATGCGCAGATGCTGCCCAGGCTGATGGAACAGGTCAGCTATGACACCAGCCAGATCGCCTTCTTTCCCTATGGCCTGATGGTCCTGCTCGGCACCTGGGGCGAGTTTGCTCTTCCGATCATGGTCGTCGCCGGACTTTTCACGCGCTTTGCGAGTCTCGGCATGATCGTCTTCATCGTCGTCATGAGCTATGTCGACATCTACGGTCACGGCGCCGACGCAAAGACGATCGGTGCCCTGTTCGACGGCGAGCCCTACGCCATCATTTCCGACGACCGGCTGCTGTGGATCTTCCTGCTTCTGGTGCCGCTGCTGAAGGGGCCGGGGGTGATTTCCCTCGATTGGCTGCTCGGCCGTTCCTACCGGAAACGGGAAATGTATTATTGAGAAATTCATGTTGCCGGTTGTGAACCGAGCTGATTAAACCGGACCATGAACTTTGCAAGCGACAATTGGGCGGGTGCGGCTCCGGCGGTGATGTCGGCGCTCTCCCGCCATAATTCCGGGGTCTCGCCGGCCTATGGCACCGACCCGCTGACCGGAAGCATTTCCGAAAAATTCAACGACATCTTCGAGCGCGAGGTCGCCGTCTTCTTCGTGGCGACCGGCACGGCCGCCAACGCACTGGCTCTGGCAAGCTATGCCCGGCCGGGTGGAGCAATCTTCTGTCATCGCGAATCCCACATTCATGTGGACGAGTGCAACTGCCCGGAATTCATGACGAGCGGCAACAAGCTCGTCGGCATTCCCGGTTCCGACGGAAAATACACGGCCGACGAATTGCGTGAGGCGATGGCCGGGTTCCCGGAAGGTGTCGTCCACCACGGTCAGGCCGCCTGCGTTTCCATCAGCCAGGCGAGCGAAAGCGGTACCGTCTACACTCCGGACGAGATCGCCGCCATCATGGAAGTCGCCCGGTCGCGGTCCGTACCCTTGCATATGGACGGTGCCCGCTTTGCCAATGCGCTCGTCACCCTTGGCACGACACCGGCCGAGATGACCTGGAAGGCCGGGGTGGATGTCCTCTCCTTCGGCGCGACCAAGAACGGCTGCTGGTGCGCGGAAGCCGCCGTGTTCTTCGACCTGGAAGCCGCGAAACAGTTCGAATATTTCCGCAAGCGCGGCGGGCATCTTTTTTCCAAGAGCCGTTTCGTCGCCGCTCAGTTCGAAGGCTATTTCGAGGACGGCAACTGGCTGGCGACCGCAACCCATGCAAACGCCATGGCGACGCGGCTTGCCGAAGGCATCCGCGAACTGGGCGGGCGCATCGCCTGGGCGGTGGAGGCCAACGAACTCTTCCCCATCCTTAAGCGCCGCCAGTTCGAGGCGCTCGAGGAAGCAGGCGCCAAACTCTATGAATGGCAGGTCAAGGGCCTTTCGGAAAATCTTGCCCCCAGGGAGGACGAAGTCTGCCTGCGAATGGTCGCCAGTTTCGCCACGACGCAAGAGGAAGTCGACGCGGTTCTGAAGGTTCTCTCCGAAACGGCTTGAAGACCTTCCGGGACGAAAGCAGGTGTGATCCCGGACAAGCGTAGCGCAGAACCGGGATTCACTCGCAAATCAGCTTGCTGAAGACTTCGTTTGGAACTGTGCGTGTCAGCAATCTGAACCGCAAATGCTCTTCAAACGAGTGGACCCCGGATCTCCTTGCGGTCGTCCGGGGTGACTGCTGGGGAGGGCAGCATGGATGCTAGCTTCCCTCGTCGCCGCACCCAAAACATCAAAAAGGCGCCTGGTTTCCCAGGCGCCCGTGAACAGTGCGGCAGATGAGACCGGCGCTTAGTGGGCCGTGCCCTCGATCTGCTTGGCGTTGCCGCTGGTGATCTCGATCTTGCGCGGTTTCATGGCTTCGGGGATTTCGCGCACGAGATCGACGTGCAACAGGCCGTTTTCAAGGCTGGCGCCTTCCACGCGCACGTGCTCGGCGATCTGGAAGCGGCGTTCGAAGGTACGCGATGCGATGCCGCGATAAAGAATTTCGCGATCGCCGTCTTCGTCGGATTTTTCACCCTTGATCGTCAGAACGTGTTCCTTGGCTTCCACGGAAAGCTCCGCATCGGTGAAGCCGGCAACGGCCATGGTGATGCGATAGGCGTTTTCGCCGGTACGTTCGATGTTGTAGGGCGGGTAGCTCGGCGCGTCGCTGCCGGCGGAATCCAGCATCGAGAAGAGCCGGTCGAAACCGACTGTCGAGCGGTAAAGCGGAGAAAAGTCGAAGTGACGCATGTGTCTGTCCTCTCTTTGAGCAACTGATACTTCACTGGAATTGCGAGTCCCATGTCCCCCGTGACTGGCGGGACCGGATCGCGATGCAGACCCGTCATCGGCGCCTGCACAACAACAGGTGGGAACTCGCGTTTTCCATTTCAAGAGGGCGGGCTGGCGCCTTGAAATCGAACATGAACGGCGGATGAACAGCTCCTTCCGATTGGGTTCAAGCGCCAGGATGCATCTTCTTCTCAACGTCGGCACGGCGCCGGCGGCGAAGACAGGAGATCCAAGATGTTTGCCAAGGTTTCGAAAATTTCCGCCCCGCTTGCTGGTGCCCTTCTGCTGGTATCCGCCGGATTTGTAACGACGGCTTCCGCCGCGCCTCGGGCCGCCGACCTGCAGGTTCGCGGCACCGCTGCCGAACTCGTGGTGGAGATCGATCACCGCAACGGTGGCAGGGGGCGTCATGACGGCTATGGCCGCCACGATCGTCACGGCTGGCACAACAAAACCATGGGGCCGCGCCAGATCCGCCGCTCCCTGCGTCATCGCGGCTTTCACCGTATAGACATCATCGACCGGCGTGGCCCGATGTATATCGTGAATGCCATGGGCTGGCGCGGCGTTCCGGTGCGGCTGGTAGTCGATTCGCGAACCGCGGACATCGTTCGCAGCCATCCGATTGGCGGCGGCTGGGGCTGGGGCTGGCAGTCTCGCTGGTAAGCGCTATTATTTACCGAACTTTTCCAGGCCGGCGTCATGATAAGCCGGCCTGAAGTTTGTTTTCGGGTCCGGGTGCGGACCGCTGTCGCAAGGAATTCCTCTTAGAACCGGACTGCCATGAGCCTGATCGAAATTCCACAAAACCCGATCCCGGAAGGTGCCCGGAGCGGTTTCATCGAGACGCCCGACCGCGTCAGGATCCGCTATGCGCACTGGCCGGCCGCCGGCGGGCAAAGGCGCGGCACGGTCACGCTGCTCCAGGGCAGGGCCGAATTCATAGAGAAATATTTCGAGGTGATTCGGGACCTGCGTGCGCGAGGCTTTGCCGTCGTCGCCTTCGACTGGCGCGGCCAGGGCGGTTCGCAGCGCCTGACCCGCAATCCCAGGCGTGGCCACGTGTCTAATTTCGGCAAGTACCGGCTCGATCTCAGGACCGTGCTGAAGGAAATTTCACTCGCCACCTATCCGGGGCCGCATTTCGCCCTGGCCCATTCCACGGGCGCACTCGTGATCCTGTCCGATACGGCAAGACTGCGCACGATGCTGGACAGGGCCGTGCTGACCGCACCCTTGCTCGGACTCCCCACGGGGGCCTGGTCGCCCGGACTTGTCAGCCTGTGGCGCATGGTTCTGAGGAAGCTCTCCTTCGGTTTCCTGGGGCAGCCGCCCCTGAAGGCGGTGGGCGCCAGGTCCACTCCGCTCATCGAACGCTTCGGATTTCCGATGGCCCGGGTGGCCACGCTGATGGGCCTTGGCAGGATGATCGTGCCCGGCGGCAACAGCCAGATCCTGGTCGCCTTCGAGGACAACCGCCAGACCTCTGACAGGACCCGGTTCGAACGCTTCAACGAAGTCCTGAAGGCGGCGCCGGAACTTGGCATCGGCGCGCCGACCTTCGGCTGGCTGAACGCGGCCGCCAGAGCCATGCTCGCCCTGCGCGGACGCAAGGCGGGACCGAACATCAAACTGCCTTGCCTGGTGCTGGCGGCCGGCGAAGACCGCATCGTTTCGACGCCGGTCATCGAGGACTTCGTGTCAAGGACCAAGGCGGCCGCCTACGTTGAAATCGCCGGTGCAGCCCATGAACTCATGATGGAACGCGACGTATTCCGCGACCAGTTCTGGGCGGCTTTCGACGCCTTCGTTCCGGGGCTGGAAGCCGAACAGGAGCTGTCACAGGTCCATCTCTGACCAGGTGGTTCTCAGGCCGCTTGTGAAAGTTCCCGCAGGAGAAGGTCGTGCAGGCGCGGGTCGCCCGACGCCAGGATCTGGCCGCCGTCCACCGGGGAGCCGCCGGTCCAGGTCGTAACGACGCCGCCGGCACCCTCGATGATCGGCACAAGGGCGGCGATGTCGTAGGCCTTCAGGCCGGATTCGATCACGGCGTCGCCATGGCCGGCCGCAACCATGCAGTAGGCGTAGCAATCGGTGCCATAGCGAGACAGCTGAACGGAGGCCTCGATATGGTCGAAGGCTGCGCGTTCGGGGGCCGTGAAGAGAGCCGGCGTCGTGGTGAAGATCGTGGCCTCCTTCAAGGCTTCGCAGGGCCTGGTTCTGAGCTCTCTGGCGCCCAGCGGGCCGTAATACCAGGCGGATGTACAGTCGCCGGCGTATCTTTCGCCGATATAGGGCTGCACCATCATGCCGAGAGTGGCCTTGCGGCCCGAGCGCAATCCGATCAGCGTGCCCCAGGTGGGCAGGCCGGTGATGAAGGCGCGGGTGCCGTCGATCGGGTCGAGGATCCACACGTGCTCGGCATCGAGATTTTCCGGTCCGTGTTCCTCCCCCAGGATACCGTGTTCCGGGTAGGTTTCGTTGATCAGCGCACGCATGGCGCTCTCGCCGTTCCGGTCGGCGATGGTGACCGGGTCGAAGCCGGTCTCGTACTTGTTGTCGACCGCGAACGCCTGACGGAAATGCGGCATGATGGCCTTGCTTGCCGCGTCGGCAAGTTTGTCCAGGAAGGGAACGAAGGCGTTGGAGCTGAACTGGGGGTTTGACGTCATTCTTCCGTCCTCCGCGGGATGCCGCGGGCCTTTCATGGTCGCTGCGAATTGACGCCTGTATAACCGGTTCTGCAAAAAATTGAATCTGCAAAACTGGCAAAAATGCCCATTGTTTGATCAGGATTCGACCGGGACCGGGCTTGACCTTTGTGCAGTGCGGTGCGATTTTATTGCGGTGCGGTACACTCTATCGCATCGCCCTCCTTGGGCGTTTCCTCCCTAGACTCGGGCCGCCTCTTTGGAGCGCGGCCTTTTTTTTGTTCCGCTACGCCTGTTATTCGGCTGAGCCGTTTATTCGTCTATTCTGCCGCGATGGAGTCCGCCGGAAGCGCGGCGTCGGGCATGGACGTGAGCTCGCGGGCAAAATCCCGAAGATTATGGAAGAGCGTGCCAAAGCCGGCGGAAGGTTCCTGGGTCGCCTCGTCCAGGTAAAGACCACGATTGATTTCGATCTGCAGGGCGTGCAGGCCGCTTGCGGGGCGGCCGTAGTGCTCGGTGATGAAGCCGCCGGCATAGGGTTTGTTGCGTGAAACGCTGTAACCCATGTTTTGCAGAACGGTGCAGGCAAACTCGGTCAGCTCGCCGCTGCAGCTTGTGCCGTAGCGGTCGCCGAGAATGAAATCGGGGCGCGCGTCCGTGGTCTGGCACTTCACACTCGAAGGCATCGAGTGGCAGTCGATCAGCACTGCGTAGCCGAAGGTGACATGGGTCTGTGCCAGAAGGCGCCGCAGAGTCGAGTGGTAGGGCTTGTAGATCTCCTCCACCCGGTTCAGCGCTTCCTCGACAGGGAGCTTGTGCCGGTAGATCTCATGGTTCTCGCTGACGATCCGCGCCACGGTGCCGAGCCCGCCCGCGACCCGGATCGAGCGGATATTGGCGTAGGACGGCAGCCTGCCGTCGAACATCTTCGGGTCGAGTTCGTATGGCTCCCGGTTCACGTCCAGATAGGCACGCGGAAAATGGGCTCGCAGAAGCGGCGCCCCCAGGGGAACGACATGGGAGAACAGGTCGTCCACATAGGCGTCCTCAGACCGGCGGATGGCGGTTTCGTCAAGACGGGAGGACTCCAGGAAGGTCCTGGAATATTGCCGTCCGGAATGGGGGGAATTGAAAACGAAGGGAATGCGCTGATCGGCGGGGCACAAGACGTCGAAGGCTGGCAGGCCGTTGAAATCGGGCTCGAAGGACGCCGGGAAGGATGGCAGCTTTTCGTCCGTCAAATGCAGTGTTCCCTTTCGTGTTGTCCTATCGTGCCAAGGAATTGCCACGCCGTCCACAGGAAGCGCTTCAAAAGCGTGTGGCGAGGGTCGCATCCACCCGCCTGCCGGCTGCGGCGTGGTGCTGCAGGCAGGCGGGAAACGGGTGTTTCCACCGGGATTCGACGAAGGTTTTCCGCAGGTTTCCCTCGCGTGAACGGGCAGGGTGCTTCGGTTCGAAAGAAGGTGTTGTTCACCGAGCGTCTGGGAAAATCAATTCTCCCTATCATTCTGTGGAATTCGAGCTATAACCGGCTGTTGGGAACACTTACCGCAAAACAGCTAAGGGACATTGGTCGTTTACGATGCCGCGAATCCTGCTTGCCGAAGATGATAACGACATGCGCCGCTTCCTGGCGAAGGCGCTGGAAAACGCCGGCCATGATGTCGTTTCGTTCGATAATGGAAAAAGCGCCTACGAACGGCTGCGCGAAGAGCCTTTCTCGCTTCTCCTGACGGATATCGTCATGCCGGAGATGGATGGCATCGAACTCGCGCGCCGGGCGACCGAACTCGATCCGGACCTCAAGGTGATGTTCATCACGGGATTTGCGGCGGTGGCGCTCAATCCTGAATCGGACGCGCCGAAGGATGCCAAGGTGCTGTCGAAGCCGTTTCACCTCAAGGACCTGGTCCAGGAAGTGGAGCGGATGCTGGCGGCCTGAGGCTGCTCATCAACAGGGGGCGAACCGGATCAGGGAAAATTTGACGGTTCGGTGAAAATGGGGTTGCACAGTTTGCCGATCCCCGTTATATCGCACTCCACCACGGCGCTGGGGCGCCGGACTACCGAGAAATTCGGGCGTGTAGCTCAGCGGGAGAGCACTTCGTTGACATCGAAGGGGTCACAGGTTCAATCCCTGTCACGCCCACCATTATTGCGCTGATTGATGGGTTCAGGAAGCGCAGGCCATACTGAAAACTGGCGCATACAGGTGCTGCTTTTTCGGAACCGGCCAAAGAGAATATGGGCGCCTTTGGCGCTCGTTTGGTTTAAGGAAGCAGGGCCCTTCAGGGGGACAGTGACATGAAGATCAAGAATTCGCTTAAAGCACTGATGACCCGCCACCGCGAGAACCGCATGGTTCGCCGCAAAGGCCGCGTCTACATCATCAACAAGAAAAACCCGCGCTTCAAGGCTCGCCAGGGTTAATCTTGCTGCTGCGCCTGCGCCGCTGAGAACCTGAAAACAGCTTTCCGGACAAGCAGTTGCACTGCCGTTCCGGATTGATCGGGGATAGCGGGCGTCAGAGCGCACGAAGATGTGTCAGTTTCCCGGATTGACCGCCGCATTCAACGTTTCATAATCGTTGGATGCGGATTTTTGTGTTTGCCCTCCTTTATATGATGAGCGCGTCCTTGGTGGGCGCGCAGCCCGTGCCCGACCTCGGCCCGGAGGCGGAACCGCCGTCCGCGGAGGATTTCAGCCCCCTGCCGGAAGACCTGCCGGACGATGGCGGCCAGGTGGTCGTGGAAGACACGGACCCGGACGAGGAACAGTCCCGTCTGGACACTCTTTATGCCGACCTCGCCAAGGCCGAGTCTCCGGAAGCCGCTGAAAAAATCGCGCGGCAGATCCAGATGTCGTGGCTGGAATCGGGCAGCGATACCGTCGACGTGCTCATGTCCCGCGCAGGCAGGGCCATCCAGGCGGAGGACACCGCCTTGGCGCTGGATCTTCTGGACGTGGTCGTGGTCCTGAAGCCTTCTTTCGCGGAAGGCTGGAACAGGAGGGCGACGGTTCATTACATGCGCCATGACTTCGGCAAGTCCCTTGTCGACATCGAGCGTACGCTGGCGATCGAGCCGCGCCACTGGGGCGCCCTGTCGGGTCTTGCCATCATTCAGCGGCGCCTCGGCTATGATGGCGATGCGCTTGAGACCTTCAAGCGGGCGCTGAAGATCAATCCGAGTCTGGAAAACGCGTTCAAGGCGATCAAGGACCTGGAAAAGGAAGCGGCCGGCGAGGCAGCCTGACGCTTCCCGGGTATCTCCTGACACTGATGGAACTTGCGGCCGGTGGACGCCGGTGCAAAGCTTTCGCCGGCGCGGCGACGGCCGGTGCCCCTTTGGCCGTCGCGTGGACGTCTCATTCCCTCGGAGCGAGGAACGCCGGATCATGCTGAACGACACTATGCGACAGCCTCCTCTTCCGAGAGACCGGAACCGGCGCCCGGAGCGTGTTGTTCGCAGTGTTCTGGTTCTTGCCCTGTGCCTTCTCTTCGCCTCTGCGCATGAAGCCAGCCCGGATTCGCTCGGCGTGGATCTTCAGATCGTTCTTGCCGTTGATGTCTCCGGCTCGATGGACCGGCGGGAACTCGAAATCCAGCGCACGGGGTATGTCTCGGCCATAAGGGATCCCCTGTTTGTTGCCGCAGTCCGTTCAGGGGCGACTGGAAGAATTGCCATGGCCTATGTCGAATGGGCGGGACCGGACTTTCAGGTTGTTGCCATGCCGTGGACGGTCATCGACGGGGCGTTGACGGCTCGCCGGTTTTCCGACGAACTGGCCGCCCGGCCGATCCTCGGCGGAACCGATACCTCCATATCGGCGGTCTTGTCCTTTTCCGCCGCGCTCCATGCCGAAGCTTCATTCACGGCCGCACGAAAGGTGATCGACGTCTCGGGCGACGGGCCGAACACGGCCGGGCCGTTTGTCGCGCCGGTCCGCGACAGCGTTGTTGCGAAGGGCATCACGATAAATGCCCTGCCTCTGTTGCTGAACCCGGCGCCCACTCAGAGCACTGAGGGAGCAGACCTGCTGCAGTACTTCGAGGATTGCGTGATCGGCGGGTCCTCGGCTTTCGCCTTGCCCGTACACGGGCCGGAAGGCCTCGTCGAGGGGATACGCCGGAAGCTCATCCTGGAGGTGGCCTCGTCAGGACCACGCTTGCAGCCGACCAGGATTTCGGCACGGCCCCGGGCCGATTGCACCCTGGGGCAGAAAGACTTTTACGAATGAGGGGTGCGCAGAAAAAAGGCGGCCAATGGGCCGCCTTTAATTATTCAACCGATTAGATCGTCAAATACCGCCCTGGCCATCGCTGCCGACAAAAGCAATCCGCAGCATGTTGGTGGAGCCCGGTGTCCCGAAGGGCACGCCGGCGGTCACGATGATCCGCTGGCCCGGCTTGGCGAATTCTTCCGAATAGGAGATGCGGCAGGCGCGGTCGATCATGTCTTCTTCGTTGGCCGCATCCTCGCTGACGACGCAGTGAAGGCCCCAGCCGAGCGAAAGGCGGCGTGCGGTGGCCATGACCGGCGACAAGACGATCACCGGGCAGGACGGCCGTTCACGCGAGGCGCGCAGGCCCGTTGCACCGGACGTGGTGTAGCAGACCACGGCAGCCAGGTTGAGCGTCTCGGCGATCTGGCGGGCAGCTGCGGAAATGGCGTCGGCGCCGGTGGCTTCCGGTTCGGTCCGCTGCGCGTAGATGATGTTGCGGTAGTTGCTGTCCTGCTCGACCTGGTGGGCGATCTTGTCCATGGTCGTGACCGCTTCGATCGGGAACTGGCCGGCGGCCGATTCGGCCGACAGCATCACGGCATCGGCGCCCTCGAACACCGCTGTCGCGACGTCGGAGACTTCGGCGCGGGTCGGTACCGGCGAGGTAATCATGGATTCCAGCATCTGCGTCGCGACCACGACCGGCTTGCCGGCGCGGCGGCAGGCGCGCGTGATGCGCTTCTGCAGGCCCGGAACCTGCTCCAGGGGCATTTCCACACCGAGGTCGCCACGGGCGACCATGATGGCGTCCGCAAGCTCGATGATCTCGTCCAGCCGGCCGATGGCCTGCGGCTTTTCGATCTTGGCCAGGACGCCGGCGCGTCCGCGGGTGATTTTGCGCACTTCGGCCAGATCGTCCGGACGCTGAACAAAGGAAAGCGCCACCCAGTCGACGTTCTGGTCCAGCGCCGCGATGATGTCCCTGTGGTCCTTTTCGGTCATCGCGCTTGTGGCAATTTCCGAATCGGGAACGCTGACGCCCTTGCGGTCGGAGAGCTTGCCGCCGACGACGACTTCCGTCACGGCCCTGGTCTTGCTGGCCTCGACGACCTTGAGCTGGATCTTACCGTCGTCCAGCAGCAGCCGGTGACCGGGTTCCAGAGCCTCGAGAATTTCGGGGTGCGGAAGGTGCACGCGATTGACGTCTCCGCCGGAAGTGTCCGCATCGAGCGTGAACGTAGCGCCGTTCTCCAGCATCACCGGACCGTTCGCGAACGTGCCCACGCGCAGCTTCGGTCCCTGCAGATCGGCCAGAATGCCGATTGGCCGTCCGACCTTTTCCTCAACAGAACGGATGCGTTCGACAAGCATCTTCAGACGATCATGGTCTGTATGGCTCATGTTGATGCGGAAGACGTCGGCACCAGCACGATACAGCTTTTCAATGATGTCCAGTTCTGAGGAGGAGGGTCCGAGAGTTGCTAGAATTTTGACTCGCCGGTTTCGCCTCATCGCCCACCTGTTCCCTGTTGCACAGGCTCTGTCAGCTGGACCGTCCAGCTGCTCTGCTCGCCCGTGTCGATTTCAAAAAAGCCTGTCCGTTCGAAGCCCCGGGCAATGCAGTCTTCAATTCCGCGAATGGTGAATTCCTTTTCCCGGGTGCACATGAATGCCCGGCCACCCCATTCTCCGGATTGGTCGTAATCAACTGCGTAGATGTAATAGTAACGTGACACCAGGGCGCCTGGCACAAGCGTTTCACAGGAATTGGAGGCAAGATTCCACCAGCCTTCGGTGACCCAGTCAGCCTTGTCCTTGTAGCCGATGGCCACGCCGACCTGGCTTTCCGTCTTGTTGCAGAGCCGCAGATCCGCCAGTGCTTCGTCACTGATTGCCGGGAAAAGCAGCATGGCCAGAAGAACGGCAAAGACGGCTTTGGTGGGCGCGTTCACGCTAGCCCGAAACCAACCCTGGTACCGTTCCCCAACCTCAAACATATGCAGTCGTTCACTTTGCTGCTTTACAGACATTCGCTTTTTGCGTTGACAAGCCGGTCTTGTCAACGTCGTTGACAGGTTCAGGAGCTCTTTCGCCCAACCTTATTGCCTGAAATCATCCGGAAATTGAGCACCGGACAAATGACTTCCCCCCTATGTGGCCAGAAATGGGGCGGGAACATGGCCGCCCCGGACCCTGCGGGCATTTTACCGTCGATAACCGGGAAGGCCGGGGTGTCCGGTATAGGCAAGAACACCGATGCCGTGACGGAAGACGACAGATTTCAGGAATTGCGGCCCGCTTCGTGCCGCACCGGGATCCGGGTTCTTTTCTCCGTATTCAGGCTTGGTTCCGGGGACGGATTGCCGTAAAGCTGTGCGCCGGTGACTTTTCACGACGAAGAAATGATAGAAACAGCTGTTGCGGCCGAAGCGGCCTTCGAACCTACCGAATATATCCATGGCGATCTCAAGTCCGGCATTTTGTTGTTGTGCGATCACGCACGCAACACGGTCCCGGCTCCTTACGGTGATCTTGGCGTGCCCCTGGAGCAGTTCGAACGTCATATAGGTTATGATATCGGCGCCCGTGCCGTCACGCTGGAACTGGCAAGACGGCTGCAGGCCCCGACCTGTCTGACGACATTCTCCCGCCTGTTGATCGACCCGAACCGGGGCGAGGACGACCCGACGCTCGTCATGCGCCTGTCGGACGGGGCCGTGGTTCCCGGAAACGCCAGGGTGGATACCGTCGAGCGTACAAACCGCATCCAACAGTTTCACCAGCCCTATCACGATCTGATCGACGGTACGCTGGATGCGATGCTTTCAGCCGGTGCTCCCCCCGTGATCTTTTCGATCCACAGTTTCACACCCGTCTGGCGGGGTGTACCGAGGCCCTGGCATGTCACAGTTCTGTGGGACAGCGATCCGAGGGCGGTCGCGCCGCTGCTTCAGGGGCTTCGGGCTCAGGACAGCCTGATCGTCGGCGACAACGAGCCTTACGACGGGGCGCTGAAGAACGACACCATGTACAGGCACGCAACCTGCCGGGGACTGTCGCATGCGCTGCTGGAACTGCGCCAGGACCTGATCGCCGACGATGCGGGCGTGCTTGAATGGGCAGACCGTCTGGAGCCTCTCATGAGGGATATTGCGGCTCAACCCGCGTGCCGGCAGGTCCGGCATTTCAAATCGCGCTGCGACTAAGTGCAATCGCCTGCCGGGCGCGGCGGGCGGAACAGGAGGCCATCGATATGGATGAGCAGACCAGGCTGGAACTTGAGGCTGCCGTTTTCAGGCGGCTGGTGGAACATCTCCGCAACCGGACCGATGTCCAGAATATCGACATGATGAATCTCGCGGGCTTCTGCCGCAATTGCCTGTCCAACTGGTATCAGGACGCGGCCGCGGAAAAAGGGCTCGACCTGGAAAAGTCCGAGGCCCGCGAACTGGTCTATGGCATGCCCTACGACGAGTGGAAGGCAAGACACCAGACCGAAGCAAGCGACGATCAGAAGGCCGCGTTCGAGAAGAACAGGCCCCGGCACTAGATCTTCAATTCCGGAAGTCGTGCCGGGAAACCTGCCGGGTCCTGCTTGACGGCCCGCCGCGAGTCTGGCACGGCACCGGCCACGATTGCGACGGCGGCGGGCTCAAGAAGTCCCGCCCGCTGTCACGGTCACCCGTATAGAAACCTAACAGGAGTATTTCATTCATGTCCGATCCGGGTGGAGTTGCAGCCGATCAGCTGCGGGCATTCGTTGAGCGCATCGAACGCCTCGAGGAAGAAAAGAAAGTCATTTCGGATGACATCAAGGACGTCTATGCGGAAGCCAAGGGCAACGGCTACGACGTGAAGATCCTGCGCAAGGTGGTTTCGCTGCGCAAGAAGCAGCCGCACGAGCGTGAGGAAGAGGAAGCCGTCCTTGATCTCTACCTGCATGCGCTCGGCATGATCGGGTCGCTTCCGTCCGAAGGGTAACCCTTCGGGCCTTGGTGCATGAAAAAAGAGCGGCCCGAAGGCCGCTCTTTTTGTTTGAACGTTATGGATCGGTCTACCGTGCGAACCGCACGGGCAGGATCACCACCGCCGGTCCGTCGAAGCGGTCGGTACGCAGGCCGCCGTAGGGAACGGTCTCGAAACTCGAGGACACAAAGCGGTTGCCGGGTATCATCACGTTTTTCAGGGCGCGCTGGTTGGGATGGCTGAGCCAGGCGAATTCCCGGTGGCGCGTGGTTCCGGCGCCTGAAAGCATCGCCGGTACGGACTTGTCCGGCAGGCTGGCGAAACCGGCCAGCGGATCCACGATCTGCTCCCTCGGAATGCTGCCGGAGACGGATGCCTGCGGACGGCCTTCCGCTGCGCGGACAGCCTGCTGGGTGCGTTCGGGGCCGGCCTTGCGGGTCTGCGGTGCGGTTGAGGGCTGCAGAGCGCGGGCGAGCGGCTGGGCTGCCGTACCAGGGGAAGCATAGGCGAGCGTCGCCTCAGGACGCGGTGCCGGCGTCGGCGACGCAATGGCGGTTCCGGTAGCGGCTGCGATCGCGGCGACCGCATTGTCCGCCGGTGCGGCTCCAGGTACCGGAACCGCATCGGTAAGGCCAAGATTGGCGGCGGCAACCTTTGCGGCCTCGCTCAGGCCGGTATTGGGTTTGTGCGCCGGAGTGCGGGCGGCCTGAAAGCGCGAATCGATTGCCCGGTTCGTGGTCGCCGGCTGTCCGGATTCGAGCGCGGCGCGCTGGGCCTCAAGCGTGTTCGGAGGCGGGGTCGCTGCTGCTGCTGCGAAAGCCGTCTGCAGTCTTGCCTGGGGTTTCAGATGCGGGGCCGCGCTGGCAATGGCAATCGGTTCGTCGGAAGTGGCCGGCGTCGCCGGTCCGGTATCGAGAAGCTTTCGGCCGGGAACCGGCGGGTTTTCGATGACGGGTGACGCGGCGCCCGCTCCCGCTGTCGCCAGCGCCGTGCTGACGGCCCCCGCGCGTCCCGCCTGGTCTTCGCGCTTGTTGCCGCCGCCGAACAGGCTCGCGAACAGGTTGCCGCCACCGGAGGGTTTGGCGTTTTCGCCCGGTACCGGAATCGGCTCGCCCGGGTTCGTCAGGTTCTGGTTCCGCGTGCTGAGCGTGTTCGGTTTGCTGCCGGAACTTCTGCTGCCGGAACTCCTGCTGGATGTGACCAGGGTCGGAGCCGGAGCGGACGACCGGCCGGAGTTGGCTTCGGCGAGCGCGACCTTGTAACCGCTGAGCGGCTTGCCGTCCGATGGAATGTGCAGGGTCTTGCCGTCCGGGAAAACCTTGGCGAGTTCCGCGCGCTTCATGCGCGGCCAGTGGCGGACGTTGCCGGTGTCCATATGCACGAAAGGCGACCCTGAGGTCGGATAGTAGCCGACACCGCCCACCTGCTGGCGCAGGCCGGTGACCCTGAGCTTGTAAAGGTCGATGCCGGGAATGAAGAAATCCATCGCCTTGCCGCGCGTGTGCTGGCTGTTCTTGGCAACCCCGCGCGAGCGCTGGCGCAGCATGTTGTTCGTTGCCGGTGAACGGTAACTGGATACGACGTGAATGGGCTTGCTCGCCCCGACATTCTGGTACACCGCCCAGACGAGATCCAGAAGCTCCGGATCGATCTTGGTGACTTCGTTGCGCCGCCAGTCACGCAGGAACTGGTTTGCCTGGCGCAGGCCTTCGGGCAGGTAGCGACCGTTCTTCTTGAAAGTGATCGAAACCCGTTCTTTGGTGTGGGCATTGAAGAGATTGAGTGTTCGGGTCTCGGCCTGTGCGGCTGCCGTCAGGCACACTGAGGCGACGGCCAGCATGCCAACCGTTCCCGCAACGCGCTTCAGCCAACCGACGGCGTCGAAATCAAGCAACCGTTTACGCAAAATCCATCTCGCCGTTACTGATGGCTTTACCCATCCCATGCTCCCCAGCAGGAGGTATAGCCTAACCACAGCAGGTTAAGAAGTTTTTACCCTATTTTCACTTGCGCGATAATCGTGGCAGAAATGCAACGGGGCAAGCGCGAAGTAGCAATTTTCACCGAAGATGCAGGTTTCTCGAAGACGCCGTCAATATGCCAGCCGACTTTTCGGTCCATCCATGACTTGGGTCAATTCACGCTGCGGCATCGCTGCCGCTGTCCTCCAGCCCGTATTCCTTGAGCTTGCGGTAGAGCGTGGAGCGCCCGATCCCGAGCCTCTTTGCGACTTCCGTCATGCGCCCGGAATAGTGATTGATCGCGGCTCGAATCAGCTCTTCCTCCACGTCGGTCAGCTTTCGCACATGCCCGTCCCTGTCCAGGTTGCGCATGAAGCCGAAGGGAGCGGCTTGTTCGAAGCCGGAATGATGCACGGGAGCGGTGGGGGCGGTCGGCATCTGGGCAACCGGCTGCACGGGGAGCGGTGCATGCTCCTGCGGCATCGTGGTGGCCACCGGTGGGGCAACCGGTGCCGGTTGGCCAACGGGATGGCTTGCGTTCGGGGCCGCCGAAACAACGGGCTGGTCGGTGGCTGCGGCGATCTGAGGGAAGTCGTTGACGGTGAGTTCCGCGCCGTCGCACAGGACCACCGCGCGGAAGACGGCGTTCTCAAGCTGCCGGATGTTGCCGGGCCAGTGATAGGCCTGCAGCATGGCCAGGGTCTCCGACGTCACGCCGGCGACCTGCGGCTTGCCTTCCTCTGCGGCAAAACGCGCCAGAAAGTGGCGGGTGAGCGCCGGAATGTCCTCGCGCCGGTCGCGCAGGGGAGGGATCCAGATCGGGAACACGTTGAGCCGGTAGTAAAGATCTTCGCGGAACACGCCTTCCTTTACCTGATCGATCAGCCGGCGGTTTGTGGCCGAGATCAGGCGGAAATCCACCTTGACCGGGCGCCGGGCGCCGATCGGGTCGATCTCGTTTTCCTGGATGGCCCGAAGCAGCTTGACCTGCACGTCCTGCGGCAATTCGCCGACCTCGTCGAGGAAGAGCGTGCCGCCATGGGCTTCCTGGAACTTGCCGACATGCTTGTCGACGGCGCCGGTAAAGGCACCTTTCTCGTGGCCGAACAGGATGGATTCGACGAGGTTTTCCGGAATGGCGCCGCAATTTACCGTTACCAGCGGCTTGGACTTGCGGTCGCTGGAGCCCTGGATGGCGCTGGCGATCATTTCCTTGCCGACGCCGCTTTCCCCCTCGATCAGGATCGGAATGTTCGATGCGGCTGCCCGCTTGCCCAGGTTGATGACCCGTTCCATCGCCGGCGAATGGGTGATGATGTCGGCAAAGGTCAGCGTTCCCGAGGCCTGTTTGCGGAAACGGGTGATTTCGCCTTCCAGGGCGGAGGTCTTCAGAAGGTTGCGGATCGAGACATTGAGCCGCTCCGGGGCGACCGGCTTGACCACGAAGTCCTGGGCGCCTGCGTTCATCACGCTGACGACGGTATCGATGCCGCCATGCCCGGTCTGGACGATGACCGGGGTGGCGTTCTTTTCGCTGCGCAGGCGTTGCAGCACGCCGAGGCCGTCGAGCTCCGGCATCACCATGTCGAGAATGATCAGATCGATCTCGCCACCTTCCGGACCGGTCATGATCTGAACCGCCTCGGCTCCGTTTTCAGCGGTTTTCGACCTGTATCCGAATTTCTTGACGGCTTCCTGCAGCAGCCGGCGCTGGATAGGGTCATCGTCGACGATGAGAATTTTGCCACTGATCGCTTGCATGAGCCGCCTTGGTCCGTTCCGATTGTCTCGTTTCGGGCCATTCTGGTCGCAATTGGGTAAACAAATCGTCCAAGGCGAGGCAAAAAAATCTCACCTTTGCAATTGCAGGGCGGCACCTGCCCGGCCTACTAATTCCGTGACCTGACATACCGATGCCTGCTGCAGGCAGCCGCCCACCGGAGTGTAAAATGCCGACGATGCCGCATCCTGTCTTTGCGCCTCAGTCTTCCGCGTCCGCCGATCTTGGTACCCTCCCGGAATGGAACCTGACGGACCTTTATCCGGCCGTCGATTCGCCGGAAGTGGCCTCGGGCCTGAAGGAAAGCCTGGAGCGCGCGCGAACTTTCGAAGCCTCCTACCGGGGCAGGTTGGCGGAACTGGCGCGTGACAATGTACCCGCGCTCGTGACCGCGATCCGGGCCTACGAGGATCTGGAAGACCTCATGGGCCGGCTGATCTCCTACGCCGGTCTGGTCTATGCGGGCAATACCATCGATCCCGTGTCGCAAAAGTTCTACGGCGACGTCCAGGAGCAGATCACGACCGCCAGCACGCATCTCCTGTTTTTCGCGCTGGAGATGAACAAGATCGAAGATGCGGTGATGGATGCGGCGCTTCAGGACGACCATCTCGCCCACTACCGGCCCTGGATCGAGGACCTGCGCAAGGACAAGCCATACCAGCTGGAAGACCGTGTCGAGCAGCTGTTCCACGAAAAGTCCGTGACAGGGGCAGGGGCCTGGAACCGCCTCTTCGACGAAACCATGGCGTCGCTGAAGTTCGAGGTCGGCGGCGAGGAGCTTGCCATCGAGCAGGTGCTCAACCTGTTGGTGGATCCGGCTCCGGAAAAGCGCCGCAGCGCCTCCGAGGCCCTGACGAAGACCTTCAAGGCAAACCTGAGAACCTTCACGCTCATCACCAACACGCTGGCCAAGGACAAGGAGATCTCCGACCGCTGGCGGAACTTCACCGACATTGCCGACAGCCGTCACCTAGCCAACCGCGTGGAACGGGAAGTGGTCGATGCCATGGTTGCCGCCGTCCGCGACGCCTATCCGCGCCTGTCGCACCGCTATTACAAGCTGAAGGCCAAGTGGCTGGGCATGGACCAGCTCAACACCTGGGACCGCAACGCTCCGCTGCCGGACGCCGACACGCGCATCATTCCCTGGGACGAGGCCAGGGCCACGGTCCTGTCGGCCTATGACGCCTTTTCGCCCGACATGGCGGAAATCGCGGCCCGTTTCTTCGACCGGAACTGGATCGACGCTCCAGCCCGCTCCGGCAAGGCGCCGGGGGCCTTTGCCCATCCGACCGTGCCGAGCGCGCATCCTTACGTTCTGCTCAACTACCAGGGCAAGATCCGGGACGTCATGACGCTCGCCCATGAGCTGGGCCACGGCGTGCACCAGGTGCTGGCCGCCCCCAACGGCCCCTTGATGGCGCCGACGCCTCTGACCCTGGCCGAAACGGCCAGTGTCTTCGGCGAAATGCTCACCTTCAAGTCGCTTCTGGCAAAGGCCGGCGATCCGAAGACGCGCAAGGTCATGCTGGCCTCCAAGGCCGAGGACATGATCAACACGGTGGTTCGCCAGATCGCCTTCTATACCTTCGAGCGCAAGGTCCACGCCGAGCGGCGCAGCGGCGAGCTGACAGCCGACAGGATCGGCGAATTGTGGCTCTCCGTGCAGGGCGAAAGCCTCGGTCCGGCGATCCGGCTGAACGAGGGTTACGAGACCTTCTGGACCTATATCCCGCATTTCATCCACTCGCCCTTCTATGTCTATGCCTATGCCTTCGGCGACTGCCTGGTGAATTCGCTCTACGCCGTCTACGAGGAGGCGGAAACCGGCTTCCAGGAGAAATATTTCGACCTCTTGAAGGCCGGCGGCACCAAGCATCATTCCGAGCTTCTTGCTCCCTTCGGCCTGGATGCGACGGATCCGGAATTCTGGAAGAAGGGGCTCTCGGTGATCGAGCGGATCATCGACGAACTCGAAGAGCTCGACCGGGCCTGAGGCGGGTAGCGCGGAATGACCAAGTTGCCCGTGCCTGCCTTCCGGCACACGCCCTATGACGGTTCCAGCCTGCCCTTCACAGTTGGCCTGAAGCCGCTGGAAGAGGACGCCTTTCTCGAAGTCGATGGCCATCTGGAAAGATATCTGGCCGAGAAAGAAAGGCTTTTCGCGGACAGTCTGGAGACGGTGTTCCGGGCGGAAGCCGATACGGATGAGGCGCAGCGGGAGGTGCTGGACATTGTTGCGGCCAACCTGGAACGCTTCCATGGCGACACGCACCTTGTCCGGGACTGCAGCGTCAGCATCGCCGGCATTGGCCGGTCCGTTTCGCTGAGCGACAGGCCGGCTCTTCTGACGGCATCGCGGCTGGTCCAGGAGGATCTCGTCCTTATGCGACCGGGGCCGGAGGGGTACCGGCTGGTGGCCGCCTCTCTCTGCTTCCCGTCGTCCTGGTCGCTTGCTGAAAAATTCGGCCGCTCGATGTCCGGCATCCATGAAGACGTGCCCGGCTTCAACAACAGCCGCATGGGGCAGATGGTGGCGCGGCTGTTCGACAACCTCAAAACCGGCCAGCTCGTCGGCCGGTTCAACTGGTCGGTCTATCCGGATGGCGGATTGCACCACCCAGAACCCCGGCAGGTCCAGCTCGACGGGTCCGAAAATGCCCTGGCGCGGCTGTTCATCCGGGTCGAGCGCCAGACCCTGCAGCGGCTTCAGGGTACAGGTGACATCCTCTTCACCATCCGGGTCCACCACGACCCGCTGGCCGCTCTGGAAGCCGACGGGAACCGCGTGCAACTGGCCGCAAGCCTCCGCGAACAGCTTCTTGACCTCGATGAGGATCAGGTGAGGTACAAGGGACTGGCCGAAACGCGGAACGCCCTGGCCGAAGCCCTGGAAAGGCTTTCGGGTTAGACCCGGGGGCCGATCGCGGTCGATTTGCCGGCCGTTGAACTGGATATTGCCACCGGAATGCATACCTAGGGCTTGAGACGAGCGCCGGAACCGATTGGGAGCAGATCAGCGCATGCCGGAATCCAAGGACGGGACCAGGGATCGTGAAGGCAACCGCTTCAGCGCCCGGATGGGGCGCTATGCGAAGGTCGGCACCAACATGGGCGGCATCGCCGCCAAGGTCGCGGGTGCAAAACTGTTCGGCATGGAGCTCGACAACGCCCGCAACGCGGCAGACCTGGCGGCGGCGCTCGGCGGACTGAAAGGCCCGCTGATGAAGGTGGCGCAGCTGCTTTCGACGATTCCCGATGTCCTGCCTCCCGAATACACCACCGAACTGGCGAAGCTCCAGGCAAGCGCACCTCCCATGGGCTGGGCCTTCGTCAAGCGGCGCATGCGCGCCGAACTTGGAGCGGACTGGCAGGGACGGTTCGAGAACTTCGAAAAGGAGCCGGCGGCCGCCGCTTCCCTCGGTCAGGTTCACCGCGCGGTCGCCCATAACGGCAGGATTCTAGCGTGCAAGCTGCAGTATCCGGACATGGCCTCAGCCGTGGAAGCGGACCTGAAACAGCTGCATATGCTGTTTTCCCTGCACCGGCGCATGAGCCCGGCCATCGACACGAGGGAAATCGCCAAGGAGATCAGCGCCCGGGTCCGCGAGGAACTCGACTATGGCCGGGAGGCTGCGCACATTGCCATGTACCGGGAGATCCTGGCGGACAATGACAGCATTCGCGTGCCCGACGTCGTCGCGGAACTTTCGACAGGCCGCCTCCTTACGATGGGCTGGCTCACGGGCAGGCCACTGCTGGAGTTCAAGGGTCACAGCCAGGAAGAGCGCAACCTCCTGGCTCGAACCATGTTTCACGCCTGGTGGCATCCCTTCGCCCATTTCGGCGTCATTCACGGCGATCCGCATCTCGGCAATTACACGGTGTTCGAAGCCGAAGGCACCCCGGCGGGGATCAACCTCCTGGATTACGGCTGCATCCGCATCTTCCCGGAGGCCTTCGTGGAAGGCGTCGTCGATCTGTACCGGGGGCTGCTGGAAGAGGATAACGACCGGGTGGTCTCCGCCTATGAGCGCTGGGGATTCAAGAACCTCAAGAAAGAGGTGATCGAGGTTCTCAACATCTGGGCGCGCTTCATCTACGGCCCGCTGCTGAGCGACCGGGTCCGTTCCCTTGCGGACGGCGTTTCGGCCGCGGAATACGGCCGCAAGGAGGCTTTCCGGGTGCATACGGCGCTGAAGGAACTCGGACCGGTGACCGTGCCGCAGGAGTTCGTTTTCATGGACAGGGCAGCGATCGGCCTTGGCGGCGTGTTCCTGCACCTGCGGGCCGAACTGAACTACTTCCGGCTCTTCAACGAACAGATCGACGGCTTCGAAGCCGCCACGGTGCGCAGGCGCCAGGACGAAGTGCTTGCCGCCGCGGGGTTGTCGGGAACGTCCGGTGCCGCCTGAAGGCCGGACGTCAGACCCCTGAAATGCACCGCCTTGGACGCCGGTTTGCGGAAAGAAACCGGGATGAAGTCAAAAAGTCGCGTCTGCGGAGAAGGAATCTGCATCGTGGAACATTGCCGAACCGGAAAACTTTATTGTATGTAGGCTCCCGACTACCGAATTTCCTGGGGGACTTTATGTCTGACGAAATCACTCCGGCGATGGATTATGAAGCGCACGAGCGCACCTACGAAGGGTTCATCAACTTCGCCAAGATCGGAACGATCGCCGTTCTGAACATCGTGCTGTGCCTGGTCCTGTTCGCTTTCGGCGGCACTGCGGCGACCGTTTTCGGCTGGCTGATGCTGATCGCCCTGATCGTTGCGGCCGCAATCGGCATGGCCATCGGCGCTGCCGGCTGGATCCCGCCGCTTGCCGTGTTCGTCGCGACCGGCATTCTGGCCATCCTGACTGTCTGAGGACCGCGCGGCCCGGCTGCAGTTTGCCGCCGGAACGGCCGGCTGTCCCTGAAAGACACCGAATGAGAAGGCGCGGCCGGGGCCGCGCCTTATTCTTTTGATGCAGATGAACTATAAGCGGATGCCATGAACCGGTCCGCACCAGCCTCCTTTGTCTATAATCCGCCCGAGGACCCCTTTCTGCAGGTTCTGCACAAGGACGACGATCTGCTTGTGGTGGACAAGTCGAGCGGTCTCCTGAGCGTTCCGGGAAAGGCCGCGGAGCACTCCGACTGCGTGGAAAGCAGGGCCCGGGCCATTTGTCCGGGAGCCCGGATCGTGCATCGCCTGGACATGGACACGTCCGGCGTGATGGTGCTGGCAATGAACCCGGCCGCCCACCGGCATCTCGGCCTCCAGTTCGAAAGACGCAAGACTTGCAAATCCTATCTTGCCGAGGTCTGGGGCCGGCTGGCCGAAGACGAGGGCGAGGTCAACCTGCCGCTGATCTGTGACTGGCCCAACCGGCCGAAGCAGATGGTCAGCTTCGAGCACGGCAAGCCGTCGCTGACCCGCTGGCAGGTTCTGGAGCGGCGGGCGCGGACCACGCGCGTCCGGCTAATCCCGTACACCGGCCGCTCGCACCAGCTGCGCGTTCACATGCTGGCTCTGGGACATCCGATCATCGGCGACCGCTTCTATGCGGACGGCGAGGCGCTCGCAGCTTCAGGGCGCCTGGCGCTCCATGCCGGGTCCCTGGAATTTCATCATCCGGCAAATGGCGAGCGCGTCGCCTTCGAAGCACCTTGCCCCTTCTGAAGTGAAACGGGGAGCTGGCTGCAGGGGCAGGTTCAGCCGGCGGCCCGTCCGAGTGCTTCCATGTGAGCGAGCCACTTGCTCACACGTATCCCGCTCGCCTGGTCCACCATGCCGAAAAGGGTCGATCTGACCGGCCTGAAGCCGACGAAACCGAGGATGTTCCGCTTCAGGTTTTTCAGGCTGTGCGCCTGAAACCAGAGCCGGTAGGCAAGGGCGGGCATACCCATCGTCACGAAGACATGAGCCGATTTGCCCCGCATCCTGCCCTTGGGCCATTTGTCGCCGTCGGCCTTTTCGAACGCGGTCTCGTAATGCAGAACCTGTTCCAGGAAGGCTTTCGTATAGGCCGGCAGCGTGCCTAGCCAGAGCGGATAGATCAGGACGAGATGGTCCGCGGCGACAAGCGCATCGCGCGCAGGCCAGAGCGTCTCGGGAGACGGCTGCTTTTCGAAATCCGCCGCCTTGCGCAGGACCGGAAAGTCCAGATCGGCGATGCGAAAAAGGGATACGCCATGTCCGGCTGCCTCGGCGCCCTTGCGGTAGGCGTCGGCAAGCGCATGGCAAAGATGGCGTTCATCCGGGTCCGGATGACCATCCACGATCAGCACTGAACTCATGGGAAATCCGTTCATCTCGCCTGAAATTGGTGACGAACGGCATTATGCGCGCCGGCGCAACGGATGCCTTGACTTGCATCAGATTGGCGGGAAGTTCAGCCGGCCGGCAGGTTCCGCCGCCGTGGCGGATCCGGCCTGAACCGGTCAGCTCCGGCCTACCCTGCCGATTCCTTCACGCGCGATCTTGTTCGAATTGTCGAGCGTGATCGCCTTGCTGTAGCTGCGGCGCGCGTCTTTCGTGTTGCCGAGCATTTCCTGCGCCAGTCCCCGGTTGGCCCAGGCAACGGCGGAATCGCGGTCCAGGTTGACGGCCATGGAAAGGTCGGCGAATGCAGCGTTCGGGTCGTTGATCGCCAGATAGGAAATACCCCGGGCGGTATAGGGCGCGGCGGCTTTCGGATTGAGACCGATGGCCGTTGCGAAGTCCTCTATCGCGCGGTTGTCCTGCTTCTGCGCCTGGTAGATCAGTCCGCGATTGTAGAACGCCCGGGCATCGCTGCTGTCTCGGGTGATCACGGAATTGAAATCCGTCAGGGCGGCGTTGTAGTTGCCCTGCTGACGGTAGATGTTGCCGCGGCCGACGTAGGCCACGTCATAGTCCGGCTTGATGTTGATGGCGCGCGTGTAGTCCGAGATCGCCTGATCGTTCTGCCCCATCCGGCGGTAGACCAGGGCCCTGTTGGCATAGGTCTGGTAGGACTGGGGATTGAGCTGGATTGCCTTGTTGAAGTCTTCGATGGCGTTGTCGAGCTTGCCTGCCTGCCCATAGGCGATGCCGCGGGTGCTGTAGGCCGTCGCGTCGGAGGGATTGGCTTCGATCACGGCGGTCAGCGAGGCAAGGTTGGTGGACGACCCCGCGGAGGAGTTGACCGGCACATCCTCATAGACGCTGTCGCCAACGCAGGCGGTCAGGAGCGTTGTCAGGCCGACAACTGCGGCGAGGGGCAGGTATTTGCGCATGCGGCACATGTGATCTCTTGCTGTGAAGCGACTAGACATGCCGTTCATCGGCCTCCAATTGGGCGGGAATGTGGCTGCGTTTCGCAACGTTTGCCGATGTCCAGAGCTAACTCCGCAAAACGCCAAAAAGCCGACCGTCGTTCCGGCCGGCCTTACGGCAATCTTGTCGAGAGTGGCGTTCCGGCCGCCAGGAACACTCAAGCCGCTTAGCGGCGAGCGGTTTTGCCCGGAAGCAGGCCTTCGCGCTGTGCCCGCTTGCGAGCCAGCTTGCGTGCGCGGCGAACGGCTTCAGCCTTTTCACGCGCCTTCTTTTCAGACGGTTTTTCGAAGTGACCGCGAAGCTTCATTTCACGGAAGATGCCTTCGCGCTGCATCTTTTTCTTCAGCGCCTTGAGCGCTTGATCGACATTGTTGTCGCGGACCAGAACCTGCACGCGTTTTTTCCCGTTTTCGATACGCTGCGGCCGATCCGCAGCCAGAATTGGACTTTGCCAAGATTGGACAATGATAGAAGCGAGGCCTTGCCAGCCATGTGGTGCGACCGTTCCGAAAACACGCGATCGATGCTCATCGATGAAATCGATGTCCCATCCAACCACCAGTGTACAAGAACCTAATCGCCGCTGACGCGTCGCTCACTTTGGCGGGCTTAATACCAGAGCCAGGCTGTTGTGTCCACAGCCATTCGCAAAGAAACACGCGGAAAGTGATCATTGGAAGCCGATGACTTGCCCGGCGGACGGGGCGTTCAGGAGTGGACACCGTATCAAAGGCCGATTAGAGGTGGAAACCCGATCCGGCCGAATGGACCGCATACCACATTGCGGGTTCGCCCCCCAAACCCATCTGGAGGAAATGATGGCGCAGCCCGCGTCAAGGCGCCCCGATTCGCAGAACGGCAAGTCTCTGTGGCGGAGCGATATCCTGCCGACCCTGGCGCTCGGCCTGCCGCTTGCGGGCGCACAACTGGCGCAGATGGCGATCAACACCACCGACGTCCTGATGATCGGGCGATTGGGGCCCGAGGAACTCGCCGCCTCCGTGCTGGCCTTCAATTTCTATACTCTGTTGTGGTTCTTCGGCATGGGCATCCTGCAGGCGGTCATTCCGCTTGCCGCCCGGGCACGGGGCCAGCGCAAGCCGCGCGACCTGCGCCGGGCCGTGCGCATGGGGTTCTGGATCGCCGTCCTCTTCTGCATTCCCGTCTGGGGCGTGCTTTTCTTCATCGAGCGAATCCTCCTGGCCCTGGGGCAGGAGCCGAAACTGGCCGAGCTTGCCGGCCATTACATGGCCTATCTGCAATGGACCATGCTGCCGGCCCTGCTGATCATGGCGGTCCGCGGCTTTCTGACCGTCATGGAACGCGCGCAGGTGGTGCTGTGGGCGACGATCGCCGGTGCCCTCGTCAATGCCTTCCTGGACTACGTGCTGATCTTCGGGGAATTCGGCTTTCCGCGCCTGGAGCTGAAAGGCGCGGGCATCGCCTCGGTCTTCAGCGCCAGCACGACCTTTGTCTTCCTGCTCGTCTACGCAATCGTCCATCCGAAGCTCAAGCGCTACTATGTCCTCGGCCGGATCTGGCGGTCAGACTGGCCGGTCTTTTTCCAGATCCTGCGGCTCGGAATTCCGATCGCCCTGACCATCATCGCGGAAGGCTCCCTCTTCACCGCGTCCTCGATCATGATCGGCTGGCTCGGCACGCTGCCGCTTGCCGGTCACGGCATCGCGCTCCAGATAGCCTCCATCACCTTCATGGTGCCGGTGGGGTTGTCGGTCGCCGCCATGACCCGCGTCAGCCTTGCCGCGGGGCGAGGGGATCACGCGGGCGCCGGCAGGGCGGGCTGGACCTCGCTGGGGGTCACCATGTTGTTCATGGGTTGCTTCGCGGTCCTGTTCTGGAGCGCTCCGGAAACGTTGGTCGGCCTCTATCTGGACCTGGACGATCCGGAGGCGAGGAAGGTTCTCGCCTATGGCGCTTCTTTCCTGCTCGTCGCGGCGGTCTTCCAGCTCGCGGACGGCGGCCAGATCATCGGCGTCAACAACCTGCGCGGCCTCGGGGACACGACGGTTCCGCTTTTTTACGCCCTGTTCGGCTACTGGGTCGTCGGTATCAGCCTCTCACTGGGGCTGGGTTTTGCCGCGGGCTGGGGAGGCGTCGGGGTCTGGTGTGGTCTTGCGGGCGGCCTGGCATCGGTCGCCGTTCTTGCCAATCTGCGGTTCGCCCGGCGCGAGAAGCTCGGACTGGTGATGGGCTGACGGCCTTCGCCGGCACGCGTCTTCGTGGCGGCGGACCCCTCATCGCTGTCCCGGGCGGAGTGAAACGGCGGTCCGGGACGGCCGGTTTGATGCCGGTCAGGCCGTCTTGCGGGAAATCCGGTTCACATGCCCCATCTTGCGGCCCGCGCGGGTTTCCGACTTGCCGTAAAGATGAAGGCGGGCGGACGGCTCCTTCAGGACGTCCTGCCAGCGGTCGGCATCGAAGCCGATCAGGTTTTCCATGACCGCGTCGGAGTGCCGCTCGGCAGACCCCAGCGGCCACCCGGCAACCGCCCGGATATGCTGGTCGAATTGCGAGGTCAGGCAGGCGTCCTGCGTCCAGTGACCGGAATTGTGCACGCGCGGCGCTATTTCGTTGGCAATCAGTGTGCCGGCGGACACGAAAAACTCGACGGTCAGCACGCCGACGTAGTCAGCCTGCTGCATCA
>JBNKGB010000041.1:0-35910 GCA_050289605.1 Roseibium sp. | reverse complement strand
CTTCGGACATCGCGGGGCTCCCAATCAGCGCCGGGGTTAAGTCCGGCGCGGCATACAGCTTCGCAGTCCAGGAGGACGGCGGCAAGCGGTACGTCAGCCAATCCGGCGTAACACGCTGAACTGAAAGGACTGCGTGGCGCCCCAGGGGGTCGTATGCACGTGCCTGCGTTCATCGACGAGGTCGAAACCAGCGCCTAGCACGCCGGCCAGTTTCGCCGGGGAATAACGAACCACCGGCAATCCGCTGCAGCGTTCCGGTCCGTCCGGAGCAAACGTCCCAATGATGACCACGCCATCCGGATTGAGCGCCCTCCTGAGACGGGTGACATAGGCGTCCCTGTCTCCGGTTTCGGTGAGGAAATGAAAGGCGGCCCGGTCATGCCAGATGTCATAGCTGCGGGCCGGTGTCCATCTGGTGACGTCTTCGGCGATCCACTCGACGCCATCGGCGGCCGGGCCGATCCGCTGTTTCGACACCTCCAGTGCGGCCGGCGAAAGGTCAAGAACGGCAATGTGGCTCAAACGGCCTTCCGCAAGAAGGGTGTCCACAAGGCGCGACGCGCCGCCGCCGATGTCGATCAGCGAACGCTTGCCGTCGCTATGCGCCCTGATGAGGTCGAGGGAAACGCCAGCGGTCGCCTCAAACCAGCTGACCTGCGTGTCCAGCTTTCCGGTATAGACATTTTCCCAATGATTTTTCCTGGAAGACCCATGCATCGTGTATCGGCAGTCCGTTTCCAACCGCCAGAATCCCGTTCCGCCGCCCCGTCAGGCGACGGGCAGCAAGGGATCCTGCGTGCCCGCCAAACCGATCCGCCGAAACGAAGGGGAGCGGGACCTTCAGCTCCTGCTCAGAACTTATAGGCAAGACCCAGGATCGGGCCCTGCGTCACGGTGTCGTAGACGAAGGCGTCCTTGCCGGACTTGCCGTTGTCATGGTCGACGCCCGTCGCCTTGTACTGAAGGTGGAGCGAGAGCGCATCGTTGAATTGGTAACCGATCCCGGTCTGGACCGACCAGGTGAATTCCGACGCGATACCGAAGCCGCCGATGTTGCCGCTGCCGAAGAGCGACCATTTGTCGGCGACGAAGACTTCACCGAGAAGGCCGATGACCGGATCGAGCCACTGCTGGGTGTTGGTGTTCCGGAACGTGTAGCCTGCCAGGGTGGAGTCCGGTTCGATCTGGTTGAACCAGTAGCGGCCACCGGCATAGGCTTCGACGCAGTTCTTGTTCTCATGCCAGAAACGGTAACTCAGGAAGCCCTCGGCGGACAGCTGCTTCAGCGTGGCGTCAACCCGGCCGTTGAACTTCGGGAAAAAGTTCCGGGTTTCGCCCAGATTGATGTAGGCAACGTCAAGCGACGCTCCGATGCGATCGTCATAAAGCAGCTTGACATGCCTCATGGCCCCCATCTGCAGGATGTCTTTCTGGGTGACGTCGACGTCCACGTCCGGCAGACGTCCGGTCTTTCGTCCATGACGGGATGTTCGACGGATCGCCCTCCCAGCGACGGGACCGGTCGTTGGCCGGTGTCGCAACTCTTCTCAATTTCAAGCGCCCGATGTTTCGTCTGGAAAGTCTCATGAAAACGAACATCGATCGTAACCTGCGGGAGCGGAGAGGCAATCTGGTCCATCGACGGGAGGTCGCTCAACCCGCTTCGGCGACTGTCGCCAATTGGTCCCGGTTGTACAATCCTGAAAGTCGAACCCTCCGTCGCAATCCATGATATCCTCTGGCAAGATCGGAGGAGATCCACATGTCCAACGGGATCCTGACCGTATTGGCGGGAACGACCAAGGGCGCTTTTCTGGTGTCCGGTGGCGAAAACCGGGACAGCTGGAAGGTGAGCGGCCCCTTTTGCGACGGCTGGCCGATCAACCACGTCATCGGCGACCCGAAGACCGGCACACTCTATGCCGGCGGCGGCGGCGACTGGCACGGCGCGGGGGTGTGGCGCTCGGAGGACGGCGGTGAAAGCTGGGACCTGACCCGTCTCACCAAGGGCACCCTGGACGACTGGGCCGCAAACGATCCGGAGATGGCCAGGTTCCTCAACTGGAGCCCTGAACCCCTGCCTTTCGAAGACGCCTTTTCCCAGGTGTGGTCGCTCGGAATCGCAGGAAATACGCTTTACGCCGGCACCAAACCGGCACGGTTCCTGGCCAGCAAGGACGGCGGCAAAACGTTCGAACATCTGGACGCCCTGGCCAATCACCCTTCTGCTGAAAGCTGGAACCCGGGCGCGGCGGGCCTTGTGCTGCACACGATCGTCTCCGACCCTTCCAACCCGGAAAAACTCTGGATCGGCATTTCGGCGGCCGGCGTCTTTGCGAGCGAGGACGGTGGCAGGAGCTGGGACCGGCGCAACCGCCTCTCGAACAGCGCCGCCTGCGAGGGCCACGCCCACCCGGCGGCACCGCGCGACGGAGAAACCGGGCACTGCGTGCACAACATGATGCGCGCACCCGGCAATGGCGACATTCTCTACCAGCAGAACCACCACGGCGTCTGGCGGTCCGCCGACGGCGGTCGGAGCTGGGACGACATCACCGAGGGCCTGCCTTCCACTTTCGGCTTCCCGATCCGCGTCCACCCGCGCGATCCGCAAACCATCTGGACCCTGCCGCTGAACGGCGACACGCAAGGCCGCTATCCACCGGACGCGGCTGCCGCTGTCTGGAAATCGACCGATGGCGGCGAGACCTGGAAGGCAAAACGTGACGGCCTGCCCCAGGAAGCCTGCTTTTTCACGGTGCTGCGCCAGGCGATGGCAGGCGATGCCCGCGACCCGGCAGGGGTCTATTTCGGCACCAACACCGGCTCCATCTTCGCCAGTCTCGACGAAGGCGAGAGCTGGCAGGAAATCGCACGGCATCTGCCGACGGTTCTGTCGGTCGAGGTGCTGGACAGGGGTTAGAAAGTTGCGCAGCGCCTGGTGGGGACCAGGATTGATCTGCCCCTTCTGCCAGCACAAGGTTCGCCCTGCGTCAACCCGGTGAGGCATCCGCCGTGCCGCGAAGCCCGACATTCAGACAATCGCGAAAGTGATGACAATCCGGCGCCTGTCGGATATACGGTCATTATACAGTCAATTTATCAGAGTCCGACCCAACATGACCGACTGGTGCCCCGACCTTTCCGGCAGCAACGCGCCCCGTTATCTCGCCCTCGCCGAAGCCATAGACACCGGTATCAGGCAGGGAACGCTGAAACCGGGCGACCGGCTGCCTGCGCAAAGGCAACTGGCGGGCCTGTTGGGGCTGGATTTTACGACCGTTGCGCGCGGATACTCGGAAGCTCGGCGACGTGGCCTGATATCCTCGCAGGTCGGCAGCGGCACCTATGTCACCGATCCCGCCGCTGCCCGCAGCCCCTCGCCCGGGCCAGGAGACCGGCGCCGGCTCTGCGCGCCAGACCACACGATGAACCTGCCACCGGAGGTACAGGACCCGCACCTGGTCGCCCGGCTTCAGGAAGGCTATTCGACGCTTGCCGCCGATCTTGTGCCCCTGATGCGTTACCAGACACTCGAGACGTCGGACCTTGACCGGCAGGCTGCCGCCAACTGGCTGAAAGGGGTCGGGCTTTCGCCCGAGCCGGAATCGATCCTGGTTTCGCCGGGCGCCCAGGCGGCCCTCAGCAGCATATTGGCCGCAATCGCCTCGCCGGGAGACCGGATCGCCTGTGAGGAGATCACATATCCCGGCATCCGGTCGATTTGCGCACAGCAGCACCTCGAACTCGTCGGCCTCCGGACGGATAGCGACGGCATCGACCCGGATGCGTTTCAAGCCGCCTGTGTCTCCGGTTCGCTCAAGGCGCTCTATGTCAATCCGACCCTGCATAATCCGACCACGCGTACCATTCCCTACCACCGTCGCAAGGCGCTGGCAGCCATTGCGCAAAAACATGGCGTACCAATCCTGGAAGACGATGCCTACGGCCAGCTCAGCCGGAAGGCGCCTCTGCCCTTCGCCGCAATCGCGCCGGAGGTGGCCTGGTATGTTGGTTCGCTGGCGAAAACCCTCGGCGCGGGCCTGCGCCTTGCCTATGTGCTTGCCCCCAATCGGAACGCCGCCTGGCGGTTTTCCCGCGCGGTCCGGACCTTCAGCGTCATGCCCTCGCCTCTCTCAATGGCCTTGGCGACGCGTTGGATCGAAGACGGAACGGCGGAAGCACTGATGGGTTTTCTCCGCAAGGAGTGCGGCTCCCGCCAGCGGCTCGCCGCCCGGATCCTGAAATCACAGACCTTCGAGGCGGATCCGGACGGGTTCCACATCTGGCTCCACATGCCTGAAGGCTGGACGCGGTCGAGCCTTGCCGGACAGATGCGCGGCCTGGCCATCGGCATTGCGGAAAGCGACGCCTTCACCGTTTCCGGCAAGTCCGCGGAATCAGTGCGCGTCTGCCTCGGCGGGCCGCTCGACCAATCCGCGCTGACCGAGGCACTCGAGACCATCGCCCGCTCCCTCGAGACCTCCCCGCAGAGCGCATCCGCCTTCTTCTAGGCCTCCCGCAGGTGGCACTTCGATGCGGCAGCCAATTTGCCGCAGACAGGAGGCTTGCCTTGCGTGATTCAAAAACTATTTTGAGTGCATTCATTTCCTGTCAAATCTAAAATGACTGACAGAGAGATACGCCTCAGCGTGTCACCGAGACTCGAACCGAAGGGCATCCCATGACGACACATCACGACTGGCCCAAACTCCCGCCCATACAGACCGGCATCAAGGGCCGCTGCCCGCGCTGTGGTGAAGGCAAGATTTTCGACGGCTTTCTGACCATGAAGCCGAAATGCGACCATTGCGGCCTCGACTACAGTTTCGCCGACCCGGCGGACGGGCCGGCCTTTTTCGTGATCTGTTTCGGCTGCGTGCCGGCTGTTGCATTCGGCATCTGGCTGGAAATCGCCTTCCGGGCTCCCTACTGGGTGCATCTCGTCACGACCCTGCCGCTGATCCTGCTCACCTGCATTCCGCTGCTCCGCCCCCTGAAGGGCTGGCTGGTGGCAAGCCAGTATTTCTACAAGGCGGAGGAAGGCCGGCTGGTCACGCCGAACACGAACACCTCGGAAAGTCAGACGTGACGTCTTAAGCCCCATACAGACTTCACTTACTTCACTGACTTCACCTGAGGCAGGCGGTGCGATCGGACGGGGATCGCACTGCCTTTTTTTGAGGGAACCGAATATGGTTCCGCAGCACCAGGACAAGCATGACGTGATGACGTGAAGTCGTGCCGTGTTCCCACAATGGGTGGAACGGACGGCATCGGTAGTACCAGTTTTAGTGACCACACCACCGAACTCCTATGCAATAATCAGGTGAAATTCGGTTTGGAGGGCCACGGATGGCACGCCGTTTGGCGGCGATATTCGCAGCCGACATGGTCAGTTATTCGCGGCTGATGGCCGCCGATGAGGAAGGCACGCTCGCTCGCCTGAAGAAACTTCGTCGTGACCTGATCGACCCGGCGATTGCAGCAGCCGGCGGAGAGATCGTCAAGCTGACCGGCGATGGCATGCTCGCACTTTTCGACTCGGTCGTTGCGGCGGTTGAGGCCGGGTTAGCAGTTCAAAACGCCCTTATGTCCGCAGAGGCGGCGGAACCCGAAGACCGCCGCATCTCCTTTCGCATCGGCATTCATGTCGGGGATATTCTACTGGACGCGGGAGATATTTACGGCGACGCCGTCAACATCGCGGCGCGCCTGGAAGCAATTGCGCCCGCCTGTGGCATCGCGCTCTCCGATGACGCCTGGCGTCAGGTCGACGGCAAGGTCGATGTCGTCTTCACCGATGGTGGAGAGCAGAAATTGAAAAACATCCCGCGCCCCATGCGGGTCTACAATGTCGAGCTCGCAGTGGAACCGGCGGCCGCGGCCCCCCTGCCAGACCTCGCGCCACCCGACAAGCCGTCGATCGCGGTGCTGCCTTTTCAGAACATGTCGGGCAATCCGGATCAAGAGCACTTCGCCGACGGAATGTCGGAGGACATCATCACCGCTCTTTCGAAGCTGCGCTGGTTCTTCGTGATCGCCCGCAACTCGACATTCTCGTACAAGGGCTGCTCGCCGGACATTCGGGATGTCGCGCAGGAACTCGGTGTGCGCTACGTCCTGGAAGGCAGCGTTCGGCTGGCAGGCGACCGGGCGCGCATCACGGCGCAGCTGATCGACGGCGAAACCGGCAATCACCTCTGGGCCGAGCGCTATGACCGGCAGATGACCGATATCTTCGCGGTGCAGGACGACATAACCGCAAGCGTCGTGGGAGCAATCGGGCCGCAGCTCCAAGCCGCCGAGATCCAGCGTATCCAGAGCAAGCCACCTGAAAGCCTCGACGCATGGGGCTGCGTGATCCGCAGCCTGTGGCATCTCGGCCGTCAGACAGGAGAGGACACGGACGAAGCGTGCCGCCTTTTACGGCAGGCAATCGACACGAGCCCCGACTATGCCAAGGCGCACAGTGTCCTTGCCTTTGCGGAATCGCGGCGCCTGTTCTTCGGCGCGGACTTCGACACCACAGTCGCCGCGGCCCGGGAAATCGCCCGCGTATCCCGAGCTCTCGACGACGACGATCCATGGAGCCACTTTGCCTCGGGTTATGTCGAGTGCTTTACCGGCCGCTATGACGACGCCATTGCCTGGTATCGCAGGGCCATCGCGCTGAACGAGAACTTTGCGTTGGCGCATGGCAACGTCGCCGCGGCGCTCGCCCTCGGCGGCCATCCCGACGAAGCGATTGAGTCTGTCGAACGGGCGCTCAGAATGAGCCCGCGCGATCCCTTCAACTTTTCCTACCTGCATTTCGCCGGGCTCGCCTATTTCGCGGCCGGGCGTTACGCCGAAGGCGTCTCCGCCGGGGAGCAGGCACTACGCGAACGGCCGAATTTTGCCACCGCATTGCGCTGTCTCGCGGCCTGCCACGCGGCGCTCGGTCAGATCGACAAGGCACAGGCGGCCATCACCGAAGCGCTGCGACTCGCACCAGGCAGCACTGTCCAGCGGGATGCTTACGGCCAGGTTGCCTACACGCGGGCCGAGGACCGCAAACGCTACGCCGAAGCCCTGCGCAAGGCGGGCCTGCCGGAAAAATGATCGTGCGGAGCTTTTCCCCGGCGCAGCCAGCAGATGCTGTTAAATGGCGCAATCGGGGAAACGGTGCCGACCGACTTGCCGGACGTCGAGAGGGATCAGGCAGGCCTCACCCACACCGCCGTATCGTGGAACGCCGCCCCGCCGTAAGGCGCGACCGGGTCGGCGCCGGTGAGCGTGTTGATGCCACGGCCGTCCTCGAAGGCGTCGTTCGGCCAGATGCCTTCCGAGATCACCGTGCCCGGGGCCACCGTCTCGACATGCCGCGCGTGAAGCGTCACCACGCCACGCCGGTTGCCCATCTTCACCTTGGCGCCATCCTCGATACCGAAACGGGCAGCATCCTCCGGCCGGATCCAGACTTCCGGGCGCACTTCCTTCTTCCGCGAGCTTTCCGTCTCGTTGAAAGTGGAATTGAGGAAGGAGCGCGCCGGAGACGTCGCCAGGCGCAGCGGCTGCTCCTCGGTTGCCAGCTCGATGCTGTCCCACTGGTCAGGCAGTTGCGGCATGACCTTCCACGGCCCGAAGGGCTCGCCGTCCGGCTTGTTGGGCGCGGCAGACCGACCCCAGTCCGGCCTGAAGTGGAACTTGCCGTCGGCGTGGCCGAAGCCGCTGAGGTAATGCGAGGTCTCGAAATCCGGCTGCAGGTCTATCCACTTGGAGGCTTCGAGTTCTTCAAGTGTGCCGTAGCCGGAATTCCGCAGCATCCAGTCGATATGGTCGCGCGCGCTCATATCGGTTCCCGGGTGATATTTTGAGTCAACACGCCTGGCGATCTCGTTGAGCACAAACAAGTTTTCGCGCGGCCCCTCCGGTGCGTCAACCGCCTTTGGACCCAGAAGAATATACTGGTGGCCGCCGCCCTTGTAGATGTCGTCATGTTCGAGGAACTGGGTCGCGGGCAGGACGATGTCAGCCATCTTCGCGGTCTCGGTCATGAACTGCTCGTGCACGACAGTGAAGAGGTCCTCGCGCGCAAATCCTTCCCGGACCAGATCCTGTTCCGGGGTGACGGACATCGGATTGGTGTTCTGGATCAGCATCGCCTTGACCGGCCCGCCGCCGAGAAGTGCCGTTTCGTCACCGGTCAGGATGCGGCCAATCAGGCTCTGGTCGAGGGCGCGAATGGACGGATCCCTCAAGGACGTCGCCTCAATCATCTCCTTGTTGAGCTCGTAGATGGCGCCGTTGTTGTGGAAGGCGCCGCCGCCCTCATATTGCCAGCAGCCGGTCACCGCGGCGATGGAGGCCGCCGCATGCATGCCGACCGCGCCGTTGCGCGAACGGGTGAAGCCATAACCAAGGCGGAAGAAGGTCTTCTTCACCTCCCCGATCAGCCTTGCCACTTCCTCGATCTGGCTGACTTCGAGCCCCGTGATGGCAGCCGCCCATTCGGGCGTCTTGTCCTTCAGATGCTCTTCGAGTTCCTTCGGGCAATCGGTGTATTTTTCAAGATAGGCCCGGTCGGCAAAGCCGTCGCGGAAGAGGACATGCATGATGGCGCAGGCCAGCGCCGCATCCGTGCCCGGTTTCAGGATCAGGCCGATATCGGCCTGTTTCATCGTTTCGGTCTGGTAGACGTCGACGACAATGATCTTCGCGCCGCGTTTCTTGCGGGCCGCGATGGCATGGGTCATCACGTTGACCTGGGTCGCCACCGGATTGGTGCCCCAGATCACGATCTGGTCGGAAACGGCCATTTCCCGCGGGTCGGGCCCGGCGAGCTTGCCGGTTCCGACGACATAACCGGTCCAGGCCATGTTGGTGCAGAAACTGTCGAACTGGCGCGAGTAGCCCTTGATGTGGCGCAGCCGGTGGATGCTGTCGCGCTGAACCAGCCCCATCGTGCCCGCATAGTGGTAGGGCCAGACGCTTTCTGTGCCGAATTCGGCTTCAGCCGCCAGGAATTTTTCGGCTATCAGGTCGAGTGCGGCCTCCCAGGAAATCTCCTCGAACCGGCCCTCGCCCTTCCTGCCTACCCGCCGCAACGGCTTCATGAGGCGCTCCGGGTGATAGAGGCGCTCTGCGTAGCGGGCCACCTTGGCGCAGATAACACCGGCCGTATAGTCGTTGTCCCTGGCCCCGTTGAGACGCCTGACGTCGCCATGCGGATAGAAATGCACCTCCAGCGCGCAGGTCGACGGGCAGTCGTGCGGACAGGCAGAAAAGGTGCTTTTGGGGGGCTGCTGGGTCATCTCGCCAACTATTCGTATCGGATCCTGAGCCCGGCAACCTTCCCCCAAGTCGCCTCCCTGTCAAGGGAGGTGACACCATTTCTCCGCAGCAGGCTGCCTACTGACCGCCGCGCTTGCTGAAATCCGCCTGGGTGACCACACCATCACCGTCCCGGTCGATCATTTCGATCCAGGAAGCCGCGTTTCCAAGGAATTCGTCTTCGGAAACCTTGCCGTCGCCGTCCGTGTCATTGACCTCAAGCCGCAGACCGTTTGCCGGGTTTCCCGGCCCTCTCCCCATTCCCTGCGGTTCGTTCGCGGCCTGGTCTTGCGCCCTGGCCTCGTCAAACACCTCATATTCCCCCGCGTCGAGGTAGCCGTCGTCATTGGCGTCGAAGCTGGCAAAGACATCGCTTCGACGGCTCCTTGCCTCGTCCACGGTCACCTGGCCATCACCATCCAGGTCCCAGTTCTCGATAAAATGCGCTCCCGGGCCTCCTGCCGCGCTGGCGTTTCCCATCGCCCACATGAGGGCAGCAACGCCGATCAGGGATAGTTTTTTCATGGCACTTTTCCTTCTTTCAATATTTCGAATTTTTGAATATTTCTGGTAAAAAAAAGTGCGTGAGACTCACGCACTTTTCTTTCCTCGATCAGCTGCCGCTACAGGGCGAGTGACCACCAGGACGACCACCGCCTTGCGGCCCTCCAAGGCGCGGCCCGCCTTCCGGAGCCGGCCGCCGGCCACCAGGAAAAAAGCGCGGCGGAAGTCCGCCCTGTGCCTGGATCAGCGTCACCACGGCCTCGCTGTTGTCGGTCATGGCGGCGAGGTCGATCGTTGGTTGGTTTTCTTCCGTCTCACTACCGCCATTGTCGGCCCGCCGTTTCAAACGCATGAAACTTCGGTCGGGTGAACCCATCCAGCAGCGCGGAATGTAGGGGAACGTTTCTGTCAGGACATAGTGATAGGTGCCGTTCGGAAATTCGGGCGTGACCGCGAAGCGGCCGTTGCACTGGTCGAGGTCACCGGCTCCCGCGACATAGGCCCAGTCCTGGGTGAACTTGCCGTTGTATTTCCCGCCTGGACCGCCTGGCCGCGTACCAGTCTTGATCCTGTAACTGCTCTTCAGCTCCTTCATCGGCGAGGGCTTTGCCGGATCGGCATAGCCGTAGGGCCCATACACCGGAAAGCCGTCGGCGGCATAGCCGATCATCGCGGGAGCGGACTGGCCGCCGTTGGAGGCAAGGACGCCTGTCGGAATGCCGTGATAGTGGTAGGTGCCGTCCGGTTGGACATGTGCGTTGTACTTGTCGAGCCCCAGCTTGCAGGCCCCGCCCAGCGCCTCGTAGTTCCAGCCGGACCTCCGGTCGTTGCGCCAGAACTCGGCGGTCCCCGGGTCCATCACCACCCCATTGACGGCGATCCCGAACACGGCGCCCTGGGCGTTGGTGGCCCGTCCGTTTTTGTGTGGCACGAGCGGGACGCTCAGATTGTAGTTCTTTCTGGAAATGCTGTTGGGGTTGTCGCGGTTTGGAAACCTGCCCGGCGGTTTGATCGGATAGCCGTCACCGTGGATGCGCAGGGAATTGCCCTCGACCGTGATGTCCGCCGAAGCCTCCGCCTCGGGAAACAGCAGGTTCCAGAATTCCTCATCCAGATGGCTGTGTTCCACGGGGTCTTCCCCGGCGATCGGAGCGGAACTGTCATGTGCGGCAGCCGGAAACGCGATCAACGCGCCAGCAAGCGCCAGTTTCAAGCGCATACTTTTTCTCCCATTCCATTGCCACGACGGTAACACTATGCCGGGAGGAACGGGCAAAGGCTGTCTTGCATTCGTATGAATGTGTATCGGGATGTAACGGGCGCATGGGCCAGAAAAAAGCCGGCCCCGAGAGACCGGCTTCTGGAAATACATCCGTTTTCCGATTATCCGACGATTTCAGTGCCGGAGAACCAGAATGCGATTTCCTGAGCGGCGGTTTCCGGCGCGTCGGATCCGTGAACGGAGTTTTCGCCGATGGACAGGGCGAATTCCTTGCGGATGGTGCCTTCGGCAGCTTCTGCCGGGTTGGTGGCGCCCATGACTTCACGGTTCTTGGCAATGGCGTCTTCGCCTTCCAGAACCTGAACGACGGTCGGGCCGGAAGACATGAATTCGGTCAGTTCGCCGAAGAACGGACGTTCCTTGTGAACGGCGTAGAAGGCTTCCGCTTCGCGCAGGGACATCCAAACGCGGCGGGAAGCGACAACGCGCAGGCCGGCTTCTTCGAGCTTGGCGGTGATGGCGCCGGTCAGGTTGCGCTTGGTGGCATCCGGCTTGATCATGGAAAACGTGCGTTCAATCGCCATGGTTTCGTCTTTCTCGTTTCGTATGCGGCCAGGCGGAGCTGCCGTGCCGGTCATTTCGGAAATTTCGCGGCCTTAATAACGGGGGCCTGTCCCGCCCGCAAGGGGGCGGACCCATGACATTTTCATGTCGATGACCGGCAGGCGGCCGCTAATCCCGCTGGCAAAGACCAACCACGGCGAATATTCTGCGGCGGACCGGCCGGCGCCCGGCCGCCGAAATAACGAGAAAGCCCGCATATAAATGACGAAACTGACCGCCTGCCTATCCCGGATCGCAAAGATTGCCGCAAAAGTGGTGCTTCCGGTCGGGGCGGTCGTTCTCGGTCTGCTGACGCCGGTCTCCGCACAGGAGGTCTCCGCACAGGACAAGGGTGCCGATTTCAAGCACCTGGAAAAGGAACTGGCTCAACTCGGTCCGGACAAGTTGGAAGAACTGTTCGTCTTCGTCGCCGGCAACACGCTCTTCACGCTCTATCACGAGGGTGGACACATGCTGGTGTCCGAGCTTGGGCTGCCGGTCCTTGCCCAGGAGGAGGACGCCGTCGACAATCTTGCGACAGTCACGATGCTCGCCGACGGTTCGGAAGACATGGACCTTTACCTGACCAATGCGATGGTCGGCTGGTTTCTGATCGCGGAAGCGAATGACGACGACCTGATCTTCTACGACGAACATGACCTGGACCAGCAGCGCGGCTACAGGATGCTGTGCCTCATGGTCGGCTCGGATGAAGAGGCGTTCCTTGATCTTGCCCTCGAACTCGGCCTGCCGGAGGACCGGGTCGACACCTGCGGCGCCGATTACGAGCTGGCTTCGGACTCCTGGGACGCGGCGACCGATGCCTACCTGCGCGATGCCGGCACGCCCGGCGGCAAAGCTTCCGTGGTTTACGAGCCGGCCCCGGACGGCCTCGGTTCGATCGAGCTTTTCCTGAAGGAAAGCAGATTGCTGGAAACGATCGCGCAGGAATTCGACACGGTTTACGACCTGCCGAAGAAAATCACCTTCCGAGCCAAAACCTGCGGGACGGAAAACGCGTTCTGGGACCCGGACACGCGCGAAGTCGTTCTCTGCCACGAGCTGCTTGCGGGCTTTGCCGATCTCTATCTCGGCGTTCTGAAGGACGAATAACCTATACCGGGCCGGCCTCAAACGGCGTGAAAGGTAGTGCCTGACACCCGCAGGGAAGCGCACGACCTTGCCCGGTTCCGGCACGCGGGGCTTGCAGCTTTGCCACAGCCGGACGCTTGATCGCCCATGGGCCAGCTTTGCGCTTGCATCCTGAAGCCCACTCCGCCAAACATCCCGCCCATGTTGAAAATAACGGATCTCACCTACCGGATCGGGGACCGCCTCCTGATCGACAAGGCCAGCGTCACCCTGCCCTCCAAAGCCAAGACCGGGCTTGTGGGCCGGAACGGCGCGGGCAAGACCACTCTGTTCAAGATCATCACGGGCGACCTGTCCACGGAAACTGGATCGGTCCAGATTCCGAAACGTGCCCGCATCGGTCAGGTTGCCCAGGAAGCCCCGGGCACGGAAGACACGCTGATGGACGTGGTTCTGGCCGCGGACAGGGAACGCAGCCGCCTTCTGGCAGAAGCCGAGACGGAGACCGATCCGCACCGGATCGCGGACATCCACACCCGCCTTGCGGACATCGGTGCGCATACCGCGGAGGCGCGCGCGGGCGCGATCCTGTCAGGCCTCGGCTTTGACGCCGCCGCTCAGCAGCGGCCCTGCTCTTCCTTCTCGGGCGGCTGGCGTATGCGGGTCGCGCTTGCCGCGGTCCTGTTTTCAGAGCCGGACCTGTTGCTGCTGGACGAACCGACCAACTACCTCGATCTGGAAGGCACGCTCTGGCTGGAAAACTACGTTGCCCGCTATCCGCACCAGGTGCTGCTGATTTCCCACGACCGCGACCTTCTCAACAAGGCCGTCGACAGCATCGTCCATCTCGACCGGGGCAAGCTGACCTTTTATTCCGGCGGCTATGACAGCTTCGACCGGCAGCGCCGCGAGGCGATGATCCTTGCCGAAAAGGCCAAGGAAAAGCAGGACGCCCAGCGCAAGCACATGCAGGCTTTCGTCGACCGGTTCCGCTACAAGGCGAGCAAGGCGCGTCAGGCGCAGTCGCGCCTCAAGATGCTGGAGAAGATGCAGCCGATCGCCGCCCTGACGGAGGAAAGCAGCAGGCCGATCCACTTTCCGGATCCGGAAGCCCAGCTGTCGCCGCCTATCATCAAGCTTGAAGGCGTCTCCACGGGTTATGGCGATACGAAGATCCTGTCGCGGCTGACGCTGAACATCGACAACGACGACCGGATTGCGCTGCTCGGTGCCAACGGCAACGGCAAGTCCACCTTCGCCAAGCTGATCTCCGGCCGCCTCGATGCCATGGATGGTAAGATCACCATGGCAGGAAAGCTCAGGATCGCTTTCTTCGCCCAGCACCAGCTCGATGAACTGAGGCCGGCGGAAAGCGCCGTTGCCCACGTACGAGTGCTGATGCCGGATGCGCCGGAGGCAAAAGTGCGCGCCCGCGTTGCCCGCTTCGGCCTGCCGACCGACCGGATGGAAACTCCGGCGAAGGATCTCTCCGGCGGTGAAAAGGCCCGCCTGCTTCTGGGGCTCGCGACCTTCGACGGCCCAAATCTGCTGATCCTCGACGAGCCGACCAACCATCTGGACATCGACAGCCGTGAGGCGCTGGTCATGGCGCTCAACGATTTTCAGGGTGCCGTCGTGCTGATCAGCCATGACCGGCATCTCGTCGAGGCCTGCGCGGACAGGCTGTGGCTGGTCGCAGACGGAGGTGTGAAGCCGTATGACGGCGATATGGAAGACTATCGCCGTCTGATCCTGCAAGGCCCGGATGCGGCCCGAAAAGCGCGCGACAGGGCCGACGAGGAAGAAGCGGAAAGAGCTTCGTCGCAGGAAAAACGCCGCGAAGCCGCCTTCAAGCGCAGCCAGCTCAAGCCGTTGAAACAGAAGATCGACACGGCTGAAAAGGAAATGGCGCGGCTTCAGGAAAAGATCGGCAAGCTCGACGAGGCTTTGGCCGATCCCGAGTTTTTCACCCGGGAGCCGGACCGGGCCACCAAATTCGCCAAAGAACGGGCCTATTGCGAAAAGAAGCTGATGAAGACCGAAGAAGAGTGGCTGGAACTTTCGGCGGAGTACGAGGAAGCAAGCTGACGGCTGATCTTAATCCTTGTTTCCGCCGCAAGACCTTGGCTTAGTTGTAAGCGGCAGCTTGATGAAAGGCCCTTGTATGCAGGCGACCATCACAACGATCGGTTTCGATGCGGACGACACGTTGTGGCACAACGAACGATTCTTCCGACTGACGCAGGACCGCTTTGCCGGCCTGCTGGCGGGCCATTCCGCAAAAGATCATCTGATGGACCGCCTGCTTGCCGCGGAACGCCGCAACGTTCTGCGATACGGCTACGGGGTGAAAGGCTTTACGCTCTCCATGATCGAGACGGCCCTGGAAGTGACCGACCGCAAGGTTTCCGCAGATGTCATCGCCGAAATTCTGGAGGCCGGCCGGGACATGCTTTCCCATCCGGTGGACCCCCTGCCCTTCGTCGAGGACACGCTGAAGGTTCTAAAGGCCAGTTACCGGCTGGTGCTGATCACAAAGGGCGACCTGTTCGACCAGGAACGCAAGGTGGCGGCCTCCGGACTCGACCGCTATTTCGACGCGATCGAGATCGTTTCGGAAAAGACGGAAAAAACTTACGAAAGGTTATTTTCCCGTCATGGAACCGGTCCAGAAGAAGCGATGATGATCGGAAATTCGTTAAAGTCGGACGTTGTGCCCGCCTTAAATGCAGGCGCTTTTGGAGTTTATGTGCCTTATGACGTCACCTGGGCATTGGAGGAAACGGACGAACCAATTGGCTCTAACCGCTTCTACCGTCTTGATAATTTCTCCAAGCTGCCGCAACTGCTGGCACGCATTTCTTAATTTTCCCCTCATTTTTTCCTGCAAGGGATGAAACTTAATAAAATCTGAGGTGTTGTTCTTACTGAACGTTTGGATTCCCCTGTCACCTTTAGCGTGACCTCACGGGAGACCGTCTTGAGAGTTTTTCTGACCTGACCCGGATGTGATATCCGGCACCGACGCGCACAAGGACGAACCATGGCCCTCACCAGAACCGTAACGCTTTTGCTCGGCGCAACAGCACTTGTTCTTACACCGGCACTTGCACCAGACATGCCGTATTCCTTCCTTCAGGCCGACAAGGCCTTCGCGAAAGGCGGCAACGGTGGTGACAACGGCGGCGGCAAAGGTGGCGGCAAAGGCGGTGGCAACGGCGGCGGCGGCAACAAGGGTGGCGGAAATGGTGGCGGCAAGGTCGCCAAGACCGGTTCAGGAAAAAGTTCTGACAAAGGAAGCTTCGGATTTTTCAAGAAGAGCGGCGGAAGCACCAAACAAGCCAAGTCGGGTAGCGGCAAGGGAATCGACAAGTTCCTGAGCGACGTTTTCGGTTCTGACAAGAAATCCGGCAAGACCCGCACCGCAAACCGTGGCTCGGGCAAGAAGCTCACCAAAGAGCAGCGGACCTCTCTTGCGAGTGTATCGGCGACCCCGACGCTCAGCCCGAACCTGAAGGAAAAGAACCTCCACGCGAAGCTAGGGCGCCTGAATTCCCTACAGCGGAATTACCACGCCTACATGAACTCCAACGACCCGCATCTGGCATCGGTCGTCGACTACATCAACTCCACGCTCGACTATGAGAAAGCGGCCGCGGCATTCGAAACGCTTTCAACCGAATACCTGGATGAACTTGCCAAGATTGAAGAGCTTTCCAAAACCCTGGACGGCCTCGAATATCTTGATGGCATCGGCGAACTTGAAGGCGTTGATCTTGCATCGATGTCCGAGGATCAATTGAACGACTACATCGCGGAACTCGAAGCCCAAAAGGCAGCGCTTGTCACCGAGATGGAAAATATCGACCTGAACGCCGAACCGGTTGAAGGCGAACTCACGCCGGCCGAACTCCAGGCGCAGCTCGACGGTCAGATCCAGTCGTACGAGGCGACGATCGGCGCACTCAACGACATTTCGAACAACGCGGACGTGGACCTGGATGGTTTCCAGAGCCTTCAGTCCGACTACGATACCGCGCAAGGCGAACTCAAGGACCTCGAGGAAGCTTCTTCGGAGGACGCCCTGAAACAGGCGCTTATTGACATGGCCCAGCCGAACAAGATCGCGGAAGCCGGCGGCGAAGAAGCGTATCTCGACTCCGGCGTCTATGATTGGGCCAGCGAAGTCATCGATGGCAAGATCGACCAGATCCGTGATGCGACGCAGGATCCGGAAGCCGCGGAAGCCGCGGTGGAGGAGCCGGACGCAGCCGTGGAAGAGCCGGATGAAACCGCCAGCGCGGACACCGGCACCGAGACCAATCAGGACGGCCTTCGCCTGACGCAGCTCGACTAACGAACATTGGACCGGTGGTCAGGACATCTGCTCCACCGGTCCTCCTTCCCTGGCCCAGCCGGCAAATCCGTCCTTCAGATGGGCAGCCTCGAAGCCCATCTCATTCAGGGCGGCAACCGTGAGCGCGGAACGCCAGCCTGAAGCGCAGTGAAAGATGAAGCGCTTTTCCCCTGCAAAAATCTCCTTGAAATAGGGGCTCTCGGGATCCACCCAGAATTCCGCCATGCCGCGCGGGCAATGGAAGCTGCCCGGAATGAAGCCGGACTTGTGACGCTCACGCACATCGCGCAAATCCACGAAGACAACGTCCGGATCGCCAACGAGGGCAATTGCCTCGGCGGTCTCCACCTCTTCGATGCGGGCCCGGGCCTTCCTGACCAGTTCCGCCGACGAGACTTTCAGCTTGTCCATCTGGATCCCCTCCTTGTTTCTGCGGCCGAATATCAGGCCTTGCGTTCCCAGCCGCCGGATTGGGTCTGCTGCCAATAGGCGATTTCGAAACCTTCCGCCTTGGCCTCGGTCCATCGCCGCCTTGCTTCCTGGACGGCGTCCTGGTCGTTGCCATCGAATATATATATGGCGCGCTTGTAGGACTGAAGCGGCGGCGGCGCGGCACGGTCGACCAGAAAGCGCACGTCCGCCTCGTTCGGATTATCCTGCTCGCTGGTCAGGTAAATCGGCTGGTGTTCGGCGAAGCCGTCGGCTTTCGTTCCGTGTGGCAGGAAGCTGTCGTCGGCAAATGTCCACAGATGCGCGTCCAGCGCGTTGCAACGCTCGACCGACCCGGTCTGCACCACCACCTTCCAGTCCCGTTGCAGACATTTCAGCAATAGCTGCGGCAAAGCCGTTTCGAGCGGCTTGTGCAACAGGTGATAAAAAACGACTTCGGTGGTCATCTGCGCTCCCGGCGCTTACGTCCAGTTGTCATATGGCTCCTCCGGCATAGCGGTATTCTGTCCGCCTGCCCGAAAAGTGGTGCAGCCGTGCAACAACAGCCGCTCCAATTGAAATCAACCTCAAGGCCGGCATGGACAGGTGACAAGACTCGTATCATTAACCCTTCGCAAATGTCGATTAACTAGGGTTCGTTCCTGGGGACGATCCAAGGATCATTTTGAGTCGGGCCGGTGGGCGGTTATCCCGAACCGGCTTTGAAGGGGAAACGTTGAATGTTCGCACGCGTTGTTGTGTTTTTTGCACTGGTTGCCGTCGTTGCCGGCGCCACACTTGGAATGGGGTTATTGGTCGAACCGGCAACAGCCTGCCAGACGTACAAGACCTGCTAAGCGATCAACATGAGATTATAAAAAACCCGCCAGTCCGGCGGGTTTCTTTTTTCAAATTGTCTTTTCAGATTTTCTCTTTCCGGGCCGTCAGACTTCGTAATGATCGGCAACAAGCTGGTTGAGCAGGCGCACGCCGTAGCCGGAGGCCCAGCTCTGGCAGATGTCGTCCTTCGGGGCGCCGAAGGCTGTACCGGCGATATCCAGATGCGCCCAGGGCACGTCGTTGGCAAAGCGCTGCAGGAACTGGGCCGCCGTGATGGATCCGGCCCAACGTCCGCCCGTGTTCTTCACGTCCGCGTTGGGCGTGTCGATGATCTTGTCGTAGTCCTTGGAAAGCGGCAGGCGCCACAGGGGCTCTCCACTTGCCTTCGACGATGCCAGCAGGTTAGCGGCAAGGTCGTCGTTGTTTGAGAACAGGCCGGCGTTGAGGTTGCCGAGCGCGACCAGGACCGCGCCGGTCAGGGTCGCCAGGTCGATCATGATCGCCGGCTTGAACCGGTCCTGCGTGTACCAGAGCGCGTCGGCCAGCACGAGGCGTCCTTCCGCGTCCGTGTTGAGGATTTCGATAGTCGTGCCGGACATGGCGGTGACGATGTCACCCGGGCGCTGCGCATTGCCGTCCGGCATGTTCTCCACGAGACCGATCACGCCGACCACGTTCGCTTTGGCCTTGCGGCCGGCAATGGCATGCATGGCGCCGACGACGGCAGCGGCACCGCCCATGTCGCCCTTCATTTCCTCCATGCCCGCTGCCGGCTTGATGGAAATGCCGCCCGTGTCGAAGACGACACCCTTGCCGACGAACGCCACCGGTGCCTGCCCCTTCTTGCCGCCGTTCCAGCGCATGATCGCCAGGCGCGGCGGGCGGACGGAGCCCTGCGCGACCCCAAGAAGCGCCGACATCTTCAGCTTCTTCATTTCCTTCTCGCCGAGGATCTCGACCTCGACGCCAAGTTTGGTCAGCGCTTCCGCCTTGGCAGCGAATTCGACCGGTCCAAGAACGTTGGCAGGTTCGTTGACAAGGTCTCTTGCCAGGATCACGCCGTCGGCAATGACGGAGGCCTTTGCCCAGTCCTTTTTGGCTGCCTTCGGATCAGCAACGCACAGGCTCAGCTTGAGATCCTTTTTCGAGTCACCGTTGTCCTTTTTGGTTTTGTAGGCATCGAAAGCATAGGCGCGCAGCTTCGCGCCCATGGCGAATTCGGCTGCAGCGGAGGACGCCAGATCGAATCCCTCCGGAACATCGAGAAGCACGGTAGCGCTTTCCGCCGACGCTTTCTGCAACTCGGCGAAGACGGCACCACCAAAAGCGCGCCAGTCGTCTGCAGACAGGTCTTCCGCCTTGCCGAGCCCGAAGACGATCAGACGATCGAGGCCGCTGCCCGCCGGGGCGACGAGATCGAGACTGGTTTTTTTCTTGCCGGAAAAGCCGGCGATGCCGGCGCTACGCTGCAACCCGCCTTCCAGCCCCGAGACCACCTCCCCGGCGACCGGTCCCAGGTTCAACCCGTCTCCTGCGAGGATCACAACGACACCCGCCTCGGGAGCCTCGGCCTTCAAGAAGGAGATTTTGGCAAGTTTGCTCATTACGTCGATCCTAAGTTTTCTGATTTTCCTGCGACTTGAAAATGGCGGGGGAAGAGGTCAGCCCCAATCGCATGGAGGGTAGATTGCCGCCAAATCATGGGGTTTCAACAGGATTTCGGCAAGGGCCGTAAAAATTAATGTATATTTACCATTCTTATTCATGCGCCGTTCACCACATTACGTGTTATTCGAACATGGGCCTAAAGATCGCAAATTTTACAAGGGACAAGCTCCGGCACCGGTATGAAAACGCTCGAACGTTACATTGTGCGCCGGACGGCCTATGCATTCACGCTCACGCTCGCGGCCATGACCGGCGTCGTCTGGGCCACGCAGGCACTGCGCCAGCTTGACCTTGTGACGTCGAAAGGGCAAACGATCGTTCAGTTCATCGGCATCACTATGCTCGCGCTGCCCTTCCTGATCGTGATCGTCGCGCCCTTTGCCCTCATGATTGCCCTCATCCTGGTTTTGAACGCCCTTTCCGGCGACAGCGAGCTGATCGTGATCGACGCGAGCGGCGGCTCCCGGTTTCTGGTGCTGCGTCCGGTGATGCTGTTTTCGGCCGTGGTCATGCTGCTGACGGCCAGCATGTCCCTCTATGTCGCGCCCTCGGGCCTTGCCCAGCTCAGAACCGAAATCACCCGTGTCCGGGCGGATCTGGTGGCCAACATAATCAAGCCCGGCCGCTTCATCACCGTGGAAGACGGTTTGACTTTCCACATCCGCAACCGCTCCGGCAAGGGTACGCTGGACGGTCTGCTTCTGCATGACACCAGGGATCCCGACACCGCCTTCACCTATCAGGCCGATACGGGCCAGATCATTGAGGCCGCAGACAGAACGCTCCTGGTCATGCAGAACGGCACCATCCAGCGCCGGCCGAAGAAGGAAGGCGACATCTCCATCGTCCGCTTCCAGTCCTACGCCTTCGATCTCTCCAACCTCATTCCGGAAGCCGGCGAGCCGGTCTTCAAGGCGAGCGAACGCACGACCGCCAATCTCTTGTCCCCCGGTCGAAACGATGCCTATGCGCTCAAGAACCCGGAAAAGCTGACGGCGGAATTGCACGAACGCTTCAGTCAACCGCTCTATTGCCTGTCCTTCGGCCTGATCGTCTTCGCCTTTCTCGGCAAAGCCCGAACAACGCGGCAGAGCCGGGGATTCGCACTTGTCGGGGCGATCGCTTCCTGCGTCCTGCTGAGAACCTCGGGTTTCGGGGTGACCGCGATTTCGAGCGGGTCGATCGTGGTGCTTGTCCTGCTTTATGTCGTCCCCCTGGCCGGCTGCCTGCTTGCGCTCGGCTCGATCCTCAGGGATCAGGGCGGAAAAGAGTCCAAATGGATGGCCGAATTCCAGCTCAAGGTACAGGACTGGATCGACGCCATAGCGGCACGGCTGAACAACGGCCGCGCCGGAGGTGCGGCATGATCCTCGGGCGCACGCTTTCCCTCTATTTCTCCGGACGGTTCCTGAAGGCCATTCTCGGCCTGTTCCTGTTTGCCGCCGTCCTCATGTACCTGTTCGACGTGCTGGAGCTCGTGCGGCGCGGCGGCGACCGGGAAGGCTTTTCCGTGCTTCGCGTCGCGCTGATTTCCGCCTTGCGGGTCCCCTTGCTCCTGGAACAGGTCATTCCCTTTGCCGTGCTTTTCGGGGCAATCGCCGCTTTCGTGACCTTGAGCCGGGCGCTGGAGCTGGTTGTCACGCGGGCATCGGGCATTTCCGTGTGGCAGTTTTCCATGCCTGCGGTCGTCGTCGGCATCGTCCTCGGCATCCTGTCCGTCACGGTCTACAATCCGGCCGCCGTCTGGTTCCAGCAAAAGTCAGAGGAAGTCGCCTCGGGCCTCTTCGGCAGCGAACAGAACTTCCTGCTGCAATCCTCGAACGAGGTCTGGGTCCGCCAGGACGGTCTGGACGGCGAGTCGGTGATGCTGGCAAAACAGCTTCTGGACGGCGGAACCCGCCTGCTTGGCGTCACCATTTTCACCTTCGACAAGGACGGCACCTTCCGGGAGCGCATCGAGGCAAAGGAAGCCCGGCTCGGAGACGAGATCTGGTACCTGAACGATGCCATCGTCTATACCACCGAGCAGGATCCACAGACTTACGGCCGGTATCAGGTCAGCACCTTTCTTACCGCGACCGAAGTGCGCGAAAGCATCGGTTCGCCCGAATCGATTTCTTTCTGGAAGTTGCCCCGTTTCATCGAACTGGCAAGAAACGCAGGGTTACCTGCATACCGCTATAATTTGCAGTACCAGACGCTGCTCGCCCGACCGCTTCTTTTGGTCGCGATGATTCTGATCGCGGCGGCAGTTTCCCTTAGAGTTTCGCGCTTTGGCGGATTGGGAAGCATGATTCTGGGTGGAATCCTGTCCGGGTTCGTGCTTTACGTTCTAACCGAACTTGCCAAGGACTTCGGAGGGGCCGGTATCGTCCCTCCGCTTGTGGCCGCGTGGGCGCCTGGAATATTTGGAGTACTTATGGGTTTGACAATTCTCTTGAATCAGGAAGACGGGTAAGGCGATGTCTTTTCCGGTTTTCCTGAATACGGAGATTTGGGCCAAGAAGGGCAGATTGCTGGCCGCGGCAAGTTCGATTGCCATGGCGGTGTCCCTGTGCGCCGGCACCATCGCCCCCGTCTTGGCGCAGGACCTCGTCTCCAGCCTCTCCGGCAAGGTCGATTCCGATGCCGACCTGCTCCTGGAAGCGAACGAAGTCACCTACGATTTCGACCACGACAAGATCATCGCGACCGGCGACGTCCAGGTGTATTACGACGGCAATACCGTGCAGGCTCACCAGATTGTCTTCGACCGGAAGAGCAAGCAGCTCACGGCTGCCGGCAACGTGATCTTCATCGAGGCCAACGGCACCGTGGTCCGAACCGAGGAGATGAACCTTTCGGAGGACTTCTCGGAAGGTTTCGCCCGTGCCTTGCAGATCGACACCACGAAACGCACGCGTTTCCTTGCCGAACAGGCGCGCCGTGAAGGCAACAACGTCACGACGATCGAAAACGGCATCTACACGGTCTACACCAAGCCGACCAACCCGCCCGACAAACCGCCGCTGTGGCGAGTCAGAGCCGAAAAGATCATTCACAACCAGCAGGAAAAGGTCATCCGGTTCGAAAATGCCGCTTTCGAGGTTTACGGCAAGCCGATTGCCTGGTTGCCTTTCCTTTCGATGCCGGACCCGAGCATCAAGCGGAAGTCCGGACTTCTGATGCCTTCCGGCATCGTGTCCGACAAGCTCGGATACGGCGTCACACTGCCCTATTACTGGGCGCTCAGCCCCTATTATGACGTGACCACCACGCTCACCCCACTGACCAAGCAGGGTCTGTTCGGCGACGTGCAATACCGGCAGAGTTTTGCGTCTGGGTCGGTCGGTTTCTCTGCGGCGGGGCTCTTTCAGGCGCAGCCGAGCCAGTTTTCAACCTCCCGGGCAGACGAGCGCTGGCGCGGTGCCGTCAATTCAACGGCAAACTTCGCCCTGGCGAATGACTGGACGCTTGGCTGGAACCTGACCTACAAGAGCGACCGCGCCTTTTTCAAGGATTACTCCTTTACCAGCTTCGGCGACAATGACGAGACCTTGGAGATCTATCTGAACGGTAGAACCGACCGGAACGCCCTGACCGTCAGTGCCTATGCCTTCCAGATTTCCCAGGAAGACTACGAAGACAGCGACTTCAATGCGAACGGCTTTTCTCCGGTCGGCAGTTCGCTGCAGGACAAGCAACCGCTCGTCCTGCCGGTCATCGACTATGACTATGTCTTCTCGGATCCGATCCTTGCCGGTGAACTTGCGCTGACGGCGAATTTCACCTCATTGACCCGGGACGAAACCGACGCGTTCTCGATCGACGGCGGCACGACCGCCAAGTTCAGGGGTGTCGACGGCACCTTCTCGCGCCTGTCCCTGAAGGGAGACTGGCGCCGGACGTTCATCGATCCGCTCGGTCAGTCCTTCACGCCCTTTGCCTATATGCGTGGCGACCTGTTCTTCCTGGCTTCTCCCGACGCCGACGTGACCGCGCTGGCGGGCGAGAGTTTCGTGGGCCGGGCGATGCCGGCGGTCGGGTTGGAATACCGCTACCCGGTCATCGCGACCTTCAACGGCGGCAACCAGATCCTGGAGCCGATCGCCCAGGTCGTCGCCCGCCCCGACGAGCAACGCATCGGCGAACTGCCGAACGACGACGCGCAGAGCATCGTCTTCGATACCACGACCCTGTTCGACTACGACAAGTTTTCCGGCTTCGACCGCGCCGAGGGCGGCACGCGGCTCAATGTCGGGCTGAACTACAAGCTGCAGTTGGACAGCGGCTATTACCTGAGCGGCCTGTTCGGCCGATCCTATCATCTGGCCGGCGAAAACTCCTACGCGACGCCCGACATTCTCGGGGCCACGGTCGATTCAGGCCTGGCCTCGGATCTTTCGGACTATGTCGGCTCGCTTTATCTCGATACGCAATACGGCGTGAAGCTCGGTGCACAGGCCCGGCTGGACAAGGACGATTTCTCCGTCAACCGGCTTCAGGCGCAGGCAAGCGCCATTTACGGTCCGGTGGTGTCCTCCCTTGCCTATGCATTCCTGGATGCGCAGCCGGATGTCGGGATCGACGACCCACGTGAGGAATTGCTGGGTTCGGCAAGTCTCAGGCTGGAAGAGAACTGGCGCCTGTTCGGGTCGGCGCGCTATGATCTGCAGAACAGCAACTTTGTCCAGGACGGCCTCGGACTCGGATACGACGACGAAGGCTTCTCTCTATCCGTCTCCTTCGCGGAAGACAGAAGCCGGAACGACGGCGACGAGGTCAACCGGACGCTGTACTTCCGAGTCGGGCTGAGAACGATCGGCAATACCCAGGTCTCCAGCGGCGTTCTGAACTAGGCTGTCAAATCGTCATTGCAGGCGCAATCTGCAGGCCATCTTGCTGCCATGAAATCGGGCAACATGCTCGCAGACTTTGAATTTGTGACCATGATATGCGAAACATCATGTCACAAGAACACGAACTTCGGTTTGGCTCAGGCCAGCACGGATGGTTTTTCAATGCGACTTCGTTTTGCTCCGGTCCTATTCTGCCTTGCGCTGGTTTTGGCTGCGCCGTTCGCCAGCCCTGCCAGGGCTGCGATCAAGGTCATCGTCAATGACACCCCCATCACCGATTACGACATCAGTCAGCGCGCCAGACTGATCACGCTGACCCAGCGCAAATCCGCTGCCGCGGCAAAAAGCCAGGCCATGCAGGAACTGGTCGACGATCAGGTCAAGCTGTCGGAGGCCGCGAGAATGGGGATCGACGTCAGCCAGTCCGAAATCGACAATGCTTTCAACAACATCGCCCGCAACGTGAAGATGACGCCCGCAAAACTGGCTGCAGCACTGCGCCAGGGTGGCGTCAAGCCGGAGACGTTGAAGAGCCGCCTCAAGGCCCAGATCGCCTGGAACCGCATCCTTGGTGCCCGTTTCCGCGGCAAGATCGAAGTCAACGAATCCGACATCGTCGCGGCCCTCAAGAAAACGGATGAGGAAGACCGGCAGAAGTCTGTCGAATACGACCTGAAGCGGGTCATCGTCGTTGTACCCAAGAATGCCTCTGGCGGATTCAAGTCCAAACGCAAGCATGAAAGCGATCAGATACGGGCGGCCTTCGACAATTGCGACGCAGCCGGCGGTATCCTCAGCAAGTATAGCGAAGTCGTGGTTCAACCGATCGGCAGACGCCTGGAAACCGAACTGCCGGAGTCCATGAAAAAGGAAATTCAGGCGATGACACCCGGCCATCTGACCAAACCGACAGCCACCCCTGTCGGTTACGAGATGATCGCTGTTTGCGGCAAGCGCGAGATCGCCTCCGACATCGCGGTCAGGACAGAAGTGGAAAATGAGCTGCGAGAAAAGGAAGGCGAAAGCCAGTCCCGCCGCTACCTCATGGAAATCCGCCGCCGCGCGACAATCATCTATCGCTGATCGCCATGGGCTTCGATCAAAAGCCACTGGCCGTAACAATGGGAGAGCCCGCCGGGATCGGGCCCGACCTGGCTATCATTGCCTGGGCCAACCGCAAAGCGCTTGGCCTGCCGCCGTTCTATGTCAGGGCTGATGCCTCCCTCTATGCGGAACGGGCGCACACGCTTGGCCTCAACATCCGCATTGAACAAGTGTCGCCGGAAGAGGCATCCGGTCGCTTTTCCAAGGCCCTGCCCGTCGTGCAGACCGGACCGGAGCTCGCAGATCGTCCCGGCGAAGAACAGCCAGAGACGGCCCAGACCGTCGTCTCGTCGATCGAGGCCTGCGTCGAGGACGTCCGCAACGGACTTGCTCCAGGCGTCGTCACCAACCCGATCAACAAGGCAGCTCTCTACAGAACCGGGTTTTCCTATCCCGGACACACGGAATTTCTGGGCGCGCTGGCGGGCAAATACTGGCCGGGCGAACGCAACAAGCCGGTGATGATGATTGCGGGTCCGGAGCTTCTGGTTGTTCCTGTGACCGTCCATATCCCCCTGAAGGACGTACCGGCCGCCCTGACCGCGGACCTGATCGTCGAAACCGCGGAAATCGCCGCCAGGGATCTTCAGAAACGGTTCGGCTATGCCAATCCGCGCCTGGCCATCTGCGGCCTCAACCCCCATGCCGGCGAGAGCGGCACGATGGGAACGGAGGACAGGGACGTGATCGAGCCGGCAATTGCCCGTCTCCGGGCAGAGGGCATTTCGGCGACGGGCCCGCATTCGGCAGACACGCTGTTCCATCCGCCGGCGCGCAAGAATTACGATTGCGTGCTGGGCATGTATCACGACCAGGTTCTCATTCCCGCCAAGACCATCGGGTTCGACGAAAGCGTGAACGTCACGCTCGGCCTGCCCTTCGTGCGGACGTCACCGGACCATGGCACCGCCTATGGCCTAGCGGGCACGGGCACGGCGCGGGTCGACAGTTTCGCGACGGCGCTGCGCATGGCCAATGCGCTGGCCAACCCGGAACAGGTCTAGCTCGAGTTTCTTCATGGCCCAGATCGACGATTTGCCCCCCTTGCGCGACGTGATCGCGGCGCATGGCCTGAACGCCAAGAAGTCTCTCGGGCAGAATTTCCTGCTCGACCTCAACCTGACGTCCCGGATCGCCCGTTCGGCCGGCAGTCTTGAGGATTGCACCGTTCTGGAGATCGGCCCTGGCCCGGGTGGCCTGACGCGCGCCTTGCTGGCGGCAGGCGCGAAAAGGGTCGTCGCCATCGAAAAGGACAGCCGTTGTCTGCCAGCACTCGCCGAAATCGCCGATCACTATCCAGGACGCCTGGAGGTCATCGAGGGAGATGCGCTCGACCTCGATCCCGTCGCCTTGACGGGCGGCGGCAAGGTGCGGATTGCCGCCAACCTGCCCTACAATGTCGGCACCCAGCTTCTGATCAACTGGATCACGACGCCGGACTGGCCGCCGTTCTGGTCTTCGCTGACACTCATGTTCCAGAAGGAAGTCGGCGAGCGGATTACGGCGGAACCGGGATCCAAGGCCTATGGCCGCCTCGGCGTCCTGGCCGGCTGGCGCTGCATGGGCGGTATCCTCTTCGACATCAGCCCGAAGGCCTTCACGCCTCCGCCGAAGGTGACATCGGCGGTCGTCCATCTGACACCCAATCCAACCCCCCTTCCCTGCGATCTGAAGGCACTGGAAAGGGTCACGGCGGCCGCCTTCGGACAACGGCGCAAGATGCTGCGCGCCAGCCTGAAATCCTTGTCTCCCGATGCCGAGGAGCTGATCGTGCGCGCCGGCCTGAAACCGACCGCGCGCGCCGAAGAGATCGGGATTGCAGGATTTGTCGAACTCGCCAATGTCTTCAGGTCCGCCGGACCGGCCTGACCGAACGGACTGATACCGCCGTTTCCGCCTTCCGGTACTGCCCCGAATGCACAGCCTTGCCGTTCTCCGGATTGTCCAGACCGACATCCCGCGTCAGCCATGCCGGCCACTCCGCTCGATCGCGCGACAGATAGAGCGCGGACGCACACCCGCCCGCAAGATGCCGGAAAATTCGTTCGATCCAATTGACACTCATTGTCGTCACCTCCTGGGTTGACCGGAAAGTGCCAAAATTTCTTTTCAATGTATTTGAATTATTTTGCATGATATCATTCAGAAATGAATATCACATCTTTCGATTGGGACGCCATCCGCGTCTTCCTGGCCGTCGCGGAACATGGCAGCCTGAGCCGGGCGGCGTCGGAACTCGGTCAATCACAGCCGACTGTCGGCCGGCACATCGCTCGCCTTGAGGAACAGCTTGACCTGGCGTTGTTCGACCGGCGGCAAACGGGTTATGTCCTCAGCGAGGGCGGGCGCCGGCTGGTCGAAGCCGCACAACCGATGGCGCGCAGCGCGGCCGACTTCAAGCGCGCCGTCGATATCGAACGGTCCGATGCTCCGGATCAGGTCTGCAGGGTCACGCTTGGCGAATGGGGACAATATTATCTGTCCCGGTATGCTGACGACATCGTCGCCGGCATGGCCGGAGTGCGCCTGGAGTTTTATGCCGACGATGCTTTCTGGGACCTCAGCCGGAATTCAGCAGATATCGCGGTCGGCAACAGGCCGCCGAAACAGGCCCACCTTATCGCCCAGAAGCTCGGCGAGCTCGGCTTTCACGTCTACGCCTCTGAAACCTATTGCCGCGCGCATCCCGAAGCACGTGATCCGCAAACCTGGCCGGACCAGATCTGGGCCGGCTACTGCGGCTCACGCGCCCGCTTGCGCTCCTCCCAGGTCCTGGCCGGCCTCCTCGCGGGCAAACCGACCCGCTACGCCGTCAACAATTCGGTATCTCTCTTCGCACTGCTTCAGGCGGGGCATGCTATAGGCGTTTTGCCGGATTGGATCGCGGAGGCAGAGGGCTTGGTCCGACTGTCCGACGCACCTCTGGCAACCGGCGAAAGCTGGATCAGCTTTCACGAACGGCTCCGGCTGCACCCCAAACTGCTGGAGGTCAAGAACCGGATTGCCCATCTCTATCGGAAAAGATTTCTGGAAACGGCCGTGAAAGCGGACGAAGCCGATTGATTGCGGCCCCTTGACCGGGCCGTAGCCGCAAAGAAAACAGGCCGCCCGAAGGGACGGCCCGTTGCAATTCCTGTCCTGGAAGGATCAGTCCGTCTGGTCGTCGAGTTTGGCGTCCGGCGCGTTCTTCTTGACTGACTCGATGCCGTTGTCTCGAGCCGTTTCGCCGCTGTAGGATTCGCTGGTGCCGATCACCTGGCCGTTGCTGGCCTTCAGGTTGAACATCGGCTTGCCGGAAGAGGTTTCCTTGCGCTCATAACGTTCGTCGAGCGACGCATTCTTGCGGACCGACTCGATCCCGTTCTCGGCGCTGGCCTTCTGCTTGTAGCCTTCGCTGGCGAGAATGATTTCGCCATTGCCGGCCTTCAGCCGGAAGCGGAACTCGCCCGCCTTGTCCTTGTAGAGTTCAAATTTACCGGCCATCTCGCAATATCCTTCTGACGAAACACGTATATGCGCTGATTTGAAGCAAAAATAGGCGCCTTGGCAAGACCATCCCTGTCCGAAATGCCGAGGACGGAGATTTGGCACCCGGAAACCCGCCTCACTTCCTTTTCGAGCCACTGGCACCAGGACTTCGGCAAGTGCCCAGTCACGCCTTCCCGGTCGCGCCTGCCTGCCCTGACATGCTGCAGAAGCGTCAGCCGTTCTCGCCAAGTTCCTTCTGCAGGTCATCCACCATGCCCTGGATGAGCGGCCCGATCTTGGGCGAGCGGAACTGCTTGAGCCGTTCCGCCCTCAGGATGGCGCGGACGTTCTGGAAGGCCCGTTCCAGGTCGTCGTTGACGACAACATAGTCATACTCCGACCAGTGCCGCATCTCGCCGACGGCGGTCTTCATGCGCTTGGCGATCACCTCGTCGGTGTCTTCCGCGCGCCGGTGAAGGCGCGATTTCATTTCCGCAATGGACGGGGGAAGGATGAAGACGGAAACGACGTCCTCACGCATCTTCTCATAAAGCTGGAAGGTGCCCTGGATATCGATGTCGAAGAGAATGTCCCGCCCGTTCTCGATCGCATCTTCGACCGGACCGCGCGGCGTTGCGTAGTAATTGCCGTGCACTTCCGCCCATTCCAGAAGCTCGTCGTGATCGCGCATCTGCTCGAAACGCTTCGGGTCGATGAAGTTGTAGTGCACGCCGTCCACTTCGCTGGAGCGGCGCGGCCGGCTGGTTACGGAGATCGACAGTTCGAGATTGTCTTCCTGTTCGAGCAGCAGGCGCGCGATCGTTGATTTGCCGGCCCCCGAAGGCGACGACAGAACGAGCATCAGGCCACGGCGCTGCTGTTCGGCCTGTTCCGCGCTGACGGTCGTTCCGACCGGGTTTCCATCGGCTGCGTCGCTCATCGGGTCTACTCCAGATTCTGTATCTGCTCACGCATTTGATCGATAACGGCCTTCAGGTCCAGTCCGATCGCCGTCAGATCCACGTCGTTCGATTTGGAACACAGGGTGTTGGCTTCCCTGTTGAACTCCTGGGCGAGAAAATCGAGCCGGCGGCCGATTGCACCGCCCGTGTCCATCAATTCCCGGACGGCGACGACATGTGCATGCAGCCGGTCAAGTTCCTCGCGGATGTCGGCCTTGGTCGCCAGAAGGACCGCTTCCTGGTGAAGGCGTTGCTGGTCCAGTTGAATGTCCGAGGCCTCCAGCAGGTCGGAAACGAGTTTTTTCAAGCGCGCCCGGATCGCCTCCGGCTTGCGGGCGGGAAGATCCTCGGCGGCCTGAGTCAGCTCGGCGATGGTATTGATCTGGCCATGCACGACCTTTGCGATGGCATGGCCCTCCGTGTGACGCATGTCGATCAAGTCGATCAGGGCCGCGTCCAGCGACGTCAAAAGTGCATTGTGAAGGGCGGCCTGGGCCTCCTCGTCCTCTTCCGGTTCCTTCAGTTCGAACACGCCCTTCTGGGAGAGAATGCCGTCGAGGGAGGGCGGAGCGAGATCAGGCACACGTGTCTTCAGCAGGTCAATCGTGGAGAGTACCGCTTCCAGCGCGGCTTCGTTTACCTGGAACTGCTGTTCGGCCTGGCTGCGCTGCATGGCGAGGCCGATGGAAACGTTTCCGCGCCGCAGGACCTTGCCGCATCTTTCGCGGATCTTCGGCTCCAGCGTTTCCAGCCCCGTCGGGATGCGGATGCGCAAATCCAGGGACTTTCCGTTGACGGATCTGAGTTCCCAGGTCCAGCGCACCGGTCCCGTTTCCCCAAGGGCTCTTGCGAACCCTGTCATGCTGGCGAGTGCCATTTGCCCCCTCCGGATAATTGACCGGCAACAGATCCGGCGAGATCCATGATCAATTGGAATTGACCGGCTTCAATTTACCCTGCTGCTCGGTCTCGCGGCGGTCTTTTTCGATCTTGCGCCACTTGCGTACATTGTCCTGATGCTGCTCGTAGGTCTCGGCAAAGACGTGTCCGCCGGTGCCATCGGCAACGAAGTAAAGATCCTGCGTCCGGGAGGGATTTGCAACGGCTTCCATCGCGGCGCGGCCCGGATTCCCGATCGGCCCCGGCGGCAGGCCATCTATCTGGTAGGTATTGTATTCGTTGTCTTTCTTCAGCTCGGACTGTGTGATCGCCGACCTGTCCTTCAGCCACGCCTCGCCGCCGTAAAGCCCGTAGAGGATCGTCGGGTCCGACTGCAGGCGCATGTTCTTGTTGAGGCGGTTGACGAACACACCGGCAACGCGCGAGCGTTCGTCGGCGAGCGCGGTTTCCTTTTCCACGATCGAGGCGAGGATCACCAGTTCCTGGGGTGTCTTGACCGGCAAGCCATCTGCGCGCCGTTCCCAGATTTCGGCGAGCATCTTGTCCTGAGCCGCCTTCATCTGGTTGAGCACCTCCTGCCGGGAGGTTCCACGGGCGAAGGTGTAGATCTCGGGCAGCAAGGCGCCTTCTTCGGGAATCTTGGTGATTTCCCCCGTAAGGATGGGCTGTTCGCGAAGCCGTTCGATGATCTGGGCGGTTGTCCAGCCTTCCGGAATGGTGACGGAATGCGTGACCGCATTGCCTTCGACGAGGTCGTTCATGATGTCGTACATCGACGCACCGGGGGCAAAGGCATACTCCCCGGCCTGCAGCTTGGTCGCGTTCTTGTAGAAGCGGATGCCGAGATTGAAGACCCATTCGTTGACGATGCCGTCATCGATGACGCCGTCGGTCATGAGCCTGCTGGTAATGCCGGAAAGACCCGCGCCGGAGGAAATCACGACGGTGGTTTCCCTGGTGAGCGGACCGGCTTCCTCGAACTTCTGTTTGCCGAAGTAGAGCGCCGCGCCTACGGCTGCGAGGCCGAACACGGCCAGCGTGATGACCATGTTGATGAGGATGACAAGCGGATTGCGGACATGGCGGGAACGTTGCGGCGGTGCCGGAGCCGGTTCGGGTTGCAGGGCTTCACGCGGGCTTTTCGGCTTAATGCGCATATTCGATCGCACCTCCAAGGCTGATCCCGGCACGCCGGCCGGAATCAAGCGGACCAGTTGTCACAAACAGTATCTCGGGCCGGGCAGAATCGCTGCCTCCGGCTCGAGAGAACTTGAATGGTCTATGCGGCAACTTTGCGGAAGACGAGTGAAGCATTTGTGCCGCCGAAACCGAAGGAGTTCGACAGGGCGACATTGATGTCCATCTTCTTCGGCTGGTGCGGCACCAGGTCGATCTCGGTTTCCACCGAAGGATTGTCGAGGTTGATCGTCGGCGGGGCGATACCGTCACGGATCGCAAGAACCGAGAAGATCGCTTCGACGGCGCCGGCAGCCCCAAGCAGGTGACCGATAGACGACTTGGTCGACGACATGGTCAGCTTGGAAGCGGCGTCGCCCGCAAGACGGGTGACCGCTCCCAGTTCGATTTCGTCGCCGAGGGGCGTCGAGGTGCCATGAGCGTTGACGTAGTCGACATCTGCCGGAGAAATCTGCGCCCGCTTCAGCGCGGCTTCCATGCAGCGGTAGGCACCGTCGCCGTCGGAAGAGGGAGCGGTAATGTGGTAGGCATCGCCGGAAAGACCGTAGCCGATGACCTCGGCGTAGATTTTCGCGCCGCGGCGAACCGCGTGCTCATATTCTTCCAGAACGACAACGCCGGCACCCTCGCCCATGACAAAGCCGTCGCGGTCCTTGTCGTAAGGCCGCGAGCCCTTTTCCGGGGTGTCGTTGAAACCGGTGGACAGCGCCCGGCAGGCGGCAAAGCCGGCAAGGGCGAGACGGCAGACCGGAGATTCGGCACCACCCGCCACCATCACATCCGCGTCGCCGAAGGCGATCAGGCGGGATGCATCGCCGATGGCATGCGCGCCGGTCGAACAGGCCGTCACGACGGCGTGGTTCGGTCCCTTGAGACCGTGCCGGATGGAGACGTATCCGCCGGCGAGATTGATCAGGCGGCCGGGAATGAAGAACGGGCTGATGCGCCGCGGCCCTTTTTCGGCCAGCAGGTAAGCCCCCTGCTCGATGCCCTGAAGGCCACCGATGCCGGAACCGATCAGAACACCGGAACGGACCTGCTGCTCGTAGGTTTCCGCCTTGTAGCCGGAGTCGGCAATTGCCTGGTCGGCTGCTGCCATGGCGTAGACGATGAAGTCGTCGACCTTGCGCTGTTCCTTGACATCCATCCAGTCGTCCGGATTGAACGCCCCGTCTTCAGCGGAACCGCGCGGGATCTGGCAGGCGATTTGACAGGCCAAATCGTCGACTTTGAAATTGGTGACCTTGTTGGCCCCGCTCTTTCCCTCGAGGATTTTCTTCCAAGTGACATCGGCACTACCGCCAAGCGGCGTGACCATGCCCAACCCTGTTACGACAACTCGCCTCATACACCCGCACTTACGTTGGAAGGGCCAGGCGGGGCATCCCCGCCGGCCCAAACAAAAATCAATTCAAATCAAATAAGGGCGCAGCCCTTACTTGTTGGCTTCCAGGAATTTGACAGCGTCGCCAACGGTGAGGATGGTTTCTGCTGCGGTATCCGGGATTTCAACGCCGAATTCTTCTTCGAATGCCATGACCAGTTCAACGGTGTCGAGGCTGTCTGCGCCCAGATCGTCGATAAAGCTTGCGCCTTCCACAACCTTCTCGGAATCAACGCCCAGGTGCTCTACGACGATTTTCTTTACCCGATCCGCAATATCGCTCATCTTTCACTTCCTTAGTTTTCGTCTATTCATCTTTCGCGAAACTGCCCGGACCGGTTTGCAAGAAAGCGGCGGTGCGAAATCGCGGTATTCAAGATGTCGCCGCGCAGTCAGGACAGACATTCGGACATGACTGCGCAATTCGGAACAATCGGCGGGTTGGTAACACACTTTGTTGACCTTTACCAGCCGGTCCAGGCCGCTTGTTCGCGGTCCGGATTCTTTTTGCCTGCTCGGCGAAACTTCCTTTTAAATCATAGCCATGCCGCCGTTGACGTGCAGGGTTTGCCCGGTCACATAGGCAGCTTCATCGCTGGCAAGGTAGAGAGCTGCCGCCGCAATCTCGGCGGAAGTGCCCAAACGGCCTGCAGGAACGCTCGCCAAAATCGATTCTTTCTGCTTGTCGTTCAGGGCATCGGTCATCGCCGTTTCAATGAAGCCCGGCGCAATCGTGTTGACGGTGATGTTGCGGCTGGCAACCTCACGGGCGAGCGACTTGTACATGCCGATCATCCCGGCCTTGGCCGCAGCATAGTTGACCTGACCCGCGTTCCCGGTCACGCCCACCACGGAGGTGATGCCGACGATCCGGCCGGACCGGCGCTTCATCATGCCCTTGATGGCGGCGCGGCAGAGGCGGAAACCGGAGGTCAGGTTGACTTCCAGAACCTGATCCCACTCCTCGTCCTTCATGCGCATGAAGATGTTGTCGCGGGTGATGCCGGCATTGTTGACCAGGATGTCGACCGAACCCATCTTTTCCTCCGCCGTCGGCAGAAGTGCATCGACGGCAGCCCGGTCGGAAAGGTTGGCCGGGGTCACGTAGGCCCGCTCGCCGAGTTCGGCGGCAAGGGCTTCCAGTTTCTCCGCACGCGTGCCGGACAGCGACACCGTCGCCCCCTGTGCATGCAGCGCCCGGGCAATTGCCTCGCCGATTCCACCGGTTGCACCGGTAACGAGTGCGTTCTTCCCTACCAAGCTGAACATATAGGGTCCTTCCCTGATCCGTTATCCGCCTGCCGGCGGGATTTAGTTCGTCGGGTCCGGCGATTTAAGCCTTAACCGGAAATTTTTTCCATAAGGGCGTCGATATCTTCCGGCGTGTTGACCGCAAGACCGGCGGCATCCTTGTGAATGCGCTTGACCATGCCGGTCAGGACCTTGCCGGTCCCGACTTCCACCAGCGTATCGACGCCGTTTTCAGCAAGCCAGGTCACGCTTTCGCGCCAGCGGACGGTGCCCGTCACCTGCTCCACCAGCCTGCTGCGGATTTCGTCCGGATCCGTGATCGGTGCTGCAAGGACGTTTGCCACCAGCGGCACGACTGGTGCCTTTACATCCGCACTGGCAAGAGCTTCGGCCATGGCGTCCGCGGCCGGGGCCATGAGCGAACAATGGAATGGTGCGCTCACCGGCAGCATCACGGCCCGGCGGGCCCCCTTTGCCTTGGCAATCTCGATGGCGCGCTCGACAGCGGCCTTGTGGCCGGAGACGACCACCTGTCCCGGCGCGTTGTCGTTGGCGGCCTGGCAGACCTCGCCCTGGGTGGCGGCTTCCGCAACCTCGGCGGCGACGTCGAAGTCGAGCCCGAGGAGGGCAGCCATCGCCCCCTGCCCTACGGGTACGGCATTCTGCATGGCATCGCCGCGGATGCGCAGCAGCCTTGCAGCGGTGGCGATATCCAGGCTGCCTGCGGCAGCAAGGGCCGAATATTCACCGAGCGAATGACCGGCCACATAGGCAAC
>JBNKGB010000040.1:0-36757 GCA_050289605.1 Roseibium sp. | reverse complement strand
GAAATGGCGCTTGACCGCTTCCCAGGCGCCCCGGGCGGTGATGCCCATCTTCTTGTGGTCGTAGCCGGCCGAGCCACCGGACGCGAAAGCGTCGCCCAGCCAGAAATGGCGGCCTTCCGAAATACCGTTGGCGGTGTCGGAGAAAGTGGCTGTGCCCTTGTCCGCGGCCACGACCAGATAGGGATCATCACCATCGAAGCGCTTGACGCTTTCCGGCGGCAGCACCTTGTCCTCGTCCAGGTTGTCGGTGACGTCGAGCAGGGCGTTGATGAAGATCTTGTAGCTTTCCGTACCTTCCTTGAACCAGGCTTCCCGGTCGCTGATCGGCGGCAGGAACTTGGGCACGAAGCCGCCCTTCGCGCCGACCGGAACGATCACCGCGTTCTTGACCTGCTGCGCCTTGACGAGACCGAGCACTTCGGTGCGGAAGTCCTGCGGACGGTCGGACCAGCGCAGGCCCCCGCGCGCGACCATGCCGAAGCGCAGGTGGACCCCCTCCACGCGGGGACTGTAGACGAAAATCTCGCGGAAGGGCCGCGGCTGCGGCAGTTCGTCGATCCGCCGGCTGTCTATCTTGAAGGCAAAGGTCGATTTCGGCAGGCCGTCCTTGTCGAGCTGGTAGAAGTTCGTCCGCAGCATCGACTCGATCGCGTTCTGGAACCGGCGCAGGATGCGGTCGTCATCGAGGCTGGCGACGTCCTCCAGGTTTGCCGTCAGCTCGCCTTCCAGTCTCTCCGTACCGAGTTTGCGGTCGTTATCCGTCACGTTGGGGTTGAACCGCAGGTGGAACAGTTCCACCAGCTTGGCCGCGATGGCCGGATAACTGTTCAGGGTCGACCACATGTAGTCTTCCGAGAAGCGGATCCCGGCCTGACGCAGATACCTGGAAAGTGCCCGGATGACCGCGATGTCGCGCCAGGCGAGATCCGCCGTCAGCACGAGACGGTTGTAGCCGTCGTCTTCCGCGCGGCTTGTCCAGACCGCCATGAACATGCTTTCCAGCCGGTTCTGCAGCTGGTCGGTGAATTCGATATCATTGCCGCCGCGCGATTCCAGCGACATTTCATGAAGATAGGACAACGGTGCATCGGCGGGCGTGATGCGGTAGGTGCGCTCGTTGATCACCTTGAAGCCCATGTTTTCCAGCAGCGGCACGCGGGCGGACAAGGGAATGGGGGAACCGCGGTGATAGACCTTCAGCGACAGCCGGTTCGCTTCCGTGCCCGTCGGGCGGTGGAAGGTGATGGTCGTCTCCTTGGCATCCGAGAGGGTCTCGAGCTTGACGATGTCGAAGAGCGCGGACTGGGCGTTGTAGACCTCCTTGTAGCCGCCGTGGAACGACAGCGCGTAGCGGTCGGCCAGCTTGCGGGCCTGGGCCGGTGCGAATTCGTGGTTCAGGGCGTCCCGGATGCTGTCGGACCAGCTGCGCACCATCTCGGCGACGGCCGCTTCCAGTTCCTCCTGGTCCGGTTTCGGCGTCGCGCCCTTGTCGCGGCCGATGACGTAATGGACCCGCGCGAGCGGCCCCTCCGGATAGGTAACGTACCAGGCGGACAGGCGGCCCTCGTAGATGGAGGCCAGGTAGGTGCCGACGTTCAGGCGGACTTCCGTGGAATAGCGGTCGCGCGGAACGAAGACGAGGATCGAGACATAACGGTCGAACTTGTCCGGACGCGACAGCACGCGGATGCGCGGGCGCTCGTCCAGCTGCAGGATCGCAATGGCGAATTCATAGAGCCGGTCGCGCTCGATCTGGAATAGCTCGTCGCGCGGAAAGGCTTCGAGCACGTTTCTGAGCGCCCGGCCCGAATGGCTTTCCGAACCGTAGCCCGCCCGGGCCAGCACGCCCGCGACCTTGCGGCGCAGGAACGGAATGGTGTTTGTCGGCTCGGTATAGGCGGTGGAGGCAAACAGTCCGACGATGCGAAGCTCACCGATCATGTTGCCGTCGTCGTCATAGAGCTTGGCGCCGACGTAATCCATGTGGACGCGCCTGTGGACGGTGCTCTTCACATTGGCCTTTGCGATGATGAGCGGTTCGGGCTTCTTCAGGAATTCCCGTATTTCCGGCGTGATCTGGACGAATTCCGATCCGCGCCGGAGCACACGCACGTCCGGGTCGGACAGAAGGCCGAGGCCGGTTCCCTCATGGGGCGACAGTTCGCCTTCCTCCGCCCCGCCGTCGAACATGTATTCCCGCATGCCGAGGAAGATGAAGTTGTCGTTTTCCATCCACTCCAGGAAATGGATGGCCTCCCACAGTTCGTCGCTGCTGCCGAGGATCTGCGTCGTCTTGTAGATGTCGATGGCTTCTGCAAGACGTTCCTGCATCGGTTTGAAATCGGCGACGACGGAGCGCACGTCGGAGAGAACCTTGTCGAGCCGCTGCTGCAGCGCCACCCGGGCCTCTTCGGAATCGATCCGGGTCACGTGAACGTGGATCAGGCTTTCCTGCCGGTCCTTGCGTTTTGCGGGCTTCTTGCGCGCGGTCGCGGACGTGAGCGTGCCGTCATCTTCCCGCTCCACGATGAAGATCGGGTGAAGGACGAGATGGACCTCGAGCTTGCTTTCCTGCAATTCGTCCATCACCGAATCCACCAGGAACGGCATGTTGTCGTTGACGATCTCAATGACGGTCAGGCCCTTGACCTTCTTGCCCTTTGCCTTGAATGAGGGATCGGCGATGCTGACCCTGTGTGTTCCCATGGAATGGTTCTGAAAATCCTGCCAGGCATCCCGGGCGAAACCGATAAGCTCGTCCGTCGAATAGGCGACGAGATCTTCCGCCGCGCCCCGGTCGTAAAAGGCCAGGGCAAACTCTGCCAGGCCGGGATTTTCTTTCTCCAGGTGTGCATGGACCGCGTCGATGAGTTTCTGTTTCTCGACGTCGTGTTTGTCCGGCATTTTAATCCCCTTAGGCGATCTTCTGGTTTGGCTCTGCCGCGTGTAGTCTTGTTTATTTCCGCGACATAAGAGTTTTCATGACGGGAGGAGCAAATTGTCAAGCAAAGTCACGGCCTTGCAAATCGATTCAAATGAATCTTTGAGCGAAAAAACACAGGCTTATTTCGATTTGTGCGAGGAGAAGCTGGGTTTGGTGCCGAATGTGCTCAAAGCCTACGCCTTTGACGAAACGAAGCTGCGTGCCTTCACCGATATGTATAATGACCTCATGTTGGCCGACTGCGGGCTTTCGAAGTTGGAGCGTGAGATGATTGCCGTAGCGGTATCCTCCGTCAATCATTGTTTCTATTGCCTCACTGCACATGGGGCGGCCGTTCGCGAACTTTCAAGTGATCCGGTGCTCGGTGAAATGATTGTGATGAACTACCGCGCCGCGGACTTGAGCAATCGTCAACGGGCCATGCTCGACTTCGCCGTCAAGTTGACGGAAAAGCCCGCCGAGATCGTCGAAAGCGACCGGCAGGCCTTGCGCGACGCGGGCTTCGGCGACCGTGACATCTGGGACATCGCCTCGGTGGCCGCCTTCTTCAACATGACCAACCGGGTGGCGGCGGCAACCGACATGCGTCCGAATGATGAGTATCACTCAAGGGCGCGTTGAGCTCTTGCCATGTTCCGCGGCGGTGACAAGCCGCGGAATAGGGTGTATGACGCTTGCGAAATTGGAGACGGAGAGGAGCGGACCATGGTCGCGCGCGTGTTCATTGATGGCGAAGCCGGTACGACGGGTCTGCAGATCCGCGAACGCCTCGCCGTGCGCCGCGACCTTGAGCTTATCTCCATTCCGGAAGAAAGCCGCAAGGACGCCTCCGCGCGCGCGGACTATCTCAACAAGGCCGACATTGCCATCCTGTGCCTTCCGGATGCGGCGGCAAAGGAAAGCGTCGCCCTGATCGAGAACGACACCACGCGGGTGATCGATGCCTCCAGCGCCCACCGGGTCGCCGAAGGCTGGGCCTATGGTTTCGCCGAAATGGACCGGGACCAGGGCGATATCATCGCCGCCGCCATGCGGGTCGCCAATCCCGGCTGCTGGCCCCAGGGCCTGATCGCCGCCGTGCGGCCGCTGGTTGCGGCCGGCCTGCTGCCGGCGGACTTCAACCTCACCTACCACGGCATTTCCGGCTACTCCGGCGGTGGCAAGGGCATGATCGCCGATTATGAAGGCAAGGGAGCGGACGCCAGCGTGTTCTCTCCTTACGCGCTCGGCTTCAACCACAAGCACCTGCCGGAAATGGCCGACTATGCGCTGCTCGACCGCGCGCCGCTGTTCACGCCTTCCGTCGGCAACTACTACAAGGGCATGCTGACGGTCGTTCCGCTGAACCTGGCAGGCCTTGCCAGCGTGCCGACCGGCGAACAGATCCACGCCGTGCTTGCAGATCACTTCGCGGACCTTCCGGGCGGCTTCGTCGAGGTTGCCCCGCTTGAAGCGCTGGAACGGGCCGACTTCCTCGACCCGCAGGCGCTCAACGACACCAACAGCCTGCGCCTGCACGTCTTTTCCAACGACGCGCGCGCGCAGGCGGCGATCGTCGCCGTCTACGACAATCTGGGCAAGGGCGCATCGGGTGCTGCTGTCCAGAACCTCAATCTGATGCTCGGCGTCGATCAGACCACAAGCCTCGCCGCTTGAGGTGACCGGCTCCGGCTGACCTTTCAGGAGACAAAAATGGAAAAATTCGAAACCCTGACCGGTGTTGCGGCGCCCCTGCCGATCGTCAACATCGACACGGACATGATCATCCCGAAGCAGTTTCTGAAGACCATCAAGCGTACCGGTCTCGGAACCGCCCTGTTTCACGAAATGCGCACCAACGACGACGGCTCCGAAAACGCTGACTTCGTCCTGAACAAGCCCGCTTACCGCAACGCCAAGATCCTGATCGCCGGCGACAACTTCGGCTGCGGCTCTTCCCGCGAGCATGCTCCCTGGGCCTTGCTCGACTTCGGCATCCGCTGCGTGATTTCGACGTCTTTCGCCGACATCTTCTACAACAACTGCTTCAAGAACGGCATCCTGCCGATCCAGGTCTCCGAGGACGAGCTGGAAACCCTGATGCATGCGTCCGAGCGCGGTGCCAACTTCACCCTTACCATCGACCTGGAAGAACAGGAGATCAAGGGTCTGGAGAGCGGCGACATCGCCTTCAAGGTCGACCATTTCCGCAAGCACTGCCTGATGAACGGCCTCGACGACATCGGCCTAACCATGAACAAGGCGGCGGAAATCGACACCTTCGAAGGCAAGATGACCGAAAGCCGCCCCTGGGTTTGAGTTTTCTACCTTTGCCGAACAGGAAGCCGGCTCATTCGATCCGGCTTTTCTTTTGGCCGCTGTTTGAAAACGTATACCCCGGAGGATCCGAGACCTGGAACTCTCGTTATCTTCACACAGGCTTGAAAAGCCGTGCAGTGAAACCGAAAGCTTTGTGCATTAACTGGAATGCATGAACCTGTCTTCTTATGCACCATATGCGCCCTGGACCGATCGGCGTGGCAACATTTCCGGTTTCCGGCTCGCAGTGTTTCTCCTCCTGCTGCTGCCGGCCATCCGGATCTTCCACGAGCTTTTCTTCGGACCGGTGTTCCCCGAGCCCTACAAGCAGGCGCTGCTCCAAAGTGGAGACTGGACCGTCCGGTTTCTGCTCGTGACCCTGGCGATAACGCCGCTTCGGCGGATATTCGCGTGGAACAGGGTTGCCGGGGTCAGGCGCATGATCGGCGTGTCGGTGCTCTTTTATGCCCTGCTGCATCTCGGCCTTTACACGGCTTCGGAACACTGGAACCTGATCAAGGTCAGCTCCGAAATCGTTCTGCGGTTTTACCTCACCATCGGGTTTGCAGCTCTCGGCGGGCTTGCGGTCCTTGGGGCAACCTCCTTCGACAGCGCCATCCGGCGCCTTGGCAAAAACTGGCAGCGGCTGCACGGCCTCATCTATCCGATTGCCGGCCTCGGCCTGTTTCATTTCTTCCTGCAATCTAAATCGGACGTCACCCAGGCAACGCTGATGGCCGGGCTCTTCACCCTGCTGATGATCTACAGGCTTGCGGTCCGGTCCGGCTTCGCGCTGTCCAGCCCGCTGACCCTTCTGGCATCGGCCGTCCTCGCGGCCGCAGGCACGGCCGCAATCGAATACGTCTGGTACGCGCTCGCGACCGGCATTCCGGCGGATCGGGTCTTTCTGGCGAATTTCGACGTTTCCTTCACCATCCGCCCCACGGTCTGGGTCGGGGTTGTAGGGGCAGGCGTGGCAGCGGCGGTGCTTTTTCAGAGCATCGGCGGGCTTGTGGGTCCGAAGCTGCGGCTGAAGCGGGCATGATTTGATTCCAATGAGTGTCACCCCGGGGCGAGCAAAGCGCGACCCGGGGTGACACTCACTTCCAGAGCAGCAACGGTCAAGTGAAATGCCGGATCAAACCGCAAGGACTGCTTGAGGCGGAAAAGCGGGTTGGTTCCGGATCCGCGCTTCGCTCGCCCCGGGGTGACATATCGCAGGATCCCACACCGATCAGCATGTCCGGAATGACGGACGGACGAATTGGATGAAGAGAAGCGCCGGACTTGCGCCCCCCGTTACTCCCGTGACCGCTTTTCGTCCTCGCGCACGCGCCGTTCCGCGTTGAGCTGCTCGAGCTCTGCCATTTTCTCGCCGATGGGGCGGAGGCGGGCGACCGTCTGCTGGAAACGGCCGGCCTGCTGGTCGAACAGGCGCAGGGCCAGCTCGGGATATTCCTGGATCATGCGTTTGAAGAGCGCGCGCCGGATGCGGATGATGCGCACGTCGCCGACGGCTTCCGCCCGGCACGGGCGCTTGCTTTCCGCGAGAAGCGCGGTTTCGCCGAGGAGGGTACCCTCGCCGACCTGCTCGATCTCGGCAAAGCCGTCCTTGGCCCGCGTCTGCAGGCTGACGGTGCCGCTGGTGATGACGAGACCGCCGTCGGCACGCTCGCCCTCGTCGAACAGGCGCTGGCCGCCAGCGTAGTCCATGCTTTCGGCACTGAAGGCGAGCAGACGAAGCTGATCGTCCGCAAAGTCCGAAAGCAGCGGGATTTGTTTGAGAATCGCAATGTCTTGGGCAAGGCTCATGCCCAAGATTTACGCCGATTACCGGTTAGGGCACAAGCTTATATCCACCGGCTTCAGTGACAAGAAGCTCGGCATTGGACGGATCGCGTTCGATTTTCTGCCTGAGGCGATAGATATGGGTTTCAAGCGTGTGGGTGGTAACGCCGGAATTATAGCCCCAGACCTCGTGCAGCAGCACATCCCGGGTCACGGGTTTCTCACCCGCCCTGTAAAGGAACTTGAGGATGGAGGTTTCCTTCTCCGTCAGACGCACCTTGGAGCCGGCATCGTCCTGCATCACCTTCGCGGCCGGGCGGAAAGAATAGCGGCCGATGGCGAAGGTCGCGTCCTCGCTCTGTTCGTGCTGGCGCAGATGGGCCCGCACGCGGGCCAGAAGGACGGCAAACTTGAACGGCTTGGTGACATAGTCGTTGGCGCCCGCCTCGAGCCCCAGGATGGTGTCGCTGTCGCCGTCATGTCCGGTCAGCATGATGATCGGCGCCTTGAAGCCGTTCTTGCGCAGGAGCTTTACCGCTTCCCGGCCGTCGATGTCCGGCAGGCCGACATCCATCAGCAGGAGATCGATATGCTCTTCCCGGGCAAGCGCGATGCCGGAGGCGGCCGAATCCGCCTGGATGGTCTCGAACTCTTCATAGAGGGAGAGCTGCTCGACCAGCGCCTCGCGCAGTTCGGTATCGTCGTCCACTATCAAAATCGTGCGGGCGGTCATCGTCGCTGTCCTCGCCATAAGCTTCAAATTGATCACGCCGACTTGTGCAAATGACACAAGCGTGTTCCTGCCTTTATGTGCGTGGGAAATTGTCGTCGCACAAGGCGTCGTTCGTCAATTCTTCTTCACGCGGGGTTTAGGTCTGGTTTATCAAGATCTTCTGCCGCGCGAACGCGGACAGAACCAGGGAGTGGACGCATGCAGCGAAAAACGGCGGATTGCCTTGAGGTCCGCAGGTGTCCAGGTGACCGCACCAGGGGAATTCTGCGTCTCGGCCGGATCACGGTTCCGTGTGCGCTAGGCCGCTCCGGCATCCTGATCCGCAAGCGCGAGGGCGACGGCGGCACGCCTGCCGGCCGCTTCGGCCTGCTCGACGTCCATTATCGTCCGGACAGGGGATTGCCGCCGGCAACGCGCTTGCCGGTCGCGCCGCTGAGCCCATCTTCAGGCTGGTGCGACGACCCCGTCCATGCCCGCTACAACCGCCCCGTAAAACTGCCGTTCGGAGGCAGTCATGAGAAGATGTGGCGGGACGACAGGCTCTACGACATCGTGGTCGTGCTCGACTGCAACATGTATCCGGCAGTGAAAGGCAGGGGCAGCGCCATCTTCTTCCACATCGCCCGCGAAGACTACCGGCCGACGGAGGGCTGCGTCGCCGTCTCGCCCGAGCACATGCGGCTGGTCCTGTCGAAGCTCGGCCCCGGAGCGGAAATGATCATCCACGCCTGAGCCGAACGCCACATGAATCGGAGGGAAACCGCTATGCCGGTCTCAGGGCGACGCGGCGACCTGCGGACGGTAGATGATGAAGCCGCCACTGACCGTAACGGTGGTCTTCACGCCGTTCGCGTCGGTGCCTTGAGTGGTTCTGACACGGAACACGTTGCGCTGCACGTTGCGGGAACCGTTGACGTTGCTCTCCAGGAAGGTGGCATTGCCGTCGGCGTCGACGCTCTGCAGGATGGCGGTGTGCCGCGGTGCTCCGCGCGCCTGCACGTCCTCGGACCAGCTTCCATCCGGATTTTCGATCCGCACGGTCACCTGGAACTGCGAGAACTGGAACACGTCCCCCGGCTGCGCCTGCGAGAGCTGGTTCACCACCCGGCCCCAGACGTAGGTCGGAGCCGGCTTGACGAAGTGGACGCTGCTGAAGCCGTTATTGACCAGGGTCCAGCATTCTCCATTACCCTCCACCTGACCCAGCCTCTGGGTCGCAAAGGCAATCAGTTGCTGCGCTTGTTGCGCGGTAACGTCGGGCATATGCGGTTTCCTTCCTTGCCGACCTTTTTCAGGGTGAGCTTACGTCACGTGGATTGCAACCGCTGTAATGGGTATCACACTTTGGCACACGCGCGATTTTTCGCTGGTCGCAACCCATGATTTCACAGCCAGAGCGCGATGCCACCCGGTTTTGCTTAGCCGTGCGCAATTTGCTCTGCTATTGATGATGCGGAAAAAGCCAGGGAAACGGATCGTCATGCGCTGGAAAGGCCGACGCGGCAGCCAAAACATCGAAGACAGACGCGGCATGAGCGCAGGCCCACGCATGCGCATACCGGCCGGGCGCCGGGTTCGCCGGGGCGGCGGCCTCGGGCTGACCGGCATTCTCATCGTGGTGGGGATCGCCTGGTTGACCGGCATCAATCCCCTGACCCTTCTCGGCCAGCTGGAAGGCGGCGGCGGCTTTGAACAGCAGGGAACGCAGGTCCCGTCTCCGCGCGGTGCCGCGAACGACGAGACCGCGCAATTCGTCTCCGTCGTCCTGGCCGACACCGAGACCACCTGGGACAAGGTCCTGGGCCAGCATGGGGTCGACTATCCGGATCCGACCCTTGTGCTGTTTTCCGGTTCCGTACCGTCGGCCTGCGGCTATGCCAGTGCGGCGACGGGCCCATTTTACTGCGGCGCCGACAGCAAGCTTTATATCGATCTGTCCTTCTACAGAAAGCTCGCCACGCAGCTGAACGCACCGGGCGACTTCGCCCAGGCCTATGTGCTTGCCCATGAGGTCGGCCATCACGTCCAGAACGTCCTCGGCATCCTGCCGGAGTTCCACAAGGCACGAAGGACGATGAGCCAGAAGGACGCCAACGCGCTGTCCGTTCGTGTTGAACTTCAGGCGGACTGCCTTGCCGGCATCTGGGCGCACTATGCCGCCCGCCAGCAGGGCTTCGTGGAAGCCGGCGACATCGACGAAGCCCTCAACGCTGCCAGCCGGATCGGCGACGACACGCTTCAACGCCAGGCACAGGGCTATGTCGTGCCGGACAGCTTCAACCACGGCACCTCGGCGCAGCGGGCAAGGTGGTTCAGGGCAGGCTTCCAGTCAGGCCAGATCCAGTCCTGCGACACCTTCAACGCGGCGAGCCTTTAGAAGCGGTTGGCCGTTCGGACGATACGTGCTTTGCTTGTCATCCCGGTTTGCCGAGACAGCGGCAAGACCGGAACCCGGTATTTCCGGCGATAATCAGCCGAGAACGCATATCAGCCTTGGCAAGTTGCCCTACTGGTAATTTCCGGCGTTTTCAGCCATATAAGGGCAAATGTCCGCAGGAACGCGGGCTCCAATTCCACCAACCCTCAAGATGAAGTGCATCCGGCATGGCGTCTGAAACCAGACCCTTTTTGAAGATGAATGGCCTAGGCAACGATTTCGTGGTCTGGGATGCGCGGCAACACCCGCTGCGTCTCACCCCTGAAGTCATTGCCAGACTGGGCGACCGGGAGAGTGGCATCGGCTTCGACCAGATGATCACGGTTGAACGCTCGAACCTCGGCGTCGATGCCTTCATGCGCATTCACAACCGCGACGGCGGCGAGGTTTCGGCATGCGGCAACGCCACCAGATGCATCGGCCGGTTGCTGTTGGAAGAAGCCGGCAAGGACTTCGTGACCATCGAGACGAATGCCGGACTTCTGCATGCCTTCGATGCCCCCGGTCCGCGCCGCATCACAGTCGACATGGGTGCCCCGCGCCTTCAATGGGACGAAATCCCGCTGGCGGAGGAATTTGCCGATACGCGCGCCATCGAACTGCAGATCGGCCCGATCGACGACCCGATCCTGCACACGCCGGCCGCGGTCAACATGGGCAACCCCCACGCGATCTTCTGGGTCGACGACGTCGAGGCCTATGACCTGGAACGGGTCGGCCCGCTTCTGGAACATCATCCCATCTTCCCGGAAGGCGCCAACATCTCGCTGGCCCATGTCTTCGCGGAAAACGAAATCCGGGTGAAGGTCTGGGAACGCGGCGTCGGCCTGACGCGCGCCTGCGGCACGGCGGCCTGCGCCGTCGGCGTTGCCGCCGCGCGCGACGGCAAGACCGGCCGCAAGACCACGGTCCACCTGCCCGGCGGGCCGATCGGCATCGAATGGCGCGAGCACGACGGCCACGTGCTGATGACCGGCCTGACGGAAGTGGAGTTTGAAGGCGAGGTCGACCTCGACACGCTCGCCTGGCGCAAGACCGCCGTGGGCGACGCTTCCCTGGAGGCCGGAGCCGCGTCATGAGCATCGATGTCATCACGTTCGGCTGCCGGCTCAACTCCTACGAGTCGGAGGTGATGAAGCGTGAGGCGGAGGCCGCCGGCCTCAAGGACGCCATCCTCATCAACACCTGTGCCGTGACCAGCGAGGCCGTTCGCCAGGCACGCCAGGCGATCCGCAAGGCGCGACGCGACAACCCGAACGCCCGCGTAATCGTGACCGGCTGTGCCGCACAGACGGAAACCGAAACCTTTTCCGCCATGGACGAGGTCGATCTGGTGCTCGGCAACACCGAGAAGCTGGAGCGCAAGTCCTATTCCGACGTTGCCGCCTTCGGCGTCGACGAGTCCGAAAGGGTCCGCGTCAACGACATCATGAGCGTCCAGGAGACGGCGGGTCACCTGATCGACGGGCTGACTGGCAGGGCGCGCGCCTTCGTCCAGGTGCAGAACGGCTGTGACCACCGCTGCACCTTCTGCATCATTCCCTACGGACGTGGCAATTCCCGCTCCGTGCCGATGGGGGTCGTGATCGACCAGATCCGGCGCCTGACCGAAAACGGCTACAACGAAATCGTTCTGACCGGCGTCGACATCACCTCTTATGGCACAGACCTGCCCGGTGCACCGAAGCTCGGCGCGCTGACGGCAAAGATCCTGAAAATGGTGCCGGAGCTGAAGCGGCTGCGGCTGTCCTCCATCGATTCCATCGAGGCCGACGACGACCTGATGCGGGTGATCGCCGAGGACGAGCGCCTGATGCCGCATTTTCATCTCTCGTTGCAGGCAGGCGACGACCTGATCCTGAAGCGCATGAAGCGGCGGCACCTCAGAGCCGACACGATCCGCTTCTGCGACGAGGTTCGCCGCATGCGCTCGGATGTGGTCTTCGGCGCGGACATCATTGCGGGCTTTCCGACGGAAACCGAGGAAATGTTCGAAAACACTCTCAGGATCGTCGATGAATGCGGGCTGACGCATCTTCACGTCTTCCCGTTCTCTCCCCGCCCCGGCACGCCGGCAGCGCGCATGCCGCAGCTGCCGCGCGACGTCGTGAAGGAACGGGGCGCAAGGCTCCGGGCCAAGGGCGAGGAAGTGCTCATCCGGCATCTGCAGGATGAAGTCGGCAGGACACGGCCGGTGCTGATCGAAAAGGACGGCCTCGGGCGCACCGAGCAGTTTACGCAGGTCGAACTGGACGGCGGAACGGCGGGCGAGATTGTCGAGACCAGAATTATCGGCCATACCGGTCGCCATCTTCTGGGCGAAACCATTTCACGGGCCGCCTGAGCAGTGAATTTCAAGCGGACTCCGAAAGGCGGCCTTTCCGAATGCGCCAGACCGGACTGATACAAAACAACCGACCTCCTCAGGATGAGGCGGAATAGTTTATCTTGTCAGTTCTGACGGTTCGCAAACGCAATGGCAGACGGAATTTCTAAGGCAGTTTCATGAGCGAGAAAAAACGCGGGTTTCTGGGACGTCTCTTCGGCGGCAAGGAAAAGCCGGAAGATCAGACGGCGGCAGCCGCCGAAACAACCGCCGAGGACGCAGCGCCGCAAGACGTTGGAATCGAGGAGGACGATCCTTCGCTCAGCGTCGAGATGGATGTCAGGCCGGTTGCTGCGCTCAGCGAACCGCTCCAGCCGCAGAAGATCGACGTCATTCCGGAAATGATCGCCGATATCGATCCCCGGCATTCCGCGCTTCCGCCCGAAGAACCCTTCCCGACGGACGTCGCCGCGGGGGAGGAACCGGAGGAGCATGCAGATGCGGCCGCGGAGCCGGAAGCTCTGCCGGACCCCGAACCTGAGCCGGAGACCGCAACGGCAAGCTTGGCCGAAACCGCCCCTGCACCCGAAGCAGTGCCTGCTCCGGCCCTTCCCGCCGAACCCGGGGCCCAGCCGGAAGAACCGAAACTCTCCTGGTTCCAGCGGCTGAAGAAAGGCCTGTCCAGGTCGTCCTCGTCGCTGACCGAGGGCATCAGCTCCATCTTCACCAAGCGCAAGCTGGACGCCTCCATGCTGGAGGAGCTGGAGGATATCCTGATCCAGGCCGATCTCGGCGTCGATACGGCCATGGCCATCACCGACCGCCTGTCGGACGGGCGCTACGACAAGGAAATCTCGCCGGAGGAAGTCCGCGCGATCCTGTCGGAGGAAGTCCAGAAGGTGCTGGAGCCGGTCGCAAGACCGCTCGATCTCGACACCGGCAAGAAACCGCATGTGGTTCTGATGGTCGGCGTCAACGGCACCGGCAAGACCACCACCATCGGCAAGCTTTCCCAGAAGCTGCGCGCCGAGGGCAAGAAGGTGATGCTGGCCGCCGGCGACACCTTCCGCGCCGCTGCCGTCGAACAGCTCAAGATCTGGGGCGAGCGCACGGGCGCCGAAGTCATTGCGCGCGACACCGGCGCGGACGCCGCAGGCCTTGCCTTCGATGCCATGAGGGAAGCCAAGGAAAAACAGGTCGACGTTCTCCTGGTCGACACCGCCGGCCGCCTGCAGAACCGGGCCGAGCTGATGGACGAACTGGAAAAGGTCATCCGGGTGATCAAGAAACACGATCCGGAAGCCCCGCACACGGTGATCCTGACGCTGGATGCCACGACCGGCCAGAATGCACTCAATCAGGTCGAGATCTTCGGCAAGGTGGCGGGCGTCACCGGCCTCGTCATGACCAAACTCGACGGCACCGCCCGCGGCGGCATCCTGGTGGCCATCGCCGCCAAACATGGCCTGCCGGTCCACTTCATCGGCGTCGGCGAAGGCGTCGCGGATCTGGAACCGTTCTCGGCCAGGGATTTTGCAAGTGCGATTGCGGGATTGGCTTAGGCTGTTGCGCGATTGCCGGTCCGGATGCCGCGAAGCGGAGATCCGGGACCTGAAATTCGTCAGGTGGTCTTCTAAATATCTTCGCTTGCCGATTGGTTCCCGGTTTCCGGCTCCCATCCCTCCGGCGCCATGACAAATCCCTCGAACTGAAATCCCGGCGCGACAGTACACCCGACAAGCGTCCAGGACCCGAGCGAGCGGGCCTGTTGCCAGCCGTCTCGGGGCACGATGCCTTGGGGGCGTTCGCCTGCAGGCAGGTCGTTGCCAAGGGTGAGAATCTGCTTTTCGCGCCCGTCCGGGCTGATTGAAAGTTCCAGAGGTGCGCCCGCGTACCAGTGCCAGGTTTCAACCGCGTCCACCTTGTGCCAGCGGGAGAGAATACCTTCCGGCAGCAGAAAATAGATCAGCGTGGAGGCAGCGCGGCCGCCCGCGTCGGTCACATCGTCCCGGAAGGTCTCGGCATAAAAGCCGCCTTCCGGATGCGGCTGCATGTTCAAGAGGGCGACGACCTCATCGGCGGTCATTCGGTGCGAAACAGGCATCCTGGCTCCACTGGTTTCTGATCATAGCAGCGGAAACCTGGATGCCCGCCTTTTCAGGAGGACTTGCCTTCCGTGCAGAAGGCAAGGTCATCGATGGTTTCGCGCAAGGCAGCGACAACTTCCTCGTAAAGAACCTGCATATTCAGCCTGTGGCCACCACCCTGGGTGACCGGGATTGCTTCGGCCTGGCTGACAATTCGGTTGACCACGTCTTTTGCCCGCTGCTCGGCGGACCGCGCAAGGGCGTCCTCGGCGCTCTCAGGTGTCATGGTGTAGGCCCCTTCATGCTCACAACAAGTTGCATATGGGGGCAAATGCCCGTCTTTTAAGGTTCTCCCGCAAGAAAAGCCGATTCTCCGGCGCATACCGGAACGATCGGCAAAAGAAGTGCCTCAGGCATTGTCCTTGCGTGTGCGGATCTCGGTAAAGATTTCGGCGGCGGACTTGCCTTCCATGCCGAGTGCCGCGGCAACGGAAGCTTCGCCCGCCCGCAGGAACGGGTTGGTTTTCTTTTCCAGGCCCATGGTCGTCGGCAGGGTAGGCTTGCCGGCCGATCGCAAGGCCGCGACTTCCTGCGCACGGGCCTGCAGGTCGGCATTGCCCGGCTCGATGGTCAGGGAAAAACGGGCATTGGCTTCCGTGTACTCGTGGCCGCAATAGATGGTCGTGTCGTCGGGAAGCTGGCGCATCAGCTTGGAAAGGGACGACCACATCATTTCCTTGTCGCCCTCGAACACCCGGCCGCAGCCGAGCGAGAACAGCGTGTCGCCGGTGTGGGCGACCTTGACGGATGGAATGAACCAGGAAATCTGGTCGAGCGTATGCCCGGGCGTCGAGATCGCCTTGATCTCGTAAGGACCGCACAGGACATCGTCGCCGTCCTCAACGGTCTGGTCGAGCTCGGCAATTTTCTGGCGCGAGCGTTCCGGGCCGATCACCGTGGCGCCTGTCTTCTGCTTGAGCTCGCCTAGCCCCTGCACATGGTCCCAGTGGTGGTGGGTGATGAGAATATGGCTGAGTTTCCAGCCGGTTTCTTCCAGCGCCTCTTCGTAGGCCCCGGCATGGGGCACGTCGATGGCGATGGTCGTCCCGCTCGCCGTGTCATGGACCAGTACCCCGAAATTGTCGTCGAGACAGGCAAACTGGCGGATCTGGGTGGTGTCGCTCAAGGACATGCAACGGCTCCCTGCAATAGTGACGAGTTAAAACGCACAGTGTCAAAGACGGCAGGCAAGGGCAAGGACGAACAGGGACAAGAGCCCTTGCTCTTTCATGCCGTTCCCTGTTCAATCCCAGCCGTCATCATCCGCACTGTGAGCCCGAATGTATCTCGACGTCGTCCATCTGCGTGCCTTTTACGACCTCCCGCTCGGACGGTTGCTGCGAAGCCTGATCGGTGCTCCCATTCGCAAGATGTGGCCAGACCTGAAGGGTCAGAGCCTGCTCGGGATCGGCTATGCGGGACCTTTCATGCGGCCATATCTGGACAAGGTGGACCGGGCCGTGGCGGCGATGCCCGCGGCGCAGGGCGCCGTTCCCTGGCCGAGGGAACGCACCACCAGTTCCTGTGCACTGGTGGAGGACGCGGACCTGCCCTTTCCCGACCTCAGCTTCGACCGGATCATGCTGGTCCATGCCCTCGATCACTGCTCGGACCCGGAGGCGGTCCTGCGCGAGGCCTGGCGCGTGCTGGCGCCGGGCGGGCGCCTTATTGCGGTCGTGCCGAACCGGCGCGGCCTGTGGGCGCAGTCGGAGCTTTCACCCTTCGGCTATGGCCGGCCCTATTCCGGCCGCCAGTTGAAGGAATTGATGAAGAACTGCCAGTTCAACGTCCTGGAAGACAAGGAAGCCCTGTTCATGCCGCCCTCGAAGGCCCGCTTCATCCTGCGGGCGGCGCGGACCTGGGAAGGCATCGGCAGCCGGTTGCTGCCGGCCTTCGGCGGGGTGCTGGTCATGGAGGCGGAAAAGGTGGTTTTCCAGGGCGTACCGGCAAACGGCAAGAAGAGCCGCTTTCACGTGCTGCGTCCGGTTTTCATTCCCGAAGGCGTTGCCACGGGACTGAAGCCGGTCAGGTCGGTACATGCCCGGCGGAAAGCCTCGTTCTAAACCATACAAACGCGCCGGTCGTTGGACCGGCGCTTCACTTGTCTGAAATTTCCGGCTTCGTTCAGGCGACCTGACGGACGCTGTTGAGGAAACCTTCGACCTCCTGCTTCAGGCGGTTGGCTTCCGTCTGCAGAACGTTTGCCGATGCGCTGACCTGACGGGCAGCGTTGCCGGTGTCGTCGGCGGAAGCCGCCACCTTGACGATGTTCTGGGCGACTTCCTGGGTACCGTTGGAGGCTTCCTGGATGTTGCGGGCGATCTCGTCAGTGGCAAGGCCCTGCTGCTCGACGGACGACTGGATGCTGGAGGAGATCTCGTTCATCTTCTCGATGGTTTCGGTGATACCCTTGATCGCCTCCACGGAGCCGGCCGTCTCGGTCTGAACCGACTGGATCTGCTGGGAGATTTCCTCCGTCGCCTTGGCCGTCTGGTTGGCGAGTTCCTTCACTTCCGCGGCCACCACTGCAAAGCCCTTGCCCGCTTCCCCGGCACGCGCGGCCTCGATGGTGGCGTTGAGGGCCAGTAGATTGGTCTGTTCGGCGATATCGGTGATCAGCTTGACCACCTCGCTGATCCGGTTGGCGGCTACCGCCAGCCCCTCGATCTTGCTGTTCGTGGACTGCGCCTGACTGACGGCCTGGGAGGCGATTTCCGTTGACTGGGTCATCTGGCGGGAAATTTCGTTGACCGACGCCATCAGCTCTTCCGCCGCCGACGCGACGGTTTCAACGTTGGACGAGGCTTCCTCGGAGGCAGCCGCAACCGCGGTGCTCTTTTCGCTGGTGTCGTCCGCACCTGCCGTCAGGGTTCCGGCGGCCGCGTTAAGGTCCTGGACCTGGATCATGACGACTTCCGTTAGTTCGGAAATCTGACGGTCGAAGCTTTGCGACAGTTCGCTGATGCGCTCGGCCCGGGCAAGCTGCTGCCGCTGGATGTCTTCCTGTTCGGCCGCAAGGGTTTCGGCCTGCCTTGCCTTGTCGCGGAACACTTCCAGCGCATTGCTGATCTGGCCGATCTCGTCCTCGCGGTCCGTATCGGCGATCGCCTCGTCATAGCGCTGGTCGATGAGGGCCTGAATGCTTGCAACCGTGCGCTCCAACGGACGTCGGACGATGCTGTTGCCCACCAGGTAGATGGACAGGGCAACGACGGCGAGGAGGCCGATGCCGACACCGATGATCATTTTGGTGATCTGCGCGGAGGCCGCGTTCAGGGTCGACATCGGAACGTTCACCACCACCGCGAATTTGGCATCCGTATTGCCGACGGATACGGGCATGACGATGCGGTAGACATCCGTGCCGAGCGAATTCGAGTAGCCCTGGTAGGAGAAGGTTTCGCCCTTCTTGACCGCGCTCAGCAATTCCTCTTCGACGGCCAGATCCACGTCGGAACGCCCTTCCGACCAGGCCTTGCCGAGGATCTCTCCGTTGGGATGGGCGATCCACATGCCGTTCTGGGACAAGAGGTGCACCGACCCGGTTTCGAGCGGTTTCTGCTTGCCGAGTTCTTCGGACAGGGGCGTCAGGAGAATGTCGCCACCGGCAACACCGATGACCTTGCCACCATCGCGGACCGGAATGGAGAAGGACACGCCGGTCACGGTCTTGCCGTCCGCTTCCCAGCTGTAGGGCTCGGTCACATAGTCCTTGCCGCTGACATAGGCGCCGTTGAACCACAGTTCGTCGGGCTTGCTCATGTCCCCGACGGCGATCTTCTCGATCGGCCGGTAAGCCAGCGTGCCGTCGGCCTTGCGGAAATAGTAAGGCTGCCAGGCACCGCCTTCGGCCCATTTTTCGTTGCCGGCGAATTCGGCGTCCTTGCCGTCAAGCTGGTCGTTGACGACGACACCCCAGGCGCCGGAAAGATCCTTGTTCGTCAGGGCCAGGTTTTCCACCACGGCGCTCCAGGCTTCGCGGTCGACTGATTTCGCGTTTTTCAGGCCGCTCAGCGCACCGGCAAGCGCCTGGGCGGACTTGAGGCCGTTTTCAAGACCCCGCTGCACGAACTGAGCCTGCTCGCGGGCCACTGTTTCGGCTTCCATGACAGCCTGATGGCCCGTTGCACGTGATGCCTGCCAACCGATCGCACTGATCCCGACAGCCAGCGCGACCGTCATGGTCGCTGCACTTGCTGCAATCAGTTTTGTTGTGATTTTTGCTTTCTTAAACACCGGGCGGTCTCCGCGAATCGCAAGAAAACGGCAGATGATTCATCTGCCGTGACTTGCGTCAAATTATCCGCGCGACCGTTAACAAGGTCTTCAGAAGGTAAATCTTTCCTGAAGATCTCCTGTTACTTTTTACAAGGCGTTGTCGAAATTCCGTCAATCAATGACGGAAGTGCCGCATGCCTGTCAGGACCATTGCCAGACCGGCCTCGTCGGCAGCGGCGATGACGTCGTCATCACGCATCGAACCGCCCGGCTGGATGACCGCGGTCGCCCCGGCTTCGGCCGCGGACAGAAGTCCGTCGGCAAATGGGAAGAAGGCATCGGAGGCGACGACGCAGCCCTTGGTGAGCGGCTCGCTGAGGCCCGCGGCTTCGGTCGCGTCCAGCGCCTTGCGCGCGGCGATACGGGCCGAATCCACACGGCTCATCTGCCCGGCGCCGACGCCGACGGTCGCCCCGTCCTTCGCATAGACGATGGCATTCGACTTCACGTGCTTGGCAACCCGGAAGGCAAACTTCAGGTCCGCCAGTTCCTGCTCGCTTGGTGCACGCTTCGTCACGACCTTCAGGTCGAGGTCGTCGACGACGCCATTGTCGCGCGACTGGACCAGAAGGCCGCCGGCGACGGATTTGACGAAAAGGCCCTTGGCCCGCGCATCGGCCAGACCGCCGGTGACGAGCAGGCGCAGGTTCTTTTTCGCCGCGATGATTTGCCGGGCGGCCTCGTCGGCATCCGGCGCGATGATGACTTCGGTGAAGATTTTGACGATTTCTTCCGCCGCTGCCGCGTCCAGCGTCTGGTTGAGCGCGACGATGCCACCGAAGGCCGACACCGGGTCGCAGCGAAGCGCCAGTTCGTAGGCTTCCTTCAGGCTGGCGCCTTCCGCGACGCCGCAGGGGTTGGCGTGTTTGATGATCGCCACCGCGCTGGTACGGGCCGGATCGAACTCGCTGACGAGTTCGAAGGCCGCGTCCGTGTCGTTGATGTTGTTGTAGGAAAGCGTCTTGCCCTGCAGCTGTTTGGCTGTGGCAACGCCCGGACGGTTTTCGCCGGTCTTGTAAAAACCGGCGGTCTGGTGCGGGTTTTCGCCATAACGCATGACTTCGGCGAGTTCGCCGCCGACAGCTCTGTGTGCCGGAGTGGCTTCGTCGAGCTGGTCGGCCATCCAGTTGGAAACCGCCGCGTCATAGGCAGCGGTGCGGGCAAAGGCCTTCAGCGCCAGCTTCTTTCGAAGGGCGATCGGGGACTGGCCGCCATTGGCGTCCAGTTCCGCGATCACGCCGTCATAGTCCGTCGGATCGGTGACCACCGTGACATAGGCATGGTTCTTGGCCGCCGCGCGAGTCATGGCCGGGCCGCCGATATCGATATTCTCGATGCCGGTCGCATAGTCGGCGCCCGAGGCGACGACCTGCTCGAACGGATAAAGATTGCCGCAGAAAAGGTCGATGCCCGTAATGCCGTGCGCGCCCATGGCCGCCTGGTGATCGGCATCGTCCCGAATGGCGAGCAGGCCGCCATGAACCATCGGATGAAGCGTCTTGACGCGGCCGTCCATGATTTCCGGAAAACCGGTGACTTCGGAAATGTCCAGAACCGCCAGCCCGGCGTCCTTCAGGGCCTTGTAGGACCCGCCGGTGGAAACCAGCTCCACGCCACGGTCCGCCAGGGCCTTGGCGAAGCCGACGAGGCCGGTCTTGTCGAAGACGGAAAGAAGCGCGCGCTTCACGGGAACGAGTTCGGGGACGGGTACGGCTTTGGACACAATGGCCATCGATTTGCCTCGCGACTAGAGCGGTTCCAGCAGGCGTGGATACCGATTTTGCGGTTCTGGACCGCGTGACACCGACTGGAGCAGTTCACGTGAATCATCGATACACGGCGAAGGCTCCAGGACGATCCGGGAGAATTGGGCTCGCCCTATCACGTCTTCAGGCAAATCGGAAGATCACCCGAGGGTCAAGACCTATCAATGTGCTTGAAATACCCGCTTCACGCGCAAAGGCGCGAAATCGCGCTCATTCCTGGAACGGCAGTTCGTCCAGGTCGTCGAAATCGCTGGTTCCGCGCCGGCTCAGCCGCGCCGCTGCGGTCTTGCGGAATTGCCATCCGGCGGAAGGCGCTTCCAGCAGCGATCCGGAAAGCACGATCTGCTCGCTCTTGCGGTGGCCGAACACGTCGGAGAGATAGATGCTTTCTTCAAGCGACAGGTCGCTGCCCGGCGCCTCGAATTCCCAGGCCTCGCCGTCGCGGCAGACAAGCAGGACCGCCGATCCGCCCCGGATAAGCGATGTGCGCAACCCGGGATGCAGGTGGAAGCGGATGGCATAGTACAGTTCCGGATCAACGGATGTCACCGCCTTGAACATGTCGATGCCGTCCAGAACGGTGCCGTCGCCGGACAGACGCATGTCCCGTTCGTGGATCACGCCGAACGCCGAAACGTAGCCGTCATGGGACGCCGTGACCCGGCTGCCGGCCGGATCGTCATCACGGTCGACGGGAACATTCACCGGGCCGGACAGGATCGGCGCGCCGAGAAGCTGTCCGAACGGCCGCTCTGACAGAAAGTGACAGGAGGACCTGTCATCGATCGTCGCCGTGGAATGCGCGGCGGTCGAACGGCTGACTTTGCGCCACAGCGGGTTCGATCTCGGCGAGACGCCACAGTTGACGACCATCCTGTGAATACCGGAGGAAAACTCGAAGGAAAGGCATCCGGCATGGGCATCGCCGGAAACACTTACAGCGGGAGCCGGTCCCGTGTCGATCAGGACGACGGAAGTCCCGCAGCTCAGCCGCTGGTAGCCGGAATGCGGCGCATTGAGCGGCGGCGCGCCCCTGGCATCGTCATAGGCGAGGATCGTGGCGACAAGGTCGCCGGGTGTCGACCCCATGCCGTTGAAATGCGCCAGCGCGCCGTCGCCATGCCGGAAGAAGCGCAGCAGCGGCATCATCCTGTCCACCGACTGCAGCATGGCGGGCGGCATTTCCAAGCCTTGCGTCACGAAGGCCTGGCGGACGGGAAGCAGATCCGTGAGGATATCGATCAGGGCTCGCGGATTGCGCGAAATATGCCCGCCGTCAGGCAGGATCTGCCGGTTGAGCTCGTGTTCCAGGCGCCGGATGCTCTGGCGTGCGAACCGACCCTGGCCGGCCATGGAAATGCAGGCGGCGGCGATGGCGAGCGCCGCCTGAAGGCGCTCCACACCGTCCTCGGTTTCGTTGATCGTCCGACGCAGGTAGCGGACCTGCCGGGCAAGCGACTTGACGAAGGCGCGGTAGAAGTCGTGGTCGCCGTCCAGAAGAATGAAGGGCGAATGCGCCAGCCAGGACAGGATGCGGCGGGTGAGGACCGACGCCTCCCAGCCAATCTCGTGCCAGCGGCCGCTGTATTTGATCCAGTCCTCCACCAGAGCCCTGGCGTTCTGCCGGGAGATCTGGCTTTCGGAGGCCCTGAGGTCCCGAAGCCAGCCGAAACTGTGCAGTTCGCGCTGCCAGTCCTCGTGCACCGCCTTCAGCTCGAAGGGCGAACGGCCCTGTGTCTCCACCAGGTGTCCGGAAAAGAGAAACCGCCCGCCATAGATGTCCGCGGCATTGGTCGCATCGGCCGTGCGAAGATCCTGCGGCGCGATCAGCAGGCGCGCCGGGACAGCCGAAAACGGCTGCATGCGGAAGATGGGTCCGCCATGCATCCATTTCAGGGAACGTTGCCAAACATACAGGGCCACAAGACGCCAGATACGGCTTCTTTCACTGAGGCTCGCGATATTCACCAAACCATCCCCACCAATGATGGGTCATGCACTAGTATCGGGGGTACTCCGGTTACAAATTCTGAAAACGATCCATTAAGGTTAGCATTTCATTTAGAGAATCATTGCAAGTGAACGGTTTATGCGGCGTTAAAGTCGCCGGAATCGGGCCGCGAAAAATCCATCCATGCCGCGCGAACCCGGACCGGAGCCTGCCTCGTGGCACGGCAGGCAGCGAAGATAACCCTCTTTCGTGACACATTGGCCGAGGCCGCCGATCTCCTGCGGGGTCACCGCCACCAGCTCGACCTTGCCTTCCTGGCGCTCCAGGAAGCTGGCCACCTGCGCCTCGCCTTCCGCCGGTTCGAGCGAACAGGTACAGTAGACGATCAGCCCGCCCGGCTTCACCCATTCCACCACGCGGTCGAGCAGGTCACGCTGAATTTCACCCAGTTTTTCAACATCATAAGGTTTCTTGATCCAGGCAACATCCGGATGGCGGCGCATCGTGCCGGTCGCGCTGCACGGCGCGTCGAGCAGAATGACGTCGAACGGTTCGGCCGGTTCGAACTCCCTGAGATCGGCGGCGGCCGTCTGAACGGTCAATCCGAGGCGCGCCATGTTTTCCTCCAGCCGCTTCAGCCGCCCCTTGGAAATGTCGACCGCCGTCACCTTGGCACCGGCGGCCGCGAGCTGCGCGGTCTTGCCGCCGGGCGCCGCGCAAAGATCCGCCGCCCTCAGGCCGGTGACATCGCCCAGAAGTCGTGCCGGCAGCGAAGCGGCGGCGTCCTGAACCCACCAGGCGCCCTCCTGGAACCCTTCCAGATCCTCGACAACGCCCTTCTTCACCAGGCGAACGCTGCCCGCCCCGACGACCTCGCCGCCGAGCGTCTTCGCCCAGCCTTCCGGATCCGACTTGACCGTCAAATCGAGCGCCGCCTCGCAGCGGTTGGCGGCAGCCAAGGCTCGCCCGATCTCCGTTCCGTAGGCGGCCTGCCAGCTTTCCATGAGCCAATCGGGCGTGTTCAGCGCATCCGCGTCGAGATCGGAGGTGATCTCTTCCCGCTCGCGCCCGAGCCGCCGGAGCACACCGTTGACCAGCCCCTTGTAGGGCCTTGCGCGGCGGTCCATTGATGCGTGATCGACCGCGAGCGAAACGGCGGCCCGGTCCGGGATGTCCAGAAACAGCATCTGCGCGATGGCGACATGAAGGATATCCAGCACGCGGCCGGTCTTTTCCGGGATCTCCCGGTCGAGCAATCGGTTCAGGATTTCCGCGATTTCGCCACGGTGCCTGAGCGCGGCGCCGACGATGGCCCGCACCAGCGACCTGTCGATGGCGGCAAGCTCGCGAAACCCTGAGTGGCCGGAGGCGGCATCCAGCTCGCCGTCAAGCGGCCGTTTCTTGTGAACCACGTTGCCGAGAATGTCCGCAGCAACCTTGCGGGCCGCAAATCCGGGCTTTTCGGAACGCTCCGGCGCCTTGTCGCCCGTTGGTTTCTGGGATTTATGCGGCGGCTTGCTCACGGAACTATCCTTGCCGATGTCCGGAAGGATCCGGCTCGTCTCAAAATCAAGCGCCGCAGACCGGACGTCCGGCTGCGGCGTAACGAATGCATTCTAGGGGTCCGGCCATTCCCGGCAAAGCGTTTTTTGCCCGGAAGGGGAAGCAATTATCCCCAGGGACCCTTTGGGTGGCTCGGAACGCCGGAGCGCCGTGAACGGCCGGAGCCGCCACCTGTACCACCCCAGGGGCCGTCAAAATCCGAAGATCGCGGCGCGCCGCGCCCGACAGTCGCCCGGCCGCCGGTTCCCAGGCCCGCGTCGGACAGTTTGCGCAATTCGTCGATGCGGTTCTGCGTGTTCGGGTGGGTGGAGAAAAGGTTGTCCATCCGTTCGCCCGACAGCGGGTTCATGATGAACATGTGCGCCGTTGCCGGGTTGGCTTCTGCGTCCGGGTTATGGATATGCTCGACGCCCCCGGCGATCTTGGCAAGGGCCGAGGCGAGCCAAAGCGGTTCGCCGCAGATTTCGGCGCCCGCACGGTCGGCCGCATATTCGCGCGTTCTGGAAATCGCCATCTGGACGACCATCGCCGCCATCGGCGCGACGATCATCGTCAGCAGCACGCCGACGATTCCGAGCGGATTGTTGCGGTTGCCTCCGAAGAAGAAGGCGAAATTCGCCAGCATGGAGATCGCGCCGGCAATGGTCGCGGTGATCGTCATGATCAGCGTGTCATGGTGCTTCACATGGGCCAGCTCATGCGCCATCACGCCGGCGACCTCCTCCGCCGAGAGCATCTGCAGCAGGCCCGTGGTGGCGGCGACCGCCGCGTTTTCCGGGTTGCGGCCTGTGGCGAAAGCGTTCGGCTGCGGATTGTTGATCAGATAGACCTTGGGCATCGGCAGTCCGGCGTTCTGTGCCAGTCTCCGCACGATGTGGTAGAATTCCGGCGCGCTGCGCTCATCGACCTCCTGTGCATGATGCATGCGCAGGACCATCTTGTCGGCATTCCAGTAGCTGAAGAGGTTCATGGCCGCGGCAATCGCAAGTGCGATCATCATGCCCGACTGGCCGCCGATCAAGAAGCCGATCCCCATGAACAGGGCGGTCATTGCCGCCAGTAACATTGCCGTGCGAACGTAGTTCATCGCCGCTCTTATCCGTTCTTCGTCCTGTACCGTTCGATTTCTTCAGGGACTTGCAGCCCCATTGTCCGGACTGAAGATGGTGATTTCTGCCATTCTTGGCAAGAATGCGGTATAGAGCGTGACAAAATCGCAATTCGAACAACAGCGAGCCGATGACGGACACACCCGAAAACCCGACCGCAAACTATTCCGAGACCACGGTCCCTTCATTAAGGGCGGAAACCGAAAGCGCACCCAGGAAGCGCTTCGAGGACCTGCCGCCGGCAGCCCAGCGCGCGCTGAAGGAGGCCGAGGAACGGCGCCGGCGGATCGATGCGAAACAAGCGGCCATGCCCACGGAAGTCAATGGCCGCGGCGGCCTGGAGCCGACCCGCTACGACGACTGGGAAGTCAAGGGCCTGACAGTCGACTTCTGATTTCAGGCTTCCACCAGCTTTCGCACTTCCTCCGCAACGGCTCTCGCCAGACCCACCTGCGGCGCGGCTTCGAAATGGACCGCATCGACGGGACTTGCGGATATCACGGTGCCGGTATCAAAGAAGGCAGCGCCATATTCCGTCGCCTTTTCCCGGTAGCAGGCGGCAAGCCGGTGCGATTCCTCGAAGGCCCGGTCACCGAACTGGGCGACGTAGGGCGTCCCCTCCAGCGGCGCCAGCGGCGGGGGCGACATCAAGAGGACCTTTGGCGCCCGGCCCTCGATGTCATCCGTGGGCCTGCGGGCGAAATCGAGAAGCCGTCCCATTGCGACCGCGATGGTCTCGGCGTTCATGCCGAACCTGCCCTGCAGGTCATTCGTGCCGAGCATGATGATGAGAATATCGATCGGCATGTGCGACTTGCGCACCGTCGCCAGATGGGCAAGGCCGTTCTTGTCGCCTTTCACCGGATCTTCGAAAACAGTGGTCCGCCCGTTCACCCCTTCCTCGATCACGTAGAATCCGGCGCCAAGTTCCTTTTGCAGCAGCCGCGTCCAGCGCACGTCATGGCCGTAACGCGATTTGTCGACGGGATTGAAGCCCCATGTGAGGGAATCCCCGAAACAGACGACGGATATCGGATCATTGCTGTTCGGCATGAGAAACTCTTTTCAAGTCAGGGAGAAAGCCTTGAAAGGGAGATTAGGCAAGTTCCACGGGACAGGCAATTGACGGAAAGATCCCTCCCGCGTGTGCTTGGTTAATAAGAGATTTACCATGGAGACGATAGGGTCGGGGCAAAGTGTGCTCTTGAGTTATGCGTAACGACTGCCGGATCATTCATGGTTGCCAGCCAAAAAGCCTATAAGCGCGGCGCGTCCCTGCCGGGCTCCAATCCGTTTCAACGCCTTGCCGAACTCCTGGGCGGCGAGTCGCCGGGTCTCGACCCGATCATCATGACGATCGGCGAGCCGCAACATGCGATTCCCGATTTCACCGCCGAAGTCCTGGCCGAAAACATGGCCAGTTTCCGGCGTTACCCGCCGATCGACGGCACGCCGGAATTCCGTGCAGCGATCGCCGCCTGGCTGGACCGGCGCTATGGACTCGGCGGCCTGATTGATGTCACCCACGGCGTCCTGCCGCTGAACGGCTCCCGCGAGGGTCTGTCCTTCGGCGCCGTTGCCGCGCGCGACCAGCTGGGCAAGGGCCTGGACCATCCCGTCGTCATCCTGCCGAATCCGTTCTACCAGACCTATGCGGCGGCAGCTCACCTTGCCGATGCGCAGGCTGTTCTGCTGGACGCCGTGCCCGGCAACAATTTTCTGCCCGATCTCGACAGCCTCGATGAGGACCTGCTCGAGGAAACCGTCGCCTTCTATGTCGCCTCGCCGACCAATCCTGAAGGGCACCCGGCCGACATTGCCTACTGGCAGCGCCTGATCGAAATGGCGCGCGAGCACCGCTTCTTCATTTTCGCCGACGAGTGCTATTCGGAGATCTACCGGCACACCCCGCCTCCCGGCATCCTGGAAGCGGCAAAGGCCATGGGTGGAAATCTTTCCAACATCGTCGTTCTGAATTCCCTGTCGAAACGCTCGAATCTGGCGGGTCTTCGCTGCGGCTTTGCTGCAGGCGACCCGGTGTTCCTGGAAAAATGGGCGAAATTCCGCGGCCTCGCTGCTCCGCAGGTTCCCCTGCCCGCGCAGGCCGTCGCCGTCCGCGCCTATCAGGACGAGGTGCATGTCGCGGAAAATCGCAGGCTCTACAACGAGAAGTTCGAGGCCGCCGAACGGCATCTGGCACCGATCATGGGGCCAGTCACGCCGGAAGCCGGTTTCTTTCTCTGGCTCGACATCGGCAGATGGGGCGATGCGGTCGAAGTGACCAGGGCCCTCTGGCGCGACGTGGGGGTCAAGGTGCTGCCGGGCAGCTATCTGGCCTCGGACCAGTCCGACGGAACCAACCCGGGCCGAACCTATATCCGCGTCAGTCTGACCGCACCGCTGGAACAGACCGAAACCGCTCTTAAACGCCTGGCGACCTGGTTGGGAGACAAAGCATGAGACGGGCAAGCGCAGTTCGCGGCAACGGCCGCCGCTCCTCCGTTGACCTTCTGGACACCCAGAGCCCGCTGAAACGGTTTCTCCGCCGCAATCTCGTGGGAGCGACCGGTCTTGGCCTGATCGCCCTTGCGGCCATGGTGGCGGCTGCCCTGGCGACCTGGTCGGTCAGTGACCCGAGTTTCAATCATGCCACTTCCGGGCCGGTTCGCAACGCGCTGGGGTCTCCCGGCGCGGTGGTGGCCGATATTCTCATGCAGTCCATCGGCCTGGCGACTGCGGTCTTCCTTGTACCGCTGGTCCTGTGGGGATGGCGCCTCCTGACGGGGCATGCGCTCGGCATCGGCCGCAAGCGCCTGGCATTCTGGCTGATCGGCACTTCGCTCGCCGCCGGCGCACTTGCGTCCCTGCCAGTCCCGGACAGCTGGCCGCTGCCGACCGGCCTCGGCGGCTTCTTCGGCGACACGATCCACCGGATTCCGGCCGTGATCACTTCCAACCTGACACGCGGCGCGGCGACGATCATCGGGGGACTGGGGCTCGGGGTTCCCGCCATCCTCTGCCTGCTGGCCGCCGCCGGGTGGCTCGGATCGGCGGGCATGCCCGTGGAGCGGATCGAGCCAACGTCGGCGCCGAAGGGTCACGGGAAGTCCATCGAGGAGGATCTCGGCCTCGATGAAGAGGACGGCGAGTCGCGCATCGCTCTCATGGCAAGCGCCTTTGTCGGCCAGATGGAGCACTGGGGACTGCAGACGATCAGCCAGCTGCGCCGCCTGACAGGCTTCAAGCGCGCGCGGTCGCAGGATCAGGACTATTGGGACGGCCACGATCACGAGGGCGACTACGAACCGGAGGACTCCCGCCAGGGCAGCCGCCTGAAGGCCTTCCGGCAGGCCCTTGCCGGACGCCTGATGCCGGAAGAGGACGACGGTCTTGACGAGTTTTACGACCGCGGCGGTCATGGTGACGAGGACGATGTGTTCGAACCCTATGCCGAGGTTCCCTACGACGAGGAAGGCGAAGGCTTTTCCCCGGACGAGCTGCTCGTCGAAAAGGGTCCGGTTTCCGGCAGCCCGGCGGTTCCGATCGGGATCGCAGCCCCCGAACCCTCGCCGCGCACCGCCGCACCCGCGGCACAATCCGGCCGGGTAATCCCGCAGGCGCCGCGCCCGAAGCAGAGCAAACGGGCCATCGACGAGGCGCAGCCTTCGTTCCTCGGCGCGCCGGAAGAATACGAACTGCCGCCTCTGCGCCTGCTGGCGGAACCCAAGACGGGCGGCAAGGTACCGGGCCTGTCGGCCGACGCGCTGGAGCAGAATGCCCGCATCCTGGAAGGGGTGCTGGAAGACTTCGGCGTGCGCGGCGAGATCATCGAGGTCCGCCCGGGTCCGGTCGTCACCCTTTACGAGCTGGAGCCGGCACCGGGCATCAAGTCGTCCCGCGTCATCGGTCTCGCCGACGACATCGCCCGCTCCATGAGCGCCATTTCCGCTCGCGTTGCCGTGATCCCGGGCAAGAACGCCATCGGCATCGAACTGCCGAACGCCCGCCGCGAGACGGTGTACCTGCGCGAGCTTCTGGCAGCCCAGGACTTCGAGAAATCCAAGTCCAAGCTGGCGCTGGCGCTCGGCAAGACCATCAACGGCGAAAGCGTCGTTGCCGATCTCGCCCGCATGCCCCACCTGCTCGTCGCCGGGACCACGGGTTCGGGCAAGTCGGTGTCGATCAACACCATGATCCTGTCCCTGCTCTACCGGCTGACGCCGGAGCAGTGCAAGCTGATCATGATCGACCCGAAGATGCTGGAACTGTCGATCTACGACGGCATTCCGCACCTCCTGACGCCGGTCGTGACCGACCCCAAGAAAGCCGTCGTCGCGCTCAAGTGGACCGTTCGCGAGATGGAGGACCGCTACAAGAAGATGTCGAAGATGGGCGTGCGCAACATCGACGGCTACAACACGCGCATCAAGCAGGCGCTGGAGAAAGGCGAAAGCTTCACCCGCACGGTCCAGACCGGATTCGACCGCGACACCGGCCAGCCGATCTACGAGGAAGAGACGCTGCCGCTGGAGGCGATGCCCTACATCGTGGTGATCGTCGACGAAATGGCCGACCTGATGATGGTGGCCGGCAAGGATATCGAGGGCGCGATCCAGCGTCTCGCGCAGATGGCCCGTGCCGCCGGCATCCACCTGATCATGGCCACCCAGCGCCCGTCCGTGGACGTCATCACCGGTACCATCAAGGCGAACTTCCCGACCCGGATATCCTTCCAGGTGACGTCGAAGATCGACAGCCGGACGATCCTGGGTGAGATGGGCGCCGAGCAGCTTCTCGGCATGGGCGACATGCTGTTCATGGCCGGTGGCGGCCGCATCCAGCGTGTCCACGGCCCGTTCGTCTCCGACGGCGAGGTCGAGGACATCGTCAAGCACCTGAAGGTCCAGGGCACGCCGCAATATCTGGAAGCCGTCACCGAGGAAGACGACGAAGTCGACAGCCCATATGACGGCGGCGGCCTTGCAGGAGGCGAGGACGGCAACGATCTATATGACAAGGCCGTGGCGATCGTGCTGCGCGACAAGAAGGCCTCGACCTCCTATGTCCAGCGGCGCCTGTCGATCGGCTACAACCGCGCCGCCTCGCTGATCGAACGCATGGAACGGGAAGGGCTGATCAGTTCGGCCAACCATGCGGGAAAACGCGAGATTCTGGTACAGAACGGTGTGGAAGAGGACTTTTAGTGTGACATTGCCAAAGCTTTGCCACACACGATGACTAGCTAGGGGCAGTACCTGGGGTCTGCCCCCACGGCAAACCGTTTGACGGCACGAACAGACTTAGGACATTGCACCATGCTGAAACGCTTCGCTCACCGCCTGGTCAGGCCTCTGGCAGCCGCGGGTCTGGCGGCGGCCCTGTCCCTGACCGCCCTGATGCCGGCCGCAGCCCTGAGCGAAAAGGAAGAACAGACCCTCAAGGACCTGAACTCCTATTTCAACTCGGTGAAGACCATGAACGGCGACTTCATCCAGTTCGGACCGGATGGCAGCCAGTCGGACGGCAAGTTCTACATGGCCCGCCCGGGCAAGGTGCGTTTCTACTACAACAAGCCCTCCGTGCTGGACATCGTCGCCGACGGCAAGAACGTTTCCGTTCGCGACCGCAAACTGAACACCCAGGACCTGTGGCCGCTCGGCCAGACGCCACTGAGATTCCTCCTGTCCGATTCGATCGACCTCCGGAAGGACACCAACGTTACCAACGTCCTGGTGGAAGAGGACCTGATCACCGTCACGATCTTCGACAAGACCAAGTTCAACTCCGGAACGCTGACGCTGATCTTCGACGCCCAGGACTACGCCCTGAAACAATGGACCGTCACGGACCAGCAGGGCTACGACACGTCGGTCGCCGTCTACAACGTCGTCTCCAACGGCCCGACCAATCCGGATCTCTTCAAGATCGACTATCTGGCGAACGCCAACCAGTCCAAGGGCCGCAATTGAGCCGAGCCAGGGATCCGGGGCAGCCGGCGAAGGAAAGCCGCTCCCTCGTCTTCCGGCTTCTGGAACGCTACTGCACGGATAACGGCCTGCGCCTGACGGCGGGCGACCCCTATGGCCATGCCGGGCTGGTGGAAAGCCCCTCCGGCAAGCGCTGGTTCTTCAAGGGCACCCACTTCGATCTCAACCCGCTCGGCGCCTCCGAGATCGCCGACGACAAGGCCTACGCCGCGAATTTCCTCAAGGCGGCCGGGATTGCCGTACCCGATACATGTTTCATTCTCGCGGCGGACGTCCGCAAAAGCGGCGGCCTGCCTGAGGATCTCCGTGAATTCCTGTCTTCACGGCCGTTTCCGCTCTTCGTGAAACCCAACATCGGTCAGGAAGGCCGGGGCGTGATGCGGGCCGGCAACCTTCAGGATCTGACCGCGGCCCTCAGGGGCCTCGCGGACACCAACGAGCACCTGCTGGTTCAAAGCGAAATCCCGGGTCGTGAGTTTCGGGTGATCGTGCTGGACGGCGAAGTCCTGTGCGCCATCGAAAGGCACCCGCCCGGGATCATCGGCGACGGCAGGAGTACCGTTTCCGAACTCATCGGCGCACACGCAAAGATCGATCCCGCCGACGTCCGCCTTGCCTCCGAACTCGCCCGGCAAGACATGACCTTTGAGAGTATCCCCGAACAGGATCGGACTGTTTCGCTGATGCCGGTTGCCAATCTTTCCGCAGGCGGTACGGCGAGTGTTGTGACCGCGAGCCTTGAACCGGACCTTCGCGCCGTTGCCTGCAAAGCGGCCGAAACCCTCGGCCTGCGCTACGCCGGCGTCGACCTGATCCTTCCCGACGGCATGCCGCCCGTGGTTCTGGAAGTGAACACGGCCCCCGGCCTCAGCAATCTTTACCGGCAGAGCCCGGGTGAGGCGGCACTGGTCGAGGAAATCTACGCCAAGGTGTTCGGCGCGCTTTTCGGATCCTAATCCTTCTCGTTGCGATTGCGCATCTCCTGCACAAAAACCGCTCGATCTCTCCAAAATGGCAAGCGTACTGTTCGTTCCACATCTGCCAAAGCGGGGAGAAACGAACATTGCTCCGGAAAATCAGATTCCGCCTTCTTCGGTTTGGCATAACGCCGGTTCTGTATTTTGTTTTTGTTGCCTGCGCTCTGGCCCATTCCCCTTACTATACGCAAATGGACGAGGTGCGGGACGCGAACGGCGAACCTGTATCGATCAAAATACTGAATGGAGACGGGATATTTATCGCCGATCCACAGCAGGCGGTCGTCATCGATTCAGAAGGAAGACTGCTCGCAGCGTCGATGATTTCTCCGATGCTTTTTCTAAGCTGCCATGGACCGGACGATGCGAGGGAATGTCTTGTTTATGACGAGTTATCCGAAAGCATTTTCGAATTCGACAAATCGGTATGGCAGCCTATCAAGCAAGCTGAGACCGGTGGCGAGCCGGTTTTCTATCCGGAAAACGATCCTGTCGCATCGGGTTTCAGGGTCCGAAAAGCGTCCCCCTGGGAAGTCGTGAAATACGAATTGCTGGCAGGTGTAAGCGCCCCCGCTACCACGCTTTTTTCCATTGGCTGGTGGACTATGATTTTTCTACTGCCACTTCCGACAATATTCGACCTTTTCAGTAAGAAGCGCAGGGAGAAAGAGAAACGAATTTACATTGTTTTGACATTGCTTCTCAAATTGCTCTTATCGTCTCTCCTGATCGGACTTGCTGCCTTTGTGTGGATCATCAGGCCGTATTCCATCTATTTCCTGATGTTTTCGGTCCTTTCCGGTCTTCTGATTTCGCTTTTACTGGTCAGGCGTAGCCGATCTGCCTGAAGGCGATCCTCACGACCGGCAAAGTCAATTCTCCCTGAACCGCCGGCGGGCGCTGTCGATGATCGGCGACGTGAGATAGGAAAACAGCGTCTGCTCGCTGTCGATCAGCATCACTTCCGCCGGCATGCCGGGAAGGAGTTTCACGTTGTCGAGGCCGGCGATGTCCTCCGGCACCACTTCTATCTTCGCCAGAAAATAGCTTTCGCCCGTGCGTTCATCCATGATCGCATCGCCGGAAATCGAACGCAGTTTTCCATGAATCAGCGGCAGCGTCCGTTGCCGGTAGGCAGTCAGGACAACGCGTGTCGGCATGCCGGGCCGGATCCGCTCAATGTCGGTCGGGCGGACCCGCGCGTCGATGATCATTGCACTTGTTTGCGGAACGATGTCGAGGAGCGGCTGTCCCGGCTGCATGACGCCGCTTTCGGTGGTTACTCGGACATTCATGACGGTACCGCTGACAGGAGCGCGTATGACGGTTCGCCTGAGAATATCTTCGCGTGACGGCAGCTGGCTGTTCAACTCGGAAAGTATCCGGCGCGTGTTGGCGAGTTCCTCGTTGATCTTTTCCTGGCGCTCCTCCGATATGGCAAGGAGCTGCAGTTCGGTTTCTCCGATTTCCTGCGCGTTTTCGGCGATCTTCGCGCGGTTGCTGGCCTTTTCGGCCGAGATATCCGCCCGGTAACGCCGCAGGGCCAATACCCGGGGCTTGCGTTCCAGCCCCTTTTCGAGAAGGTCCTGCGCGTCGGAAATTTCTTCTTCGATCAGGGCAATCTGCTGGTCCTCCGCCGCGATCACCTGCCTGAGACCGGCATTTTGCTCTTCAAGCTGGCGCATGCGCGACTTGAGGATCTTGACGCGCCCCTGATGCGTTGCCTGGTGACTGCGAAGCAACTGGCGTTGTCCCTCCATCAGCTTCCGCAAATCGTCCGACTTTTCGTCGAAGAGCTGGTCGGGGAAATCGATTTCCGAAGATCCGGTGCGCTCTGCCTCGAGCCGGGCGGCGGTAGCCAGAACGTAGCGGAGCCGTTCGCGGATTTCACCGTCAAGAGCCTTGGCCCGCGTGTTGTCTAGTTCGATCAGCGGATCTCCTGCGTCAACCCTGTCGCCCTGCTGCACGAGGATGGACTGGATGATGCCGCCTTCCAGGTGCTGAACGGTTTTCCGGTAGCCGTCGGGACTGATCACCCCCGGGGCGATGGCAGCGCCCACAAGCGGCGCCAGACCGGACCAGCCGGCAAAGACGAGCACGAAGAAGGCGGCGGCGGCGACACCCAGATGCCGGGGATTGCGGGTCATCGTCTCGAGCGTTGCCGAGGGATCCTTTGAGCGTTTCGGAACGATGAACCGGTACAGCCGCCAGAGCAGGAGTGCGGTCAGAAGTCCGGCAGCGGACAGGACAATCGCCGCACTGGTATCCGTCGGCTCGATCTCCACGCGTGCCAATTGCGCGCGAGCAATGGCATCGAGCTCGGCATGGCCGATCCTTATGGCATCCAGAGCCAGGGCGAACGTCCTCTCCGTCCAGGCCGTGACGTCGTTGAGAATGGACTTGAAATCGGGCATGGCTTCACTCCGCCGCCGAAGGGTGTTTGCCGGGCACGGCCATGGCCGGTTGCAGTTTTCCGGTGACCGGCCGCGCGGGCGTTTCAGGTTTGGTTTCGACGGGTCGCACCGGGCGGATGACCTGATCGCGCGGTCCGAAGGTGGCGATCGCGCCTTCCTTGAGCACGAGCACCTTGTCGGAACACGACATCATCGACACGTGATGCGTGACGATGATGACCGTTGTGCCCAGTTTTTTGAGCCGGGTCAGCACATCGATCATCGCCCGGTCTCCGGCTTCGTCCATATTCGCGTTCGGCTCGTCGAGCACAACCAGGGCCGGATTGCCGTAGAGTGCCCGCGCAAGCGCAAGACGCTGGCGCTGGCCAAGGGATATGCGCCGCGAATGCAGGGCGATTTCGGTTTCATAGCCGTCCGGCAGCGACAGAACGAGTTCGTGTATGCCGGCAAGCTTGGCGGCCTGAATGACCGCCTCACTGTCCATATCCTGGAAGCGGGCGATGTTCTGACCGACGGTGCCCGGCAGAAGGTCAACCTGCTGCGGCAGGTAGCCGATATGCGGTCCGAGCTCCTCCGGATCCCAGTCATAGACATCCGCTCCGCCAAGGCGCACATGCCCCCGAGTCGGTTGCCAGGCACCGACCGCCAAACGGCAGAAGGTCGACTTGCCGGCCCCTGACGGCCCCACCACGGCGCAGTTTTCTCCCGGTTCGATCACAAGATCGATCGCACCGAGCACGGGTTGCTCCAGGCCGGGCGGAAGGTAATAGACATTTTCGAAGGACAGGCTGCCTTCCGGACGCGGCAGTGAGACATGTTCGCCGCTGCGGCTTTCCGCGTCGGCAAAAAGCTCCTTCAGGTTGGCGCGCGCCTGTCTTGCGGCAACAAGTCCGCGCCAGGCACCCGTTGCCCGTTCGATCGGCGCAAGTGCGCGGCTCATGACGATCGACGCCGCGATCATGGCACCCGCCGTGATTTCCCCGAGCAGCACCAGATGCGCCCCGGCCGCCAGGATGACGACCTGCAGGATCAGCCTGAGTCCGCGGGAAATCGCCAGGATCGTCGTCGTCCTGTCGGCTATCAGCAGCTGTTCGCTCACGACCTCGGCCTGGCGCGTGCGCCAGCGGTCGAAAATGGCCCGGGCCATTCCCAGCGGACTGATCGTTTCACCGGCGTCGACATAGCGCATCGCCGCTTCCTGGTAGGATTTCGTAGCCGCCGCGACCATGTTCTGGCGGTGCCGCGTCAGCGCGTCATTCGTCAGGGCAAGAACCAGCAGAATCAGCGCGCCGCCTGTGGCGACAATTCCGAGAACGGGATGCAGAAGCCAAATAAAGGCAATGAATACGGGGCTCCAGGGTGCGTCGAGAAGCGCAAGCACGGAATCACCCGCATAGAATTTCCGAAGGTCGGCGACATCGCGGGTGCCCGCACGCGCCTCCTTGCCGGACAGCCGCACTTCCATGGCCTGCTGCAGCATCGGCGCATTGAGTTCCCTGTCGAGCCAGCCGGCCATCCGTCCGAGGATCATGCGCCTGGACCGTTCCAGAACGCCGTAGATCATAAGAGCGAATACGGCAATCAGGGTCAGCCAGAGGAGCGTGTCCATGGAACCGCTCGACAGCACCCGGTCGTAGACCTGCAGCATGTAGATGCTGGTCACCAGTAGCAGGAGGTTGAGCAGGCAGCTCAGCAGAACGAGAACGGGAAACTGCCGCCGGAGGGCGCTCAGAACCTGTTTGAGTCGAGTGTCTTTGATTTGCCGGGACATGGGAAGCGGATCCGTGAACGGGAATTTCAGTGAAAAAGGCGGGCCCGCCGTTGAGTGACGGGCCCGCCGGATCGGTCACACGATGGGGTCGGGTTCGACGTGGACGGAGAACCCGTCATCAAAGCTGTCGCTGTCGTCATCGAACAGCGTCGCCGTGAAGTCGAGGTCAAGCGACTCGGGGTCGAACTCCTGCGAACTGGTGAACTCGATGGTCGGAACCTTGATCGTGCCCGTACCCATGGTGAGCTGGACCGCATCGATCTCGTTC